>JBBDSU010000050.1:45198-102800 GCA_040904825.1 Nitriliruptoraceae bacterium | reverse complement strand
ATCCATGGGACTCCCTTTTCGTCATACATATGGCGCGACGTTGCGCCTTTGCTCGCGCCATATTTTCGCGTTCACCTGTGGGATCTCGCTGGGTACGGCGATAGTGAGATGAAAGAAGATCAAGACGTATCACTGCCGGCCCAAGCGCGGATCCTCGGACAGCTACTTGACGAGTGGGAACTGGACGCGCCCATGGTCGTTGGACACGATTTTGGGGGCGCCATCGCGTTACTAGCCATGCTCACGGAGAACAAGACGTTCACTCGCCTCGTGCTCGCCGATGCCGTCGCTCTTCGCCCATGGGGCACAGGCTTCTTTCAACTAGCCCAACAACACTCCGACATCCTGCGACAACTCCCCTCGCCCGTCCACCACGGTCTCGTCAAGGGCTATATCCAATGGGCGGCACATCACACACTTGATGCGCCAACCATCGAACGGCTCGCCGCGCCTTGGAGTAGCGAAGAAGGGCGGGACGCTCTCTACCGGCAGATCATCCAGAACGGTCCGCACCTGACCGACGAGGTCCAAGACCGCTACAGCGAGGTCTCCACCCCCACTCTGATCATCTGGGGAGAGCACGACGCGTGGCTACCCATCGATCAGGCCCACCAACTGCACCAGATCATTCCAGACAGCCGGCTGGGCATCGTCGCTGATGCAGGCCACCTTGTCCCTCTCGATAAGCCGGAGCGGCTAGCTGACGAGGTCGTCCGATTCCTCAGCAACGCGTACTGACCCAGCGCCAGTTACGCTGCAAAATCCCGAGGAGAACCCATCACGGCGCTGCACCGCATTCCTGCACAGTTCGTCACGCACGCCTCTGGGCAACGGGTCGACGAGCCGATTCGTGCCGAACAGTTCAGCAGCGAGCGCCTAAAGGACCACGCCCGGTCCCTAGCGTCGTCACATCGGGTGGTCGCACGCCCATCTCGGGGCGCCGACCTCTTGGCGCAACTTGACCGCAACGCTCAAGCGCTTCTAGGTGCGTATCGGCGCGTGGTCAAAGCTGTGGAGACGAAGCAAGACATCGCCCCAGCCGAAGAGTGGTTTCTCGATAACTACCACATCGTCGACGAACAACTGCGGGAAGTGCGACAGCATCTCCCGCGCCACTACTACCACCGCCTTCCCAAACTCTCTGAGGGGCAGCACCTGCAGGGTTACCCCCGTGTCTACAGTCTCGTATGGGGTTACGTAGCGCACACCGACAGCAATGTTGAAGCCAGCACGTTTCGGGATTTCGTCCGCGCCTATCAAAACGTCGAACCGCTCAACCTGGGCGAACTCTGGGCGATCCCCATCCACCTGCGATTCGCACTGCTGGAAAACCTACTCCGGCTCGCTAGTCGGGTCGCTGTTGCCCGCGACGCGAGCATGACGGCCGATGTCATCGCCGACCTCATGCTGTCAAGAGATGCAAGGAAGTTGGCGACTGGCCAGGCGATGCTCAGCCGCCTGGATGCCACACCCCTGGCCGATGCGTTCGTCGTGCGCTTCGTTCAACGATTTCGTGATCGGGATCCTTCCACGACTCCGGCACTTCAGTGGCTAGAAGCGAAACTGGCAACCGACGGCATCTCATCGCTGGAGGTCGTAGCTCGCGAGCATCAGGAGCAGGCTGCAGCGAACGAGTCCGTTCGTCACATCATCACCTCGATGCGCTCGATGTCATCCATCGACTGGTTCAGTCTGGTCGAGAGTGTCTGCCTGCTGGACGAAGCGCTCGGGTCGAGCTATCCCTTCGAACGCCTCGACTTCGCTACCCGCGATGAGTATCGACATCAGATCGAGAAGCTCGCGATTCGATCTGATCTCCCCGAAATTGACATCGCACGCGCGGCATCACATCTGGCTGCTGCGGCAGGTGTCGCCGAAGCACATGCCGCCAATCCCTCCGACCGTTCCGACCTGCAAGCGCACGACGATCCTGGCTACTACCTATTGGGGGCCGGACGTCGACAGCTCGAGGCCCGCATCGGCTATCGCGCACCGGTCCTCCTGCGGCTCCATCGCATCTTTGATCGTTACGCGATCGCCGGCTACATCACCGGCATCACCGTGCTGGCTGCGGCGCAGCTGGCCATCTTGAGCATGCTGACCTACCAGCTGGGGACCAACCTCTGGCTCGTAGCGGTGCTTGCGGTGTTGGCCGCCACGCCAGCGTCGGAGTCTTCCAAAGCCATCATCCAAAGGATCGTGGCTGTCCTGTTGCCACCCAAGCGCATCCCGAAGCTTGACCTGGCAAAAGGCATCCCACCGACCCTGCGCACGCTGGTGGCTGTTCCCACACTGCTCACCGACGCAGGAGACGTCGCGCGCCAACTCGATCAACTGGAAGTGCACTTTCTGGCCAATTCCAAGGGCCACCTCCACTACGCGCTGATCAGCGACTTCACTGATGCGGCTACCGAGCACACCGACACCGATGGCGAGATCCTCACGGCCCTGGCTGACGGTGTCCGGCGACTCAACGCCACCCACTCCCGACTGCCCAGTGGTGGCGACCGCTTCCTGATGTTGCATCGTCAACGCCGGTTCAATCCCTCCCAAGGTTGCTGGATGGGATGGGAGCGCAAACGAGGGAAACTCCACGAACTCAATCAGTTGCTCCGAGGTGCAACTGATACGACGTTCATCCATGGCGATTCGGCGCCCGTCGTTCCATCCGATGTTCGCTATGTGATCACGCTGGATGCCGATACCCGTGTCCCGAACGGTGCGGCCTACCGCCTGGTCGGTGCGATGGCCCACCCAATGAACCGTGCCGTCTTCGACACGCAACGCGGATTCGTTGTCGGCGGCTACGGGATTTTGCAACCCCGCATCACTCCCACACTTCCAGTGACAGCCACCAACACGATGTATCAAAGGACGACGAGCGGCGGAGGAGGCCTCGATCCCTATGCAGCTGCCGTCTCCGACGTCTACCAAGACCTTGTCGAACAAGGTTCCTACACCGGCAAGGGCATCTATGACATCGATGCCTTTGAAGCCGCCTTGGACGGAAAGGTTGCTGACAACTCGCTCCTCAGCCACGACCTGTTCGAAGGCAGCTTTGCTCGATCAGGCCTTGTCAGCGACATCGAGCTCTTCGAAGAATTCCCCAGCAACTACCTGGTCGATGCCCAGCGGCGACATCGCTGGGTTCGTGGCGATTGGCAGTTGCTTCCGTGGATCTTCGGGCACGCCAACAACCGCCAAGGCCAGCGTGCCCGCTACCAAATGCCGGCCCCAGCTCGCTGGAAGATGCTGGACAACCTGCGACGATCATTGGTCGCGCCGGCATCGTTTGTGCTGGTGGTGGCGGCTGTATCGGCACCTGTTCCGGCCGCACTGTGGTGGCTTGTGGTCGTGGCTGGCGCGGTAGGTGTCCCCTCCTTGATCCCCGTTATCGACGGGCTTCGCGTCCAGCGTCGAACCACCACACGAAGTCATCTTCGCGCGGTGAGGAGGGATATCGCCACAGCCCTCGCTCATCTGGCAATCTGGTTCGTCACCCTGGCGCACCAGACTCAACTCATGATGGATGCGGTGCTACGCACCCTGGTGCGGTGCTATTTCACGCGGCGACGTCTGCTCGAGTGGACCTCCGCCGCACACACTCATCACGGGATCGATCTGCGGCCACTCACGTTCTATCGCCACATGAGCTGGTCGGTTGTCTTGGCTGGGCTGGCCATTTTGCTAGCCGTCGCCTTCGATCCAGCGTCGTGGCAAGTAGGCGCACTCCTCCTCGTGCCATGGATCGCCGCCCCTTTCATCGCCGCCCGGATCTCCACTCCCCCGCGCGCACAGCGTGTTCGTTCAGTCTCCGACGCGGACCGTCAGCAGCTGCGCCTCATAGGGCGCAGAACATGGAGCTACTTCACCACCTTCGTTACCAGCGAGCGGAATGACCTACCCCCCGACAACTTTCAAGAATCACCCGACGCGGTGGTTGCAAACAGGACCTCGCCCACCAACATCGGGTTGTCGTTGCTATCGACCACGGTGGCCTACGACTTCGGTTGGATCGGGCTTACCGCGCTCACAGAACAGCTTGAACGCACGCTCGACACCATCGATGCTCTTCCCAAGCATCGCGGGCATCTGCTCAATTGGTACGACACTGACAACCTGAAACCGCTCGAGCCTCTTTACGTCTCCACGGTCGACAGTGGAAATCTCGCCGGTCATCTGTGGGCCCTTGCCCAGGCATGCCGTGACGTCGCACGCCAGCCCGTCTTCGGAGACCGAATCTTCGACGGCATCCGTGACACCGTGCTCCTGGCTCTCGAAGACGCTCGTACACATGGAACACCGGTGCGATCGCACACGGTGACCGCGACAGACTTCCATGAAGTGGCCGAATCGATCCTGGCACTCCTTGACACGTCCACCACCGACCGTCAAGAGCGTGAAACGTTGCTGGCCGAGCTGGCGACGGCGGCTGACCAATTGGTTGACGTTGCTGACACGTTGTCAGCAGACAGAACACCCGCTGATCCAGATCATGTCATGATCTGGCCAACTGCCGTTGCTGATTGCGTCGCCACCCATCGCAGGGATCTCCACACAGGTGCCACCGATCCTGCCGACGCTGCTCATCGCGCTCTCGTCGAACGCCTCGAGATTGTGGCGCAACGGGCTGAAGCGCTCGTTGACGCGATGGATTTTCGTTTCCTTTACAACGACTCCGACAAACTGCTATCGATCGGCCTACGTGTCGCAGACCAAACACTCGATCCGAGCAGTTATGACCTGTTGGCCTCAGAATCACGACTCGCAAGCTTTGTCGCCATCGCCAAGTCGGATCTACCGCCTCAACATTGGTTTGCGCTCGGGAGAACCATGACCCCTGTTGGTCGTAGCGCAGCGCTGCTGTCGTGGTCCGGTTCGATGTTTGAATACCTGATGCCGTCGTTGGTCATGCGCGAGCCGCCCGACAGTCTCCTCAACACAACCGCGACGAACATCGTGCGTCGGCAGATCTCCTACGGCGCCCAGCGTGGCGTTCCGTGGGGAGTTTCCGAATCTGCGCACAATGTGCGAGACGTCGAGTTGACCTATCAATACTCCGACTTCGGCGTTCCCGGACTCGGTCTACGGCGCGGACTGGGTGCCGACGTTGTGGTCGCGCCTTACGCCACTGCTTTGGCAGCGATGGTCGATGTTGACGCCGCGTTGGACAACTTTCGACGGTTCGATCGCCTGGGGTCGCGCGGAAGTTACGGCTACTACGAGGCCATTGATTTCACTCCAGGCAACGTGCCAACCGGTCAACGCTTTGCCTTGGTACGCGCGTATATGGCCCACCACCAAGGAATGTCGTTGGTCGCGTTGGGCAACGTGATACATGGCCGTGCAACCCAGCGCAGATTTCACTCGCATCCACTGGTGCGGGCAACCGAACTCCTCATGGAGGAACGTGCACCACGCACAGTGGCTTTGGCGCAGCCACGTGCGCAAGATGTGGCCAGCATCCCCAGAGTTCGCGACTTGGTAGCTCCCACACTGCGACGGTTTGGGTCGCCGCATGACATCACACCGCGAAGCCATCTGTTGTCCAACGGTCGCTATTCAGTCATGCTGACTGCCGCCGGTTCGGGGTACAGCACCTGGGGCAGCCTGGCTCTGACGCGCTGGCGAGAAGATCCGACTCGCGACTGCTGGGGCAGCTACATCTTTCTGCGCGATGTCGACAATGGGCGTGTGTGGTCAGCAGGTTTCCAGCCGACTGCGACTGAGTTCGATGACTACAGCGTCGTCTACACCGAAGATCGGGCCCGTATCGGGCAGCGCGACCGCAACCTAGAGACCCAGCTCGAAGTCATTGTCTCCCCGCACTATGACGCCGAGTTGCGACGGGTCTCGATCACCAATCACTCCTCGAAGCCTCGCTACATCGACCTCACCTCCTACGCGGAGGTGGTCCTCAACACGGCGGGAGCCGACGAGGCGCACCCTGCCTTCTCCAACCTGTTCGTCCAGACTGAGTGGGTTCCGCACGTCGGCGCGTTGCTCGCCACCCGCCGACCACGTGCTGCCGACGAAGAGACCGTGTGGCTCGCCCACCTGTTGACCCCCAGCGCCCCATCAGATCACCCAGTGCAATTCGAGACAGATCGTGCTCGGTTCATCGGGCGCGGCCGGGCGCTTGGTACGGCCTGGTCCATCTATGACGGCAATCCGTTGTCAAATACCGTTGGCACTGTGCTGGACCCCATTGTCAGCTTGCGTCAACGCGTCACTGTCCCCCCAGGTCGCACCGTGAGTGCCGTCTTTACGACACTGGTCGCCACCAGCCGCGCCGAAGCAATCGAAATGGCACAGGCGTTTCAACAGCCTGGCGCCTTCGAGCGCGAGAGTGGGCTTGCATGGACCCATGCTCAGGTGCAACTGCATCACTTGAGTGTGACACACGACGAAGCCCATCTCTATCAACGCCTCGCCAACCGGCTCATCTACTCAGATGCAACGCTGCGCGCACCACCGGAGGTTTTGGCTGCCAACCGCCTCGGGCAACGCGGACTGTGGCCTCACGGGATTTCCGGCGACCTTCCCATATTGCTCGTGCACCTTGAGCGAGAACAGGACCGTGACGCAGTACGTCAACTCCTCCATGCTCATGAGTACTGGCGACTAAAAGGCCTCGACGCTGACCTCGTCGTGCTCAATTCCACGGGCGCGACGTATGCCGCGGGAGTCCACGAAGCACTCGAAGGCATGGTGCGATCGACGCAATTGGCCGAAGGTCATCAGGGACGCGGAAAGGTCTATCTGCTGCGTGACGAGCGTCTTTCGCGAGAGGATCGCGAGGTATTGCGGGCAAGCGCACGGGTAGAGATCCGTCCCGCGGCTGGCTCCGTGTCGCAGCACGTGGCGCGGACGATCGAGCTGGCATCCGAGCAGTTTGACAAGCCGACCGAAAAAGCCCGTCCGACTTATCCGCGGACACGCGCATCGCGTCCGACCCTAGAGATGTTCAACGGCATCGGAGGCTTCGATGGGGACGGCAAAGAGTACGTGGTGGTTCTTGGTCCTGGCCAGGTCACCCCCTCACCCTGGATCAACGTCATCGCCAACCCCGACTTTGGATTCCAGGCGTCGGCACTGGGATCTGGCTACACGTGGTCGGAGAACAGTCGCGAAAACAAGCTGACTCCTTGGTCCAACGATCCGGTCACCGACCCCCCCGGTGAAGTCCTGTATGTGCGTGATGAGGATTCCGGTGATGTTTGGACACCGACAGCATCACCCATTCGCGATGACAACGCCGACTACATCGTCCGCCATGGCCAGGGCTATACCACCTTCACGCTCGCTTCGCATGGGATCGGACTGGATCTGGTGCAGTTCGTGCCGCCCAACGATCGCGTCAAGATCTCCAAACTGCGGATAGACAACCAATCGAACGGGCCCCGACGTCTGTCGGTCACCGCATACGTCGAATGGGTGCTCGGTGTATCACGGTCGGTGTCAGCCCCGCATGTGGTCACCGAGCACGATGAACAGACCGATGCCATCTTCGCGAGCAATGCATGGAATGGTGAGTTTGCCGGGCGTACCGCGTTCTTCGATCTCGGTGGGACACAGACGTCATGGACAGCTGATCGCCTGGAGTTTCTCGGACGCAATGCGAGCGTGGCCGCACCGGCATCTCAACAGCTGGGCGGTCATCTGTCGGGTCGCACCGGCGCCGGACTGGATCCCTGCGCTGCGTTGCGCACCGAGTTCGAGCTAGCCCCCGGCCAGAGCATCGAGGTCGTCTGCTTCATCGGCGAGGCTCTTTCGACCTCAGATGCACGCATGCTGATCGAGCGCTATCGAATGACAGATCTTGACGAACTGCTGGAAGACGTCACACAACAGTGGGATGACGTGCTCGGAAAGATCCAAGTGCGCACGCCCGAACGGTCGATGGATCTCTTGCTGAACCGGTGGCTGGGTTATCAAACGTTGTCCTGCAGAATCTGGGCGCGCTCGGGCTTCTATCAGTCCGGAGGCGCCTATGGTTTCCGCGACCAGCTACAAGACATGCTCGCCATCACACACTCACGACCTGACCTGGTGCGTGCGCATCTGTTGCGAGCGGCAAGTCGCCAATTCGTCGAAGGCGACGTGCAGCACTGGTGGCACGCCCCCACAGGTCGAGGCGTTCGCACCCGAATCTCGGACGATCGCGTCTGGCTCGTCTATGGAGTGACGAACTATCTCCGCAGCACCTCCGACACCAACGTGCTTGATGAGCAGGTGGCCTGGCTGAACGGTCCTCCACTCGACGAAGGAGCTGAAGACGCCTACTTCGAGCCAACGGTGACACTCGACACGGACACCCTGTACGAGCATTGCGCGCGAGCCCTGGAGCGCACGCTGGAGACTGGGCACCACGGGTTGCCCCTCATCGGCGGGGGCGACTGGAATGACGGCATGAACCGGGTAGGCCATCAAGGTCGCGGCGAAAGTGTCTGGTTGGCATGGTTCCTCATACGAAATCTGCTCGACTTCGCGCCTGTGGCCGAGTCACGGGGAGACATCGAACGCGCTGATCGCTGGCGCACGAGCGCCGAAGCCATCCGGCACGCGGCGGAAACCAACGCCTGGGACGGCCAGTGGTACCGACGTGCCTTCTTCGACGATCGGACTCCGCTCGGCTCCAGGGTGAACGACGAATGTCAGATCGATGCCATCCCTCAGTCGTGGGCTGTCATCTCCGGCGTCGCCGATAACGATCGGGCATCACTGGCAATGGCGTCGTCGCTGCGCCGCCTGAAGATCACTGACGAACAGCTGATGCTGCTATTTGCGCCGCCGTTTGATCGGACCTATCTCGATCCCGGATACATCAAGGGATACGCACCCGGACTTCGTGAAAATGGTGGCCAATACACCCATGCGGCGACGTGGTCAGTCATCGCATCCGCAATGCTTGGTGATGGCGATGAAGCCGTTGATCTGTTCAATCTGATCAATCCGATCGAGCACACGAGCAATCGCGCGACGCTCAATCGGTATAAGGGTGAGCCTTATGTAATGGCAGCAGATGTCTACTCACAGGTGCCTCATGCCGGTCGTGCCGGATGGACCTGGTACTCGGGTGCTGCTGGATGGATGTACCGGGCAGGTATCGAATGGATCCTCGGCATCACAAAACATGGTGACGGATTGCTCATCAATCCCTGTATTCCCACGACCTGGCCCGGATTCGAAGCCACCTACCAGCACGCCCACAGTGTCTACCGAATCGTCGTCACCAACCCGAAGGGCGTGTGCCAAGGCGTCACATCATTGCGACTCGACAACCAGCATCTGGCCGCCGATGCCGTGGTCCCTCTGACCGACGACGGCGATGATCACCTCATCGAAGTCGTCTTGGGCTAGCCGTAGCTGCGGCAGGCGATGGCTTCCGGGACAGTTCGGTTCCGACGACACATCACCGGCAGTCCACGCGCGCTGGACTGCCGGTGATGTCATTGCACGCCGCTCGGCTACACAGCCAATTGCGCAATCAAGGTGTTCAACGTCCTGCTGGGCCGCATGAGGGAATCGGCGACATCTCGATCAATCCAGAAGTAGCCACGCAAGTCAACTGGCTCGCCCTGCACGCTATTCAACTCGTCGATGATGATTGATTCTTGCGCGACGAGGGCATCAGCCAACCGAGCGAAGCTCCCGGCGAGTTCAGCATCCTCGCTCTGATCAGCGAGCGCCTTGGCCCAGTATTGCGCGAGGTAGAAGTGACTCCCCCGGTTGTCCAGCTCGCCCACCTTGCGGGACGGTGAGCGGCTGTGCTCCAGATAGGCCGAGGTCGCTTGATCCAGCGTTGTCGCCAAGATGCCAGCGCGCGCATTGTTCGCGCTATTGGCCAGATGCTCAAAGGCAGCTGCCAGCGCGAGGAATTCGCCCAGCGAATCCCACCGCAGGTGGTTCTCCTGCACCATCTGCTGCACGTGCTTTGGCGCTGAGCCACCCGCACCCGTTTCAAAAAGACCGCCACCGTTCATCAGCGGCACGATTGACAGCATCTTGGCGCTGGTGCCAAGCTCGAGAATCGGAAACAAGTCGGTCAGATAGTCACGCAGCACGTTGCCCGTCACCGAGATGGTGTCGAGGCCGTCCTTAGCGCGACGCAGCGTGTGCGTGGTCGCCTCTGCAACCGACATGATGTCGATATCGAGGCCGCTCGTGTCGTGCTCGGCAAGATAAGTGCGCACCTTGGCGATCAGTTGTGCATCGTGCGGCCGAGTCTCATCCAGCCAGAACACTGCTGGAGTCGCAGACGCGCGAGCCCGGTTGACAGCAAGCTTCACCCAGTCCTTGACCGCCGCATCCTTGGTCTGGCACATGCGCCAGATATCGCCAGCTTCGACTTGATGCTCCATGAGCACCTCGCCTGAGCGCGACACAACCCGAACATGCCCAGGCTTGGGAATCTCAAAGGTCTTGTCGTGTGACCCGTATTCCTCAGCCTTCTGCGCCATCAGCCCAACATTGGGCACTGACCCCATCGTGGCCGGATCGAAGGCGCCATGCTGCTTGCAGAAATCGATCGTCTCACCGAACACTGCGGCATAGCTTGAGTCCGGGATGACCGCCTTGGCGTCCTGCTGTTGATCGTTGCGGTTCCACATCTGACCGGATGTGCGGATCATGGCAGGCATCGACGCGTCGATGATGACGTCACTGGGAACGTGCAGGTTGGTAATCCCGCGCGAGGAATCAACCTGGGCGACGTCCGGCCCCCGGTCGTAGATCGCCTGAATATCAGCCTTGATGCGGTCGCGTTCTGCCTCGTCGAGAGATTCAAGTGCAGCTTCGAGGCTGGCCATGCCGTCGTTGGGGTTCGCTCCCAACTGCGCCAGTGTCGGACCGTGCGTGCGAAACAGGTCGGCGTAGTAGGCGCGTACACCGTGGCCGAAGATGATCGGGTCGGAAACCTTCATCATCGTCGCTTTGAGATGCAAGGAGAACAACACTCCCCTGGCTCGAGCATCAGCGACTTGATCCGCCAAGAACTGGACGAGCGCAGCCCGACGCATGACTGCGGCGTCGATGACTTCGCCGGCCTGCAACGGTGTCGAGGCTTTGAGGACTTCGGTTTCGCCAGCGTCGGTAGCCAGCTCGATGCGCACATCGTCACCAGCGGCGACGGTCACCGACTGCTCTGTCGACCGGAAGTCTCCATCCGACATGGTGGCGACGTGTGTGGCGGAGTCGGGACTCCACTCCCCCATCGAATGCGGATGTTGTTGCGCGAACTCCTTGACAGCCTTTGGCGCACGACGATCCGAATTGCCTTCTCTCAAGACAGGGTTTACCGCACTGCCTGAGACCGAGCGATACCGACGCTGGATCTCGCGCTCTTCGTCAGTCTGGGGACTGTCAGGAAAATCGGGAAGGTCGTAGCCAGCCGCCTGCAGCTCCCGAATGGCTTCCTTCAACTGAGGAATCGGCGCCGAGATATTGGGAAGTTTGATGATGTTGGCGTCCGGCGATTGCGTCATCGCACCCAACTCAGCAAGGGAATCCTTGACACGCTCGTCGGCCGGCATCCGATCGGGAAAGACGGCGAGAATCCTCGCAGCCAGTGAGATGTCCCGCAGTTCAACCTCCACTCCGGCCGCAGACGCAAAGGTCTGGATGATCGGCAGGAGCGAGTGAGTGGCAAGTGCAGGCGCTTCGTCGGTGTAGGTGTAAATGATCTTTGTCATAAACGTCCACGTCCTGTTCGCGATCGTCTCGTCGGGCAACCCAGATATGCCACCGTAGTACTGCCGTCTTGATCGGCGGTGATGGCATTGCCGATGTTTGGCCGACACCGTAGTCCAGCCTGAGCCTGGGGCATCGCCGCCATGTCGGCATCGGAGTACTGCAAGGGCTCGCGCGCCAGCCGTGGCACGGCCGATAAATGAACGACGTCAGGTGATTTCGTTGTGTGCCGCTGCATTCGCGAGCTGATCAGCGCGTTCGTTCCAACGGTGTCCGACATGAGCCTTGATCCATCGGACCTGAACTTCAGGGCGGTCCCGCAGCGCTTCGTAGAGCGGCCGAACAATGTCGAGATTCTCAACTGGTCCCGTCTTGCGGGTCCAGCCGCGGCGTTCCCAGCCTTGAGCCCACTCGTTGACGGTGCGCACAGCCAGATTGGAATCGGTATAGATCGTTACCGGCTCGCCGACTGGCACGAGGGTGAGCGCTTGACGGATCGCGGTGAGCTCCATGCGGTTATTGGTGGTGTCGGCAGCACCACCGCTGATTTCATCGACGATCTCGCCGCTCTTCACACGGACGGCCGCCCACCCACCAGGTCCGGGGTTGGGAATAGCAGACCCGTCAGTGAAGATCCCGTCATCGGGATCGTTCGTGACTGCCACCGTTAGGGCAAGCGGTGTTCGCTGGCAAGCAGCCGACTACCGAAGAGATCCTTCGTGTACCGGCTCGGCTGTCCCCGCGAAATGAGGAATTCGGCTGGATCCGACTCAAGGTCGAATCCCACCACCAGTTCACAGCGTTCACAGCGATACTTGCCGAGTCCCCGTGCACCTGCGACGAGGACCTGCTCGGCGTCACAACGCGTGCAGGAGCGGGTTTCCGGCACCTCAAGAACTGCGGTGCCGCCAGCGGAGCGAGTCGTGTCATCCATGGGCAGCATGCTACCGGGTGGTCAACCGACTGCGACGAACCTGAGCACCCCTGGGCAGATCTTTGGCCGGATCGTCGGGCAGATCTAGGCCCCAACGCGCCGACGGCCAGCCATCGGCGTGCTTGTGAGCATCGTTGGGCTGCTTCATCCGGATACCGGGGTTGTGGCGATCGCCATGGACGCCGATTCTGTCCTGACGAGATGGATGCGTCGCCCTTGCGGTCCACGCGGCACATCACGGAGATCGCGCCACCACAGCGCTAGATCAACGTCCAGTCCGTGCACAACCAACTCGGTGGGCACCGGGTCGACGGTGCTCAACCAGGAGCGGATGCGACGTCGGTCAACAGGCCCCCGCCATTCCACTGCCTCCCGCCGATACCAAGGTGACGCAGGCGGAAGCTCATCGCAGGTGAGCAACGCCCGGCGGGAACTGATGCGCCTGGCGCCGATCTCCTCTGCCAGTGTGTCGTGAACGCGGGCGCGGACGGCTGCAGCAGCGACATCAACCAAGACGGTTCCAAGTACGCCGGCAGGGGCGGTCGCCGGGTCACCGCGGCGTCGCCGATGATGGATCTGACCGTCCACGATCAGGGTGGCCGAGGCGACGGTGGATTCATGACGCAAGGCGCTGAGCCACAATGTCGCTTCCACGAGCCGACTGTCGACCTGAACAAACTCGACCTCAACGCCACCTCGGATGGGCGTTGCGAGATCGCGCAGCACCGGATCGTTCCAGTCAACGGCGGGTGACACGACGATGCCCATCCCGGCAGTGTGGGCATGGGCCTGTAGAAGCCGATCGACCCCCGGCGATGTCCCTGACAGGCCGCGAACGCGCCGTTCGCCGGCCCGTCGCCCAGGATCGGCGTGCACCCACGCGCTGGCAGGGATGCGTACTTGCGTGGCGTCGTCAACCACCACCTCGACAGGATGTGACGCGCGACGCAGGTTCGCCTTCGCAAGGATCGCTCGAACATGATCCGATTCCACGGCAGTCACCGGAGCATGCCGTGCCAAGGCGGCTGCGTCACCGCCGATCCCGGCGCACAGATCCCAGATGTCTGAGGCAGCCGCATACCGCTCCGCCCGCCATGCGGATACGGCCGGATCGCTGGCTTGTTCCAACGCCTCGCGGGTGAACAGCCAGCCGTCGGCATCCGGCCAGCGCTCGCGTGCACGAATGCGACCAGTTGCGGCGTCGATGAGCAGTGCGGCTTGATCGCGACTGAGGCCTTGACGTCGCAACTGGGTGACGAGCGCCAGTTGACGATCTTTGGGATGATTGCCAACCTCCAACGTCGCGCACAGCCGATCGAGCGCGCTCCGTCCATCGTCAGACACCAGCCATAGGGCAGCTTCGGCCATGCTGTCATCGGCCGAAGTCCGGCTGTCATGAACTTGATCAACCACGGATCAGGGCCCCTTCATGCTCACGGTCTCGCCGGTACCGTGGAGATATGGACATTTTTCGCCCCGCTTCATTGCTGACACCGCTCACCGGCGATCCGGTCCTCCTGCTCGCCGTTGACGGCTGGACCGACGCAGGGGCTGGTGGGTCTACCGCTGCGGCGGCTCTCCATGATGCCTTCGGCGCCACGCCGATAGGCACGTTCGACGGGGACGCATTGTTCGACTACCGCGACCGCCGTCCAGAACTGGAGATCGACCGCGGGATCCTCGGGGAGTTGACCTGGCCCGAGATGCGCGTCGACTTGGTCGTCCCTCCCGCTGGCCCCACACTGGTCACCATCACCGGGGCCGAGCCCGACTTGTCGTGGCGACGCGCTGCGGCTGACATCGTTGATCTGTGCACCGCACTGGGCATCGATCGCTACGTCGGTCTGGGCAGTGTGCCGGGTCCTATTCCTCACACTCGTCCGTCTCCCCTGATCTGCACCGGCAATGACATTGCCGCGATCGAATTGCTCGGCCGCGCTCACGAACAAGTGGTGGTACCAGCATCGTTCCAGGTCATGGTCGAAAAAGTGCTGGGTGATGCAGGTCTGTCAACCATCGGCATGTGGGTTCGTGTCCCCCACTACATCGCCGGGGCGTATCCGGAAGCCTCCAAGCTGCTGCTCGAACAATTGTCTGCGCACTTAGGGACGCCGGTCAACACCAGCCCACTCGACGGCGAGATCGAAGAGAGCAGGGCGCGCCTTGAACTTGCAGCGTCGGGCTCCAGCGAAGTGACCGATCATGTGCTCCAACTTGAACGGCTCTACGACGCCGAGCACCAAGCTCGCAGCAACGGTGACCGGGCCGTGTCGCTGTCAGAAGAAGAAGTGCCCAGCGCCGACGAGTTGGCGGCCCAGATCGAACAGTTTCTGCGCGGCCGTACTGACTGAGGTGACCTGTCGCACTCAGGCAATCTGTTCGACGATCCAGTCCACACAGCCGGTGTACGCCTCAAGGTCGGCCAGGTCGACGGCGGGGAACATCGCAACGCGCAACTGATTGCGACCGAGTTTGCGATATCCGTCGGTGTCGACAATCCCGTTACTCCGCAAGATCACATTGACTTCGTCAGCCGATATCGCCTCATCAAGATCGATGGTGGCGACCATCGGCGAACGCTTCGCCAGATCTTGGACGAATGGCGATGCCCATGAGCGAGTTTCGGCCCACTCGTAGATCGCTGCCGCCTTTGTTTGCTGGTGCCGCGCCACGTGTTCAAGTCCTCCGTGGGTCGTCAACATCCAGTCAACCTGTTCAGCAGCAAGCACAACCGTCGACACACTCGGCGTGTTGTACGTCTGAGCCTTCGACGAATTTTCGATGGCCTGACCGAGATCCAAAAATGTCGGGATATAGCGCCCCGAGGCACTGACCTGTCCCACCCGTTCCACCGCTGCCGGTGACATAAGCGCGACCGTCAGTCCGCCTTCAGCAGCAAAGCCCTTCTGCAGGCTGAAGTAATACACGTCGACCGCATCAATATCGAAAGCGATACCACCAGCGCCCGAAGTTGCATCGACCACCACCAGCGCATCATCGACCCGTGCCAGCCCCTGTGTCACCCCCGTCGACGTCTCGTTATGCGTCAATGCTTGCACATCACAACCGGCCGCCGCCGACGGCTCGGGAGCGTCACCTGGATCACTAGCAATAACGTCTGGATCGTCCAGCCATGGCGCCGCTGTGGTTGCCGCCGCAAACTTGCTGCTGAACTCTCCGAAGCTGTAGTGCCGCGCTCGTTGTTCGACAAGGCCGAAGGCAAGGCTTTCCCAGAACGCGGTAGCGCCGCCGACGGCCAGGACCACCTGGTAATCATCGGGCAGAGCAAACAGCTGGCGCACACCTTCCTGCAACCGTGCGACTTGACCTCGCACCCGGTCTTGACGATGTGAGGTCCCCAGCAACCCATCGCCTATCTCGGCAAGTCGCGCAAGTGCCTCCGGACGAACCTTGCTAGGCCCGGACCCGAAACGTCCATCCTGCGGAAGCAGTTCACTGGGAATGATGTGATCGATCACGCGACACCTGCTCACAGATTGAGGCGACAAGCCTGCTGTCCGCCGCACTTCCTCGAGCCCGGCGTCGGCCGACAGTCTGACACGTGTGCGCCACCGCTGCCACTCATGACCTTCTTCGCGTCGTCGACACCCAGATCGTCGGATTACGCTGGGACCACCGGGACCCAGCCACGGCCGTCACCGCAACGGTCAACTTGCAACCCGGCACCCCGCCCGTGAAGGCCCAAAAGGCACGCGGACAGGCGCTGCATCAGCAACTCACTTCAACGAGGCGACCGTGACTGTCACGCAACGGATCCAAGACATTGGCGAATCTCCCACCATGGCCGTCGATGCGCGCGCGAAGGCACTCAAAGCACAAGGCGCACCCATCATCGGGTTTGGAGCCGGCGAACCCGACTTTCCCACGCCCGCGAACATTGTCGCGGCCGCTGCGAATGCGATCACTGATCCCGCTTCGCATCGCTATACACCGGCAGCAGGTCTGCCTGAGCTGCGGGCAGCCATTGCTGCACGCGCAACCGCCGACGGTCACAGTGTCGACGCGTCCAACGTCGTCGTCACGGCCGGCGGCAAGCACGCACTGTTCAACACGTTCATGACACTGATCGAACCTGGCGATGAGGTCCTGGTTCCAGCGCCCTACTGGGTGAGCTACCCCGAGCAGATTCAACTGTGCGGCGGAATCACAGTCGCACTTCCCACCACCGTTGCCGACGATTTTCTCGTCACCGTCGACCAGCTTGAACAGGCACGCACACCGCGAACCAAAGCGCTGGTGTTTGTTTCACCGTCCAACCCAACCGGCGCGGTCTACTCCCCGGAACAGACAGCACAAATCGGTCAATGGGCCGCCACGCACAACATCTGGATCATCACCGACGAAATCTATTCGCGGCTCGTCTATGGCACCGCCACATGGGCCTCAATGCCCGCCTTGGTCCCTGACATTGCGCCTATGACCGTCGTTGTCGACGGGGTTTCCAAGACCTACTCGATGACTGGCTGGCGCCTCGGGTGGTCAATCGCACCGGCCGAGATCACTCAAGGCATGAACACCTTGCAGAGCCACACGACGTCCAACGTGGCCAACGTCTCACAACTTGCAGCCCTGGAGGCACTCACAGGTCCTCAAGATGCCGCGGACGAGATGAGAACGGCTTTCGATCGGCGCCGAAAGCTCGCAGTCGAACACCTCCGGGCGATCGACGGTGTTGAGGTAGCAGAGCCGAAGGGAGCGTTCTACGTCTTCCCGTCGTTCGAAGGCCACCTCGGCCGCACGATTGCCGGACGCGCGATCACTTCATCAATGGATCTTGCGGCGCTGTTGCTCGACGAAGCGAACGTGGCGATCGTGCCTGGCGAAGCTTTCGGCGCACCCGGCTATGCACGCCTGTCGTACGCGCTCGGCGACGACGACCTCATCGAGGGCGTCAGCCGGATCCGTGATCTGCTGACCGGCTGACAGCCCTTTCGATGAGAACGCCGCGGCGCGTCAGTAGCGGTACGACTCGTCCTTGTAAGGACCGTCGGGGTCGATGCCGAGGTAGGCAGCTTGATCGTCGGTCAATCGTGTCAGTGACACCCCGATGCGATCCAAGTGCAGCCGCGCGACCTCTTCATCGAGATGGCGCGGCAGCACGTAAACCTCGTTCTTGTAGTCGTCCGAGCGCAGCCACAACTCGATCTGTGCAAGCACCTGATTGGTGAACGACGTCGACATGACAAACGATGAGTGTCCAGTCGCGTTGCCAAGATTGACCAGACGCCCTTCAGACAACAGGATGACCGACCGTCCGTTCGGCAGATGGACCAGATCGACCTGCGGCTTGATGTTCGTCCACTCGTATTCGCGCAGTGCGGCCGTCTCAATCTCAGTGTCGAAATGGCCGATGTTGCACAGAATGGCGTGATCCTTCATCCGCAGCACGTGATCGCGGGTGACCACACTCATGTTGCCGGTGGCCGTCACAATGATGTCGGCCTCATCGATGATCTGGTCCATGGTGACGACGCGGTAACCCTCCATCGCCGCCTGGAGCGCGTTGATCGGGTCGATCTCAGTGACGTAGACGGTTGCACCCATGCCGGCCAGTGCTTGACTGCAACCTTTGCCAACATCTCCGTACCCGGCGACGACCGCGACCTTGCCGGCGATCATGACATCGGTCCCACGCTTGATCCCATCGATCAGGGATTCACGGCACCCGTACAGGTTGTCGAACTTGGACTTGGTGACGGAGTCGTTGACATTGATGGCAGGCATCTGCAACGTCCCCTCGCGCTGCCAGGACCGCAACTGCTTGACCCCGGTGGTGGTCTCTTCCGACACGCCGCGGATCTCGGGAATCAGTGAGGTGAAGCGCTCGTGGACAAGCGCGGTCATGTCACCGCCATCATCCAGCAACAACGTCGGCCCAGATCCATCAGGCCACTTCAGCGTCTGTTCAACACACCACCAGTATTCCTCTTCGCTCTCGCCCTTCCACGCAAAGACCGGTGTGCCAGCTGCGGCGATGGCGGCGGCCGCCTCATCCTGCGTTGAGAAGATGTTGCACGACGACCAGCGCACCGATGCGCCAAGCGCTTGCAACGTTTCGATCAGCACTGCTGTCTGCACCGTCATGTGCAAACAGCCAGCTATGCGGGCGCCAGCAAGTGGCTGTTCGCCGGCATAGCGCTCGCGCAACGACATCAGGCCAGGCATTTCGCGTTCAGCCAGCAGGATCTCTTTGCGACCCCACTCGGCCAGCGAGACGTCCTTGACCTCGAAATCCTCGTCGGGATAGCGCCGTTCAATGGTGCCAGTCATGACTACTCCGAAACTGTCAGCGGCATGGTGTTGGCGAGCGCCACAGTGACCAAGGCAACGCGGGCACGTCCAACACCCGCACCGCACATTCGTGTGGAGGCTCGTCACCGGCACGACGGACGCCGTGCCCCGATTTGATCACAGCCGCAAGAGAGGTGGCACCGGACTCGGTGGCCTCACCGACATTGTGCCGCAATCATCTGCGCCACGCCACGAGGCGTGCAACAGGCATGGCATCACGACGGAGGCGGACATCGTCGATCGCCGCCTCTTCTAGGTCTGACACAAACATTGATCGTGGATACTCGCTTGCGCCGAGCGAGACCAGGTGCGGCGTTGCGATCTGAACATCGACATAGCGGCCACCGGCATGAGCGAAACGATCCATCAGTTCTACCAGCGCAATCTTGGATGCATCTGGTTGAAGGTGGAACATCGACTCGCCGGTGAAGATGCTGCCGATCTGCACGCCGTAGAGTCCCCCAACAAGCGCGTCGCCGTCCCAAATCTCGACACTATGTGCCCAGCCAATTTCGTGGAGACGACGGTATGCCCGGACCATTTCTGGCAGGATCCAGGTGGCTTCGTCGGCACGCGCGGATGCGCAGTGTTCAACAACTCGGTCGAACGCACGGTCGACTGTGGCCAACCAGCCACATCGACGCATCCGCTGAGCCAGCGAACGTGAGACCCTGACATCATCAGGTCGCACGACTCCTCGTGGGTCTGGCGAGCACCAGGGCAGCGGTGTTCCCGGATGAGGCCATGGAAACATGCCGCGCCGGTAGGCATCCACGAGCGTTTCAGGCGTCAGGTCGGCACCGATACCCACGACACCGTCGGCGTCAGCTGTCGATGCATCGGGCAATGCCCAGGCCGATGGCGCCACGGGGCGAGGCGGCGGTGCCAGGCCCACCGCTTCAACGCGCTCACGAGGGGTGACCTCCGGAGCGCGAGGAACCGACCGGAACTCACTGACCAACGATGCACCTCCACCTGACAACGCGGACAGCTGCGGCAGCAGAATCTTCATACGGCGCTGGCCAGCACTGGGCTACTCGTCCTACAGGCCGCCGCGGCCCCATCGGGGCGCAGGCGCAATCGCCAGGTCGCCGCCCTGACCAGCGTACGTGCAATGAGCCTACGGGCACGAGCCAGGTCCAAGCCGATTGCAACCGCGTTGCGCGCGTGCCGAAACAGCCTGCAGCCATTAGCGTGACCCGCCGACGACAGGACATCGCGTGACGCGCTTACACGTGATCGACGGAACTTACGAATTGTTCCGTGCCCACTTTTCGCGCCGCCCTGCACGGTCCGATCATCAAGGTCGCGACGTCAAGGCCGTCCATGGCTTGCTGTCGAGTTTGCTGTCGCTGCTTGATGAGCCCGACGAAGCCGTCACCCACCTCGCTGTTGCCTTCGACCATCCGATTGAGAGCTTCCGCAATGACCTGTTCGGTGGCTACAAGGATTCGAGCGGCGTCGACGACGCGGTGATCGCCCAGTTCGACCTCGCCGAACAAGCCGTTGCAAGCCTGGGTGTGACGGTGTGGTCGATGGATACCCATGAAGCTGATGATGCGCTGGCGTCTGCAGCCAAGCATTTTGCCGACGATGTTGATCAAGTCCGAATCTTGACGCCCGACAAAGACCTTGGCCAGGTGGTGCGCGGCAAACACGTCGTGCAGGTTGATCGAGCGCGGGAGCGCGAATTCGACGAAGATGGCGTGCGTGACCGCCTCGGCGTGTCCCCTACTTCGGTACCGGATCTCCTGGCGTTAGTCGGCGACACCGCAGATGGGATTCCAGGGTTGCCTGGTTTCGGCGCAAAATCTGCAGGCCTGTTGCTCAATCGCTACCTGCATCTCGACGCTGTGCCACCTGACGCCGGAGACTGGGACATTGCGGTCCGCGGTGCGGACCGCCTTGCATCGACGCTCCGAGACAGGCTCGACGATGCGTTGCTCTACCGCCACCTCGCCACGCTGGTCGACAATCTTGATCTTGAGTGCCGCCTGGCCGACCTGAGGTTTGATGGCACGGACCGATCGACGTGGCAGGACTTCTGTGCTCCCTTGAACTTCGAGGGCCTCATCGAGCGACCGACCACATGGCGATGACGTGATGACGATGTCTCTGCTGCGTCCGTTGGCGGCCACTCCCCACAGGTTCGTGCCGTGACCGATCACGATGGTCCGGCCCAATCGCCATTCAATGGCGACCTTCGAAAGGGATCCAACGCGGTCGCCGCGGGGATCTTGGTATCGCGACTTGCAGGTCTGGCCAGAGAGATCGCAATGGCCCGGCTGCTGGGCGTCGGGGTCGGTGTAGAAGCGTTCAAGGCTGCTTTGCGGGTGCCGAATCTGCTGCAGAACCTGTTGGGCGAAGGCGTGCTGTCAGCCTCCTTTGTCCCCGTCTATAGCCGCATGATCGCCGCAGGTCGGCGTCAGCAGGCCCGCGACCTCGCTGCGGCCGTCCTGGGCATCTTGCTGTCGATCACCGTCGTCATCGTTGTCGGGGTGATGATCTTTGCTCGACCTGTCACCCGCGTCCTGGCGTGGGGATTCATCGAAGGCACCGATCGATTTGAGTTGACGGTCACGCTCGTGCGGATTGTCACCCCAGGAATCGGGGTGCTGGTGGTCTCGGCCTGGTGCCTTGCCATTCTCAACGCACACCGCCGGTTCTTTCTCTCCTATGTTGCCCCAGCGTTGTGGAACCTGGCCATCATCACAGCCGTCGTGGGCGCCAGCATCGCCGGTCTGACCGACACCGATGTTGCCACCGCCATGGCGATCGGCGCCCTCGTCGGCTCTGTCTTCCAATTGCTGATCCAGGTGCCGTCAATCATTCGGCTCAACGGCAGCATCTCTCCCCGTCTGAGCTTGCGCACCGAAGGCCTGCGTACCGTCGTCGCACGCTTTGGGCAGGTACTGGCCGGACGAGGCAGCGTGCAGCTGGCCGGGTATGTCGATCTCGTGGCCGCCTCCTTCCTCGCTGCGGGCGCCATCGCCGCGATCGGCTACGCGCAGGTGCTCTACCTACTGCCGATCGGTCTGTTCGGGATGAGCGTGGCTGCCAGTGAATTGCCAGCGCTGTCGACGATGGATCACAGTGATCGCGCACGTGTGGCAATGCGGCTTGAAGGTGGCCTGTCGCGGGTGGCGTTCTTCATCCTGCCGACGACCGTTGCGTTCGTGGTGCTCGGCGACCTCGTCGTCGCCGCAGTGCTGTCCGGCGGCCGGTTCGACGGTGACGCATCACTTCAGGTCGGGATGGTCCTTGCCGCCTATTCGCTGGGCCTGCCAGCGTCGGCAAGTTCACGGCTCTTGCAATCGGTCCTGTATGGCGTCGGGGATGCCGCCACGCCGGCACGCAGCGCGGCTGTGCGTGTGGCAGTTGCTGCTGGCGTCGGGATCTTGCTGATGCTGCCGTTGGATGCGTTCGCTGTGGCAGCTGGCTCCATCGAACGGATCACGCCAGCCACGTTGACGATCGCCTCTGCGGCCGAGCGTGCGTCGTCGGACAGTCTGCTGCGACTGGGTGCGACAGGACTGGCTCTGGGCGCATCAGTGGGCGCATGGGTCGAATGGTGGCTCCTACGCCGTGCGGTTCGCCGCCGTGTCCAGCCTGTCAGGATGCTGGGAAGTCGTGGTTCGCGACTGCTCATCGCTGCGCTCGTGGCTACGACGGCGGCGGTGGCGACACGGCACCTGCCGTTGCTCGCTCAGGCGACACCTCGGATCCATGGGATGGCCGCCATGCTGCTGGTAGGGGTCCTGTACGTCGCAACATGCCGAACATTGCGTGTCCCTGAAGCTGACGAACTGACCGATGCATGGCTCAGAATCCTCACGTCTCGTCGCCTTCGTTGAGATGCTGGCGAAACTCCACCGCTGACGGATCGATCAGTTCGATCAACTGCTCTTGGAGCCATCCCAGATGATCGGCGACCGCCAGCCGATAGAGCGTCGGTTCGTCGGTGACAGTGTCGCGATCGAGAGCGGCGATATCTATCCGTGCGCCAATCGCAAGGCGCAGGTCATTGAACACACCAAGGAGTAGAGCGGGCTCTTCGTCAACGAGATCAGTCTGAAATCCCCCGCGATGTGGCTGCATACGATCGAGAATCTCCACCACGGCATCAAGTCCTTGCCGCCGTGCCGTCAACAACTCATCGCGCAGCAGACGACGGACTTCTGCGTTGTCAGCATCGTCGCCGTGAACAGCCGCGGGAAACAGACGCTCAATCACCGGGTCGTCGCTGTCGGGTTGTTTCAACGTTGCCACGAGGCCTTCGTGAAGGGCCCGCAGCAGATCGACTTCGGCGGATTCGAGTCTCATGCGGACATGATTGCCAACACGCCGGAACGTGCGATTCATGATGATCGCTGCATCGTCGCTTGCAATCCATGGGCATGGAGTTGTTGGACGTACATTTCAGCCCGTTCGCGAGGCTCAGATGCCACCAGCGCCCGCCCTTCGCGATGCACCTGCAGCATCAGTTTGCGAGCGACAGGTTCATTGAATCCAAAGATCTTGCGCAGGACGTACACCACGTAGGACATCAGGTTCACTGGGTCATCCCAGACGATCACATCCCATGGGACATCAGTCAGCGCAACGTCGTCGACGACTTCTTCATGCTCACGCGTAGGCGCCAGGGTGCCTGCGCTGTCGGATCCCATCGCGAACCGCCGAACCTCTCAGCGACGACGGCGTCGCGCCATGCGACGTTGACGATCGATCTCTTCGAGCTCGTCCCACGTCGGAGGTGATGCCATGGTGCGGCCCACCGGATTGTCGACAGGTGCTGACTTGGTGACCTTGACGCCCGTCGCTGCCGGGCGTCCCCGCTCACCTTCACCGACCTCGAACTCGACGAGGTCGCCTGACGACAACATGCCGCCTTGCACCTGATCTGCAGCAACGTAGATCTCGTTGCCGTCCGAGGCAACGATGAAGCCGTAACTCTGCTCGGCATTGAAGACCTTGACGTGACCAGTGCGCATGCTTGTCGTCCACCTTCTGAGGATAAGTGTGCGTGTCGGCCGGAGCGCCAACGACGAGGAGTTTCGGGATTCAACCAGCGGATCGTTGATCCACCGGGCGACTCAAGAATGCTACCGCGTGGCCCGCCCGGGTGGGACCGCACATCTACGCACGCGCCGCTACCCAGAGCGCAGCGGCATCGTCCACATCCTCAACGTCACCTGCCGCAAGTGCTGACAGGGGCGTGCGCCCACCTAGTCGACGTTGCGGACGCAAGAACCAAGCCTTGACGCCATCATCGTCAGTCCATCCTTGAAGGATCCGCAGCACGTCGAGCGCCGCTTCCATACAGGCGGTGGCATTCGCGCCAGTTTCTGCCAGCATCTGGTCGATCGCTTCGTCGCCCACGATGGCACGCAACTCGAGCTCGTCGTCAAGAGGGTCATCGCGATACATCGGTCAATCCTCGTGCGGACGGTGTCGGCTGGCCAGCTGTTGGTGATGCTGTTCGCATTCCGCGACAAACTGCTCAGCAGCCTCAATGCGGTCAGGAAGGCGAACCTGTTCCTCGGCGATCAGGGCAACCCTGGCGCGCAATCGTTCACTGAGTTCATCGTCGGAGGTGCGTAGCTCACGACGAAGCCGGCGATCGACCGTGTCCGCGAGCGCATCACCTTCGCTCATAAATCGGCGTACTCGCTGGATCTCTGCAGTGAGATACTCGCCATAGCGCTGCAACCCATCGAGTTCCGAGCGCGCCCTCAGCAGCGTGAAATACGCCGCCTCGGTCTCATTTCGCCCCATCTGGGCTGCCTTTCTCCAGGTGCGCGCATCGCTCCGCCAATGATGTCATCAGGCGTTCGAGCATCTGGTCGGCATAGCTCTTCACCATGACGGCAGGAACCATGGGCGTGGTGACCGCGACAGTCAGTGTCGCGTGGACGACACTGCCACCGTCATTGGATTCCGCCACGCGGTAGTGAGCGTCAAACGTAGCCAGCATGTCGCCTTCGACGAGTTCAGACGCGATGCCGTCATCGCCTCGCGTGAACGCAAGAACGGCCGACAAAGGGCCGAGCGGGCTGTCAAACACGAAGCGTGCTTGCTCCGGCTGATCGTGCGCGCCTGCGGTCAGGATGTCGACGGTCTGGATGCCCTCAGCCCAATCGGCATACGCCCCGATGTCGCTGAGCACGTGTTGGACGACATCGGGTTGAGCGTCCATGGTTGCGTGCCGTGCCACGGTGATCGTCACGAGTCACGCTGCGCGGCGGTGGCTGCGTCCAACTCGTTGCGAACACGCTCAAGTCCCGTCTCGAGTTCATGGAGTTGGCGAGCTTTGCGCACGACTTCACGGCGGAGGCGATCCGCCTCCATCGTCATGGGACCCAACGCTTCAGCCGAATCGTCATCCCAGGCTGGACACACTGCCTTGAAATCACACCAGTCACACAGTCGGTTGGGCGTGGGTTCGTACTTGCCTTCACGGATCGCGCGTGCAGTATCGATCACAGCCGTGTGAGCCGCATCCAGATCGATGTCGTCGATCGGTACTGCCACCTCAATCCCCGGCACCAGGAAATCCAGCGACACGGTGGCAGGACGCTGCCCGAAGAGGTGCTCGCAAGCCAGGGCATAGATCCCGAGCTGCAGCGACTTGGCGACGCGTTGGCGATCTTGGGCGCGGCGATTGGTCTTGTAGTCAACGACGTGCAACGCCCCATCGTCATCGCGGTCAACGCGGTCAATTGACCCGACCACCACCGCCTCATCATCGAACGGCATGTCGAACCATGCTTCGGTCGCTGCCGGGAGACGGTAAGTCCCTTCGACCCGTTGGTGGTAGCGACGGAGCACCTGCTGAGCTTGCCGGTAGAACGCAACTTGTTCATCACGGTCCAAATCGGCGAATCCCTCGCTCTCCCAAGCCGTGTAGAGGGCGTCCAACAACTCATCGACTGGTGGACATCCGGGCAATTTTCGGTCGTAGAACTGTTCGAGCGCCGCATGCACCGACGAACCGAAAGACAAGTGGGGGCTGGGCACGCTCGGGAGACGATCGATGTAGGCGTACCGGAACTTGCGGGGACAATTCTGGTAGCTATCGATCCGACTGAACGACAGGCGAACTCTGCCGGCGTCATCAATCAACGGCGGAGTGGACGGGGCAAAAGGTGCCAGCAGTTCCTGTTGATCGACGTCATCCAGGTCATCGATATCGTCGGTGCGTGCCGGTTCAGTCATGCGGGCAGCGTAGGCGACACATCGAGTCGTGCCACATGCTCACGCGCCGGCGTGTTCCCCAGCCTTGCCCGCTGAGATCAGCGCCAGTACCTCATCGTGCAACAGTCCGTTCGAACTGAGGGCCGATCCTCCAGACGCCGTGACCTGACCTTGCAGGTCCGTGAATCGTCCGCCAGCCTCCTCAACGATGATCTTGACAGCTGCAAGATCCCAGAGCTTGACGTCTGCTTCCAGTGCGACGTCGGTGCTGCCTGCAGCCACCAGGCAATGCTGCCAGAAATCGCCATACCCCCGCTGTCGAGCCGTCCGCGCCGACAACTCGTCCACTACGTGCTCCCACGGTGGTGATCGGAAATACGACAGCCCTCCGAATGCGACCTCTGCTTCGCTCAGGTCCGCCGTGTCGCTCACGCTCATCCGGCGGCCGTCCTGGCGTGCTCCTTGATCAAGCGCGGCATCCCAGCGTGACGACAGCGCCGGTGCCGAGGCGACACCCGCGACCTCCACGCCATTGACTTGCACAGCGATGAGCGTCGCAAAGATCGGGTTGCCCTTGGCAAAGTTTGTCGTTCCGTCGATCGGATCGACAATCCATCGCGGCCCATCCACCTGACCCGTCAAGCCATCTTCTTCACCCAGAAATCCGTGCTCCGGGTAGTGGTGAGCGATCTCATCACGCAACCGGCGCTCGACTGCAGTGTCGACCTGTGTGACCCACGTGCCGTCGGACTTTGTTGCGGTTGGTTGGCGAGGCCCGAAGGCACCCATCGTCAACTCGTCAGCAATATCTGCCAGCAGGTGCGCGAAGTCCCTGAATTCAGCGGCACTCACCAGTCGAACGGCACATCATCGAAGCGCAGGATGATGTCATTGGGCTGCACCGTGAGTGTCACTTCTTCCTGGGGCACCCACAACGGAATGCACGGCCCCTGTCCCGCATGGCCCATGAGGCAGATCATGAGCTCACCGTCGGGTGAGAATCCGATGATCTGCCGGGCATATGACAACAATTCGTGGAATTCCGCCGCTCCGGCGCGACGCTTCTGAAATGCCATCGCCCATCGCGATTCCGACCGGCCGTAGTTGGCGATCATCTGGCCCGGCGACAATTTCGTAATGCCTGTAAGCGAACGGACGACCTTCAACGGCTTGTCCGCCTTCGTGGCCTTGCCTACGCGCACGGCTGCGTCGGGTGTCGCTAGACGACCAGGCAAGTCCTCCAGTTCGAAGTTGCCGGCGGCTTGGGCCGCCTTCTGACGCTCGGCTGGTACCTGGATCTCTACCTTGGTAGCCACGGGACTCCTACACATGCATGATGGACGACAGATGCGGTGGGTGTGGGCTGCGTCATGCGGTCGCAATCGCCCGCCGGGATCAGCGCGGCGTCACGCGCCAAGACCAGCACGCATTCACCGGCTACACGTCAGCGCCAACAGTCGACAGCCAGATGGCGCCCACGGTCCGACAGGGTACCGACCGTGTATGGGTTACGGAGGTCACAGCGCACGCTCCACGTCCGCGATGACATCGTCGATGATCCCGACAGCCAACGTCAACTCGTCGCGGGTTGCGACCAGCGGGGGCGCGATCTGCACGACCAACTGGTCACGCGCGTCAGCACGGCAGATCAACCCGCGACTTCGCAGCCCAGGCTTGATGACTTCGTCGAGGAGCCGTGACGAGATATCCGGCTCGAAAGGCGCGCGTTCGGCCGCCGGCTGACTCAATTCGAGAGCCCAGAAGTAGCCCGCACCGCGTACATCACCTACGACCTCATGCCGTTGCGCGACTTGGCTCATCTGCTCACCGAGCCAGGCTTCGTTGGAAGCAACCGCCTCAAGCACACCTTCGGCCTCGAAAGCAGCAATGTTGGCGATACCAACGGCAGTTGCGACAGGATGGCCGCCCCAAGTCGATCCATGGCTGAACATCGTGTCGGTTTGAGACGCCAGGACATCCCCAATATGCCGCCTGAAGGCAACGCCGCCAAGCGGTTGGTACGCCGAGGTCACCCCTTTGGCGAACGTCAACATATCCGGCAAATAGTCATAGCGTTCTGCGCCCGTCCAGGTACCCAGCCGACCAAATCCGCAGATCACCTCGTCCGAAACCATCAAGATGCCGTACTTGTCGCACAGTTGACGTACCTCGTCGAGATATCCGGGTGGCGGTGTCAAACAACCACCGGCGTTCTGGACAGGTTCAACAAAGATGGCTGCGATCTGATCCGGCCCCTCGGCGATGATCGTCTGTTCGATTGACCGCGCACAGGCAAGGTCGCACGGAGGACACGCGCCAGAAGAAGCGCAGCGGTACTGGTTGGTATTCGGCACGTGGAAGTGCCCTGGCTTGAGCGGTTCGAATGGCTTGCGCAGAGCAGGTATCCCAGTGAGCCCCAGCGCTCCCAACGTCGTGCCGTGGTAAGCATACGATCGCGAAAGGAACTTCCACCGATCTTCGCCACGGATCCGGTGGTACTGCAGGGCAAGCTTCATCGCCGATTCGACCGCTTCAGACCCCGAATTCACGAAGAAGACGTGGTCAAGATCGCCGGGAAATCGTTCAGCTATGGCGGCCGCCAACTCAATGGCCGGCTCGTGAGCCCATCCCCAGTTGGTGGCGAACGGGAGCGCATGCAACTGCTTCTCTGCGGCGGCGACTAAATCGCGACGCCCGTAGCCCAGTTGGGCGCAATACAGCGCCGACAGGCCATCGAAGTACCTGCGGTCGTCAGTATCAACGACCCAGCATCCGTCACCCGATGAAAGGACGGGTACCGCGTCGTTGCTGGCGATCCAATCCTGAGATCGAGTGAAGTGCAGCCACAGATTCCCGTCGGATAGGGACGAACCAGAGGTCATGAGCGTGCCGTTCGCGTTAGTGATCGCAGCATCGCAGACCCACGTGCGGCTGGCTAGCATTCCAGACGGTCTCGCAGGTTCGTTCGGTACCCCCGACCGGATTCGAACCGGCGTCACCACCTTGAAAGGGTGGGATCCTAGGCCGCTGGACGACGGGGGCGCGGCGGAACGTGGGAAGGCTACCGCCTCCCACGACCGGTTCCGGCACGTCGCTCATGCGACCATCCTGCGACACCAATAGCCGCTGCCACCACGACAAGGCCCCGGGTCACAAGCCCCAAGAGATCACCCACGCGCAGATACGGCGTCAACCCACTGACCAGCGGAACGTCTCGCCGAATAGCATCAGCGGCAAACAATGCGGTCGCATCGTGCACAACGCCATCAGGGTCGACGAATGCCGAAGAGCCTGACAACGCCCCGTGCACCACCCATCGCCCGGTTTCCACGGCCCGCAGGCGACTTTGCGCCAGGTGCTGATCCGGTTCGGCGGTCACACGGAATGCCGCATCATTGGTGATCGCCAGGATCAGTTGGGCAGGTTCGTCGCCAGCCAAGACGTTCGTCCGCACCAGCTCAGCGAACAACGTTTCGAAACAGATGACGACCGCGACAGGCACGCCTGTCGCGGTGGTCATAACCTGTGGTCCGTCACCGGGAATCGCGTCCCGCGGAACTTGTTCGAGCCGAGGAATCCAGTCGAGGTAGCGGCGCAAGGGCACGTACTCGCCAAATGGAACGAGACGTCGTTTCGTATAACGCTCAACTTCGCCAAAACCCTCGACGTAGCGAGAGGCAGCGACGTAGCGATTTCTCGACGGATCTGGTCCGTCGAGTGTCGTCCCGGTGATGAGTTCGCCAGCGTGGCCAGCAACCTCATCAATGATGTCGGCGAGTTCCTGGCCGCGTGTGGTAGTGGGGTCTCGATCGATGGCATTCTCGGGCCAGACCACCAGATCAGGTAGGGGGCCATCACCAATCGCCTCCAACGTCTGATGACGCTGTCCTCGTGCCACATGCAAGGCGAGGTTGGGTACCGGAGAGCTCCAGAATTCCACGTCATGACCCTGGGCGACGATGATGTCCATCGTTCCTGTCGATGGAGGTGGAGCTGTGACGACAACCGCCGACAACAACAGCGCCCCCGCCAACTGCGCGACTGACGAGCGTTCAGCGGTGAGCATTCCTTCCGTCGACGACCAATCCCGATGGCGTGTAATCACCCAAAACGCACGGCCAACCACCAATGCCGCCACACCGATAGCCACGGCAAACAATGTGATCCCTCGCCCGCCGAGAACACGCGCAACGGGCAATAACCATGATCCGTCGACATGGCTGTACGGAATCGCTCCCCACTCAAAACCGTTCAGCGGGAATATCGATCGCCACGCGTCAACCCCTGTCCAGACCACTGCAGCGATAACAGGCAACGCACGATGACGCCGCCATGGCGCGACAACGGCGGCCAACAGCGCGTACCAGGCAACCTGCACACCAACGAGCAAACCGAACGCTAAGGGGCCAGCGGGTGCGACGAGCCACGACAGCATCGGGCCGAAAGCCACGGCACCAGCGACCGCACCTAAAGCTGCAGCGCGCCCGCGCGTCAATGAACCATCGACGTGCTCGCCCAACCACATCGCAGCGATGAGCACAGGGGCATGCACAAGGCTTGCCTGCCACCATCCGAGTGGCGCGCTAGCCGCGAAGAGCGCGAATCCCGAAGCGGCAGCAACAAGCCACGGCGCCGCCACTGCCCAGCGTGGCGTCATGCGCAGTCGCGACAGAGCATCCGCTTGGAATCAGCCAGTTGCGTATCACGCCGAGCTAGGTGACACGACCGGCACACGAACTCTCCAGCTCGCAGGCCGTCATCGTCACCATCAGCAATCAACGACGCAGGCGCCAAGTCATCTTCGTCAAAGGTGTCAGTCGCGGCAGCAACAACGACCGTGAACTCGTCTGGCTCAAGGTCGTCGAGGTCCTCGCGCGCTACCGCCTCATCGATGCCCGCTCCCCCGAGGTCTTCGACTTCGAGCACTCCGTCGTTGAGATCATCTTCGAGATCCTCGTCCGCACCGTTCTCGAGATCAATGTCATCGTCAGCATCGGCCTCGTCGTCGAGGTCGTCATCGAGTTCATCGAGTTCATCGGGACCGACGCCCTCCTCGAGGTCGTCGGTCGTCGTCGACCGATCAGCCATCCACAACTCCTTGGGGTCACCATGACGTGACGATTGCGATACAGATCCACACGCACACTGCGACCGGCGGCGTAATGCAGCGGATCAGCGGTCAGCAGAGCGCGGTTGGTACCAGAGTGCCACACCGCTGCGCAATATCTTTGCGCATTCGATGACGAGCGGAAACTAGTCGCGTCGCGGCACACGGTCCATATCTGCGCGTGACAAAGCCAGTCGGACGTCAGTGGGTACGACCGGGCGCATCCGGCAACGGCGCCTCGCCATGAGCGACCCTGCCCTGCACGACCGTCAAGACACACCTGGCGTCAGTGGGGTCCTCGTCGTTGTAGGGGTCGCCCTCGAAGACCGCGAGGTCGGCACGCATGCCCGCACGGACGACACCGACATAGCGTTCTTGGCGGGCCGCGTGGCGACCGCCCAACGTCGACATCGACACTGCTTCAAGCCGACTCACGCGGCTCTTGGCCGACGGGTGTTGTTCCGCCGATCTGATCCATCGCCATGGATCTAATGGGCCCCCGTTGGACGCTCCGCCGAACGCCAACCCTACGCCGTGATCGGTGATCGCCCGGTAAGGATGCAGTTGCTGCAGGCGCTCTTCTCCCAGGCGATCGCTGTACATGCTGCCAATCCTGCCCCAGCGGCCCAGGGAATTGGGCTGGGTTGATACGACGATCCCGAGTGAAGCGAGGTCATCGAGGACATCAATGGGCAGAAGCTCTGCGTGCTCCACCCGGTGGCGACCTCGGCGGATCATTCCATCCGATGCGCGCTGTTCGAGGTGCTCCTCGACTGATCTCCAACATCGGATCAACTGTCGCAGGGCAGCGTCGCCCACTGCATGCAGCGACGTCTGGAGTCCCGCCAAGGATGCTTCCAACAGCCACGCCGCCAGTGTCGCGTCATCGAGTTCAAGCGTCCCAGCCTGCCCGGGAACGTCGGCATATGGAGCGGTGAGCGCGGCCGTATGTGCACCGAACGACCCATCGAGGCACAGATCCCCACCAACTTGCCGCAACTCTCGTGACAGTGCGACTTCGACATCCAATGCGCCCCAATAGCCGATGACTTCTACAGGCCAGCATCCGGCGATCCATGCATCGAAATCGGTCAGCCCCATCATGTCAGGACCACCCATCTCGTGAACAGAGACGATGCCGCACGCAACGGCTGCATCTGCCGCACTATGGCGTGCAGCGGTCAACTGATGGTCATCGATTGCACCGATGCTCCACCGCCGTGCGATGTTGTTCGCCTCGCGCCGGAGCAGTCCGGTGGGGGCGCCATGACCGTCGCGCTCGACACCGTCTGAACGAGCGAGAGGCGCTGACGCAAGTGTGCGGCGATCGACCAGGCTCGTGTGGCCATCGGCAAATGCCACGAACACAGCGCGACCAAGGGCAACTTCTGCGATCTCGTCCGGGCCAGGAAATTCATCAACGAAGCCATGTCCATCCAGACCATGACCCCACACCACTCTGCCGGTGTGATGCGCGGCATACGCGCCGATCGCGTGCAGCAAATCCGCAGCACGGGAAATGCCCGACACGTCCAAGCCGGCCTGTGCAAGGCCGTATGTCGTCATGTGCGCATGCGCGTCAACAAAGCCGGGGCCGATCACGCATCCGCGAAGATCAATCTGATCGTGATGCGGTGGGGCAAGGTCCGGATCATCGCCAACCCACACGACGCGACTGCCGCGCACCAGCAGTGCGACTGCTGTCGTGCGGGCATGCCCAAGCGTCACAACACGGTCGGCGACCAGCAGGGTCCCGCGAGGCGCGTGACCTCCTGTGGTCCGTTCGGGCGCACTCACCGGTAACGGAGTTGTCAACAGCCGTCCATCCGTCGGTTGCTTCCTTGTTGCACCTGCGCCGTCAGACCGGTCAGCATCAATGCCAACCTCGCACGAGCATGATCGTAGAGCCTGCGATCCCATCAAGCGTGCAGGTCACGTTCATGCTGGCAGGCGACCATCGGACGCCAGCGCTGCCAGCATGATGAGACACAGCAAGCTGACAGCGAAACAAGCCAGGATCATCAGGCCTCGCCTGAGCGAAATCGGCCGCTGTCGAACCTGGTCGCTGATGAGACCGACGACTCCCGTCAGTGCCGCGATCATCGACCCAAATCCGACGAATACCAGGATCGATTGGAACCCTGCGCGGCCATCGGCTCCGGCCATGGCAAGGGCAAGCGTCGCGATGATCGCGACCATCCCTCCTGCCCCCAAGGCTCGCCGCATTGTCGTGCGTCGTCGGCGATCTGATGGCGCATGCCCGGGTTTGCCCCCTTCGAATGCGCCATCGTGTTCACCGCGGTCCGCCGGCACAGACTGTTCAGATCGGTCCATCAGTCGACAACGGTCAGCGAACGCGGGACGTGATTGAGGAGGATTGCCTCGGAGGGCCCAACCACCACGATGTCTTCGATGCGGGCACCATATCGATCACGCAGGTACACACCCGGTTCAATCGAGAACGCCATCCCTTCCCTGAGTACCTGGGTGTTGCCGGCGACTATCCATGGCTCTTCGTGTTCTTCTAAGCCGATGCCATGCCCCGTGCGATGAATGAATGCCTCTCCGTAGCCTGCGGCTGACAGCACGTCGCGCGCAGCACGGTCAACGTCACCCGCAGTGATGCCTGGGCGAACCGCATCAAGTGCCGCCCGCTGTGCAATTTCGAGCACCTCGTGCATCGCGGCGTAGTCCGCACCCGGATCACCGAGCGCGTAGTTGCGTGTGATATCAGAGCAATAGCCTTGCCGGGTCCCTCCGATATCAACCACGACGGTGTCACCCTCCACGAGACGTCGATCTCCGGTCTCATGATGAGGCGACGCACCGTGGGGCCCCGAAGCCACGATGACAAAATTCACCTCTTCATGTTCGACCAGGATCAATTCGGCAATTTCGTGCCCTATGTCGCGTTCGCTCCTGCCTTCCGCCAGCAGCGACGGAACCTGAGCGTGAACGGCGTCGATAGCTCGTCCGGCGGCGGCCAGAGCTTTGATTTCCTCTGGAGTCTTGATCATTCGCAATGAACGCATCAGCCGCGAGGCTGGCAGCCATTCGGCTGCTACACGATGTTGAAATCCGAGAAGGAATGATGCCCACATCCGGTCTTGAACAGCAATACACCCCCCTCCTGATGAGACCGTTCCAGCGAATCGAGACACCGCCATATCAAGCGGATCGTCGGTTTCAGCCCACTCAACAAGTTCTGCAAAGGTCCCGGCACCTGATCTCGTCGCACGTTCGACCTCGAGTTCGGGTACCACCAGCGATGCGTCGCCGTGTGCGGGAACGATCAGCAACGTCAGGCGTTCGAGTGGCAGTGCGTGGTAACCGACCAGGTACCGCAGATCAGGGCCCGGTCCTATGAGCGTGACGGCCACATCGGCGTCACGCATCTGCGTCTGCAACGCTTGCAATCGATCAACCGACATCACAGCATTCCTCGTCAGTGGATTCCCGTCGCCGCAGTCTGGTCATTGCGGTGTTGGATTGTCAGGTCACAACTTGAGGCGCAGCACCTTGTGCAGCACATCGAAGCTTGCCGGTGTCGTGCCGATGTACTCACCGTCAGCCTCAACCGGCAGTGGTTGCCGGGCATCGACATGCAGTGCGGTCGACGACCATGCTCGGACGTCGTCGCGCGCAAGGTGGTCACCCCGACGAAGCAACCGGGACGCACGCACCACATCGGTGACACTGCCTCCCCACGTCTGCACGTCAAACCGGCCATCAGCAGGCACCGCACGGGGGGCAACGTGCAAGCCCCCGCCAAAGAACTGGCCATTGGCGGCGATGACGTTGCACAATCGTTCGGTGATAGTGCCGCCGTCGACGGTGACGGTTGTTTCTACACGGCGGAACTTTCCCCACGCAGCGACGATGCCGACCGCGTAGCGCGCCTGTCCCCATCGGCGTGGCAGTCGGCCCGCAACCCGCGCAGCTCGGGCGCCAAAGCCTGCTTCAGCAACATTTGCGAATACGACGGCCCGCTCGCCACCATCCAACCCCGTTAGCCGAATGCGTCCCAGATCGATCTCCATCCACGCGTCGCCTAGCAGATGCCTCACCAATCGTTCAGGAGAACGATCAAGCCCAAACGTCCGCGCAAAGTCGCTGCCGCTTCCCGCACTGACGATTCCCAGCACTGTTTCTGCAGCGTGCGCGCGACCTGTTGTCGGATCGATGAGGCCGTTGACCACTTCATGGATCGTGCCGTCACCGCCGACAGCGATCAGGTAGCGACGTCCGTCTGCCACAGCAGCGCGAGCGATATCGACGGCGTGGCCTCGCGCCTGAGTCATAACGACATCGTGGTCGACACCGGCGTGGCGGAGACCAGCTTGCAACCTCGAAAGCACTGCGCGACGTCCGTGACCGGCAGCAGGGTTGACAATGAGCAGGGGCCTGCCGAGCGGCGTCACGGGCATGCTCCTGTGTCATTGATGTCCACTGCCACCGTCGGAAGCTGGGCGTACTGACGCCATCTGTTCTGGCTTCTCGACGTCAGCGCGGTACGACGTGTCCACACCGCCTCGCCGCTCACACGATCGTAGCCCTGCACCAGCACCGCCTTCAACGGTTGCCGCGCACGCTGGGGCCTCATCCGGCCTCAACGATGCCGCGGCGGATAGCGTCAATGGTTGCGGTCACCCGTCCCGCGAGGTCGGCGTCACCAATGGCGCGGACCTGGCCCAACAAGTCGGCGATCTGTTTGATCATGCGGACAAAGTCTCCCCCTGTGAGATCCATGTCGCCCACGGCGTCATCCAAGTCGGCCCCCAGCGCCCACCGCCAGGCGACCTCGACAAAACCAGCATCCAAATCCCGCAGGGGCGACAAGCCGGCGCTTTGTTCCCGACCCCGGATCTTCGACGCCACTGACGCGACGATCGACGCCGACGACATCAAGCGATCGGTCGGTTGATATTCAAGCAGCGGAGTTGGCTCGCCCCCGCGCGGTTCGTAGACGAACATGGAAGCCCAGGCGGCAAGCTCGCCGGAATCGAGGTCGGCGGCTGCTCCTTGACGGATGGCTTCGGCCACAACGAGATCGGCCTCGTTGTAGATACGCGCCAATCTGCGGCCCTCGTCTGTAGGCCGATCTCCCGCGTCCAGATAGCCGAGATCGGTCAAGATGCCGCGAATACGCGTAAATCGTCGCACGAGTGAACCGGTGGCCCTGGCGATCGACGTGTGCAATCCATCGAGCTCGTCGACAACGTCATCCCATCGATGCTGCCACACCTCGTGCGTCGGTCGATCGTCGCAATGATGGCACGGGTGCGCCGTCACTTCGGCCCTCAATTGACGAATCCGATCGACCAGATGGTCATCCGGCGCAGTATCGGCCTTGGCTTCCTGCGGCGGAGCAGCCTCGCTCAAATCGTGGGCAGCCGCGATCTGATCGAGGACGCGGGCCACATCGCGCCGAAAGTCCCGTTGACGGGGATTTCCACTGCGAGGCAGCGCCATCCGATCAACAATCTGCGGCACGCTCGAAAGCTCCCGCGGACCGACGCGGGTCAGCGATGCCTGCGCGGTCACCACCTGAGCGATGGGCGTGCCGCCTTTGCTCAGATGCACTCCAACGACTGCTACAGGACGGGGCCTCGTATTCGCCCCCACCACGATCACATCACCCGGTTGGAGTCCACCGATGGCACGGCGCACTTCTTCGGAAGACGCACTGCGCCGGTGTCGTTGTTGCTCTCGTTCTGCCGAGGTCAAGGCGTGACGGAGTCCCCAATACTCAGGCCAGTCACCCTGATCGCAGTTCAGATTGGCGGCATACCCGTCGCGCGCAGCTTCCAATTCGCTGAGACGATCCACTTTGCGCGCCACAGAAGCGTCCGCTTCAAACTGCGCGAACGATGATCCCAACAGGCGTTCTGCCGTCGTCAGATCATGATGCCGAAGGAGATTGACAGCCATGTTGTAGGACGGCGCGAAGGAACTCGCCAAAGGATATGTCCTGGTGCCGACCAGACCCGCGACGGTACGGAAGTCGACATCCCTCTGATGCAGCACAACCGCATGGCCCACTGTGTCGATCCCACGGCGACCAGCCCTTCCGGTCAATTGTGTGTACTCCCCCGGGGTCAACAACACGTGCCGATCGCCATCCCATTTCTCGAGCCGCTCGAGCACAACGGTGCGTGCCGGCATGTTGATGCCAAGCGCCAACGTCTCGGTAGCAACCACAACCTTGAGGAGCCCCCGTTGGAAGAGTTGTTCCACACACTCCTTGAACGCGGGCACCATTCCCGCGTGATGCGCAGCGACCCCTTCCATCAGCATTGACCGCCATGCGTCATAACCCAGTACCCGCAGATCCTCCGGTGGCAATTCCGCCATAAGCGTGTCGACGATGACCGCAATCTGCTCGCGATCTTCAACCGACGTCAACCGGACGCCTGAACGCACGATCTGTTCAGCAGCCGCATCACAACCCGCCCGCGAAAACACGAACAAGATGGCTGGCAGCCATCGGCGGCGCGCAAGTTCTTCGACCACCTCAGGCCGTGATGGCCAACGCAAGCGCATCGATGGCGCTTGGCGGCGGCCTCGATTGCTCACTCGATTTCGTTGCCCGGCTTGACGTTCAAGCATCAGGACATCCGGATTTGCCACCCCGCCAATTGCCTGAGCCGCACGTTCACGGTGTTCGGGTGATGCGCCTTGCTTCCTTCCCGCGCGAAACGTGTCGTGCACTCTGCCGTTCACGAAGTAATGGTGCTTGAGTGGGACTGGACGAACTTCCTCGACAATCGTGGTGCAGCCTGCCCGCACTTGGTCAAGCCAGGCGCCAAAGCTTTCAGCGTTGCTGACCGTCGCCGACAGCGCTGCAATCGCCACGCGTCGCGGCAATTGAATGATCACTTCTTCCCACACCGCTCCACGCGAACGGTCAGCCAGGTAGTGGACCTCGTCAAGCACGACATAGCGCAACTCGTCAAGTGCTGGCGATCGTTCATAGATCATGTTGCGCAGCACTTCAGTGGTCATCACGACCACCGGAGCCGAACCGTTGATCGATCGATCACCGGTTAGCAAACCGATCTTGCCAGTCCCGTAACGCTCGACCAGATCGCGATACTTCTGGTTGGACAACGCCTTGATGGGTGTCGTGTAGAAGGTGCGCGAACCCGACGACAAGGCGACATGACAGGCGAACTCGCCAACAACGGTCTTGCCGGCGCCGGTCGGTGCCGCCACCAACACCGACCGCCCTTGTGACAATGCGGAGATCGCCTGTCGCTGGAAGGCGTCCGGCTTGAAGTCCAGCGTGGCGAGGAACGAGTTGATGATCGTGTCGCTCACCTGCTGCCGCCCCAGAACGGCGTCACCGGGTTCGGCGGGCCCACGTCAGCTCGCTGGCCTCGCAGATCCGAAACTGATGCACGCGCCGACTGCGTCATTTGTTCGCTTCGTTGCCGCAGTCGTCCCACTTCTGTCGTCAAGTCTCGCACGAGCTGCTCATCGCCGACCATCGCGGCATGCGAGAGCACTTCAACCGCATCTCGGGACATCGTGACGGCAGCAATGAACTGGCGCTGCACCGGGCGGGCTGCGGCAGGCACATCGACTCCCGCCAGACGTAGGAGAATTGAGTCGTAGTCGCTCACCCATTCGCTTCCCGAAGCGCGAGCAACGGACGGATCGCCATCGCGGCGCAGGGCGACAAGACCGGTTGCCACTGGGGGACGATCACCTGACGCCGAGATCCAGATGTCGTCAGCGTCCAACACAAGCGGCAGCAATTGAGACTCAATGGCTTGTGCGGCGACCACGTCGGTGGATGGTGCGGTCCAACGGCCAATCAACAAGCCCAAGGCGACGCCCAAGAGGACACCGACCAGCACTGTCCCCGGTCGCCACTGTGACGACAATCGACGCCAGACCAGGACACGATCATGCCACCGTAACGATTGAGGAGATGGCGTGGAATGACTCATTGGCCGACCGCACGTCGACGCCGCTCAATTAACCACGCAGCAAGGATCGACAGTTCATAGAACGCCACCATCGGTCCGGCGAGGAGCAACAGCGTCAGCGCATCGGTGGTCGGCGTAATGATCGCGGCAGCGACGAACATCACGATCACGGCGTACGGCCGTGCTCGCCGCAAGCCTTGAGTCGTGACGACTCCGACCAACGTCAGAAACACCAGCGCAAGCGGAAGCTCAAAGACCAGACCGAATGCAACCGACATGCGCAGAAAGAACGACAAGTACTCGTCAGCCGACAGCAAGGCCTCAATGCCGGGGCCTCCCATGTTCAACAAGATCCTCAAACCTTGGGGAATGACGAGATAGGCAAAAGCGATGCCGAGCGAAAACATCAGTTGGCTGAGCACGACGAATGGCAGCGTCCAACGCCGCTCACTCGACGTCAGACCAGGCGTGATGAAGCGCCACACCTGGTACACGATCAACGGACCTGCAAGAAACAGGCCGATGACCACCGACGTCTTGACGCGCACCGAGAATGGTTCAAGTGGCCGTAGGGCGATCAGCCGACATGGACCATCCGGCCGCAACTCCGTCGCGATGGAACAGTACGGGAGGATCAAAATCTCGAGGAGGTAAGGAAACGCGACATAGCCCGCGACGGTTGCGACTGCGGTTGCAATGGCCGCCTTTAGGAGGCGCTGACGTAACTCCCGCAGGTGCTCGATGATCGACATTTCGCCGCGATCATCGGTCGGGAAATCGTCGGGACGTTCGGAGAGAGTGGCGATGAGATCACGACTCCTTGGTCACATCCGAGTCGCCATCCGTCCCGTCGTCACTGTCCTCATCGTCCATCGCATCGCGTGTCGCTTTGCGGAACTCTTTGATGGATTTACCCATCGATCCCGCCAGGTCAGGCAACTTGCGGGCACCGAACAGCAGCAAGATGATGAACAGGATCACAATCAGTTCCCAGCCGCCTGGCATGGTCATGGCGAAGCCTCGAGTGGAAGGAGCACGATCCTATCGACCAACATCGCCATCACCATCAGATCCGTTGCCTGACGACAAGGGCCCATCGTTCCCCGTGTTCTGTGCATCGCCGCTACCACCAATGCGCTCCCATTCTCGCGCCCTGACCTCAAGGTCGGATTGCAGGCGCTCGATTTCGGGCATGATCTGCCGTTCGATCGCTGTCACCTGCTCGACAACTCCACGCATTCGACGGGCAACGAACAGGAAGGTGACGGCCAGCACCAGCAACGTTGCCAACGCCGTGATACCGACAACGGACCACAGCACGCAATACTCCCCGGTCGATTTGCTGCCAGCAGTGTAGGAAGTCTTGCCCTGAGCCGTGCTCACTCGACGGCGGCCAGTCCCCTGCTCGCCTGTTCGTGCACCCGCATTCTGAGCCACTCCGGAGAGCGGATCCGTGCTGAACCACCAGCGCTCATGACCAGTTGAGCGATCCACTGGGGCGCGTCGGTCAACAGCCGCACTTCAACACCGCCGCCGGAGACCTGCATCACCTCTTCACACACCACGGCATCTGTGATCCAGTGCGCGCCGTCGTCAAGTTCGACGATGATCTCGGCCGCGTCAACGGACGGTTGGAAGAGCGGAACTGGCAGCTCCGTCGGTACAGCCTGTGCTCGGCGGCGCGTCGTCGCTTCGACGGCATGCATTCGGTCAATCCGGAACACACGTGCACCATCAGCGGTGACGTCCCGGGCTTGCAAGTACCACACACCATCGTCCACGAGGAGCTGCCACGGCTCGACCGTCCGCAGGCGGGGTTGATCATCGGCACGTCCGCGATACTGAAATGTCACCACGACGCCATCACGAACTGCATCACGCAGCGCGGTCAACACTTCCGTTGGCTCGTCGGCTAGCACGTCAGCCACTTCTGCGGGTATGCCAAGCGCCGCACGCACTTTGTCGACCGCGCTGCGAAGTGCAGGAAGTTCGTCGGCGAGGATCTCGGCTACACCATCGGCGGTCAGCACGAGGCGCAACGCCTCGGCAGGCGTGGGCCGCAATGGTCGGCGCAACTCGTCGGCCATGGCCACCACGATGCGGTCGCCAATCATGTCGACTTCGAACAGGTCGCCGCCGCCAAGGCCGGGCAAGCCACAGAAGTCCAAGTGATGCAGATCACGGCGAATCGCAGTTGGACTCACGCCAAAGCTGTCGGCGGTTTCCTCAACCGTAACCCCTGGACGCTCCAGCAACCACGGCACAAGCGCAAGCATTCTGGCGACATCGGTGACCGCCCTGCCCGCGCGTGGCATCGTTCCACCGTTGTGGCCGCCGGCAGATCTTGTCATCGCGTACCTCCAGTGGGACCCGCCGCGCTCTCACCAGATGCATGTCCATCACGGATTCGTGTCAGCGCATCGACGACACGGCCAACGACCTCTGGGGGTTTCACAACGCGTACAGCCGGCACCAAACCAAGTAACCAACCAAGGTCGCGTTCGGGATCAAAAGCGTGCACGACGAAGGTCTCTGGGCCCGCTGGTTGCGCAGGATCGACGCCGGATGATGAGCGCTCACCACCGCGGGCTTCCACCGCCCACCGGCTGGCTGCGTCCACCTCAAGTGTGAGTGTGACAAGGTCGGCTTCCGGCCTCTGCAATGCTTCGGCCAGATCAAATTTGGGTGGCTCGGTGAAGCTGCCGGCTTCGCCCACCACATCGACATCGCCCTCGATGCGATCCAAGCGAAATGTCCGAAGCGCATCACGATCACGGTCGTGGCCTACCAAGTACCACGCGCCCCGACGCTGCGCGACGGCGTAAGGATCGACGGTACGGCGAGCAGGTTCACCAGTTTGGGCGCGGTAGGTAAACGCGACGGTGGACCGATACACAATCGGATCAGCCAACGACTCAACGGCATCCGCGGCAATCAGGACTCGCACTGCCGGCGCCGGCAGTGCTACGGGGTCAGGTGAGCGAGCAGCCAACCTCGCCCATGTCAGACGCATGCCCTCAACGCCGGCCATCCCGACAGCCAAGGACAATGCGGCGACCTCATCCCGCGTCAAGTCAAGATCGGGAAGCTCGTACGTCCGGCGATCGATCAGATACCCAACATCGTCACCGAACGCCACATCGCGCGTGATAATCGGCACACCCAACTTGCGCAGATCGTCTTTGTCGCGCTCAAACATTCGTCGGGCCGACTCGGCATCACCTTGCGAGTAGTAGCCGGTACGACGACGGATCTCAGCGAACGTCAACGGTCGGCGCGCCTCAAGCAGGGCGACCGTCAAGTTGACGAGTCGTTCAACCTTGATCGTCGCGCTCATAGAGACTCCGCCACCATCGTCACATCGACGCGATGAGTCGGTCGACGCGTTCATCTTCGAACGCAAACGGGTCCTTGCACAGCACTGTGCGCTGGGCCTGATCATTGAGTTTGAGATGCACCCAATCGACGGTGAAGTCGCGGTGCGCCTGCTTTGCCTTGCGAATGAACTTTCCGCGCAACGCTGCTCGTGTCGATGGTGGCGGCTCCGACATTGCCTCTACAACGTCGGCCTCGTCGAACATCTGTTGCACGCGTCCTTGTCGTTCCAACAGATGGTGCAAGCCCCTGCTGCGCACCACGTCGTGATACGCGAGATCGATCATCTGGACGCGCGGATCGTCCAATGGAAGAGCGTGCCTGGTGCAGTAGGCCTCAACAAGCTTCAACTTGGCGACCCAATCCAGCTGCCGTCCTAGGCGGGAAGCGTCGTCAGCCAATGCTTCCAGCACATGTCGCCATTCCCCCACCACGCGCTTGGCTTCGTCGTCCTGATCGCCACTGCCCTCGACGTAGCGTTCGACACGTTCCAGGTAGGCCTGCTGGATCTCAAGTGCCGACATGTGGATGCCCGTCGCCAGTCGAACCGGCTGCTGCCCTGTCAAGTCGTGGGAGATCTCGCGAATAGCGCGAATCGAATTGTCGAGGGTCAGATCCCGAACCATCGCCCGATCTTCCAGCATTCGAAGCACCAAGTCACACGTCGCTACCTTCAACCACGTCGTATACGCCGACACGTTCGAGTCACCCACGATGACATGTAATCGTCGAAACCGTTCGGCATCCGCGTGGGGCTCATCACGAGTGTTGATGATCGGACGCGACCGGGTAGTGGCTGACGACACACCCTCCCAAATGTGTTCTGCCCTTTGCGACAAGACGAATCGGGGGCCGCGAGCAGTGTGCAGCACCTTGCCCGCCCCTGAGAAGATCTGGCGCGTGACGAGGAATGGGATGAGGCGTTCAGTGGTCCGTTGGAAGTCACCGCTACGTTCAACCAGGTAGTTCTCGTGGCAACCGTACGAGTTACCCGCTGAATCTGTGTTGTTCTTGAACATCGAGATACGACCCTTGACGCCTTCGTCGGCCAGACGCTGCTCTGCGGCCAGAACCAACTCCTCGACGACGCGTTCGCCCGCCTTGTCGTGAAGAGTCACCTGGAGCGGGCTGTCACACTCGGGTGTCGCATACTCGGGATGGGACCCGACATCCAGGTAGAGCCGGGCGCCATTTTCCAGGAACACATTCGACGATCGCCCCCATGACACAACACGTCGAAACAGGTAGCGCGCGACCTCGTCTGGGCTGAGTCGCCGCTGTCCGTCAAGCGTGCATGTCACCCCGTACTCGGTCTCGATGCCGAAGATCCGTCGTCGCACGCATGGTCCTCGTCAGTCGGCTTCCAGCACTGTTCGCAGCGCTTCGTCCCGCAGACGAAAGAAGCGACGACGGGCGCGGCCAGAGTCCAGGCCAGACACCTCGATCGCGCCAGCACTGAGTGGACTACCGCCGACAGCTTCCAAGCTGTGCTTGGCAACAGCGACAGCGTCTGCCAACTCCAGATCCGGCCGCCAACGCTCTTCGAGAGCCGCGGTCAACGGCTCGGTATCGCCCCCGATGGCGACGAACTGGTGTTCATCGACGATCGAGCCGTCGTACAAGATGTGGTAGAGCTCAGTCGCGGTATCAGCTCCGTTGACTTGCGCGATCAGCAACTCGACCTCGTAGGGCTTTGAGTCGCCCATGAAGATCGCCCCGAGCGCCTGGGAATAGGCGTTGGCCAGCGGTTTGGCCGTCACGTCCTCGCGCGCATACTGATAGCCCTTCACATCCGCCAGACGGATTCCAGCCACCCGGAGTGACTCGAATTCGTTATAGCGACCCACGGCAGCAAAAGCGATGCGATCGTAGATCTCCGAAGTCTTGTGGAGGGATCGCGATGGATTTTCACTGACGAACACGACGCCATCCGCGTACTCAACAGCGATGAGTGCCCGCCCCCGCGCGATGCCTTTGCGGGCATAGTCGGCCCGATCCTTCATCATCTGCTCTGGGGCGACGTAGAACGGCGTAGCCACGTATTCCTCCGATTCGGCCTGGACTCTCGACGTCAGCGACGACGCCGATCGATCACGTCCTCAACATTCGTCGCAACTTCGCTGGCATCGAGCTCGCGGTACCCGTCGTCGTCGATCACCGCCACAATCGGATATATCCGACGAATCATGTCAGGACCACCGGTGGCAGCATCCTCCTCGGCCGCGACGATCAGCGCCTCAAGCGCGGTGCTGACTGCAGTGCTGATCGGCGCGTCGCCATCCGCAAGACGTTTCAGGGTGCTCCTAGCAGCCAGCGAACCGCTACCGGCTGCTGCCTGATCAGTCGCGACATAGCGGCCGCCGACCGGGTCGTACTCGAAGATCTGGGCAGCGCCGGTGGCCCGCTCGACACCTGCGAACAGCGGCACAACGACAAGCCCTTGGAGTGCAAGAGGAAAGTGGGCGCGCACCATGCTCGCCAACTTGTTGGACTTTCCCTCCAACGACAAGGGTTCACCCTCAACCTTTTCGTAGTGCTCCAACTCGGTCGCAAAGATCTTGGCAAGCTCCATCGCCGGCCCAGCTGCACCGGATATGGCAACCGCTGACCAGTCGTCGGCAGGGAACACCTTGCGCATGTCGCCGCGCGAGATGAGATGTCCGGCGGTTGCCCGACGGTCGCCCGCTACGACTACCCCACCCTTGGCAACCACGGCCAGCACCGTCGTCCCATCGACGAGTTGGTCCTTCAAGCTGGCAGGCAGCGTCCCGCCTCCGATCGTGCCGGCTATGGATTGCGGTGCCGCACGGTTGAGCATGGCGATAAAGGAACTAGGTTGCGACTCGAAAGGTGCGGGCATGACATCCCACCATCGCTCGATCTCGCTCACTGTGCACCTCGTATATGTGAGATCGAAGCGTAGACCACTCACGCCCAGCGCCAACCTCGTTCATGGGGATTGAGCTACGCATGAAACTCGGCTGGTGGCCTCAACGGGCCGCAGACATACTCACTCGCCGCCCTTCTGGACGTAACCGCGGACGAACTCCTCAGCGTTCTCCTCGAGTACTTCGTCGATTTCGTCGAGCAATTCATCGACGTCATCAAGTACATCTCGAGCGCTCGATTCCGCGTTGTCAGCGACTTCGGCCTGTGGCTGGGCATCACTGGACGAGGTCGGTCGCTGGCGACGTCTCGCGTCACTCATTCTCGGTCTCCCGTCGTTGCCTGCCCGCACCACGTCGGCATCTTACGAACGCATCGATCGTACCGATCAGCATGTGACGCGCCACCAACTCGATATCTGATTCATGACGGGCTTGAACGCAGGATTGGCGACCCAAGAGGTTTCTGTTGCCCGCTGATCGCATCACCGTTGTTCTAACACGTCGAGGAGCTCGTCGGCAGAGGAGACCCGATCGAAAAGATGTCGCGTGGCAGCCCGAGTTCCCTTAAACGGGTCCATCATGGGGACGCGTTGGAGCGCCTCACGGCCCACGTCAAACACGATCGCATCCCAACCGGCTGCCACCACCGATTCTGGGAATCTGCGAATGCACTCGCCGCGGAACCAAGCACGGGTATCGCCAGGTGGTGTCGTGATCGCAGCGACCACCTCTTCATCGCTCACAAGTCGCTCCACGCGGCCGCGAGCGACAAGCCGCTGGTAGAGCCCTTTGTCCGGGCGCACGTCGTGGTACTGCAGATCGACCATTCGCACGCGGTCATGGGTGACAGGTAGTGCATGTCGCGTGGCAAATCCTTCGATGAGTTCCCACTTGGTTGCCCAATCCACGATCCCGACGAGGTCGTGAGGCGACTGATCTGCCGCTTCCAACACGCGATTCCACCAGTCAATGACCAGATCGGAGTCGGCGCTCGAAGCGCCCCGGTCTGCCAGGTGCTTTTCTACGGCGGCCAGGTAGGCGCGCTGTACCTCGATGGCCGTGAGCCGTCGCCCATCACACAACGCCACTTTCCGGGTGAGTGTCGGGTCATGACTGATCTGCTGGATGGCATCCACAGGATGTTCGATCGACAATTCGTCGGCGATGTAACCGTCTTCGATGGCGTCTAGGACCAGCATCATCGTTCCCACTTTGAGGAATGTGGCAACCTCGCAGAGATTGGCGTCGCCGTTGATGACATGCAATCGACGGTAGATATCAGGATCTGCATGAGGCTCGTCGCGTGTGTTCATCAGAGGGCGTTTGAGGGTAGTTTCGAGGCCGACTTCCACTTCGAAAAAGTCTGCACGTTGTGACAGTTGGAACGGGACGTCACGATCGGCGAATTCGGTCCCGATACGTCCGGCCCCGACGAAGATGATGCGGCTGACGAAGAACGGCAGCAGGGCGTCGGTCAGGGCCCCAAACGGCAGTGACCGCGGCACAAGATAGTTCTCATGGGTCCCGTAGGCAGCGCCCTTTCCATCGGTGTTGTTCTTGTGGATGAGCACCCGCGAACCGGTCGGAAGGGATGCGGCGGCCAATTGCGCAGCGGATGCGAGAATCGATTCCCCTGCCTTATCCCATACCACGGCGTCGCGCGCATTGGTGCATTCGGGAGTGGCGTACTCGGGGTGTGCGTGATCGACGTACAGCCGCGCGCCATTGGTGAGCACCGAGTTGGCCATGCTCAATTCGGCGTCACTGGCACCGTTAAGGGGCTGGGTGACGTCAAAGCCCCGAGCGTCTCGAAATGGCTGTTCGTCGGTGTGGTCCCAACCTACGTCGCGACGTACCGATGCGCGGTAGGCCGATACCACCATCGATGACCCAAAGACGGGGTTCACCGGTGTGGGGCCGTCTACGACGATGCCGTATTCGGTCTCGATTCCCACGACCTTGGCAGTGGACACCGCGGCACTCCTCGTCGCTGACGCAGCGATGCCTAGAGGTATTGACCTGGCGTGACGTTCTCAATCGGCCGGACCCCAGCCGCTCCACCGCCCACCAGTGTGCGCACGAATGCGATGCGTTCGCCCTTTTTCCCAGATATCCGAGCCCAGTCATCGGGATTGGTGGTGTTGGGAAGGTCCTCGTTGTCGCGGAACTCTTCCCGGACTGCCGCGACCATGTCATCAGTGCGCAACCCGCGCTCACCCGAGGCGATCAGCCGCTTGATAGCGATCTTTTTGGCTCGCGCAACGACATTCTCGATCATGGCCCCTGAATTGAAGTCACGGAAGTACAGCGTTTCCTTTTCGCCGCTGGTGTAGGTGACCTCCAGGAACTCGTTGTCCTTTGACGCCTCGTACATCATGGCCACCGTTGCGCTGATCATCGCCCGGATCGTCTCGGCTCGATCTCCGTTGTGGGCAGCTAACGCGTCAGCATGCAACGGCAACCGCTCGTGCAGGTAGATCGCGAAGATCTCTTCAGCGGCTTCAGCGCTGGGGCGATCGACCTTGATCTTCACATCCAAACGCCCGGGCCGCAGGATGGCGGGATCAATCATGTCTTCGCGATTGGAGGCACCGATGATCACGACATCGCGCAACTGCTCGACGCCGTCGATCTCGGCCAGCAGCTGCGGCACAATCGTCGTTTCAACGTCTGACGAGACTCCTGATCCACGGGTACGGAACAACGACTCCATTTCGTCGAAGAAGACAATGACTGGGCTGCCTTCAGCTGCCTTTTCCCGTGCTCGTTGGAAGATCAGGCGAATGTGCCGTTCAGTTTCGCCGACATACTTGTTGAGCAACTCCGGACCCTTGATGTTCAGGAAATAGCTGCGGACGGGCCCACGGCCATCACGCTCTTCCACCCGCCGTGCCAGCGAGTTCGCGACCGCCTTGGCAATCATCGTCTTGCCGCACCCCGGCGGTCCATACAGCAAGATCCCCTTGGGTGGTTTGAGGTCGTGGTCATCGAACAACTCGGCGTGCAGGAACGGCAATTCAATGGCATCCCGGATCCGCTCGACCTGTTCACCAAGACCGCCGATGCTCTCGTAGGTCACATCGGGGATCTCTTCGATCAGCAGGTGCTGAAAACCTGGCTTGGGAATCAATTCGAGTGCCGTGTTGGCGCGCATATCGACGAGCAGGCTGTCGCCGGGGCGGATCCGCGCGATCTCCAAGTCAGCCGTCAGATGAATCACACGCTCGTCATCGCCATGGCCGGCGGCGAGCACTCGTCCGTCGTCCAATGGCTGGATGACCGTCAGAATGTCACCTTGATCGTCAGTTGGGCGCACAGCGACGATGTTCATGGCCTCGTTGAGCAGCACCTGCCGGCCGCGCTGAAGATCTGCTGCATCGATGTCCGGACTCGCGGCAACCTCCAGCTTCCGGCCAGCCAGCGAGACGGTCACCGTGGCTGTTGTTGCGTCAGTCGCTAGCACGGTTGCGTAGGAACTCGGTGGAGCGGAGAGTCGATCAATCTCGCGACGCACCTCGACAAGTTGGTCTCGCGCGGACGCCAATGTGCTCGCCAACTTCGCATTGCGCGCTTGCGCAGCCTGCAGGTGACCGCGCGTGGCAAGCAGGCGCTCTTCGAGAGTGCGAATACGCAGGGGTGCGGCCGCCAGTCGCCGGCGCAAGATCTCGACTTCTTCGCGCAAGATCTTGAGTTGCGCGGCGAGTTCGTCGGGATCGTCGGGCTCGAGTCCCACATGGACGTCGTCAAGACTGTCGTGAATGATCACTGACGGCACGGCGGCATCGACGTCCGAGTAACGACCTCGATCGTCCCCGACGGCATCACCCGCATCTTGCTGCGAGTCCCGTCGTTTTCCCGGAGGACCAGGGGCTGGTCCAGCAATGCCTTCGACCACCGGTGCTCCTACCGTCGTCGCACCGTCCGAGATTGAAGCGTACAGATGTTCGTGCCAGATCGCAGTCGCATCGAATCGCAGCGACCGCAGACTGAGCGTGCGAGCCAGCGACGACACTCTCGCTTAGGCAGAGTCGTCCGGTTCATCATCAAACGCTTCGGGCCACGGCAGCGAAGCCTGACCTAGTTGTCGATGTCGCGGTGGTGGTGGGCCGCCGTCTTCGCGACGAGGCACGCGACGGGCGGTGGTCAGGAACGCCGTGTGGGCCACCATTCGGTGAGCCGGTCTGACTGCTAGCCCCTCCACATGCCATGGGCGCACCAGCGTCTCAGTCGTTCTGACCGCGGTAAAACGTCCATCGTCATGGAGGGCATCAGTCACCCGCATCACTTGGGGTACACCCGGTGTGTACGCGACCAGGATGCCGCCTGGGCGCAGAGCACACCCCGCCGCTTCAACCGCTCTCCAAGGATCCAACAAATCGAGGACTACACGGTGAACCGACAACCTGCCGAGGTGCTCGGCAACATCACCAATCTGCAACTCCCACTGGTCGGGTTGAGCTCCCCGAAATCGTTCGACATTACGCCGGGCGATCGCCGCGTGATCGTCGCGGTGCTCGAATGAAACCACCCTGCCCGTGGGGCCCACGGCATCCAGCAACGCCAGCGTCAGCGCACCCGAACCAGCGCCCGCCTCAGCCACCGTGCACCCGGGCCGAATATCCGCAGCCGCCACGATCATCGCCTGGTCCTTGGGATAGACCACCTGAGCGCCACGCTTCATCTTGACGATGAAATCATCCCGTGTCGGCCGCAGCGCTACCAGCTCCATGTTGCGGTTCGTTCGGACGGTCGCACCCTCCTCACGCCCAATCAGGTCGTCGTGGTTGAGTTGACCAGCATGGGAGTGCCATTCCGCAGCGGCCTGCAGGGTGATCAGGTGGCGCCGTTGCTTGCGGTCAACGAGCACGATCAGCTCGCCGTCGCTGAGCAGACCCGCGTCACCGGGGAGTCGAACGATCGGATGGAGCGATATGTCGTTCGACTCGTCCCCAGCGCGGCTCACGACGCGCCGCTCAGCGACGCACTAGCACCGTCAGGCGCTGTGGCGGCAACAATCGGCAATGCCCGGGTGATGTGTACCTGCTGTCGGCAGAAGGCACATGTTGTGCCTACGGTGGGCATGCCGCATTCGTCACACTCATCAATCGTGACGCGCTGTGGCCCGTCTTCGCCGAACCAACGCTGCCGACGGTCAAGGAATCCAAACAGGAACTGGGCCTTGACGCCCGGGGTCGCAGCCTCCAGCACGTCAAGAGCCTGCTTGTACTCGATGCCTGTATTGCCCTCCACCAACGGACACTCCTCGACCACGTAGTCGATACCACGTACGACGCAGTACGCAGCAATCTCGCGTTCACTCAGTCGGTACAGCGGCTTGACCTTGCGAACCTGGTTGGCTCCTGTCGATGCCAGGACGGGTTGTTGACGAATCAGGAAATCTTCGTTCCAACGAGCGAGATTGCCAAGCAGCGTCGCTGCCTCGTCATCGAGGTTGTGGCCTGTCGCGACAACCTCATAACCGAGGTCGACGGCCGCGCGATTGAACAGGTAGCGCTTCGACAGGCCACACACCGAGCACGGCGATCTTCCTGTTGCGCGTGCTCCCGAAGGCGTCGTGTAGCCAAATTCATCCGGGAGATCGATGACATGCAGGTTCAGTGCGCGTTGATCCGCAAATTCCTCACACTGCTGGCGACTTCGATCGGAGTATCCGCCGATGCCCAAGCCGATGTAGACACCGTCGACGTGATAGCCCAGCCGAACAAGGATGTCCCACAGGGCCAACGAGTCCTTCCCACCGGACACCGCCAGTAGGACACGATCGGAGTACGAGAACATGCGGCCATTCTGCGGATCACCGGGGGACTGATCTATCGCCTTGCGGACCTGCCCCATGACATGCTCGCCAAAATGATCGCCGCACCAGGCTGACCGGTGACGCGGCTCTTCGATGATCGCGGGACCTCGGCACACAACACACTGTGTCCGGGAATCGGATCCACCAGAGATGACAGGGCGGATCTCAACGTCAGCGTCGTCGTCCAATATCACCGAGCCCGTCACGAGTTGACCGTCGACAATGACCAGCACGGTGTGGCTTGGAATGCCGAGCTCATCGAGTAGTTCGTCCACGCGACGCCTGCCCGTCACAACTTCGCTTCTGTCTGGGTTGCGAAGGCGAACGTGCACGCTGCCTCCTCAGGAATACGGAAAGAATGGCGGTCCGCGCATCGCCCCTTTGAAAATGGGTGGCGTCCCAGGCTCTGAGGCTATCGACGCTAATTGCTATCCGACGAAGGCGTTGATGCTGTCTCGTCCTCGACGGCCTCGATGTCGGGAGGTTCAACCTCCAAGGGACCACCTGCGACGGTGAGTTTGTGGGTGACGCCGCGGACAGTGATCTCAACAGGCTCACCTTCGATCACCGCAAACTGCTCACGATCGTGACGCAGGTCGACCTTCAGGATCCGATCGTGGAATTTCAGGCGAAATGAAATCCGTCCCAAGTTCGCAGGCAGACGCGGCGAGAACGACAGTTGCCCATTGAAATCTCTCATGCCAGCAAAACCATAGGTGAGTGCCATCCACACGCCGCCGGCCGAAGCAACATGGACACCGTCAGCAACGTTGCCAGCGACGTCCGCCAAGTCCATGAACAGTGCATACTGGAAGTATTCAAGTGCCTTCTCTTCGAACCCGATCTCTGCGGCGAGAATGGATTGCATCGCTGCCGACAGCGACGAATCCCCCGTTGTCAGTGGGTCGTAGTACACGAAATTGCGCCGCTTCTGATCGATGTCGAACTCGTTGCCGAGCAGCACCATCGCCAGCACCACATCAGCCTGCTTGATCACCTGATGTCGGTAGATCACCAGCGGGTGGTAGTGCAGGAGCAACGGATAGTGATCAGCCGGTGTCGAGGAGAAATCCCAGACCTCCTTGCTGAGGAAATTCTCGTCCTGAGGGTGGATGCCCCGCTTGTCATCGAACGGGACGTACATCGCCTCGGCTGCGCGGCGCCACTGGTGAACCTCGTCAAAGTCCAGATCCGTCGCCTGGGCAAGTCGGTGGTAGGCCTGCGGGTCGTCTTGGCTCATCTGTGTGATCACGTCTGCGGCATACGACAGGTTGACCCGTGCCATCAGGTTGGTGAAGGCATTGTCATTGACCACCGTGGTGTACTCGTCAGGGCCAGTGACACCATGAATATGGAAAGCCCCTGAGCGGGGCGAAAAGAAGCCCAGGCCAGCCCACATTCGCGCTGTCTCAATGAGGATCTCACCCCCGACCTCGGCGAGCACCGATCGGTCTCCTCGCACATCCACGTAGCGACGGATCCCATAGGCGACATCGGCGTTGATGTGATACTGCGCCGTGCCGGCTGCGTAGTAGGACGATGCCTCCTCCCCGTTGATCGTGCGCCACGGGAACAATGCGCCGCGTTCGGACAGTTCCGCCGCTCGTGACCTGGCGTCGTCAAGCATCCCGTAACGAAATCTCAGCAGGTTCCGTGCCACGCGTGGACTGGTGTAGGTGAGGAACGGCGCCACATACACCTCGGTATCCCAGAAGTAGTGGCCTTCGTATGCCAAGCCGGTCAGGCCCTTGGCGGGGATGCCGGCAGTCTCTGCGCGCGCAGATGCCTGGAGCAGTTGGAAGATGTTCCACCGAACCGCCTGCTGGACACGATCTGGCCCGTCAACCTCGATGTCAGACGCCGTCCAGGTGTCGTCAAGCCACTGATGCTGTGACGCTGCCACGCTGTCGAATCCCGTGCGCACAGCACGGTCGAGCGTGCGCTCTGAACGGTCCACAAGTTCCCGTGACGGCACGTGGCGTGAGGTGTGGTACGTGAAAAACTTGGTCATCCGAAGCGGCACGCCGGCGCGTGCTTCGGCTGTCACGACGAACTTGCTGACGTCTTGGTCCCACACTCGCTGCGCATACCAGGACGCATCGGTGTCGACGACGTGGTCAATGCCAGCCCCGAGCGACATGCCGGATCGCGCCGTCTGCCACCCGGTGATCAACCGATGGTCACGATCAACATGTTCGTTGGCAGAGAGCACTCGAGACTGAAAGGGCCGGCCCCTTCGTGGATCGATGCGGCCGTTGCCATTGCCGGGCTCATCAAGGGCACGCGCGTCCTGGCGATTCAGCAACTGCGACGAGATAACGACCGGAACGTCGGCGTCGGTTTCGAGGGTGTAGTCGATTGCGCCGAGGTGGCGCTCAACGAAACTGATCAACCTCGTCGAGGTCAAGCGCACGCTGATTCCTGCCGGTGTGACCCAGGTCAAGGCACGGCGCAGCACGCCTGCCCGCATGTCAAGTGTGCGCCGATAGTCGGTAATGCGCGCCGTTGGCAGGTACAGCGGCTCATCGTCGACATACAACTTCATCAGCGTCGCGTCAGGAGCGTTCACAATCGTCTGGCCGGTGCGAGCAAATCCGTACGCCTGCTCGGCATGCACGATCGGCCAGGTTTCGTGGAAACCGTTCAGCAGCGTTGCCGGTTCAACCGACGGACGGCCTTCTTCAAAGGTCCCCCGGGTGCCAATGAAGCCATTCGACAATGCGAAGATGGTTTCAGCCTGCCCCATCCATCGTTGGGTGAATGCCGTCTCGACAATGGACCAATCATCCGACGGATACACCAACTCTGGCAGGTGGCGCAGCGTGCGCGGAATCACGGGCGCCCACGCGCCGGGTCACGCGCCTCCGCCAACCTGGGATAGGGCGCCTGGCAGAAACCGTGGTTGCAGTAGCCCGACGGGTGCTTTGCCAAGTACTGCTGGTGATCGGTCTCCGCGAGGTACCAACGCTCAAGGCGCACAATTTCGGTGGTGATGCCTCCGAATCCTTCCTCAGTGAGAACCTGCTGGTATCGGGTTCTCGACGTGTGGGCGATCTCCCATTGGGATGACGTCGTCGTGAGGATGATCGAGCGATACTGCGAACCGACGTCATTTCCCTGGCGCATGCCCTGGGTGGGATCGTGTTGTTCCCAGAAGTGACGCAACAGTTCCTCGTAACCGACAACCGCTGGGTCGTAGACGATGCCAACGACTTCCGCGTGGCCAGTCCTGGACGTGCACACGTCACCATAGTTGGGCTCAACGGTGTGGCCACCCGCGTAGGCAGCGAAGGTCGTCCAAACTCCTGGGATCGACCAAAAAACCCGTTCAGCACCCCAAAAACATCCCATGCCGAACATCGCTAAGGCGTGGTCTTCAGGCCACGGTGGCGCCAACGGTTGATCGAGGACTGCATGCCTGGCCACTGGTCACCTCATCACCGTTCTAGGGCCGCAGCAGAGTAGCCTTCATGGTCTGCGACAAGTGTCCATTCCCCCTGGTCTACCCTCGGCACGGACCTCCCTGCGGTGACGCCAAGTGCGCCTCGGCACGGGCCGTGTTGATAACCGTCGATTCCTCGGAGTCACCGCCATGCCAACACTTGCACTGGTACGTCACGGACAGTCGTTGTGGAACCTTGAGAACCGCTTCACCGGATGGGTCGACGTGCCATTGACATCCACCGGACGCCAGGAGGCACGCACGGCAGGCGAGTCGTTGGCAGGGTTGTCATTCGACGTTGCGTATACCTCTGCGCTCACTCGTGCTCAGGAGACATTGTCGATCATGCTCGACGCCATGGGCGTCGACATCCCCACCATCCGGGATGTTGCGTTGAATGAACGCGACTATGGCGACCTTTCCGGGCTCAACAAGGCTGACACAGCGACGAAATACGGAGACGAGCAGGTCAAGATATGGCGCAGGTCCTACGCGACCCCGCCCCCCAATGGCGAAGCTTTGGCAGACACCGCAGCGCGGACGCTTCCCTTCTTCGAGCGCTGCATCCTGGGCGACATCGCTCAAGGCAAGAACGTCCTCGTCGCCGCACATGGCAACTCGAACCGATCGATCGTCATGCGCCTGGATGGCCTCAGCGAGGAGGAAGTCGTCGCGCTCGAAATTGGCACCGGCGTGCCACTGATCTATGAGCTGACCCCCGAGGGTTCCGTCGAATCCAAGCGGATCCTGGGAGGGCGCTGATCGCCGTGAACTCGACTGCGACCGGCTCCACGCCCACTGACTCATGACCGACTTCATCGATCTGCCACCAGACGTTCGGAGCACGACATGACCTCTGACCCGGCCCCTGCTACCGATGCCGTCGTTGCTTCCGAAGGTTGGGGCGTGCTGCACCTGTTCTTAGCGGTAGACCACGCCGCGGCAGACAAACTGTCACCGGACGCAGCGCAATCGTTCGTCGCCACGCTGTCAACGCTGCAAGAACGCGTTCAACTCCACGCGTTCAGCGTGCCCGGCCACAAAGCCGACATCATGCTCATGGCGCTGCATGAAGACCTCGGACAACTCCGCCAGATCCAGACCGACATCGTGGGAGGTCCGGCTTCCTCCGCGCTGTGCCTTACCTGGTCGTATATCTCGTTGACCGAAGGCAGCGAATACACACCGACGGCCGATCAGTACCGGCAAGAGTTGGCCGCCAAAGGAGCAGAAGGACCCGAACTCGACCGTCGCGTCGACGAGTTTGCAGAACGCATGGCCAAGTACACCGAGGACAAGCTCCATCCACAGATGCCGTCGTGGCCCGTCGCGTGCTTCTACCCGATGTCCCACCGACGTGAAGGCAGCGACAACTGGTATTCACTGTCGTTCGATGAACGCAAGCGACTGATGCACGAACACGGCCGCAGTGGACGGGCCTACACCGGGCGGGTCGTCCAGCTTGTCGCGGGATCAACCGGGCTGGACGACTGGGAATGGGGTGTGACCTTGTTCGCTCACGATGTCGCCGATCTCAAGCGCATCGTCTACCAGTTGCGCTACGACGAGGCATCAGCACGCTTCGCAGAGTTCGGCCCATTCGTTCTGGGTATCCGACGCGAGCCCCTGGCACTGGCAATCGAAGTTGGCCTCCTCCGGCAGTGACCCACAACCCTGGCGGACTGAATCGGGATCAAAGTGCGATCGCCAGCGACGTCCTACGCGCATTGCGGCAGCATGAACCGCGCGATGCCGCGGAACGAAGTTCGCTGGACGAGACCCTGGCGTGGCTTGCCCACGCTCCCGCGCCGTTTGACGAACAGGCTGACCGCACCCATGTGACCGCCTCAGCGATAGTGATGTCGCGGCCATCGCCACCGCTGGTGCTCATGCACCATCACAAGCGGTTGGGCCGGTGGCTCCAGCCAGGTGGGCACATTGATACGGACGAAGACCCTGCCACCGCAGCGATCAGAGAAGTAGGTGAAGAGACTGGCATCGCGGCGAGTCATCCTCCCGGCGGACCTCGGATCGTGCATGTTGATGTCCATCCTGGCCCAAAGGGACACCGGCACTTGGACCTGCGCTATGTGTTGGAGGTCTCCGGCAACCCCGATCCTGCACCGCAGCGCGGCGAGTCGAGACAGGTCCAATGGATGACATTCGACAAGGTCCTCGCACTGGCTGACCCATCGTTGCGGTCGGCCCTCGATGCGGCAGTTGACGCGATCTGTCCCTGACTCGAGCAGGCACCAGGAGTCAGAACAACCGAGCTTGAGGATCTTCTTCGCCCCGCAGTCGAGCCAGGTCGACTTCGACCCACCCGATGCCTCGGGACTCGGCCAGCACGCGCGCTTGCGGCTTGACTCGCGTCGCCGCGAACAGACCGCGGACAGGCCGCAACAACGGATCGCGCTCAAGTCGATCGAGATAGCGGGTCAACTGTTCCACGCCATCGATCTCTCCAATGCGCTTGACCTCCACCGCGACAGCGGACCCGCTGGCATCACGGCACAACAGATCAACTGGCCCGAGATCGGTACGAAATTCGCGCTGGACGAACGTCAAGCCTGCTTCGAGATGGGAAGGATGAAAAGCCAGCAGCTCCTGAAGTTCACGTTCGACACCGTCAAGCGTTAATCCACGCTCGGTATCAAGTTCGTGCACGCTGTCATCGAACACTTCTTCAATGTCGATGACGAGGCGTTCGCCTTTAGGACTGGTCACCGTCCAGCGCCCGGGTTCCTCGCGCAGCACATTGGGGGCATTCATCCAGTTCACCGGCTTGTACGCGCCGATATCTGCGTGGATCGCGACACATCCGTCCGCTTTGACCATCAGCAACCGTACGGCCGAAGTCAACGTCGACGACAGCCTTCCTTCGTAGGTCGCTGAACAGCGAGCTAC
>JBBDSU010000050.1:0-45098 GCA_040904825.1 Nitriliruptoraceae bacterium | reverse complement strand
CGCATGAGTAATCCGTGGACAGGGCGAATAAACAAGCCATGACGGTAGCCGCCTGGTGCTGGGATAGGCTCCACACTGCATCAGCCTGCCGCCCTCGTCCTCCGATGCACCCCCGTCACTTCGGCAAGATCGAACGCGCAGCATCGCGGGCGGTGCGTGGTCTGCCGCACCCATCCTGTCGACGTCGCCGCATGCGCCCACGGACGCAACCTGCCGGTTGTCGACGTACCGAAAGGCCCGTCCATGCCGTTGCGCGTGGGACTCGTCGGACTTCCCAATGTCGGAAAGTCCACCCTGTTCAACGCCATCTCACAGGCTGGCGCAGAAGCCGCCAATTTTCCGTTTTGCACCATCGATCCGAACATCGGGGTCGTTGCGGTGAACGATCCTCGGCTCACCAGGCTGGCTGAACTCGCAGCATCTGCACAGGTCGTCCCGACCGCGATTGAAGTCGTCGACATTGCCGGGCTCGTCGCAGGCGCCTCACAGGGTGAGGGACTCGGCAATCAATTTCTGGGGCATATTCGTGAAGTCGACGCGATCTGCCATGTCGTCCGTTGCTTCGAAGACGACGATGTCATCCACGTCAGCGGCAGCATCGACCCTGCCCGAGACATCGAGATCATCGACACGGAACTGGTCCTCAAAGACCTGGAAACGGTCGAACGCCGGCTGGACCGCTCACGCCGAGCAGCAAAATCAGGCGATGCCGGCGTCGTCCGGGAGGCCACACAACTCGCAGACCTCGCAACTCATCTCAACACCGGTGCCGCTGCGCGGTCGCACACTGGCGAGATCGAACCCTCGCTTGCGCGCGAACTGTCGCTGTTGACCGCCAAACCGGTGTTGTACGCCGCCAACGTGGCAGAACACCAGCTGAGCGCAGGCAATGAGCACGTCGATGCCGTGCGCCAGATCGCCTCCACCCAACACGCTGAGGTGGTGGTGGTCTCTGCCCAGGTCGAAGCGGAGCTCGCAGAGCTTGACGAGGCTGAGCGCACCGAGTTCCTCGCCGAGCTTGGCGTCTCCACCAGCGGCCTTGACCGCCTCATCGCACATGCCTACCGACTTCTCGGTCTGATCACCTTTTTTACAGCCGGACCCAAGGAAGCACGTGCATGGACGGTCAGCGCGGGAGCCAAGGCTCCACGCGCAGCGCGTGAAATTCATTCGGATTTCGAACGTGGATTCATTCGTGCCGAAGTCATCTCCTTCGATGACTATGACCGCCTCGGCGGAGAATCAGCAGCCCGGGACGTGGGACGACTGCGCGTCGAGGGCAAGGACTATGTCGTCGCTGACGGCGACGTGATCCACTTCCGTTTCAACGTCTGACCTCAGGAGCCACCATGCCACGCACCGAACCCATTACACGCCTTGAAGTGGCGGCCTGTCCCACACACCGCATGGACGTCCGGCACTACTCACCCTACGAAGTCGGTTGCGCATGCCTGAGCGACTCGCGGCGCGATGAACTCGGTCAGCGTCTCAGTCAAGCTCGTGACGAAGGCAATCCGCTAGCGGAGATGGCTGAGTAGCGCACCGGTACCACTGTTGACAACGCGGCAGACCTGACGACCGGAACTCATACCGATGACGAATACAGACCACGCGAGAGAGAATCTCACCCGCCAGGAAGCAGTCGACCGGCGGCGCATTGTGGGCACCGTCATGACCCACGTGGTACTCGATGTGACCGGCGACCTCGACACCTTTGGATCGACGACAGAGCTGGTGTTTGATCTCGTGGAAGAAGGCCCCACGTTCGTCGATCTGACGGCCGCCTCGATCGTGTCGGTACAGTTGGATGGAAGCCCGCTCGATGCCGATGCGATCACGCCGACGCGCGTCATGCTGCCATCGCTGCAAGCCGGAGAGCACCGACTTCGCATCGAAGCTCGCATGGTCTACCGCCATGAGGGCCGGGGGATGCATCGCTTCACCGATCCTGTCGACGGTGGGTCGTATCTGCATACACAGTTCGAGCCTTTCGATGCACACCTGGTCTACGCCTGCTTCGACCAGCCGGACATCAAGACACGCCTGTCGCTGACCGTCGACGCCCCGGCCGAATGGGTCGTGGTTGCCAACGGTGCGGTCATCGACCAGCAAGACCTTGATGGCCACCGCCTCTGGACCTTTGCGACCACTCCATTGATCAGTCCGTATGTCACGGCTGTGGTCGCCGGTCCCTACGTTGGGGTGTTCGACACCTACACCCGTAGTGACGGTTCGTCGGTTCCCCTGGGTTGGTACGTACGCGCATCACTGCAGCCACACCTTGACAGCGACGAACTGTTCGCCATTACTCACCAAGGGCTGGAGTTCTTCGAGCGAGTTTTCGACCAGCCGTATCCGTTCGGCAAGTACGACCAGTTGCTCGTCCCTGAGTTTCTCTTCGGCGCAATGGAGAACCCGGGCTGCGTGACCTTTTCGGAGCATTACGTTTTCCGATCCAAGGTCACAGATTCGCTGCACGAACGCCGTGCCGAAACCATCTTGCATGAGATGGCCCACATGTGGTTCGGTGATCTGGTCACCATGCGCTGGTGGGATGACCTGTGGCTCAACGAATCGTTTGCGACGTTCATGGCGCAACTGGCCCAAGTCCAAGCGACCCGATGGACTAATGCGTGGGTCACCTTTCTCGACGCCCTCAAGTCGTGGGCGAAAGTGCAGGACCAGCTGCCATCGACCCATCCCGTGGCCGACGAGATGCCGGATGTCGAATCCGTCCACCAGAATTTCGACGGCATTACCTACGCCAAAGGTGCTGCTGTGCTGCGCCAACTGGTCGCCTGGGTTGGGGAAGAAGAGTTCCTCGCAGGGTGCCGCCGATACTTCGCCGACCACGCCTGGGACAACACAGAGCTTGCCGATTTCCTCGCAGCGCTCGAGCGTACGAGTGGGCGCGACCTCGCCGAATGGCGCGACGAGTGGCTTCTAACCACAGGAGTCAACGAACTCTCCCCACGCATAGAACGTGCCGAGGATGGAACGTATGCCAGCGTTGCCATCGAGCAACGCGACGAAGCCCCGAGTTGGGCGGGATTGGCTGGCCTCGCCCCTCATCAGCCGCGGCTGCGCAGCCACCGTCTCGCCCTTGGACTCTATGACTACAACAATGACGGCTCACTCGTCAGGCGTGACCGCATCGAACTCGATGTGACCGGGCCATCAACCGAAGTGCCCGAGCTGCAGGGGCAGGCCGCCGCAGCGGTACTTATCGTCAACGACGATGATCTGACGTACGCCAAAGTAAATCTCGATGCAGCATCACGCGAGGTGGTCTTAGAGGATCTCAAGCAGTTTGCCGAGCCTCTCCCCCGGGCCTTGATCTGGTCAACGGCCTGGGACATGGTGCGAGACGCCCGGATGCCAGCTGGCGAGTTTCTGGACCTTGTCGTGGGCAACGTCGCCAGCGAAGATCAACTGGGTGTCGTGGAGCGAGTCCTCGCCCGTGCGCTCAGCGCCGTGGAGCGCTACGGCGACCCCTCGGCGGCAACTGAGCGTCTCGCGCGGCTTGCCGACCACGCCTCCGGGCACATCAGCAATCAAACGCCGGGCAGCGACCAGCAACTGGCATGGGTCAAGCACTGGGCGTCCACTGCTCGTGCCGACGACGCCCATGTCACCGCTGTGGCGGCGCTTCTGGATGGAGACCTCGACATCGAAGGGCTCAGTGTCGATACCGACCTCCGGTGGCATCTGCTGATCGCACTCGCCCGAGCCGGCGCTGTCGACCATGCACGTATTCAGCGCGAACTCGACCGCGATCCCACCGACCTTGGCGAGCGTCATGCAGCCACCGCGACAGCTGCGCTGCCTGACATGGCCACCAAGCAACAGGTCTGGGACCGCCTGATCACCGAGACCACGTTGTCACACACCATGTCACGACAATTGTGGACCGGTTTTGGCCCTGTCGAGCAGGCTGAGGTGCTCAAAGGCTTCACCGCGCAGTATTTCACAACGATTCCCCGCATCTGGTCCGACCGTTCCCTCGAATGGGCCATCGGTTTTACCGCTGCGATGTACCCGCACTGGGAAGCGTCGGACGAAGTGATCGCACGCACGGACGCTCGCCTTGGCGAAAATCCCTCACGGCCCGAGCGCCGCGTGCTGCTCGAACAGCGCGACACACTCATCCGTACCATGGCTGCACGTCGCTTCGACCGCCAAGCGAGGTAGACACCATCATGCCCACCTTCGAGCAACTCCTCACAGCAAATCGTCAGTACGTCGACGCTGGACGTCACCGTCCCCTGCCGGTGGAGCCCGCGCGACAACTTGTCGTTCTCAGTTGCATGGACAGTCGCATCGACGCGTTCGCAGCGCTGGGCCTCGACCTCGGTGACGCCCACGTGCTCAGAACCGCTGGGGCTCGCGTCACCGACGACATGCTCCGAAGCCTGACATTGTCGACGCATATCTTGGGAACGCGCACTGTGGTCGTTCTTGGCCACACACGCTGCGGCCTGCTGGATCCCGAAGGCACCCTGCTTACCCGTCTCGCGGATGCGATGGGCCGCACCCCCACGCAACGAGAATGGGGCGAGTTCACCGATCCGGCAACCGCGGTACGAGACGACTGCCAGCGATTGCTGTCATGGCCCGACCGCCCTGAAGGTTTTCGCGTTGCCGGTGGAGTCTTCGATGTCGATTCGGGGATCATCAATGCGGTCATCGAGCTCACTGCCGCCGACGCCAAATCGCCGGCGTAGGCCCAGCGTGCGGATCACGGCTCGTCGGGCGGATTGTCGTCGTCACGCCCGACGGCCTGGAGCGCAGCAGTGACGGCTTCGGCCTGACCTGTCAACACCACGAGTTCATCACCGGCCTCGAAGACAGTGCCTCCGGTCGGCACGACGACCGTTCCTTTACGACGGATGCTGGTGACCACCGTCCGCTCCGGCCATGGAACGTCGGCCACCGTCAAACCGACCGCTGGCGCACTCTTCTCCAGCACCAATTCCACGAACCGGACCCCGGTCAGGTCCCTCAGCCGATCGGCTTGACCGCGTTGCTGGGCGCTGAGACTGCGGTCAATGCCTCGTTGGTACGCCTTGACAATGTCCGCTCGTCGCAGCATGCCGACAACGCGCCGTGTGCGATTGTCGATCACAGGGACGCGACCGACGTCCAACGAACCCATGCGTCGGACGCCTCTGAACACCGGATCCTGCGCGGTGACGGTGACCACTTGACGTGTGCAGATATCACCAACGGTGAGCCCGTCGCGCTTCAGGTCGCTGCGGGTGAGCACACCCACGAGGCGCTCATCGTCATCCACGACGGCAAATCCATCGCTGCCCGTTGACGCGAACAACGGCTTGACGTCGGCAACCGGCAATGACGAAACGACGGTCGGGTGCTCGCGGGTCATGACTTCACCAACGGTGACGACCTGCAGCACATCGAGGTCTTCGTTCGTGCCGTAGAGCACTCCTCGCTCCCTCAGCTGCATGAAGTAGATCGAATCAGTACCGCGGAGTTCTTCAACAGCAATCGCGACACCGACAGCGACCATCAACGGCAGCACGAGCTCATAACTTCCGGTCAATTCGAACACGATGAGAATGGCCGTCAACGGTGCTCGGGCTGTAGCAGCAAACACTGCCGCCATACCGACCAATGCGAAAGCCGCTGGCGTGACATCGGGCCCGAGCACTTCGCCGGCCACGATGCCGAACGCCCCTCCGAGTGCTGCTCCTGTGAACAGGGTGGGTGCGAAGATTCCCACGGCAGCACCGGAACCCTTCGAAACAGACGTTGCGACGACTTTGGCAAGGACCAAGAGAAGGAGGAATCCTGCCCCGGTCCAACCTGTGGCCAGTACTCCTTCCAACATTGCCTGGATCGGATCGCTTCGTCCGTCGATGTCAGGCAGCTTGGCTCCGTCTCCGAGCACCTGCGGAAAAGCCAACGCCACCGACCCAACGCCCAGTCCGCCCAGCGCGACGATCAGAGGTCGTGGAATCCGGTTCGCCAGCCGATCGAAGAACGCATGGCATGTGCGGTCACCCTCCCTGAATCCGTAGGCGACCATCGACGCGGCTACCCCAAGCCCTGCGTAGAGCAGCAACTCCATCGGCGTAACAAGGCCGAGTCCTGGTACGGGCCGAAGTGTCAATCCTTCGCCCACAAGTTGGCGAGCGGTGACCGAACCAACGACAGCAGCAACGACAACCACCTGCAACGATCCTGCCCGGCGTAATCCACCCAGCAGCAGTTCGATCGCAAACAGCATCCCCCCAATGGGCGCGTTGAATGACGCTCCAATTCCCGCTGCCGCCCCGGCAGCGACCAACGCGCGTGTTCGGTCTTCGCCAATGGGTGCAATTCGGGCCAGGAGGGACCCAACGGACCCTCCGATCATGACGATCGGGCCTTCCGGCCCACCCGACGAACCGGTCCCCAATGCAATGCCCGTGGCGATCGGTGCCACAAACGGCAACCTTCCTCTAAACCGGCCCCCACGCAAGACCAGCGTCTCCATCGTCTCGACAACACCCCCACCGCGAGCTTCTGGCACGGCATAGGTCGTGATCGCCCCGGACACCAGGCCACCAAATGCTGGGACGAGCAACAACTGCCACCACGGCACCGGCGACGACCACGCCTGCTGAATCACCACTTCGATAATCGCCAGCAGTGCCCACACCACGACGCCGGTTGCCAATCCAGTTCCCACCGCAAGCCCAAGCATGACACCGTCAATAGCTCGGTCACCGGCCAGCCGCCGGCGGAATCCGCGCAGTGCCTTGACAACCTCATCAGGGACGAGTTGCTGCAATCGCTGAACAAACGGAGTTGCAGCGCTCATTGGTCGTTCCGAGTGTCGACCAGCTGACTGATCATCGCGTGATCGATGTCCTCTACCGAAGGCACGACGATGTCGGCCGCGCCGACCGCCGCGGTACTTCCCACACCGATCACAGCCATGTCGGCGTTGCGGGCCGCCTCAATTCCCGAAGCCGCGTCCTCGATGACAACACAGCTCACCGGAGCCACGCCTAGCCGATGCGCCGCGATCAGAAACACTTCAGGCGCAGGCTTGGCGTGCTCAACGTCGTTGCCGTCAACGATCGCATCGAACAATGGAGCAAGTTGCAGGTGTGCGAGCACCGTCGCTGCGTTGCGAGATGAGGATCCAACGGCCAGTCGCCAACCCGACGCCGCGAGGCGAGTCACGCAAGTTCGCGCACCGGGAAGGGCATCGTCGGGCCCAAGTGAAGCAAGCGCGTCTTGATACCACCCGTTCTTGACGTCAAGCATGCGCTGAAACGACACATCGTCGATGACGTGGTCTCCCAGCAACCTGGCCAGTGACGCAGACCGCGACAATCCCCTGAGCTCATCGGCGATCGAAGCGTCAAAGGCAAATCCCTCGGACACGGCAAGACGGCGCCATGCTGACAAGTGCAACTTCGCGGTATCGGCCAATACACCGTCCAGATCGAAGATGGCCGCGCGGAGCGGGCCGTCAGGCGTCACGTCGATCAGTTTCCGAGCCCCCGTGACAATAGCTCTCCTGCCAGTTCAGAGCAGGTTGGACACATCGGGTACTTCGACGGATCTGCGGTAGGCACCCATCGCTTTCCGCACAGGGCTGTCACCGCCTTGCCCGTTCGTCGCGCACGTTCCAAATCCTTGCGTGCAACGTAATGCGCAAAGCGATCATGATCGCCGTCATCGGTCGTCGGCGCGGGCCGAGTGTCGGGTTCGATGACCGGAGCAGTGTGTGGAGCAGCCATGCCGTCAACTTACCGCATGCGCTCGTAGTGATCCGTCCTTGCCGATCAAGGCCCTGGGCGTCACACAGTCGCTCGTGATGAGGCTGACCACCGCATCAGTCGATCGCTCCGAGTCCAACCAGCACCGATGCGACCTCTGCAGGGTCGGGCGTGATCAGTGTTGGAAGGGCCAATCCGTCGAGAATCACGAATCGGACCTCATCACCGACGGTCTTCTTGTCACGCCGGAGGAGTTGCCACGCAACGTCTCGGTCAATCGTCGGTGGAGCGGTCGGCAGGCCGAGACGGTGCAACACCTGTTCAGTTCGTGCCACAAGTTCAGCCGGTGTCCTTCCCAACCGCTCGCCGAGCCGCAAAGCCACCATCATGCCCATGGCTACTGCTTCTCCGTGGAGCACCTCGTCGTACTTGGTCGCGGCCTCGATCACGTGGGCCCAGGTGTGGCCGAAGTTGAGCCACGCTCGGCGACCGGTTTCACGTTCATCGGCCGACACGATGCGCGCCTTGACAGCGACCGACCGAGCAACGAGGCCTGCCAGCATCGCTGTATCACCCTCACGCGCGTGATCAGGAGCGGACTCGAGGTCATCGAGGATCGTCGCGTCAGCGATGAGCCCGCATTTGACCACTTCCCCCAAGCCTTCAATGAGGATTCGCTTTGGCAGTGTCGACAATGTTGCGACGTCGCAGGCCACGGCGACTGGCTGATGGAAGGCCCCAACAAGGTTCTTGCCTTCGGGAAGGTTGATGCCGGTCTTGCCACCGATTGCGGCATCGACCTGGGCCAGCAACGTTGTGGGGACCTGAACGACCTCCACCCCACGGTTGTACGTTGCAGCCAGGAAGCCAGCCAGGTCGCCGACGACTCCGCCGCCCACAGCGACGACCAGATCACTTCTCGACAGTGGAATGCCTGCGGCCGCTCGCCACAGGTCAAACAGGATCGTGGGCGATTTTGCGACCTCGCCATCGGGAACCAGGTGCCGGTGGACCGTCATTCCTGCTGCCCGCAGTGCGGCTGACACTGTCTCGGCGTGGCCCGCATCCACAACAGCCTGTTGAGTCACCAGCAGGATTCGCCGTCCTGGCGTGCCGACATCTACGTGGCGGCAAAGATCATTGATCCAGCTGTCCCCGACAACGACGTCATAGCTCCGCGTACTAAGGCCAACAGCGATGCGGGTCAGCGCCGTCATGTCATCACCTGTTCGTGTTCCGACGGGGTGAGGATGTCGCCTTGCTCCACAGCCCAGGCCACGATGGTGTCGACCACTTCATGCGGTTCACCTGCGCCATCGATGACATTGTCGGCAGCATGACGATAACGCTCAGCACGCTCGCCGTACGTGATGGCAAGTCGTTGGGACCACGTCGCGTCAGCACCATCATCAACCACATCGGCCGATGCCCTGCCTGCTGATGGTCGTGGTGCAAGCAGCGGCCGGCTGCTGGTCTCTCCTGCAAGACGCTCGACCAGCACCTCAAGCGGCACGTCCAGCAGCACCACCACTGACGTCAATCGCAGCGCGTCGAGGTTGTCAACACGCAGGACCGCGCCACCCCCTAAAGCAATCACGAGATCGTGATATTTCGCCAACTCACTAATGACTTGGTGCTCAAGATCGCGAAATCCGGCTTCACCATGCATACCGAACAGATCAGGGACATTGTGCCCGGTCCACGTCACAATCTCTTCGTCGGTGTCTACCGAGCGCCGGCCCAGCTTGTCCGCTAACAACGCTGCGATGGTCGTTTTTCCACTGCCCATCATTCCAGCCAGGCATATGTTGCGGCTCATCATCGCTGGGCAACGCGATCCAGATAGGCGGCAAGGTTGGCCTGCACTTCCGACATCGTGTCCCCGCCAGTCTTCTCAAGAAACGCATCAGCCAGTTCAAAGGCGACCACGCTTTCAAGCACGACGCCGGCGCGCGGGACTGCGCACGTATCTGATCGCTGAGTAATTGCTTCTGCTGGTTCGTGCGTATCCATATCGACGGTACGCAGCGGGCGTGTCAGACTTGAGAGAGGCTTCATCGCCACGCGCACGCGCAGCGGCTGGCCTGTCGTCATTCCCGCCTCAAGGCCACCCGAACGCTGGCTGTAGCGCACATAGCTTCCCGATTCATGCCCGATCTCATCGTGAGCCAACGAACCAGGCGTATCAGCCAGGGCAAAGCCGTCACCGATCTCGACGCCCTTCATCGCCTGCACTGACATGCACGCCGCTGCCAGCCGCGTGTCGAGTTTCCTGTCCCAGTGAACGTGGCTGCCGAGACCAGGAGGCAATCCGTACGCCAGAATCTCAATAACGCCACCCAGCGTGTCGTTATTGGCATAGGCCTCATCGATGCGTGCCAGCATGGCGTCGGTTGCCTGGCTGTCGAAACAACGCACAGGCGACTTGTCAATCGCTTCGGCATCAGCCACCGTCGGCCACGGCGCGTCCGGCGCGACGCTCACACCCCCGATGTTGACGACGTGCGAGATGACCGACACGCCCAGCTCTGCCAACATCTGCTTGGCGACAGTCCCGATCACGACACGTGCTGCCGTCTCACGCGCCGACGCCCGCTCAAGCGCATCGCGGACATCGTCGTAGTCGTACTTCATCGCGCCAACAAGGTCGGCATGGCCCGGCCGCGGCCGTGTCAGCCGCCCACCACGACCGGTAGCCCGTACCTGCTCCAAATCATCGCGAGGATCCGGATCCATTGCCTCAACCCACTTGGGCCACTCGGTGTTGTGAATCACCACACTCAACGGGGACCCGAGCGTGTGCCCGTGCCGGACCCCAGCAAGGATGTCAAGACGGTCCTCTTCGAACGCCATACGGGGCGACCGGCCGTGCCCAAGGCGTCGACGGGCCAACTCTTGGGACAACACGTCACGGGAGACGCTCACACCAGCGGGAAGGCCCTCGAGGGTCGCCACAAGCGCGGGCCCATGCGACTCGCCAGCGGTCAAGAAACGCAATCTTGGCACCGTCGTTGACCTCTCACGCAAGGATCGCGCGCCACCGTGATGCAGCACACCGATCGTAAAGACTGGGCCGCCTAGCGTAACGCCGGCGCACACCCGGCCGACCCGTCGAGGTGTCAGCCTGCTCAGTGAACCAACCGGAAGATATGGCTGAGGCCCGGAATCGCCTCAGCCGTGGGCTTCCTCGCCAGCCACACTTCCGGCGGACAGATATGCCTCAAGATCGGACGCACGAATGCGATAACTCTTGCCGACTCGCAGCGCCGGCAGTTCTCCCGATCGGATCAGGCGATACACCGTCATATTCGAGACACGCAGCAGTGCCGCGACTTCGGAGACGGTCTTGAGTTCTGTGGTTTGCACGATGTCGCCGCTTCGCCCCGGTGCGCTGTCTGAGTCCCCTCAGTGCCGATTGTTGGATCGTCACGGCCTGAGGGCGCGTCAGTTGACGCCATCTTCACGCACTCTTGGTGACATGAGTAACACGTAGCACATCGTCACGTCAAGCGGAATCAGCTTAAGCGCGCGAGATACCACCATTGCCCGAGCTTGTGTCGCAGGCCATCTGCGAAGATGATGGCCACCATTGCACCAAAGGCGAGATACGGGCCGAACGGAATCCGTGACGCCATGCGCGCCCTGCCAACCGCCATAAGGCCCAGGGCAACGATCACGGCCGAGAGCACGGCCGCGTACGCGAACACAACCACATGCCAGCCGCCAAGTGCGCCCACGGCGAGACCAATCGAGACAGCGAGCTTGATATCGCCCATGCCGATCCCTGCCTGTCCTCGTATGAGGCGGAAGACCTCCGACAAGGTCAGCATCACGACGGGGATGGCGATACCCGCCAGCAACGAACGAGCGAACATCCAGGGATTGCTGTCAACGGCTGCAGCGATCGCGACGAGTGGAATGATGACCAACGGCGCCGTCAACGTCAGTCGATTAGGAATGATCGAGAACTCAAGATCGATCGCTGCCGCCACGACGAATGCCCAGGTCGCAACCAACAGCGCAGGTAGCAACCAGGACTCCGCATGCACCGCTCCCACGGTCGCAAACAGCACCACCATGGCAACCTCGATGAAGAGGTAGCGCGCCCCATATCGAGCACCGCACGCCCGGCAACGGCCTCGTAACAGAAGCCACGAAACGATCGGAACATTGTCACGCCATCCGAGTTCGACAGCGCAATGGAGACAACGTGAACGCGACGGGTCGGTCACCGTTGACCCGCGTGGCCATCGGCTCACTGCCACCGTGGCAAAGGAGCCGAACAACGCCCCTAGCAGCGCGCTCATCAGGACCACGATCACCGTCAGGTTCACCAGCGCCCACGCCCTGCGTCCGGGCCTGCATCACCTTCACTTGGGTTTGCTGGCAATCCGAGCGCGGCTCGCTCCATGATCTCCACGGGGGCCGATTGCCCAGACCATGCGGTGAAAGCCCGCGCCGCTTGCCTCACCAACATGCCGAGTCCGCCATACGCGCATGCGCCTGCTTCAACTGCCGCCAACATGAACGGTGTCGCTTCTGGCTCATACACGAGGTCGTACGCAACCTGGTGTGGTTGCAACGCCATAAACCTAGAAGGCAGCTGCTCGCCCTTCATCCCGAGCGGCGTGGCGTTGACCACCAATCCGCTGTCGGCGATCCGTGTTGGCACGATGGCAGCATCAAGAGCACACCCTTCCACTCGGCTGTTCACGTGGGGGGCCAGATCGTGCGCCACCGCCTCAGCGGCCTCTTGGCGCCGTCCAACGACCGTCACATCGGCACCCATGCGACCGGCGGCAAGCACAGCCGCGCGAGCGCCCCCACCTGTGCCGAGCACGGTGACTCCACACGCCATGACATCCGCTGAGATCCTTTCGCGCCAATCGTCAGCAAGCCCATCGGCATCAGTGTTATCACCGACGATGCCGTCTTTGGCAAACACCAGAGTGTTGACCGCACCGACGGTGCGCGCTTCATCAGTCAACCGATCGGTCAATGCAATGACGTCTTGCTTATATGGCACGGTGACGTTCGCCCCGGCGGCGTCAACAGCACGAAGCGTGGCGACCACAGCACTCAGATCATCGGGTTTGCAGGGCAGGGCGACGTAGACCAGATCCAGCCGGACATGCCGAAACGCTGCGTTATGGATCTGTGGTGATCGCGAGTACCTGCCGGGCCAGCCAAGCAGGGCGACCAGTCGCGTAGATGCTGCTGGCCACCCACCAGATCCGGCTTCTTCCGGGTGCTCGTCGGTCATCTGCACCCGCCGGCGTCACGGAAGGCAGCAACATTGGCATTGTGCTGGTCGAGCGTGTCGGCAAACAGGTGCGAGCCATCACAGGCCGGATCAAGGACGTAGTAGCGGAACGTCACATCTGCCGGATCAAATGCCGACCGGAGTGACGCGGCACCGAATCCCGAAATCGGCGTCGGCGGCAGACCGTCAATCCGGTAAGTGTTGTAGGGGCTGTCTATTTCGGTGTCTTCGAACAAGACACGGTCAGTGTGTTCTCCGCGGGCGTAGAGCACGGTCGCATCGATTTGCAGGCGCATGCCTTCCTCCAACCGATTATTGATCACTCCGGCGACGATCGGGCGCTCTGCGTCGACCCTGGTTTCGCGCTCGATCAAGCTAGCGATGACCATCATGTCGTAGCGCGTCAGACCCTGCTCTTCCATCCGCTCCATTAAGACCCCAGGAATCGCCTCAATGGTCCGGTCCAGTTGGTTGACCATCCGCTGAAGAATGTCCGACGGGGACGCATCTTCCAGTACCTCGTACGTCTCGGGAAAGAGCACACCTTCGAACGCTTCAAAGTCCGCGTCCATATCGCCCGGTTCGAGGAGCCATGCAGGCAATCTGAGCAACCCATCGGCGTTTTCCCCGGCATCCCTGCGCGCGTCCAGCACCTCACGGAAGTCATCTTCAGACCACGCGGGAAACTGCGCTGCAAGTCTCGCGAGCGTCAGTTCGACCGTCAGGCCTTCTTGGACGGTGAACCACACCGTCGGCGCTGGCGGTGGACCTTCGAGCAGAATTTCGAATACTTCTTCATTGGTCATCCCCGTCAACAGGTCGTAGCTACCTGGCAACATTCGAGATGCGAGGTTGATCTCTTCTGCCGCCAGCCGGAAACGCACAGAATTGGCGACCACGCCAAGCTCGACAAGATCGTCACCGACCGACCTGACTGTCTGTCCTTCTTGGACGACATAGGTCACGGGCAGGCCAGGTTCGACGCCCACTTCCCCGAAGATCTTCGCATCCACCCAGCGGAACGCCCCCCAGCCGAGAGCCACCATGACGACCAGAGAAACAAGAAACCATCGAGAGCCACGGCTGAGTGTCACGTCGGCTGCTCCTGTTCAGTGGCGTCGGTGGCGGCTGCGCTGTTATTGACGTCACCATTGTCGGTCGCCGGCGAGCCATCGGCCGTGCGGCGCCTGCGTTGGGCATCAAGGACGGACTGAAGAATCACACTTGCCGCAACTTGGTCAATCACCTGGCGACGTCGAGTTCTTGACAGGTCAGCTTCGATCAGACTGCGTTCGGCTTCAACCGTCGTGTAACGCTCGTCCCACAAGACCACCGCGACGTCGGTGCGATCGGCTACAGCTGCCGCAACGGTTCGTGCACGTTGGGCTGCGGCGCCGTCGCGCCCGTCAGGGCGACGAGGGAGCCCTATGACCACTCCAGCAGCATCGTGCCGTCCGATGGCGCGCTCCAGCGCACCCACAAGCGCGTTGTCATCCCCCCGGGGAACGGTCAGCGTTTCAAACGGCGAGGCGATGACTTGTCCAGGATCCGACAGGGCCACCCCGACCCGCACCTCGCCAAGGTCGAAGGCAACGATACGCCCCGACAGTGGCAGATCTTCCGGCTGCTGCATGCTCATCGGTCCTCGACTGCGCGACGCACAGTGTCGTATCCAGCATCCAGGGCCCCGGGCAGCGCATTTCCGTCCTTGCCTCCTGCCTGGGCAAGATCGCCACGTCCACCAGCTCCCCCACCGACCATGGAAGCCAACGGCTGCAAGATGGCTCGTGCCTCGACACCCGCGTCAGCCAGATCCTTGGTAATCGCACACATCAACTGGGCCTTGTCATCGGCTCCGGTGGCACCAACGATGACCGCACCCTTCTGACCGATGACGTCACGGGCTTCGAGTGCTACCTGTCGCAACTCGTCCATCGTGACATCCTCAAGTCGGGCAATGAGGATCGCCAACCCGTCGGCGCGTTCGACTCCTTCGGCCAACACCCGCGCCTGCTGTGAAAGTTGAGCACCACGCACTTTGGCCAGTTCCTTTTCCGCACGCCGGAGCCTGTCCATCAGTCCGGCGACCCGTTCAGCTGCCAATTCGGTCGGCGCATCAACAAGCCTGGCGACCTCGTCGGCAACCAAGCGCTGGCTCGCCAGATGCCTCCACGAGTCAGAGCCAGTCAGCGCTTCGATCCTGCGAGTGTTCGACCCGATCGATTCCTCTTTGACGATCACGATCGATCCGATCGTCGCCCCTGACGGTACGTGCGTGCCGCCACACAATTCTCTCGAAAAAGATCCGATGGACACCACCCTGACAACATCGCCGTACTTGTCGCCGAAGTTGGCGACCGCACCCGACTGCTTAGCGGCATCGAGCGACATCACTTCCGTGGTGACGTGCGGATTAGCAAGGACCCGCGCATTCATGGTCGCTTCGAGCTCTTCGAGGCGATCTCGGGAGACTGGTTCGAAGTGGGGAAAGTCATACCGCAAGCGTCCAGGCTGCACGAGTGAACCTGCCTGCTGAGCATGCTCGCCAAGATGCTGTCGAATGGTGGCATTCAGCACATGGGTTGCCGAGTGGCTCCGCGCTGTTGCGACCCGGCGATCTTCGTCGACGCGGGCCTCTAAGGCCTGTCCAGCTTCAATCTCACCCGCGACCACTCGCGCTCGGTGAACGACGAGACCCGAGATCACCTCTTGCGTGTCGATGATGTCAATCCGACCCGTCGCCGTTTCCATGGTGCCTGCATCGCCGATCTGTCCTCCACCTTCCGGATAGAACGGCGTGCGCGACAACACGAGCTCGATCTCATCACCTTCATCGGCTCCCGGGCGCAGGCCGCCGGGCGCAACGATTGCTCCGAGTGTCGCCTCAGCGGCAAGCTGGTCGTATCCGATGAATTCCGTGCGACCAACGGCCGCAGCAGCCTGACGGTACGTGTCGTCCGACACCGCTCCACCCTTGCGTCTCGCGCCAGCACGCGCACGCTCCCGCTGCCGCGACATCAGCGCATCGAACTCATCTCTGTTGAACATCAGGCCCGCTTCCAACGCGATCTCTGCGGTGAGATCGACGGGGAACCCGTAGGTGTCGTGGAGTTCAAACGCGGCGTCAGCGGGGAACCAAGTACCGCTACCACTCTCCTCCAGACCGGCGATCACACTGTCGACGCGTTCCAAACCACTGCGGATTCGCGTCCCGAAATCTTTCTCTTCTGCGGCCGTTACTCGCGTGACAAGTTCGCGCTGACTCGCCAAATCGGGGTACGCCGTAGCGAACTGGTCAATGACCGCCTCCACCATCGGCAGCACGAGTGATGCGCCACCTCCGACATCGGCACCAAGCAACTGGCCATGACGCACTGCACGCCGCAAGAGTCGGCGCAGCACATAGCCGCGACCTTCCTTGGCCGGCAGCACACCATCGCCAATCAAGAAGGCGGACGCACGCGAATGATCAGCAATCACGCGCAAACTCACATCACTGGCATCATCGACTCCATACTCGACCCCGGTCAATTCCGTCGCGCGCGTCAGCAACGGGGCGAAAAGGTCGGTCGCGAAGACATCGTCGACGCCTTGCAAGAGAACCGCAAGCCGCTCAAGACCCAGGCCTGTATCCACGTTTTGCTGCGGGAGATCACCAAGAATGGCCCCTTCTTGATCGCGAAGGAACTGCATGAACACCAGGTTGTAGAACTCCAGGTACCGCTCGCCATTGACCGCTGGCCCGCCTGCTTCACCCCAAGCCTCGCCGCGGTCGTAGTGCAGCTCGGTGCACGGCCCGCACGGTCCTGCCCCCCCTGTATCCCAAAAATTGTCCGCGCCCATACGCACGATGCGCTCGTTTGGCATGTCAGTTTCCGTGCGCCAGAATTCTTCAGCTTCGTCATCGGACTCGTGGATGCTCACCCATATCCGTGAAGGGTCGAGTCCAAAGCCTTCGGTCGACAACTGCCACGCCCAGCGGATTGCCTCACGCTTGAAATAGTCGCCGAACGAGAAATTGCCCAGCATCTCGAAAAACGACAGATGGCGTGTGGTTCGTCCTACATTCTCAATGTCGTTGGTTCGCACACACTTCTGAGAGCTGACGATCCGAGAGGCCGGAGGGGTGGCATCTCCGGTGAAATATGGCTTGAATGGAACCATCCCTGCGATCGTCAGGAGCAAGGACGGGTCATTGGGTATCAATGACGCCGACGCGTAGCGCCGATGACCTTGAGCCTCGAAAAATTGCAGAAACGTTTCGCGAATGGTCAGTGAGTCCACGTCGGGTCCTCGTCATCACTTCGTGGGAACAGGCTGCGAGCTGACCGATCATCTGGCTGCAGACGGCCAACGGTCAACAAACCAACTATTTCAGCCAGCGGTCGGCTCGCTGCCATGGTCGGCCGCGCCATTCAGATCAGGCACGTCGAACGTTGCCCGCAACTCAGCCTCAACTTTCAACGCTTCCGCGCGGACACGCGCACGCCACGCTTCCGCCTTTCCGCCGAGATCGCCTGCAAGGCGGGATGCGCCGCCCGTCAGCGACGATGGTGACACGGCGCGTCGTGCAGATTCGATCCTGCGCATCACGACAGCACCGGCAAAAGCTCCCATGCCGATGCCGGTCGCTAGCGACAACAGCCGTCTCATTTGTCGCCGTCCTGAGACTTGCGCGATCCTCGCATAGCACCCGTGACGAACGCCGCAGCCTTGATGAGCGGGTTCGACACAGTGGTGTGCACCACACCGACAAGGCGATCGGTTGTCGCCGTAATGGACTGCACGCCCGCCAGGATGGTGTCGACACGCGCAAGTTCCACATTCACTCCGGCCACAGTCTCGTTGACGCCACGCAGGATCGGCACCGTTTCATCCGTGACGGTCTTGATCGTCTTGACGCTTTCATCGAGCACCTTTGCCACTCTGGCGACAAGGACGCACAACGCGACGACCAAGACCCCCCAGAACATGGCAGCGAAGATGACTGCCCAGTCTCGTACGGTCATGGTGAACGTTCCTTCCGTTGGGTGCGTGGATTGTCTGATGCGCGCGTCATTCGCGCTTGTTTCCGCAACGATTCGACGCGTTGCGCCACCGGAGCTTCGTGCCCGTGGCTCGTCGGTTCGTAGACCCGCCGACCGGCCAGCGCATCAGGCAGGTACTGCTGATGCGGTACAAACCCACTCGCGTGATCATGAGGATACTCGTAGCCCACGCCGTGACCGAGGTCGGTCGCACCGCGATAGTGACCATCCCTGAGATGGGCTGGCACATCAAGGTTCCCCGTTGTTCCGACGAGATGCAATCCGACCGACAGCGCGCGAGCAACGCTGTTCGACTTCGGGGCTACCGCCAGCGCCAGCACAGCATGCACCAACGCATAGCGTGCCTCGGGTAGCCCAACTCTGTCGAGAGCCTCAAACGCCGCAACCGCTGTCGGCAGTGCCTGTCGGTCAGCCAGGCCGATGTCCTCTGAAGCGAAGATGACCATCCGTCGTGCGAGAAACCTCGGATCTTCGCCAGATTCGAGCATCCTCAGCAGCCAGTAGACAGCTGCATCCGGGTCCGATCCACGCATCGACTTGATGAACGCCGACACCTGGTCGTAGTGGCCATCGGCAAACTTGTCGTAACGGAATCTTCGCGTGGCCAGAGCAAGCGTGGTTGCGTCAATGGTTACCTGATCATCGCCTGATTCGATGGTCGAGGCTGCAGCGTCCAAGGCACTGAGTGCAGCACGAGCATCGCCATCGCTGACCGCAACAAGATGGTCAAAGGCATCCTCAGTCAACGCAACAGTGCCGTTCAACCCATCGGCATCATGACATGCCCTGTCGATAAGCGCCCGAATATCGTCGGCATTGAGTGGTTCGAGACGTACAAGTTGACACCTCGACATCAATGGGGCGGTCACCTCGAAATACGGATTCTCGGTCGTTGCGCCAACCAGCGTCACCCATCCGGCTTCGACGCCCGGCAACAATGCATCCTGTTGCGCAGTGTTGAACCGATGGATCTCGTCGACAAAGAGCACGGTGCGTCTGCTTCTCATCGACAATCTCGTGCGCCCCTCGTCGATGATGCGCCGCACATCTTTGACACCTGAGGTGACCGCTGAGACCTCTGTGAAGACCGCATCGACGCATCCGGCGATCACAGCAGCCAGCGATGTCTTGCCCACACCTGGGGGTCCCCACAGAATGAGAGAAGGCAACTCCCCCTTCTCCAGCATGCGGCGCAAAGGCGTCCCCGGCCCAACCGCATGGGACTGGCCGACGAACTCATCGAGCGTACGAGGACGCATTCTGGCTGCCAGTGGCATCGCAGATGCGGAAACCTGGTCACCTGTATTCAGGAGAGGCATGCCCTGGTCAGGTGACAGTTCATCGTCAGTGAACAACTCGGTACTCGCCATGCGTGCGACCGTACCGGTGCGCAACCCACTGCGGACCATGCGGGGCTGATTGATCCAACGCGCACCAGTTTGCCAGCAGTGTCAGATGCCGTCGGTCGTCGCTTGAGGCGCTGGACGTAGCCCCAACTCTGACAGGACGTCTGGGTCGTACTCGGACGGCGCGGCCGTCAGAGGGCAAGATCCCGACTGGGTCTTAGGGAACGCAATGACGTCGCGAATCGTCGCAGCTCCGGTCAGCAGCATCGCCAGGCGATCGATACCTGGTGCTATGCCACAGTGCGGAGGCACTCCATAGGCAAATCCTCGTAGGAGAAAGCCGAACTTCTCTTCTGCATCCTCATCGGAGATGCCGAGGAATCGGAACACGCGCCGCTGCAGGTCGGCGTCGTGAATTCGCACCGATCCCGACGCTAATTCGGTGCCGTTGAGCACGATGTCGTAGGCCCGCGCCGTCGCTTCTCCCGGTCGTTGTTCAAAATCTTCAACGAAGTCAGCGGTCGGCGCCGTGAACGGATGGTGATTGGGCACCCATCCTCGAGCAGTCGCTGCGGTTGGGTCGTCCGATTCTGCTGCGGGATCGAACATCGGAGGTTCGGTGATCCATACGAACTCCCAACGATCTGCAGGCACCAGTCCACGCGCTTCCGCCAGCGCCACTCTGAGTGCGCCCATCAACTGACGAACAAAACGCGTTGGTGCAGCACCAAAGAAAATGGCATCGCCGACCGCCGCGCCCGTTTCACGCAGTACACCGGCAATCTCATCCGCTGACATGAACTTGCTGAGGGGACTTCTCAGCGTTGGGCCTACGTCGCCTGATTCGACCACGCCCCAGGCAAGACCTTTAGCCCCCCGTCGCTTGGCCCATTCGGTCCAATCATCAAACTCTTTGCGCGTCATCTCGCCACCGCCGGGCAGCGCGAGCGCCAGCACGCTGCCACCGGCACCGAGAACCCCGGAGAACACTCCTACCTCAGTTGATGCGAAGGTCTCCCCCAGATCAGCCAACTCCATACCAAACCGCAAGTCGGGCTTGTCGGAGCCGAAGCGCCGTTGCGCCTCCGCATATGTCAAGCGCTGGAACGGCACGGAGAGTTCGACATCGAGCATCTCCTGAAAGATCTCGACGAACATTTCCTCCATCAGCCCGAAGATGTCTTCCTCATCAGCGAACGACATCTCGACGTCGAGCTGGGTGAATTCAGGTTGCCGGTCGGCTCGCAAGTTCTCGTCGCGGAAGCATCGTGCGATCTGGTAGTAGCGCTCGATGCCGGAGACCATGAGGAGCTGTTTGAAGAGTTGAGGAGATTGGGGCAGCGCGTAGGTTGATCCGGGCTGAAGGCGTGACGGAACGAGGAAATCGCGGGCGCCCTCGGGTGTGGCCCGCGTCAGCTGCGGTGTCTCGACATCGATGAATCCATTGCGCTCCATCACCCTGCGGATGATGGACGTAGCGCGAGCGCGCACCGTCAGATTCTGCAGCATCTTCGGACGTCGCAGGTCGACATACCGGTGAACTAGCCGCAGCTCTTCGGCTACGTCGATGTCGTCTTCAACGGGGAATGGGGGTGTATCTGCCTCCGATAGCACCTCAATCGATGAGGCAGCCAGCTCGACGTCGCCGGTTGCCAAACGTGGATTGCGCATCCCTTCAGGGCGTGCGCGAATCGTCCCAGTGACACGAACGACCCACTCGGTCCTGACTCTGTGGGCCGCCGCAAGAGCTTCGGAAGCCTCCGGGTCGGCGACGACTTGGAGCACCCCCGACCGGTCGCGCAGGTCGAGGAATGCGACACCACCGTGATCACGTCGCGTGGCTACCCAACCGGCCACGGTCACTTCCGAATCGATGTCATCCTTGGTGATAAGCCCGGCGCCGTGCGAGCGCAGAGCACCAAAGCTTGTGATGCTCACGATGCGTCCTTCTTGAGTCGCGACACGTGGTTGACCACCTCGGAAGCGTCCACGGTGGTCTGGTCGCCAGTGGCAAGATGCTTGACCGTGACCGTACCTGCCTCGATCTCGCCCCGTCCGACGATGATGGCAGCTGTGGCAGCACGGCGATCGGCGTACTTGAGTTGTTTGCCGAGCCTGCCGGTCCCGGCGTACAGGTCGGTCGTCAGCCCGCCAGTTCTCAGCCGTTCAGCGATCGCGACAGCTGCTGACGCGAACTCGTCGTCGACAATGGTGACGACAACATCAGGGCCTGCGACCTCGGCATCTTGTTGCTCTTCGAGCAGCAGCAGGATGCGTTCCAGGCCCAGTGACCCACCGGTCGCCGGGACATCTTCTTGCTGAAACATCCCGATCAATCCGTCGTAGCGTCCCCCCGCGGCAATCGTGACGTCAAGCGCGTCATGGACGACTTCGAACACCACGCCCGTGTAGTACGTCAGTCCCCGCGCAAGCACTGGGGAGTAGACAAGCTGGCTCGTGGCCTGGTCTCCCACCAGATGACGGACAGTCTCGATGTCCGCCAATGCGGCGCGGCCTTGTTCAGTTTCGGCAATGCGACCCACCAGGGAGGTATCAGCACCCATGTCACGACTGAGGCTGCTTGCAGTGAGCTCGCCTACGTCCGCCATCAGCGGTTCGATGGCCGCCGCACTGATCCCACGCTGGCTGAGTTCTTTCGCGACTCCGTCGGTGCCAATCTTGGCCAGCTTGTCCAGGGCCACGAGCGCATCGGATTCTTGCTCCTTGGGGATGCCATAGGCATGCACCATCGCCGACAGGGCCTGCCGATGATTCATCTGCACAGTGCATCCATCGAGCCCCAATGCGGCCAACGCGTCAACCACGGCGGCAATCGTTGATGCATCGGCGACGGGTGACGTCGATCCGACCACATCGAGGTCGCACTGGTAGAACTCCCGGAATCGCCCCTTTCCAGGCCGGTCAGCACGCCATACCGGAGCGATCTGATACCGCTTGAAGGGCATCGGTAGCTGCGACCCGTATCGCGCCGCCACACGTGCAAGGGGAACCGTCAAGTCATACCGGAGCGCCAGATCCGCCTGTCCGGATGCTTCGTGGTCACCGCGGCGCAAGATCTTGAAGATCAGTTGATCGCCCTCTTCGCCGTACTTGCCGGTGAGGACCTCGAGCCGTTCGAATGCAGGCGTATCCAGAGGATCGAATCCATGAGAACGGAATACCCGTCGAATCGTGGCGAACGCCTCTTCACGCCGAGCTACTTCAGCCGGAAGATAATCCCGCGTACCGGACGCAGGGTTGGCATCAATGGTGACCACGGTGTCCTCACAGGTTGTGCTGTCCGGTGTCAGCGGCGGCCGTGCTGTCCGTCAGTGGACTCGGGGCCGCCATGCTGTCGCAGCGCCTGCGCAACATACGGGTTGGTGCGGCGCTCGTTGCCCACGGTTGTCAGTGGTCCGTGGCCTGGGATGACCAGCATCGCGTCGTCGCAACGGTGCATGACGTGCGCGACCGACTCCATGATGTCCTCGAACGATCCCTGGGCCAAGTCGGTCCGGCCGATCGAGCCGGCGAACAGGAGGTCGCCAGACACCATGAGTTCCTCTGATGCCACCGACCGATGAACGCCGGCACCGATTCCTGACGCACCGCCGTCTTCGTCGCCTGCGCCAGCTTCGTCAACTGCAGCCAGAACGTGCATGGTCGCAGTTGACGTTGGCAAGGTATCGACACGCACATCGACGACCCCCACCGGAATGTCGGCGATGCCACTTGCGAGGTAGATGACGTGACCAGGTGTGTGACCAGGCGTGTGCACAGTTTCAATGTCGAAACCAGCAACCATGAGGCGTTGACGATGATCAATCGCTTTCGGTTCGACACCGGCGGTTTCCCAGTGGAGTCCGTAGGCCGCCAAAGCCGATGGCGGAGCACCGAAGGCTGCAGCCGGAGCATCCCACAACCATCTGTCTGCAGGGTGCAACAGCACCTCCGCATCTGTCATGCGCGCCAGTGCAGGAGCTGCCCACAGGTGGTCGAGGTGGCCGTGAGTCAGCAAGACTGCCTCAAGTTCGACGCCGAGCGCCGCCAGCAGAGGCGGCAGCACATCATCAGCGCCCTGGCCCGGGTCAACCACTGCTGCAGTGGCGCGGGCCCGGTCGATCAGGACGACGGCGTTGGCTTCCCACTGACCGAAGCACACTGACAGGATCGATCGTTCGTCAGTCCCCACGTGGCGCGGTCCTTGTCGGATGCTCGCGGCCAGATCCAGGCGTCGACCGCGCACCTGCGGATTGTGGAACGAGCCTGAAGGCGTCGTACACGCCGTCGACACCGCGGACGGACCGCAGCGCGTATTCGAGGTGCGTTGGGTCGCCCAGTTCGAACGAGAACGTCAGCACCGCGACACGATCCTTGCGAGTGAGCACCTGCGCAGAGGTGATGTTGATGTGCAAGTCGCCCAGGACCGCCGTGATATCACGCAACAAGTGCTTGCGGTCAAGCGCTTCAATCTGTATTGAAACCAAGAACGATGCGGTCGACTCGCCGGACCAATCGACAGGTACGAATCGTTCTTCATCACGCTGGAGATCCACGACATTCGGGCAGTCAGAACGGTGGACTGACACGCCGCGGCCTCGCGTCACGAATCCGATGATGCCGTCGCCCGGGACTGGCGTGCAACAGCGCGCCAATTTGACGAGCATGCCTCGGTCGCCTTCGACTTCGACATCGTCGCCACCCGCCGCTTTGCCGATGCGAATCGGTGGCGACGTCGTCGGGGCCTCGACCGCTTCGCTGTCACTGGGCGATTCGGTCAATTCATCGACGAGGTGTTGGGCCACCGTCGCTGCAGCCACGTGGCCTTCGCCAACCGCTCGGAACAGGGCTTCGGTGTCTTTCAGGTGGAGACCGCGTGCAATGTCGGTCAAATTGCCCGACGCCATCATCCGGGCGTAGGACACACCTTTGCGACGCAGGCCGCGAGCGATCGCGTCACGGCCTCGAACGATGGCGTCCTCGCGGCGTTCGCGGTTGAAGTAGCCCCGAATCTTGGATTGTGCACGCGTTGATGCCGCCAGCTGAAGCCAATCACGCGACGGACCTGCGTCTTCTGCCTTCGAGGTCAGTACTTCAACGCTGTCCCCGTTGACGAGCTGATGATCCAGGGGCACAAGGCGCCCGTTGACACGGGCACCGATACACCGATGACCTACTTCTGTGTGGACCGCATAGGCGAAATCAATGGGGGTCGATCCGACCGGTAGCGCCTTGACCTCACCTTTCGGCGTGAAGACGAACACTTCGTCCTGGTAGAGATCGATGCGCAGGGACTCGAGGTAGTCACCCGGTTCCTCGACATCCTGTTGCCATTCGAGAATCTGCTCGATCCACGCCATTTCTTCCGCTGACGCCTGATCACTGGTGCGAACCGAATCTTTGTACTTCCAGTGCGCCGCAACCCCGAATTCGGCGGTCTGATGCATCGCACGGGTCCGAATCTGGATCTCAAGCGGACGGCCTTTCGGGCCGATTACCGACGTGTGAAGCGACTGGTAGAGATTGAGCTTGGGCATCGCGATGTAGTCCTTGAAGCGCCCAGGGACAGGGCGCCACTTGGCGTGAAGTTGCCCGAGCACGGCATAGCAGTCGCGCACCGACGAGACGATCACCCGAACCGCGATCAGATCGTGGATCTCGTCGAATTCTTTGCCACGCAGCACCATCTTCTCGTAGATCGAGTAGTAGTGCTTCGGGCGGCCTGTCACCTCGCCCCGAATCTTCAATTCGCGCAATTGCGCATGAATCTCCTCGATGACGGCCTCCAGATGGGCCTCCCGCTCGGGATCCCGCTCCTCGACCATCGCAACGATCTCGTCGTAGCGCTTGGCATGCAGAGCACGAAAGCCGAGATCTTCCAACCGGAGCTTGAAATTCTGCATCCCCAGGCGGTGGGCCAGCGGGGCGTAAATGTCGAGCGTTTCCTGCGCGATCCGCTTCTGCTTCTCCCGCGGCATGTGGGCGATGGTCTCCATATTGTGGAGCCGGTCCGCCAGTTTGATCACCAGCACCCGGATGTCCTTGGCCATCGCCAAGAACATCTTTCGCAGCGTTTCCGCCTGCTGATGCTGTTTCGACTCGACATTGATGCGGTCAAGTTTCGTGACACCATCGACCAGCGCAGCGACCTCGTCACCAAAGCCTTCGCGAATGTCGTCAAGTGTCGCTGGCGTGTCCTCGACCACATCATGCAACAGTGCCGCGCACAACGTCTCGGTACCCAGTCCGAGCGTCGCCAGTTCGGTCGCCACGGCAACGGGATGGGTGATGTAGGCGTCCCCGCTTCGACGCACCTGCCCGGTGTGCATCGCTTCGGCATATGCGTAGGCCCGGGTCACTTCACGGACATCAGCCTTGGAAGCTGCACGAATCGCGGCGGCGAGCCCTTCCAATTCGGATGGAGTGGCTTCACGCGAAACCAACGGCAGGCGGGCGAGCACCCGGGAAACCCCTGATGGGCGCGGCGGAGGAGGCGCAGAACGAACCGCGCCATGTCCGCCGGATTGCCCGTCCACTGCGACTACTCCGTCCCGAGATCGCACGCAAGGTGATCACTGAACGAGCGTACCGACCAACTCCGTTGTGACCTCCGACCAGGGCAGTAGATCGTCACCGACCGGCACAGGCGCTGAACACACCGCTCGCGCGTGCCCTAGGGCACCGCGTCGGGTCGCATCGAGATGGGGCCAGGTCGGGCCGGGTGATTGCCCTGAAGGCGACCGACCAGCTGTGTCAGTAGTGGAGCAGCGACATGTGATCTCGGTGGGCAATGCGCTCTGCTCCCCCGAGGAATCCAAGTTCGATCAGAAAGGCGAGGCCAATGACTTTGCCGCCAAGATCATCAACCATCTGGGCGGTTGCCTGCGCAGTTCCGCCCGTTGCCAGCACGTCGTCAACGATCAAGACACGATCGCCATCATCGATCGCGTCCTCATGGATCTCGAGGATCTCCTGACCGTATTCGAGTTCATAGGAGACCGATCGTGTCGCGGCAGGCAGCTTTCCCGCCTTGCGAGCAGGGACAAATCCTGCGCCAAAGTGATAGGCCACCGGCGCGGCGATGATGAATCCACGCGCCTCGATCCCGACCACCTTGTCAACGGTGCCGCGACCAAAGTGCATGACGATGGCATCAACAGCCGTCGAGAATGCGACATGGTCGAGCAGCAAAGGAGTCACATCCTTGAAACCGACCCCTGGTTTTGGGAAGTCTGGAATCTCACGGATGTAGTCAGCGAGATGGGTAACGTCACATTCGGGCTTCATCTGCGGTGATCCTCGTCGTCGGTCGTGCGTCATGAGTGGCGTGTCGTGGGAGTTGTCAGCGGCGCCGCTTGCGTTTGCCTGATTTGCCTTGTCCACGGACGTAGTCCGTCGTGATGGGGGCTCTGGCTTCTGGCGACCCTGCAGCAGGCATAGCGGCACGCGTTTCGGGTTGCGCTTGGATGCCTGTGGCCTCTCCGCGTGCGGCTTTGGCCGCGCGTCGCTGTTCGGCAGGTTCACGCATCTTCATCCAGGCCAGCAGCGGCCCTGCGATGAACAACGACGAATAGATCCCCACGCCCATGCCAACAAAAAGTGCTAACGCCAGGTCCTGGAGTGTCGTCGCGCCCAGCACTCTGCCGCCGATGAACAGCAGCGCCCCTACCGGCAGAATCGATGTGATCGACGTGTTGATGGACCGGTACAACACTTCGTTCAATGATGAGTTCACGAGTTCGATGTAGGTCCGGCGTCCTGGATCGCCCAGGGTGATCGAATTCTCGTTCACTCGGTCGAATACCACAACAGTGTCATACAGCGAGTACCCCAGAATCGTCAGCAAAGCGATGACGGTGGCTGGAGACACATTGAATCCGACGAGTGCGTAGATCCCGATCGTCAATGCGACGTCGTGCACCAGCGCGACCACGGCCGCGATCGCCATCTTGACATCAAGTCGCAGCGAGATGTAGATCACGATCACGATGAGAAAGACGATCAGCGCCTCGAGGGCCTGACGGGTGATCCGCTCTCCCCATGTCGGACCGACGAAGCTGACGACCGCGTCACCGGCGCCTGACGCCAGCACGAGCGCGTCCCTGACCGCGACCGCCTGCTCAGATGCTGGCTCGATCGCTTCCATGCGCACGGTCGCGCCAGTGGGTCGCCCGTCCGTCAGCTGCAACTGGGCAATGACATCGGTCGCGCCCTGTGATTCGGCAGCCATCCGCAACTCATCGGCGGTCAACTCTTCGGCCACATCGGTCAGGACGAACGACGTTCCCCCGACGAAATCGATCGAGAGGTCCAGGCCGCGGACGAGCACCGAAACAATGCTCACGGCAAGAATGGTGACCGAGACGATGGCGAGCTTGGGGGCTCTGCCGACGAAATCGATGGATGGTGTCCTCATCGTCAGGCCTTTCCGCCAGTATCAAGCATCTTTGGCGCCGCGCGCAACGACGTGCGACTCAGCAATCTTGTCGTGCTCATCAGCGCCACGACTGGCCGGGTAAAGGCTGTCATGATCACAAGGTCGAGAACCGTCGCCATGCCGAGCATCAAGGCGAAGCCGCGCACTGGGCCTACCGCCAGGAAGTAGAGGATGACTGCCGCTGCCAGCGTCACGGTGTTGCCAGCGAGGTTGGTCCGGAACGCCGAGGTAAACGCTTTCTTCACCGCTGTTCGCACCGTCTTGCCGAGGTTGACTTCGTCGCGGATTCGTTCGAAATAGATGATCGAAGAATCAGCGGTGATCCCGATCGCAACGATGATGCCCACCACACCAGCGAGCGTCAGTGCAAAACCGAGCTCCCCGAACAGTGTGATGATGCCGAGGACGAGGACGGCAAACACCCCCAGCGAAGCCATGGCGACCAGCCCCAGCCATCGGTAGAACCACACAAGCCACGCGCCCACCAGCGCGAGCCCTATCAAGCCTGCCAGCAGGCCGGACCGCAGGGATTCAGCACCTAGGGTCGCCGAGACTTGTTCAAAGCTTGACGCCGTCAAAGTAATCGGCAGCGCTCCTGTGCGCAGCACGAGCGCCAGGTCCCGGGCCTCTTGCTCCTGTTCGTTCAGATCGGCACCACCAACGGTGATCGACGCCGAGCCGTCGCGAATACCCACGCCGCAGCGGACTTCGCTGGCCATATTGGGCGTCGATTCCACGACCTCATCCAGCACGATGGCGAGTTGACCGGGCAGACCGACATCCCGTTCGCACGCCAGGTCAGATGTAACGGCGGCAAACAACTCGCCACCCTGGCGGTCGAGTTGGAGAGATACCGAGTAGCCCCGTGCATCTCCGACGACCGGGAACGCGTCATCGATGCGATCACCGGTCAGAGCGGCGGGACCAACCAGGTACTTGATCGGCGCTCCGGCGGCAGGATCCGTAGCATCTGACGAGCCGCAAAGGATGCCTTCCCGGTCATTATCCAGCGATTCGCGCTCATCGATCGCGGCCGCACAGTCGGGCCCTTGGTCGTAGCCCTCCATGCCAGGGAGATAGATCTCCCGGACCGGCCGGAACGTCAACTGCGCGGTGCGGCCGATGATCTCCTGCAATCGATCTGCATCAGTCTCGCCTGGTAGCTGAACCGTGATGTAAGGGTCGTTGGTTCCCCCGGCCCTTGAGATGTCCGGTTCGGCCACACCCAGCGAATCAACGCGTGCGCGGATGACTTCGATGGTCTCGTCGAGAATGTCCTCAATGTCATCGGGAACAGCGACACCGGGCGGCAAGACCGGCGTATAGATCGCACTGATACCACCCTGCAGGTCAAGGCCAAGGTTCGGCCTCGCGCCGCTGGCCAGGTACCCGGCCATGCCGACGACAGCAGCCAGCAGCCCAGCCAGGGCCATGACGAACGGACGTTTGTTCACGCGGAGATGCCTTTGGCTTGGGTCAGCCGAGCGGAACCCCATTTGCGGTGATCCGAAAATCGCAGCCCAACGTACGGGCCGCACGACGACACATGATCATGCGATCGAGGAAGATCTCGAAATACTCGATCACCGTGGACCGCTTCGTGTCGAGCTCCAGTTCAAGTGTGATCGTCGCAGCGTCTGCATCCACTCGAAGGAACGAATGGGTGACCGCATCGTTGACGCGGTCGTGAATGTCAGCGGTCGTATCTGCACCTCGACGGACACGCGAACGGTGCACGTCAGCCTTGTCAGCAAGAATCACCGCGGCGCCGACCGGCCCAATCGACGATCCGTACTGCTCTTCATGATTGCCTACCGCTGACAGCACGAGACCGATCTTGTAGGGATCGACCTCAAGTCGTCGCAATGCGTCGTAGGCGATCCAAGCACCCGACAACCCGTGGTTCGCACGGGTGACGACATTGCCGACATCGTGGAGGTAGCCGCCGATGGCTGCAAGCTCGCAGACCTCAGGCTCAGCACCGAGATGATGCAGGACATTGTGCGCAATACGACCTACGAGGTTGGCATGGCGGAACCCGTGTTCGGTGAAGCCTTGAGCCTCCAAGAACTGATCTGCCAGCTTGATGAAGGCGCTGACGACTTCATCCTGCTGGAGGCGGGTCAGCACATCGACATGGGATCCCGTGCGCTTCTCGGCTGCCATCGCGACATCAGCTGCTTCACGCACAGCGTCAGCGGCATCGACACCGCGGACCAACGCAGCCTCAGCCGACCCACGAATCGCGGTCACAGGATCAGTCAGCGCACTTGGCGATGGGTCTTGAACGCCTGCCGTATCAATGGGGTCGTCGGGCGTCACGCGGCCGGATGACTGCTCAACGGCCCCATGTGCATCATCGCCAATCCGCCCGCCATCGCCATCTTCGGGAGGCGGCGTAGGACGCTTGGATCCCGCATTGTTCACGAGTTGTCGGCACCTGTGTCGTCGGCATCAACTTCGTCGCGAACCACCCGCGCCAACGCAGAACGTTGGAATCGCACGACCACGTCGTCGTCGCCCGTGACCTGGAGATCCATCGTGTCGTCGTCAAGATCAATGACGCGTCCATGCACGCCACCGATCGTGATGACGTCGTCACCAACGGAGAGATTGGACACAAGATTGCGATGCTCCTTCTGACGCTTCTGCTGCGGACGGATGAGCAGCAGGTAGAGCACCACAAGAAACAAAATGGGCAGCAACAGGCCGCCAATATCCACGGGAACATCCTCTCACGTTATGGTCAGATTGTCGATCGTCGCCGGACCGGCCAGTCACCTGGGACAGACGCCGTGGGCGCGCCGGTCCGCGCACGAGGTCGTCGAACGCGCCGATGCCGGCTGTCGTGCTCGTTGACTTCTCAGCGGAAGCTGAACGAACGCGACCGGGGCATGCTACTTGGGATCACCCGTCCTATGCACGCTTGCGCCTTCAGTCGGCTTCCTTGACTTCACCACGAGCCCACCCGGTGACCTCTTCCAACGCGTCGGACTGACGCTGGCTGGCCAGCAGCAAGACGTCCCCATCGGTCAAGCGCGTCTCTCCGGTCGCGATCAGCACTTTGTCATCGCGCACGACGGCGACTATACGGGTGCGCTCGGGCGGTGGCACTTCAGCCAGCAGTCGTCCCACTACCGCCAGGTCGGAGGTAACGAACAACTCGATCAGGTCAATATCGATCACATCCAACGGGAGTGCTTCGGCGACCGGGGCCCACGCGGGCTTGTCGTCATCCAGCCCAAGCCAGCGTGTCACCGGCACGAGCATCGACCCCTGGACCAAAACGGACACAAGGACCACGAAGAACACGATGTCAAAGATCAAACCGCCCTGTGGATGGCCCGCTGTCAATGGAAACGTTGCGAGCACGATCGGCACTGCTCCGCGAAGACCTGCCACTGTGATCACACCCTGATGCCGCCAGTCCATGGAGGCACCCAGCGTGCACAGCCACACAGCCAGCGGGCGAGCGACGATGATCAGGACGGCTGCCACAGCCAGCGCCGACAGCGCGACTGCGCTCAACCGTGAGGGGAACACCAAGAGACCCAGCAGGAGGAACAAACCGATTTCCGCCGCGTTGGCCATCGCTTCGTGGAAGCCCAAGATGTCGCGTCGATGGCGAGGAACGTAGGTCCCAACAAGTACGCCGGCGACGTAGATCGCAATGAATCCCGATCCGGACAAGGTCGCTGCCGTGCCATAGGCGATGCCGCCGATGGCTGCGGCGAGCACTGGATACAAACCGACGACACCGATCGACAGTCGCCGTAGAACAACCACGCCTCCCAAGCCGACCACGACGCCGACTGTAACCCCAACGCCCAGTTGCAACGCTGCGAACGACACCCAGTCACCGACTGGCTGAGCACCGAGTTCGAAGGTTGCCAGCACACCGATCGTGAGCATGACTGCGATCGGATCATTGGCTCCCGACTCGATCCTCAGCACCGCGGAGACCTTGCGCGGGAGCGCTGTCGTCCGCATCATCGAAAACACCGCTGCAGCGTCGGTGGACGCAACCACCGAACCGATGAGGGCAGCCGTCAGAGGCTCAATGTCCAGCAACAGCCACGCACCAAGGCCGGTCACACCCGCGGTGATGACCACACCGACAGTCGAGAGCGCGAATCCAGGCAGCGCCGCCAGCCGGATGTCGGTCGGTTTCGTTGTCAAACCACCCTCGAACAGAATGGCCAGCAGGGCGATGATGCCGAGATCCCGCACCAACGCAGGATCGTCAAGATCGATCAGCCCGAGTCCATCACTGCCGACCACCATGCCGAGCGCCAGAAACAGCAAGGCACTGGGCACGCGAAACTTGCTCTTGGGACGCGCTGCAAGTGCTGCGACGATCACCGCAAGGAATCCCAAACCAGCCACGATGAGGACGAGCCGGTCCATTCCGAAGCTGGTGCTCATCGTGGCATCGTGGCCCGGCCGATCACTGGTCCGCCTCGAACAAGGTGTCAGGCTGGCCGCTGCGATAATCAGACGGCACCGGCCGTTCCAGGTGTTCAAACGCGCGCGGTGTGGCGACTCGCCCGCGGGGTGTGCGTTGCAGAAGCCCACAACGCAGGAGAAAAGGTTCAACTGCGTCTTCTAATGTGTCAGATTCCTCGCTGACCGAGATAGCCAATGTCGACAGTCCAACGGGCCCACCTCCGAACCGATCTACGAGCGCTTCCAAGACGCGACGATCGAGGCGATCCAAGCCCAGGTCATCGACATCGAAGACAGCCAACGCTTGCTGAGCTACCACAAGGTCAATCGTGCCGTCCGCTTCCACTTCCGCGTAGTCGCGCACCCGGCGCAACAGTCGGTTCGCGATGCGGGGGGTGCCTCGGGACCGTCGGGCAATCTCGCTGGCACCTTGAGGATCGACAGCAATATCCAGCAGTCCAGCCGACCGTTTGACGATGATCTCCAGCTCGTCTGATCCGTAGTGCTCAAGTTGCGCCGAGTAGCCGAAGCGATCCCTCAATGGTGCTGAGATCAATCCCGCACGCGTCGTTGCCCCTACCAGCGTGAAAGGTGGCAAGTCGAGGCGAATGGAGCGGGCACCTGGCCCTTTGCCAACGACAATGTCGAGCGTGAAGTCTTCCATCGCGGGGTACAACACCTCTTCGACTGTACGCGGCAGGCGATGGATTTCATCGACGAAGAGCACGTCGCCAGGCTCCAACCCGGTGAGGATGGCCGCCAGATCTCCGGGGCGCTCGATCGCCGGTCCAGATGTCGCACGAAACTGTGCACCTACTTCGGCGGCAACAATCGCAGCAAGGGTGGTCTTGCCCAGACCCGGCGCACCGGACAACAACACGTGATCGGTTGGCAGTCCTCGTTTAGCTGCTCCTGCCAGCACCAGTTCGAGTTGCCGCCGCACGCGCGCCTGTCCAACGAACTCGGCCAGTTGCCGCGGTCGCACACTTGCTTCGGCAAGGCCTTCACCCGGCAGGAGCACATGAGTGAGGACCGCCTCATTGTCGCCGCCGGGGTCCTGCGGGTCACCCGCGATATCTGACGCCGTGGACGATGTCATCCTCGCCTCCCCAGCGTCCTGAGCGCTTCGCGGAGGACGTCGGCAGCTTCGCCGTTGGTGTCCACGTCGTCGTGAGCGAGCACCTGCTCTATCTCGGAGACCTGGTATCCGAGTCCAGCAAGTGCATCACGGACCTCGTCAATCGCCGTTGGCCCGGCAGTCATCGAAGCCGGGGCGATTTCGCTTGAGCCTGCCAACGCACCGACTTTGTCCTGAAGGTCAAGTACCAGTCGTTCAGCGACTTTGCGCCCCACGCCAGGGATCTCAGTCAAGGTGGCGACATCGCTTGAGGCGATCGCCGACGCGACGCGCTCGGCACCCAGCGAACCGATCGCCGCGAGTGCCAACTTGGGACCTACCCCCGACGATCCGAGCAAGAGTTCGAACAGGGCTTTCGACGCGCGATGCTCGAACCCGTAGAGGGTCAGCGCGTCTTCCCTCACATGGAGGTGAACGTGAAGCGAAATTGAGGTTCCACGCGCCGCGACCTGCGTGTTCGAGGGAACATGCACCAGATATCCCACGCCATGCACATCAACAACCACGCCATGGGAGACACGTTCGGCCACCACGCCAGTCAGGTGCGCAATCATGATCGCCGTCTCGCGGTTGAAGGCCGCGAGGAAGCTGCTGGAATGCGGTCTCCCAACAGCGCCTCCCAGCCACCTTTGGCAGCCTGAGCAGCCTGTCTTGAGGCTTCAACGAGCACACCCGCTTGGCCAGATCGTGCTGACAGCGACGCCAGGCGAGACCTCGCCACATGGGTGAGGGCGACGGCGATGGCATCGGTCACGTCCACAGGCGTGGGCGGGGCAGCAAGGTGCAACTGTCGTGTGACCATGGCCGCCACTGCCTCTTTGTCGGCGGCGCCATCGCCGGTCACCGTTTGCTTGATCTCGTTCGGCGAATACGCGTGGACATCGAGCCCCGCCTCGGCCGCGACCAACAGCGCGATCCCTGCTGCCTGGCCGGTTGCCATGGCGGTGCGTACATTGGCTGTGAACAACACCCGTTCAACGGCGATGGCCGTCGGCATGTGAACCTTCACTGCCTCGCTCAGGGCGCGATACAACTGGTGCAACCGTTGTTCGATCGGCAAATCCGCTGCGGTCCGCACACAGGCCGCAGCCACCAGTCGTGCCCGACTGCTAGGACCTTCGACGACGCCGACGCCACAGCGCGTCAAACCTGGGTCGATGCCCAGGATGCGGACCATGTCTGTGGTGGTCACGCGAGCTCCCGTCTCGACAGGGTGCCGACCCAACAAGCGGTCGACGCCGGCGGTGGCATTATCAGTGTCGCGCGTCGGTCAATGTCGCGCGTCAGTGTCGTGACGCTGGCGCTTGCTGGCACCCAGCGTTGACGCCTCCCGAACGAACATGCGTTCGCAACGTAGCATCGACATGCCCCTCAGCGCGTGACCCAGGCCCGCCAGTGATGGCGGGCCTGGCCACCAACTCGAGCACCGGCGTGTCAATCGTCGAGTTCGCCAGCGATGGCATCGTCAATCTCGACGTTTGCATACACGTCCTGCACGTCATCGTTGTCATCAAGCGCATCGAGGAGTCGCAGGACCTTCTTCGCCGTCGCGACATCATCGAGCACAACGGTCGTCGAAGCAGCCATCGTGCTGCCAGCTTCGATGATGTGCGCACCTGATGCTTCGAGTGCGCGACGCAATGCTTGTACCTCGGACGGATCACACCATGCGGTGAACACCTCGCCGTCACCTTCGAGGTCTTCCATTCCGTGCTCCAGACCCACAGCAAGCAAGGTGTCCTCATCGGTTCCTGCACCGTCGACGATCACCTGACCCCGACGGGAGAACAAGAACGTGACGGAACCAGGCTCAGCAAGATTGCCCCCGGCCTTATCAAACGCGTTGCGCACATCCGAAGCCGCGCGATTCCTGTTGTCTGTCAGGCAATCCACCAGGACAGCTACACCACCGGGTGCGTAGCCTTCGTAGACCGCAGCCTCGTAGGCAGCCGCTCCGTCCAATTCTCCTGCGCCACGCTTGCACGCACGCTCGATGTTGTCTTTGGGAACATCGGCATCCCGTGCCTTCTGCACGGCGAGCGCCAACGACGGACTCCCGGATGGATCCGATGTACCCGCTTCCCGTGCGGCCGACTCGATGGCTCTGATGAGCTTTGCGAAGTGTTTGCCTCGCTTCTTGTCTTGCGCGGCCTTGCGGTGCTTGATGTTGGCCCACTTGCTGTGACCGGACATTCGTGCCTCCGCGCCCGTCGGACTCTGCGCGCATCGTGGTGACCGCGCCTTTGCTGAGGCTACCGGCGAGACTGTACGGACCGGACGCGGTCGACAAACCAGGCATGAAGCCGGTCGTCGCCCGTCACCTCGGGATGGAAGGCACAAGCCAGCAGATCCCCTTGTGCAACCACCACCGGGTAGCCACCAACTTCGGCCAGCACTTCGACATCATCTGAAAGGACCTGTTCGACACGTGGAGCACGGATGAACGCCACGTCCATCGGACCACCGTCAATACCGGCGACGTCGAGCTTCGTATCGAACGAATCGCGCTGACGACCGAAGGCATTGCGACGAGTCCTGACCGCCAGACCGCCGATACGCGGCTGGTCGACCTGCTGGTCGAGCTCGTCAGACAGCAGAATCATCCCGGCGCAGGTGCCGAAAACCGGCAGGCCTGCCGCGACCTTGGCCCGCAGCGGCGCCAGCAGATCGAACCGGGCCAACAGCTTGCCGATCGTCGTCGACTCACCGCCCGGCAGCACCAACCCGTCAATATCGGCCGTGTCATTGACGCTGCGCACCTCGACCGCGTCAGCGCCACAGCGTCGCAGCGCGCGCAGATGTTCAAGGACATCGCCTTGCAGTGCGAGCACCCCGATCCGGACCCGTGCATCCGGCTCCATGAGCTGGTCGCCCGCGCCAGCCTCATCACCCTGCGATCCGTGGCCATGGAGCGAAACAGGCTCACCGGTCAGTCGACGATCCCCAACCGATCGGTCGCGCGCCACGCCGTTTCGGAGGAGTGTTTCCCCCGGAATCCAAGAACGCTCGTGGCTACGCCCGGCGGGTGTCGTGGTCACCAGCCTCGACCGGCATACTTTTGGTCATCGGGCAGCGTGTGAATCTCGATACCGACCATCGCTTCACCCAGGTTGCGGGACACCTTGGCGATCACTTCGGCATCGCTGAAATTGGTGGTTGCCTCAACGATGGCCTGAGCACGGCGCTGCGGGTCACCGGATTTGAAGATGCCTGAGCCGACAAAGACACCATCGGCGCCCAGTTGCATCATCATCGCGGCATCGGCCGGTGTGGCGATACCTCCCGCTGTGAACAGCACGACGGGCAGTCGACCCAATTCAGCGACCTCGCGCACCAACTCGATCGGCGCACGATGCTGCTTGGCCACGCCATACAACTCATCGGTATCCATCGACGCGATCTGCCGGATCGCAGCGGTGATCGAACGCATGTGCCGGGTCGCTTCGACAACATTGCCCGTACCGGCCTCGCCTTTGGAACGAATCATGGCAGCGCCTTCGGAGATACGCCGCAGAGCTTCACCGATATTGGTAGCGCCGCACACGAATGGCACCTTGAACCGCCACTTGTCGATGTGGTGCTCTTCATCGGCTGGCGTAAGGACCTCCGACTCGTCGACATAGTCGACGCCAAGCGACTCGAGTACCTGGGCCTCAACGAAATGCCCGATGCGTGCTTTGGCCATGACCGGGATCGAGACAGCCTCGATGATGCCTTCGATCATTTCGGGATCACTCATGCGAGCGACACCACCATCACGGCGGATATCAGCAGGTACCCGCTCCAGAGCCATCACCGCGACCGCGCCAGCCTCCTCAGCAATGACCGCCTGCTCCGGCGTGACAACGTCCATGATGACGCCGCCCTTGAGCATGTCCGCAAGTCCACGCTTGACGCGGGTGGTCCCGGTGGGTGCTGCACTGGAGGCTGTGGCCTGGGACTCACTCATTGATGCGTACTCCTGGGACTGGCGCACCGAACGGCCGGCGCGGGCAACTCGCGGTGAGGGCAATGGACGTGACACAAGGGGCTAACACGCCACCTAGGCGGCACGTCTGTAACAGTGTTCACCCACCGGCGGCTGTCGGCAAGTCAGCAACAGTTCCCCGCCGTCATAATGCAGCGCGAACCCCTGAATGCACCTGGGCCTCAGCCGCTCCCAGCGGATGGGGCCCAGGTGCATTGCTGGTCAGGAAATCGGCGCCGGAATATTGGTGGTTGATGGCAGGTGGAGCCATGTCCGTCCAGGCTTCAACGGGAACGGTTGACCGTCCGGCGTCTGCAGCAGGATGGGGCTGTCCACCTCCGGACGAACCCATACAGCTTCATAGCGCAGGCCATCTCGCAGGATCACTGCACGTGTGCCCTCAGCGGGCGTCGTCGAATCAGTCTCCGGGTATCCGCTCGCACCTATGTAGTGGCGTGCGCCCAAGATGACGACGTTTGCCGCGCCGACCGTGCGCTCGCCTTGCACGCCGAACTGCTCAGGGTCGGCAGCATAGAACGGCCATTGATTCTGGAAACGGCGATAGACGCCCTCTTCCTCGTCATACTCCCATCGGGTGTAGTACGAGGTCGACATGTTGATGCGGATCTCTGCACCAGGTTCGACGCAGCTGGCGGCACCCGGCGGACACTCATCTGCGCCATCGGGAATGTCTTCCGAGAACACCCAGCCGATGTCAGGCACCGGGTCGGGGTCGCGGCGCATGGCCTCTTCAATCAATTCGTTGGGATGCACGAAGAGATTGAGCCAGTTGGCCGCGGCCTCGGCGCGCTCGCGGGAGCGACTCCACGCCGGCTGAAATTCATAAACGGAGTAGTTATTGGCACCGCCGGGGTCAGCCATCTTGACCGCCGGTGTTGCCGCCAGCATGGCCAATACCTCAGGGCGAGCGCCGGAGTACGCAAAGACCGACCGGCCAAAGGCGTGCAGCAGCTCGGCATCAACGGGGCGACCAGAGCGAACCGGGCCAATCGAGCGCGGAAGCTCCGAGTGGAAGAACGCTAGGAAGCGCGTTACTCCGCCTTCCACAACCTCCTCGAGCACGATATCGGCAGCCTCAAGACCACTTTGTGGACGCGAGCGTCCATCGTTGTCAACCTTGACCATGAGCATCGGCTGCTCGAACTGCTCCGATGTGAGCGGTTCTCCGGTCAGCGGGGAAGGCTCGCCGTCGGGAACCACCGGTTCCTCGACAACTTCGGGCGCTTCCTCAACCGGCGCCTCTTCGACGGGTGCGACCTCTTCGACGGGCGCCTCTTCATCGGAGGAACAGGCGGACAGGACAACAGCTCCCGCAAGAATCGCAAGCAGGACACGACGAACCACGAGGACCTCCAACGTGTTGATGCCCGAGTCAGGGCGCAAGCGGGCGCCGCTGGCCGGCGCGCGCGAAGTGTACGAACAATCCGCAGCATAGTCGCAAACGTGCGCAGGACGGACGGCCACCATCCCACCGGCGAGTCGCTGCCGGCCAGTGAACACCTGCGAGCCAGCCAACAGCGCGGCAGACACTATCCGTTCCACCTCGCTGGCGGCTCGCGACCGCTCCATCTCGACCGCGGCGCTAGACAGCCGCGAGATATCTCTCACGAACTCGCTCGGCGACAATGGCCCAATCGAAACCATCGGCATGGATGCGCGCCCTGGCAGCCATGCGGCCCGCCGCCTGAGCATCGTCGAGCATGTGGGCTATCGCCATCGCCAACGCTTCCGGGTCGCCTGGCTGCACCAAGCACCCGAATTCGCCGTCTCCGAGAACAGCCCGGTAGCCAGGAATGTCGGACGCGACCACTGGCACGCCAGCGGCCATGGCTTCCAGCAGGACGATCCCAAATGATTCGCCCCCGAGTGACGGCGCGACATACACGCTCGACTGCTGGTAGGAGCTGGCGAGCAGATCGTTGTCGATGCGCCCAAGGAACTCAACTGCGTCACGGTCGGCAGGCTGAATCCTGTCGTGAGCCTCGCGGCGATCAGGACCGTCTCCGACGACGACGAGTCGCACCGAACGGCGCTGGCGTAGGAGCCCGAATGCCTCGATGAGGACGCTCAAGCCTTTGCGTTGATCAAGCCGGCCCACGAACAGGATCTGGGGCTCCGCACCCGCAAGCCGGCGATCGGTTGGTGGCGCGGACGGCGGAGGTGAGAAGGCGGCGACATCCACTCCGTTGGGAATGATGTCGAATCGTTCCACCTCCAGGCCGAGTGCGCCTGCGTGGTAAGCAGCAGCGGCGGGGCTCACCGCGATATAGCCGGACAGGTTGCGCAGCCACCGGTTCACGATCGTGCTTGCCAGACGGTAAGCACGCTGACGTTCCGAGTAGGCGTGGAATGTCGCGACGATGGGTGCGCTATCGCAATGCAAGGCTGCCCACCCCACTAGCGGCACCGCTGGCTCATGAACATGGACCACGTCAGGTGCCCAATCATCAACAATGGTGCGCAGGCGACGCCATGCTGACGGTGTCACGCCGACGGGCGCAACGGCTCCGTTGAAACTCACCGCCAGGTGGCGTCCGGTGCCCGCCGAGCGGACGTGCCCGAACTCAGATTCGGTCGTCGAGACATCATCAATGGATGTGTCGGCAACCCCACCAGGAATGCGGACATCGTCACGACGCACTGGCGGGCTGCCTCGACTTGTCTCAACCCCACGACCCTGAACCCCACTCGCCTGGGAAGGATCAGGCGAGGCGATGAGCACGGCATCGCCACGCCCGGCCAACGAAGCTGCCAGGCGTGCGACGTGTGACTGAACGCCGCCGGGAACACCCAATGCGTACGGAGAGATGATCGCTACCCGGAGCCGGTCACGATTCATCGGCGCTGGCGGTCCCCGCCGTAGACCCTGCGTTCGCTGCGGGCTATATCGCGCCAGTCATCACCTCGCTGGTAAGACTCGACCACTGGATGCTTCGGTTCTCGATCGACCAACCAGTTCCGAACGAACACATGCCATTGATCAGGGAACCGCGCAATCAACGCCTCGAGTGCGGTCGCTACCTGCTGCGTCCCGTCGTAGATCGACACCGTGTCGAGCTGGAGTGGCGGGGAGACGACTGCCCGGTAGCCATCGCGATCGGCGAGGTACGCCCCAACGATCACCGGGCGTCCCGTGCGTTGGGCAAGCATTGTCACCCCCGACGGCAGCCTGCATGGCTCACCGAAGAATTCAACGATCGGTCCACGGCGAGTCAAGTCCCGGTCGGCAAGGAGCGTCGCCATGCGGCCGCCTTCGACTACACGCTTTTCTAGCTGACGCACAACATCCGCCCCGCGCGTTAACGGAATGACCTCAATGCCTGATGCTTGCCTGAGTCGAACGAAGCGTTCGAACAACGGTCGTGGTTCAACCACTTCGGCGACCACCACCATTCTCCATCCCCTGTCGGCAATGAATCGTGCTCCGACATCCCAACTGCCAAGATGAGCTGTGGCAAAGATGCCGCCCTGACCTGCGTCACGGATTGCGTCGCCGTGGGCAAGGCCTTCCCCTTGGGTTGCCGAGGCCAGGGACTCACTGTTCATGCGATGCAGACGGAAACTGTCAATCCAATAGCGGGCATACGACACGTACGCCTCATGGACGAGATCAGCTAACTCGCCTGGGCTGGCTCCCGGGACAATCCGTTGAAGATTGGCGCGCACCTGCGCCCGTTGCCTTGGCGACGCGGTACGCATCCACCACGATCCGACACGACGCGCCGAACGGCGGACCATGCCGTCAGGCGCGTGCGACACGGCACCCCACAACGCCCGATACCGCCAGTACGCCAGTCGCTGCCGCGGACTCATGCGGCCAGGTGGCGGCAGCTCACGGATGCCGAGGTCCGTCATGAGCGACCGCCGCTGTCGTCCAACTCCGATGGCGCTTGCGGGGTCGATTGATCGGTCATCGCACGGTCAACGCCACGGTCGTTGGCAGCGTCGAAATTGCGCTGCCCGTAGAACCGGCGAGCGGCAGCCTTGAACGCGCGGCTCCACGCCCGGGTACCTCGACTCAGGGCCAGCAGTTCGGCGGGAACATCCCGATCAATCTGGCACCACACATGATGGATGCGCTGGATCACCGTGACCACGCCGCCTATGGCCAACACCCACAGCACGATCTCCAGCAGCCACTGGTGGAGAAGAAGTGCCAGCATCAATGCGATGGCCCGCTCAGCCCGCTCCAAGATGCCAACGGAGCATTCCAGGTCGATCGCCTCAGCTTTGGCCCGCACATAACTGGTCACCTCGGCTGCTACCAGTGCGACAACCGCGAGCAGGAACAACCGTGGTTCGTCACGCACCCACCAGGCGATCCCCCCCAAGATGAGCCCGTCAGCGATGCGATCACTGACTGAATCGTAGAATCCACCGAACGGTGTCGACCGCTGTATCGCGCGCGCCACTGCGCCATCGAGCGTGTCCATGAGCCCACCGGCAACGAGCACCCATCCAGCCAGCACGGGCCGGTCAGCTGCGACCAGCCCGGTCGCGACTGCAGTCAGCACGATGCCCATCGTGGTCAGAACGTTGGGGCTGACTCCGGTCCGGCCGAGAACTCGGCCAATAGGAGCCGTTGCCGCCTCGACGTAGCGGGGGAACCGCGCACGAAGTGCCAAATCTCACCTCGAATTTCAGTCGTTTCACCGTGTCACGCTGCCGCGTCGTTTGCTGCTCCGCGGGCACCAAGCAACGGTCGCCGACGCATCCCGGCGGCCAGTCTTTCGGGGTCTGACTCTAGTCGGGGCCACCTTGACCACGACCGAACGCAGGGGCAAGTACGGCATGAACTTCAGTCAGCGCCTGCGAGAGCACTCGTGTCGATGACCCGGTGGTTGTCATGAAATTGGTGTCGCCTGCCCATCTGGGCACGACGTGCTGATGCAAGTGATCAGCAATGCCCGCTCCGCTGGCGCGGCCAAGATTCATTCCAACGTTGAAGCCGCCCGGCGACAGAGCGTGCCCAAGAACCGCCACGGCGGTCTTCGTCAGCGCCCAAATTTCGGCCAGCTCACCGTCGTCCAGATCGACCAGATCTGCGACATGCCGATAGGGCACGACCATCACGTGCCCGGGGTTGTACGGGTAGGCATTGAGCACCACGTACACCGTGGCACCGCGATGCACCACCAATGCTCGTTCGTCGCCAGTGGAGCCACCTGCCGGCGCGTTGCAGAACACGCAGGTGCCTGTCGTTGCGGCGGCGGGATCTTGTGCTTCGTCGAGCGCTGGCGGTTGACTGTCGGCATCCCCGGTGACGTAGCCCGACCGCCACGGCGCCCACAATCGAGCGAGGTGGTCAGGCGCAGGGCGTTGGCGAGACGCATCCGGACGATCGCTGCCATCGGATTTGTTCATCTCATCCTGGCCTTCGACGAATGGACACCAGATCGAGTGTCTCGATCATTGGCGATCACTTCCTAGCGATCGCGACGCGTCGGTGCAACCGCCTCAGCCACCAGCTCGGCGACGAAAGCGTCAACTGGCACATCCTTGCGTTGCTCCCCGCCGTAGGCACGCACGGCCACCGTCTGGGTGTCCTGTTCCTGAGCACCCACAATGAGCGTGTAGGGGATCTTTGACGTCTGCGCCGAACGGATCTTGGCACCAAGGGTGTCGTCGGAAGCGTCGATTGAAGCACGCAACTTCGCCGCCACGCAGGTGCTGCGCACCTCGTCGGCGTAGGCAACAAAGTCGGCAGCGACCGGCACCACCCGCACTTGTTCCGGAGCCATCCACACAGGGAACGCACCGTTGAACGATTCCACCATCACCGCAAAGAAGCGCTCGATGGAGCCGAACAGTGCCCGGTGCACCATCACCGCCCGCTGCTTGGCACCATCATCACCGATGTAGGTGACATCGAATCGTTCTGGAAGATTCAGGTCGACCTGCACCGTCGTCAGCTGCCACTCACGGCCGATCGCATCCTTCGCGTGGATATCGATCTTGGGACCGTAGAACGCCCCTTCTCCGGGATCAGTTTCATAGGCCAGGCCGGTTCGTTCGACGGCGTCAATGACCGCCTGTTCTGCTACTGCCCATTGCTCGTCGGTCCCATGCGACTTCTCAGGGCGTGTCGAGATCGCAATCCGCGACGGTTCACCGAGCCCAAACGCCGTGTAGACGTCGCGAGCGAACTCGATGCAGTCGACGACTTCATCCACAACCTGATCAGGACGACAGAAGATGTGCGAGTCATCCTGGGTGAATCCGCGCGCACGCAGCAGACCATTGACCACGCCGGACCGCTCGTAGCGGTAGACCGTGCCCAGCTCGGCGATGCGCAGCGGCAGTTCGCGATAGGAGCGTGTTCGCGACATGAACGCCAGAATGTGAAAGGGGCAGTTCATTGGCTTGAGGCGATAACTGGCCCCGTCATCCAGGTCCATGCCCGGGTACATCAACTCGCTGTAGTTCTCCAGGTGGCCGGATATCTCCCACAGTTCGTCCTTGGCGATATGGGGCGTATAGACCGGCTCATACCCTCGGGCGAGGGTTTCATCCCGAATCCAGTCCTCCATGATCTTGCGGACGCGTGCACCGTGGGGAAGGAAGAGCGCTAGGCCTGGGCCGAGTTGTTCAGGGAAGTGCACCAGCTCAAGTTCGCGGCCGAGCTTGCGGTGGTCTCGCTGGCGGGCCTCGGCCATCATGTCGAGGTAAGCCTGTTGCGACTTGCGCGATTCCCAGGCCGTCCCATAGATCCGCTGCAGCATCGGCTGATCCTCGCGGCCGCGCCAATATGCACCTGCGCTCCGCAACAGGCGAAAGGCCGGGATGCGCTCAGTTGAGGGAACGTGAGGTCCACGGCACAGATCAGACCACGCAACCGTCCCATCAGGCCGAACATTGCGGTAGATCGTCAGCGTCGTGCCATCTTCGGGCGCGTCGACGCTGCTGAGCGTCGACCCATCGTCGACAGACGCAATGATCTGCAGCTTGTAAGGCTGGTCGGCAAACTCAGCTAGGGCGTCCTCGTGTGAGACTTCTTCACGGACGAATCGCTGACGTTCACGTGCGACCTCATCCATCCGAGCTTCGATGCGTTCAAGATCTTCCGGTGTGAACGGACGGTCAACGTCAAAGTCGTAGTAGAAGCCGTCCTGAATAGGAGGACCGATCGCCCATTTGGCCTCGGGATACAGATCCGTCACAGCTTGCGCCATCACATGGGCGGTCGAATGCCGCAGGATTGCAAGACCCGCGGCTGAATCTGCGGCGATGGGTGCGATCTCAACCAGATCAGCCTGGGGCAAAGCTCGGTCAAGATCCCATTGGCGGGAGATCCCCTCGACGGTCACGTCAGCGGCCACGATGGCACCTCGCACCGCTTCCAGGGCCTTGAGCGCATCGATCGCGCTGGAGCCCCTCTCGAGCACTACCTCGCGATCAGCGTTGCGAACGCGCAGACTGTCGGTCACCGTCGCACGCTCCGTCGTCGCCAGACACGGGTTGCACATCAACCCTTGACATCCAGGGTGGGCGCGAGAGGTATCGAACCTCTGGCCTCTGCCGTGTGAAGGCAGCGCTCTCCCACTGAGCTACGCGCCCTTGGATCGGAAACCGTACCGCTGTCGTCACAGCCGGGCCAACAGAGGGCAGTGCGCCGCTGTGCGCGGACCGGCGAGGCGACCGCTAGCGTTCGCGCAGCAGGTGGGCGAGCCTCGCAGCTCGTCGTGCACTCGCCGGC
>JBBDSU010000049.1:2882-5147 GCA_040904825.1 Nitriliruptoraceae bacterium | reverse complement strand
AGTGTGATCTACGCTGCTGCGTCTCTACGCTGCCCGAGCGCCGTTCCCACGTATTGCCCCGCAGGCAGCCACTGTCGTTCCTGGAGTCACCGTGCCGCACGTGCTCAATCCTCACGTGCTCCGCCTTCGCGTGATTCGACTTCACGCGCGAGACTGCGGTGACGGCTCCAGTCGTAGTGGTCGCAGCCGCGGTAGGGCTCGTAGGCGGGTCCTGGGGTGGCGGCGATGAACGGCCCGGATCCAGAGAGCCCCGACCGTGCTGCGGTGCGTTCGCTGACGTTTGCTGACGGGGCACGTGAAGTTCTGCCGCTTGCGATCGGGGTCATGCCCTACGCCGCCGTCGTCGGCGTGTTGATGCGAGATGCTGGCTTGGCCGTATCAGAAGCCATGCTCTTCTCCGTGCTGGTGTACGCGGGCGCCTCCCAATTGACCGCGATCGAACTGATGGCTGCACAGACACCGGTCGCCATCGTCTTGCTGGCCATGCTGGTCGTCAACACGCGGTTCGCGCTGTACTCGATGGCGGTGTGGCAACTGATGGCCACTCAGCCGTCTCACCGCAGGATGGTCGGCGCCTACCTGCTGACCGACCAGTCGTTTGTGGTGACGGCTGGCCATCGTGAACGCCACCGCAGCTCACTGTGGTCGTTCTATCTCGGCGCTGCGTCACTCGTGTGGCTTGCCTGGCAGGTCAGCACCCTGGCGGGGGCGATGCTCGGTGATGTCGTTCCTGCCTGGATGCCTATGGGACTGGCATTGCCCCTGGTCATGATGTCTATCGTCGTCAGCCATGCGCGATCGCGACCGGCATTGGTGACCGCCATCACAGCGGGAATTGTTGCGGTCGTGGCGCGCGGCATGCCCGTGGGAACGGGCCTGTTGCTTGCCATCATTGTCGGCCTGACGCTGGGTTTGGTGACCGAGCGATTCCAGGCGAACCGGGGGATGGCTTCGGGTACTGGCAGCGCATCATGAGCATGTCATGGTGGCTGGTGTTCCTCGTTGGCGGCGCGGGGACCTATGCCTTGCGGGCAAGCGTCTGGGTCTTGTTGCCGGCCGCTCGGCAGCTTCCACGATGGGTCACCCAGGCGCTGGCGCTGCTTCCCGCGGCCGCGTTGGCTGCGCTCGCCGCGCCCGCACTGCTGGCTCCGGGTGGTGAGCTCAATCTCATCGGATCACGAGCTATTGCTGGTGCGCTGGCGCTGGCAGTCGCCATCAAGACACGCAACGTCCTCGCCACGTTGGCGGTCGGATTTGGTGCTGCGGTGTTGCTCGACCTCTTGCTGTGACCTCACCCGTTTGGAGTTCGCATAGGACCCGTGGCTAGGGCGTCAGAGTCGTCGCTAGTGCGTAAGCCAGCGCTACCAGTCCGATGGCTGCGAGGGCGCCCACTGCGAACGGACGCGGGCCGACGGATCGGACTTGCGCCAGCCGTGTGGTCAGCCCGACTCCGGCGATCGCCACGACGATCAGCGCGCTGGCCACCGGACCAGCCATGCTGGCCGCAGCGTCGGGAATCAGCCCGATCGATCGTGCAACGACTGCGGCGATGAAGGCGAAGACAAAGCCAGGAACCGCTTTGCGGAGTCCCACCTTCACTCGCGATCCGTCGGTGGCTCCACGCGCGTCGTGACGTGCGACAGCCACCGCAACCATGGCGAGCACCGGCGCCATCATGGCGTTGCGCAGCAGTTTGACGACCGTGGCAACGTCTCGTGCCTCCTCGGAGTAGGCGGTGCCGGCCGCCACAACCTGGCTCGTGTCGTTGATCGCCAAACCGGCCCATACCCCGAACGTCATGTCGTCGAGCTCGAGCACACGGCCGACGATGGGCAGGACGAGCAGCCCGAGCGTGCCCAGCAGCGTGATGGTGCCTACGGCGTAGCTGACTCGGCGGCCGTCGGCCCTTAGGACCGGTGCGGTCGCCATGATCGCGGTGTTGCCGCATACCGCGGTGCCGACCCCGATGAGGACGCTGGTGCGGCGGTCAATGCCGAACAACTGGCCGAGGGCGGCCACCGCGACGAGTGCTGTTGCCATGCACACCAGTACGAACAACAGTGCCGTCGCCCCAACGTCGATGACGTCGACGAGGCTCAACTGGGCACCGAGCAGCACGATCGCGGTGCGCAGGACTCGTTGAGCGGCATAGGTCGCGCCCGGAGTCAGTGCCACGGCCCGCGAGTCAGAAGCGCGCAGGTTGGCGACCGCAAGTCCCACCACCATGGCGATGAGCACGGGCGAGATCGGCACGCGGATGACCTG
>JBBDSU010000049.1:0-2782 GCA_040904825.1 Nitriliruptoraceae bacterium | reverse complement strand
TGACCGTGGTGATCGACCGGCCAGCCCGCCGCAACGCCATGACCATGCCGATGTATGCCCAGCTCGTCGACGCATGTGCACAGGCAGACGGCGACGCCGACGTACTCGCGATGGTCATCACAGGAACAGCCCACGCGTTTTGCGCGGGCACAGATATCGCGACCTTTCTCGCTGTCACCAATGGCGATCAAGGTCTGGCCTATGAGCGCCGGATCACCGAGATCGTCCACCGCCTCGAAGCGGTCACGGTGCCGACCATCGCCGCCATCGCGGGGGCATGCATGGGTGGAGGCCTGCTGATGGCGGCCGCCTGTGACCTACGACTGGCGACGTCGTCAGCACGATTCGGCGCACCTATGGCCGCCACCGTCGGCAACACCCTGTCGGCGGACTCTCTCGACTTGCTCGTCGACCGCCTTGGGACTGCGAATGTCCAGCGCATGCTCATCGGTGCCGAAGTGCTGGGTGCCGATGAGTTCGCGTCGAGTGGCTTTGTGCGCGTGGTCGACAATGTCAACGCCGAGGTAGCGGCGGTCACCGCCTCGTTGCGTGACAGCGCTGCGCAGACGGTGGTCGCGGCGAAACAGGCGTTGTCGCAGCGTCGTGCTGCACGCCTGGCTGCGCTGCCATCCGACGATGACGAAGTGCGCAAGGTCTATGACCATCCGGATTTCCACGCGCGGATCCGGGCGTTCCTCGACCGATGATCGTGACCGCGACGTGGTGCCTTCACGGGAGTGGCCTTCGTCCGTGCGGCGAGCGTGTGGCATCATCTGGCGTTGGCGTTGCCGGACGACGCCTCTGCGCTGCAGCCCACGGGCGGGCGTGGTGACGCACGATGAACGGAGCACACAGTGGAGACCGTCGCGCTTGGCAGGACTGGCATTGAGGTGACCACCGTCGGCATTGGGACCGGTGGTCCCAGTCGTGCCGGCCAGAAGCATGGCCTTGCGCTCGATGAGTCAGTCGCGCTGGTCCGCCGCGCCGTGGACCAGGGCGTCAACCTGATTGATACCTCCGAGATCTACGGCACTGAGGACATCGTGGCGCGGGTTCTTGCTGACGTGCCACGTGACGATGTGATCATTTCGAGCAAGGTCTCACCGCGGCAAGAGGGCGAACTGCGCACACCGGCGCAACTGGCCGAAGCGTTCGAGGAGGCGTTGCGGAAGCTCGGTGTTGACCACGTCGACATCTTCCATCTGCATGCCGTGGAGGTGGGTGACTACGACTACGCGCGCGACGAGTTGGCGCCGGTCCTGTTAGCCGCCAAGGAACGTGGTGCGATCCGAGCCGTCGGGATTACCGAGCCGTTTGCTGCGGACTCTGGTCACGCCACCTTGCAGCGCGCTGTCCGCGATGACCTGTGGGATGTCATGATGGTTGGTTTCAACCTGATTCACCGCACCGCCCGCGAACTGATCTTTGAGCCTGGACGAGCCAAGGGCATCGGGATGCTGGGCATGTTCGCCGTGCGCCGCGCGCTTGGGAACCCCGATCGGCTGCGCGCTGCGTTGTCTGATCTGGATGAGGCGACTCGGGCCAAGATCCCGGCCCAACTCCTCGCCGACGGTGGGATCGAAGCGTTGATCGAGCGCTGCGGCGCGACGACGCTGCCAGACCTGGCATACAGATTCTGTCGCGAGGAGCCCGGACTTGACGCGACACTGTTCGGAACCGGCAGTCGTGAGCACCTTGACGACAACCTGGCTTCATTTGCTGCGCCGGCGCTAACGCCCGCGGCGATCGCCGCGATCGACGAGGCATTCGCCGACGTTCCACCAATGACAGGCAACTGATGGTGACTGAATCCACACTCGATCCCACCCCCGGTTCCACTGCGGAGCCTTCGTTACGCGTCGCGCTGATGGGCGCGAGTCCCGCTGGCGCCCAAGCCGCGATCGAGGCGCACACCGAGGGGCTGGTGCGTTTTCTGTCAGCTCCTGACCTGTCGGATCTTGACCGGGTGGGTGAGGTGCTCGCGCAAGCGGACGCGGTCGTGGGCGCCCTTCCCACCGAAGCGTTCGATGCGCCCCACCTGCGTCTCGTGCACGCCACCGGCGCGGGCGTTGACCACTACGCGCGGCATCTCATCCCTGCCGATGCCTACCTGTGCAATGCCTACGAACATGGCCCCGGGATGGCAGAGCATGTCATTGCGATGATGCTCATGTTGCGCCGTGACATCCTCACCTTCGACCGGGATCTTCGTCGCGGCGACTGGAACCGGCAACGGTTCGGACCTCACGGGTTGTATCCCGAGCTGAGAGAGTCGACCCTCGGGATTGTCGGATTCGGCACGATCGGCCGGGCGCTTGTGCCGCTCGCCCAAGCGTTTGGCATGCAGATCCACGCGATCCGGAATCGACGCTCGGACGATGCAGCGCCCGCGGGTGTCAGCTTCCAAGGTGGCCCTGAAGATCTTGACCGGGTCCTGGAAGCGGCTGACACGCTGGTGGTCGCCGTGCCGCTCGACGACGCCACCCGAGGCATGATCGGCAAGAAGCAGTTGGCACGGATGCGGCCGACGTCGCTCCTCATCAACGTCGCGCGAGGTCCTGTTGTCGACGAAGACGCACTCTACGAAGCCCTCGTCGACGGAACGATCGCTGGAGCCGGCATCGACGTGTGGTATCAATATCCGTCAGGTGACCAGGACTGCATGCCGTCGACGCGCCCGTTCCACGAACTGTCGAACGTGGTCATGACCCCGCACACGGCCGGGTGGACTCAGCAGACCGCTCGTGACCGCTGGACGTTCATCGGCCGCAACCTTGCCCGT
>JBBDSU010000048.1:0-5455 GCA_040904825.1 Nitriliruptoraceae bacterium | reverse complement strand
ACTTGAACCCCCATGTCCGTTAGGACACACGGCCCTCAACCGTGCGCGTCTGCCAATTCCGCCACTCGCGCTGGCTGCCACGACAGCACGTGGCGGCCGGGATGGTAGCCGTTGAGCGACTTACCCGTAGGCGCGCTAACCGCAGCGCGTTGGGACGTCACCGTCTGAGAGTCACCCGCGTCAGATCGACTCGTCCGGTGGCGGACCACACGAACCCTTCGACATCAGGCACGACCACCGCAGCCTGTCGGTAGTACAGCAACGGCATGACCGGCATCTCATCCAAGACCAGCCGCTCCGCCTCCCGATAACGGGCCAACGCAGCTCCCGATGACATGCTTGCCCTGGCTTCGTCAAGCAGTGCATCAACTTGCTGAGTGCTCCATCCCGTCAAGTTGTCACGACCGATTTCGCGGCTGTGAAACAAGGGAGTGAGATAGGCCCCTGGATCCGGTTCTGACGGCTCCCAACCAAGGCGGAATACCTGGGCTTCGCCATCTCTGATGGTTCGGACGAATCGCCCAAGATCCTCGGCACGCAGGTTGATCGTGACCGTCAGCGCCTGCTCAAGATCGGCGGCCATTCTTTGGGCGATCGCAGCGTGGGTGGCGCCCCTTGGATGCAAGAGGGTGATCGTCGGCACGAAGAGCTCATCGGTGTCCGCTTCGTCTGTCGCCTCAAGTTCGTCGGGTTGCACGTCGGGGTCAATCGCTTCCGGAGTTGTCGCTCCTTCTCCTTCGTCGGCGTCATTGTGCGGCCAACGGTTGAGGACGTCTTGCCAAAGCTCAGCTGCGCGTTGCGGGTCGTGACGGCAGTATTCGCATGCGCCACGCAGATATCCCGGCACTGACGGAGGCACCAGGCTGTCGGCAGCTGTCCGTGACCCGCGCATGACGCCGTCCGCCAGTGCGCCACGGTCGATGGCCAGCGACCACGCCCGACGAGCGTCGGCGTCATCAAAGGGTGGTCGTGTGGTGTTGAAGGCATAGGCATAGACCGTTGTCGTCACTCCATCGAGAACACCGGGACCGGTATAGCCATCCTCGGACCTTCCGAAACGTTCGACCGCGTCATCGATGAGATCCGCTGTCAGTCGGGCCACATGGAGATTGCCATTGACGACGTCCTGCCACTGCCGGGTGGTGGATGGATCGTCAAGATAGAAATTGATGAGGACTTCATCGAGTTGGGGTGCACGATGGTGATCCTCATGGCGTGTCAGCCGAATGAACGCTCCCCGCGCGCGGGGTTCGATCATGGCGAAGGGTCCGTTGCCAACGGGCTGCTCAGCGAATCCCTCTGGGTCTTCATCTGCAGATGCCGGCACCGGAGCAAGGCCCGGATGCGCGAGTCTGCTGAGGAAGCCAGCATCTGGACGTTCGAGGCGAATGGTCAGGAGGTCATCGGCCTCAACAATCACGCCTGCCAATCCCCCGCCGACTGCGGCAGCTTGACGCGCGCCGATGATCCCTTCGACGAGAAAATCCAACGGCGAACGCGGGTTCAGCGTCCCGTCAGCAATGCGATCGAACGTGCGCTTGAAGGCATGCGCGGTCACCTCAGCGCCGTCGTGAAAGTCCGCTTGCCGCAGGGTGAAACGGTAGGTGGTCCGAGATTCGTCGATCGTCCATTGCTCGGCTGCGCCGGCTACAGGCCGCAGATGGTCATCCAGACGGACGAGCGATTCAAACACGGCATCGACGACGATCTCACCTTCAGCATCAACGACGAATCGAGGATCGAGGCTGACCGGCTCGACACCAAGCCCGATGCGTAGCGTTCCACCAGAGGTAGTGGCAGAATCGCCAGGCGCAGGTGCCTGGCTTCCCCCTGAAGGCGGCAGGACTGGAACTTGTGACGTCTCTTCGACAACACAACCAGCCACCACCACGACAGCAGCGACCAACCCGGCGACGAGCCGCCGTGGCGCCTGCCGCGCGTTCATGTCACAGCAGCACGACAAGCAGGCAGTTGGTCAGGCCGAACGTCACTGCACAGATGACCGTAAAGCGATCAAGGTTGCGCTCAACGACTGCAGAACCTTGGAGGCCGCCACCGGCTCCACCGCCGAACATGTCGGACAAGCCTCCCCCCTGCCCACGGTGCAGCAGCACCAAGCCAATCAGCGCCAAGGCGAGCAGCAGGTGAACGCTGACAAGGAATCCGACGAGCACGAGAGCGCCTCCAAAACAGTCGTGACAGTGCCTGAGTTCTATGACGGCCCTTGAACGGGTTCCATCACCACCAAGGTACTGAGAGACCGAAGGCTACCAGCGTGAGCGGCGATAGCGGAGACGATGCGACGCACTTTCGTGTCCTTGTTGGCTGCTAGGACGCCACTGGCGTGGCAGTTTGCGGCCAAAATCAGCCGATCCAGGACAACCAGTACATGCGCAGGCCGCTGGCAGAATCCTCAACATCGCCGACCGGCACGGCCTGCCACGAAGCGGTCACTGCATCGTCGATGGTGACGACGGGGCGCGGCCTTAGACCAAGACCCATCCGCGAATCCGGCGTCGGACAGTGGACATCTTCGCTTCCGCATGCCCTGAGGGTCGTTCGCCGATTCTCGATGCTGTGTTCGTCATATCTCGATGCAGCGACACTGCTCGTCGTGGTCGCACTGCTATCAAAGCGATTGCGGTCATAGACCGAGAATGCTCGCGCGCGGGTTGCTGGCTCGGCTTCAGTGGCGCGAGGTGACCACACTACGGCGAACGCATCACGCTCGCGTTCGGCACCAGCCATCTGGGTTGGAACGAACCATGCAGCGGCGACTGCGGCCATCCCTGCGAGGGCCAACACGCTCAATTCTGCGGTCCGCCGGACCGCGGTGACCTTGGGGGCACCCGAAATCAGGGTCTCGACCCGGTCCACCAATCCGTGCGACGGCGCCAGCGTCGCGCATGCGTGGGCACCTCGCGGAGCGTGGTCAAGAACCTTCAGCAGTCCACTGGCCAGCGCGCCGGGCCGGCCGGTCACACTGACTGCCGCCTGATCAGCAGCCAACTCGCGCTCCCGATGCAGGTGACGGACTGCCCATCCCACACCAGGCGCAAAGAAGATGGCATCTCTCAGCGAGCCGAGCATTCCGGCAACCAGATTGTCGCGCCGACGCACATGAGCCAATTCATGCGCCAGCACACCTTCGAGTTCATCGTCATCAAGACGTTCAACGAGCGAGGCGTCCAGCACAACGATCGGATGGCGTGTTCCCACGACGTATGCCCCGCCTGGAGCGTCGTCGACGACGGTGACAAACGGTTCGGCAACGTCCAGCCTGTAGGCGACTGTTGAGGCGATGTCACGCACATGGTCGGGCGTCAAGCCCATCACGAGTGCGGCTCGGGCGCGTCGCCTAACGCCGGTGGTCGCGGCAATCCGCCACACCAGTCGCACCGATGCGATCGTCGCCCAAGCGGCAACGAGGAGCGGGAAGACAACCGGAGCAAAGAACAGGTAGCCCTCAGCGACACGAATCGCCAGGGCGTCACGTGCTTCAACAGGAACCATCAGCGTTGGGAGCCTGGGTTGAGCTGAAGCCAGGCCGATCACCGCCAGCAGCACCACCGCTGGCGTCAGTGCTGCCAGCACTCGAGCGCCTGACGAACGCAATCCGATCGTCAGAAGCAGGCGCAGCATGAGCACGCAAGCCACCGTTGCGATTGCCGCACGGAGGGCGATCGACTCCAGTGGCAAACTCAGCAGGACACCCAGGTCCACGACGGTCAGCGCTCCGACTGGCGCTGCCGTGCGACGGCGTCTTTCAACGCCGCGAGTTTCACACCGTCGACATCATCAACGACTTCGGCGAGATAAGCCGCAGCGGGCTCGGGGTATCGCTCAAAGAGCCAGTCGAGCACATTGCCCACCGCAGATTTCGCGTACCGCTCGCGGCTGACTGCTGGGCGATAGCGATGCGCCAACGCGCCAGTGTCACGCTGAAGCAGGCCCTTGTTCGCAAGCCGTGTCATCGTCGTCATCACCGTGGTGTAGGCAATGGAACGTGATCGGGCTAGCACGTCGTGGACATCGCGGACGGTGGTGTCTCCCACCGACCACACAACCTCCATGACTTCCTGTTCAAGGGGGCCGAGCAAGGCCTCCAGTGGTTCGTTTCGCCGCGTTGCCATCTCACCCTCGATCCGGCCGCGTCGACTGCGCGGACCTCGCCTGCAACTGTAGCGCGGGCGAAACATGATGCGACAGGAACCTCGTGTCAAGGTTCCCCGTAGGCGAGCCAATAGTTCAGCGTCGATGACTGACAATGAGGGCGAAGTCTTCCGCTAAAAGGCTCGCACCGCCGACAAGTACACCGTCGACGTCGGTGGCCGCCATGAGTGCAGCGATGTTGCCGGGCTTGACGCTCCCTCCGTAGAGGACACGCATCGAGCCGGCAACCTCGCCAAACTGTTCGGTTAACGCACCTCTGATGGTTGCCGCCATCGACTGTGCGTCGCCTGGCGTGGCTGTTCGCCCCGTTCCGATTGCCCACACAGGTTCGTAGGCAATGACCAGCTCGTCAGCGTCACCGACGTCAAATCCCGCGAGGCTGCCCTTCATTTGCGCCAGCACAACCTCATCCGCCCTGCCCGCGTCGCGGTCGTCGGCACCTTCTCCGACACACACGATGGCCTTCATGCCATGGCGAACAATCGCGTCTGTCTTGGCCTTGACGACCGCATCGGTCTCGCCGAATACCGACCTCCGCTCGGAATGGCCAGCTAACACGTAGGCGACGTCGAGGCGCGCCAACATCGGCGCGGAGACTTCACCCGTGTAAGCCCCTTCGTCCTGATCGAAACAATTCTGTGCACCCAAACGCAGTGGCAGCTTGTCCGACTGGATCAATGTCTGGATCGATCGCAGCGCGACAAACGGTGGGCAGACCACGACTTCTTGATCTTCGTAATCCTCTTCTTGCAGGTGATACGCCAACTTCTGCACCAGTTGGATGGCTTCGAGGTGATCGCGGTACATCTTCCAGTTGCCCACGATCAGGGGCGTGCGTCGTTGATCAGTGCTCGTCACGGTCTGTCCTCCGGTCGGTTCCGTCGCAGCAGTGGCGCCACAGAACCCGTCATCAGTCCGATCCACGGCACGTCCGTGACCGGATCATGGTCTAGTGAACCCGATACATGGCCGCGCCCGGGTTTGCGCAGGTGTGCGTCCGTCAATCAACCGTGCGCATCTGTTCGACACGCAGATAGCCCCGAGCATCGATGATGATGTTCTCGACCCTCGCAGTGTGCACCGTTGTGGTGTTGGCGTACCACAGCGGGATTACGGGCAGATCGGCCAGCACGATGTCCTCAGCGTGTTGATACAGCATGATGGCATCGTCAGGTGATGCGGCGTTGGCTTCATCCAGCGCAACATCGAACTCCAGATTGCCGTAGCCAAAGAAGTTGGCACCCCCAGTCGTGCGGAACAGTTCAGACAACGCATACTCGGG
>JBBDSU010000047.1:0-5751 GCA_040904825.1 Nitriliruptoraceae bacterium | reverse complement strand
TCTCGCAACAGGTTGACGTTGGGCACACGTCGAGGCACTGCAGGAACGAACACGCCGTTGACGAGCAAGGCGGGTGTGGGTAGTTTCGTCCACAGTAAGAACTTCGTGCTCCGGTCCTCGGCACGGGCTGTTTCTTGACGCCTAGCCGACCGGAGCGCACATGTTTAAGAAGTTGCCGACGTCCTCCGCACCTGCCGTATACCTCGATGATGAGGCCGAGTCACCGTCGCTGCGCTTTCTCGAAGTCGCGTTCCGTGGCTGGGTCGACGGTTACGTCAAGCCTGAGATCTTGATCGTCGGTTCTATCGATCATCCCGAAGTGTCGATGGACACTGCGTTGCGCCGTCTACGGCATTCGACCGAGCCGCTGGCACCGGCTCACGGTCGCATGCTGGGCCTTGATGACGACGCGACTATTGCAGTTGCCGCTGATGCGCTGTTGGGTGCGTGCTCCGATCCTGACGGTCCGCGGTGCCGGTCGTTTCGTGCCGCGAGCTACTTCTTGTCTGGCCTGGCGCGGATCAACGCTGTCGACATGTTCGGCGCAGGGCTTCCCTTGAGCAGTCTGGAGCGGTCGCGAGCACCTGAACGTGCTTCGCAATTTCCCTGACATCAGGCTGGACGGTCGGGGCGCGGCGCTGGTCTTGTTGCCAGGCGCCAAACCCCATGCTGGGAGCCTGCCGGTGGGCAAGTCGGCCCGTGGGACTAGCGTGGCACCGACGCAGCCTGGCGGCAGCCAGTTCTATGGAAGCCAGACCGCCGACCAAGTCGGCCTGAGGGGAGCAACGTTGGACAGGCGCCGGATCGAGGGCGTTCTTGAAGCGGTGGCACTGCAGGCTGGTGGCTCGCTGGCAGACCGGTTGTGTTCGGCAGCAGCAGCCCGCTTGGACGCATCCGGTGTGGGCGTGTCGTTGGGGGCCAGGGATGCACTACTTGAGACAGTCTGCGCCACCGAAGGTGGAAGAGAAGGCGAATCGCTGCAGTCCGACCTTGGCGAAGGACCCTCCTACAGCGCTCATCAGTTCGGATGGCCGGTGCTCGTCGACGATCTCAAGGTCGACGATTCGTGGCCAGCTTTCGGGCCAGCAGCCGCAGGCATCGGTCTGCACTCGATCTTTGCTTTTCCGATGCGTCGCGGTTCGGTACGCATCGGCGCGTTCACCCTCTACCGCCAACAGGCGGGCGAACTCAGCAGCGACCACCACGCAGATGCGCTGGTGTTCGCCAGATTCGCCGTCGACCTCTTCCTCGCATTGCAATCAGAAAATCCGCCCGATGAGCTTGATCAACTGTTTGTCGACGGCACCAGCAACACCGTTGAGATTCACCAGGCATCCGGAATTGTGGCGGTGCAGCTCGGGATCGCAGTTGGAGCCGCCTTGGCGATGTTGAGGGCTCATGCCTACACAGAGCAGCGAAGCCTGCGCGAGATCGCCGATGATGTGGTCGCGCGCCGGCTGCAGATGAACGACGACAGGTAGATCAGCCAAGTCACTTGAGCCTCCGTATGCTTGCCACGGCGGCTGGTTGTGTCATTTCAAACTCACTAGGGAGATGATCGCATGGACAGCGCACCTGCAGCTCTCCAAGTTCGTGAACGCCAAATCGTCGAGACATTCGTCAAGCTGGCCGACACTCTTGTTGAGGACTTTGATCTCATTGACTTCTTGTCGACGTTGACCGCGCGAGTGGTCGACATTGAGATCGCGTCGGAAGTGGGCATCCTGTTGGCCGACGAGGCAGGCCATCTTCAGTACATGGCCGCGTCGCACGAACGGACCCACCTGCTTGAGCTGTTCCAGGTCCAGTCCGAAGAAGGCCCCTGCCAGGATTGTTTTGCCACCGGGCAGCCTGTCAGCGTCGTCGACCTTGAAGATGAACGCGATCGCTGGCCACTGTTCACCCCAAAGGCACTGGCAACCGGGTTCCGATCGGTCCAAGCCGTGCCACTTCGCCTGCGCGGCACCGTCCTGGGGGCAATGAACCTGTTCCTGACCGACACGGGCGGCATCACCAGCGAAGGACTGTCGGTCGTGCAAGCCATGGCCGACGTTGCCACGATCGGACTATTGCAGCAGCGGGAGTTGCACCGTGTCCACACGGTCGAGGGGCAACTCCAACATGCGCTCAATAGTCGGATCAGCATCGAACAGGCCAAGGGCATCATCTCAGAGCGTCTGCACACCACGACAGACACCGCCTTCGATTTGATGCGGAAATACTCGCGCGATAACAACGCAAAGCTCAGCGTCGTGTCACGCGAAGTCGTCGAAGGAACGATCTCCGCGGAGCACCTGACCGAGAGTCGCTAGACCGTCGGGATCATCTGATCGTCACACGTCGCTGTCGACGGCATGCCAGCGGCACAATCCGCTCGATCCAAAGTGCCCCAGACGGGGGACCTTCTGTGCAGTACCTTCGTAACAGATAGCCATCCCCAACAGTGCTCCAGACTTCGGTACTGCGTCCGTCCCGTAGGACGCTAGAACCGGAGTACTGATGCTTCACCTTGGCCCCCCTCCCGTCGTTCGACCGCCTGTCGTTGCCCCTGTTCTTCGGTCGGCCGTCGTGAGCGTTGTCCGCGACTACTTCAGGCTCGTCGAGCCGGCCATGCGGCTGCTGGGTGCGCGCCTCGGTCGCTTTTTCGCGCTGGTGGCAGGCGCAGTTGTGTTGGTGGCGGGACTCGCCCTTCCCAGCGGTCTTGCTGTCCAAAGTGCGCTTGCCGGTGTCCCTACTTTGCCAGATGCCGGCGTTTCCCCTTCAGTACAGGCTGCCACGGTGCGCAGCGCTGTCGTCGTGCCAGCCGCTGAAGCCTTCCAAGTGCACGTTCAGACGCCGACGTCGCTGCTGGCGGGAGGCTCACGGCAGTTCCGGATCGTCGCCATGGATGTTCGGACAACGCGAGCGTCCCCCGGTGAAGCCAACCTCGTGCGCGTCGATATTGAACTCCAGCCGTCACAGACAGCAACTGGGCTCGTTTCGGTGGCCCCGAGTCGGGTCGTGACGCCAGCCGGCAATCTCGGTTACGTGGAGTTCAGACTGGAACTCGCTGACGGCGCCCCCTGCGGGTCCGAATTGGGTGACATGCTTGTGCGTGTCGTCGATGCCGGAGGGGCGCGCGGCGAAACTCTCGTCGCACTTCCACCTGTCGACTGCAGGCCAGACCTGCGAGCCCCGTCTCGAATCGACGAGCTTCGCAAGTAGCAGTCGGCAGCCGCTCAGGCGGCTCGGAAGGCCATCTCGACGTCAGTCCCCTCGAGGTTGCGCACCGGCCCCACCTCCAGGGGAGACCTGGGGTGTGTCGACACGCTGGGCGTCGTAGATGCCTCGGTGGGAGGAGAACACGAAGGCGACCACACAGCCGATCGCAAAGTAGGGAAGGGCGCCCGCCCCGAAGAGTTCGACGGCCATGATGGTGCAGGCCAGGGGCGTGTTCGTCGCCGCTGCGAACACCGCAACGAAGCCAATTGCGGCGAGCAACTCGACCGGTACGCCCAATGGCACAGCCAGTGCCGCACCGAGCGTCGCGCCGATGACGAACAGGGGAGTGACCTCGCCACCTTGGAATCCGGAGCCGAGCGTGATCGAGGTCAGCACGAGCTTGAGGGCGAACGCGTACCAGACGAGGTCCGCTCCGGTCAGGGCCGCGTCGATGAGTGGCAGCGACAGGCCTGCGTAGTCGCGTGAACCGATGGCCAGCATGAGCCCTGCGACGATGATGCCGCCGATAAGCGGGCGCAGTGGCGGCCAGGTGAACAGGGCAGCGAAGACCCATTTGAGTCCCGCTGTCAGTTGGATGAACACCACCGACACGAGCCCGAAGACGACCGCCGCCACCGCCACCTTTGCGACAATGTCGAGCGATAGGGCGGTCGCAACGACCTCGTAATGAGGTGTGACGTCGTGGGGCAAGTTGATCGTGTGGAAGACGACGTTGCCCATCACCGACGCGGTCAGTGCAGGCACGAGTGCGTCGTAGCGAATGCGACCGACGGACTGGACTTCGAGGCCGAACACCGCACCGGCCAGCGGCACCGAAAACACCGAGCCAAAGCCTCCTGACACCGCGGCGATCAGCACCATCCGACGATCATCGCCGGTCATCTTCGTGACACGGGCGAACCAGTCGGACAGTGAGCCCGACATCTGGATAGCGGTGCCTTCGCGTCCCGCCGAGCCACCAAACAGGTGAGTCACCCAGGTCCCGATGAGCACCAGCGGGGCCAGGCGGCGAGGTACCCATCTCCGGTCGGCTGGAGGCTTGGGGGCGTCAGCCGACAAGCCGTGGATCTCATCCAGAATGAGGTTGTTGCCAGCGGCCGACCGTCCCCCGAGGTAGTGGTAGGTGAGGCCTACCGTCAGCCCACCGATAGGCAGTGCGAACAACAGCCAGGGGTTGACGACGTGTGTGCTTGTCACCCACGCCAGTCCCCATAAGAACACCGCCGACGAGGTGCCGGCCAGCACGCCGATGACCGAGCCGATGGCAAGCCATTTGACCAGGAACCGCAGCAGTGTCACGTGTTCGACCCACTGAAGCCGCATGAGGTCATGCGCGGCTCCTTCTCCAGCAGAGGCGCGCGACGATTCATCCTTGCCGTGTTCTGGCAGCAAAGCCCCACAACTTGTGCAGGTTGTGCCACGACTCTTGCGGTCACACGCCGGGCACCTGCGCGCCGACGAACGCTGCGCTGGTCGAGACATCGCAATCGGTCCTGGGTAAGGGGAGTGCCACGGTCGTGTTCAGCAGTCTGGACTGACGACTGGCACTACGAAGCGCACACCGTAGTCGCGCGAGGTTCGGCGCTGGTCCTGATGCTGAAGCCGACGCAAGATCAGGAGGCAACCTAAGGTTGGCTCAGCATGAATCGCTATCGAGCGACGCTTGCGCGCCGCCGAACGACTGGAGCCAGCGTCATGGGGGACAACACGACCGGAGCGGCTGAGCCGCGAGGAGTGGCAGAGCAGTTTCTGTCTGCTGTGGGGTGTGCGCGTGATGTGCTGGCAGATCCTGCGGTGGAGGAGGCTTGGGACGCGCCGAGTGTGCTTGCCGAGTATTCCGTTGCGGGGCTGGCAGGTCACCTGTTCGGGGCGGTTGCAGTGACAGTGCGATATCTGTCGGCGCCAGCGCCAGACGTGGCGACTGCGCCCACGGATGCTGCGGACTACTACGCCATCCTTCTGGGTGATCACGATCCCATCGAAAGCGACTTGCATGCCAAGCTCCGGTCCCGGTCCCTGGATGCTGCCTCCAACGGGCATGCCGCGCTGGTCGAGGCGTTCGACGAGACGCGCGCGCACCTCGCTGCACTTGTGCCACGTATCGATCCATCGCGGCTGGTTGAAGTCCACGGTGGCCTCGTGCTCACCGCGTCGGCGTATCTGGAGACACGTCTTGTGGAGATCGTGGTCCACGTCGACGACCTCGGGGCCAGCGTCGGGCGTGAGGCTGCCGCCGACTGTGATGCCGATGTTCTCGATCACGTTGCCGCGACGCTGGCACTGGTCGCAGCTCGTCGCCATGGTCCCATGGCGGTCATCCGGAGCCTGTCGCGCAGAGAACGCCACCCCGACGCCGTCCACGCGTTCTAAAGGCTGCCCGTCGGTCAGCGCAGCGTCGACCGTTTGTAGGCGCGGATCGACAGGGGCACGAAGATGGCCAGGATGATCCCGATCCACACCAGCGTGTAAGCAACGGGATGGCGCATGGCCCACGCATCAGACGTTGAGGGAAGTCCGTTGCCGAACAGC
>JBBDSU010000046.1:0-6060 GCA_040904825.1 Nitriliruptoraceae bacterium | reverse complement strand
TGCTTGCGTTGATCACCTGCGGTGGCGAGTTTGACCGCAGCGCACGGAGCTATCGCGACAACGTGGTCGTCTATGCGAGACCACTCGTCCGAACGGACCAGTCGCGCGATGCAGAGGTCAGCGATCAGGCGTGACGAGCGTCAACGTCGGAGCCTCGTCGTCCCATGGAGCGGGGAAATCGTTCGGCACTATCGTCAATACAGCCAGATGATCCCGGCGATGAGTGCCCAGCCAGCAAGCGTGACCAGGACGGTGTTGCGCCATTGCAACTTCGAAAAGATCAGCCACGCACCGGTTCCAACGACGCCCAGAAATACCAGGAGCATCCCAAGACCGCCCGAACCGCCATGGCCGCCATCGTGATAGGCGAGGAACACAGCGGAGGTCAACGAGTTCGAGGAGATGGTGTACTCCAGTCGCCGGGGTGTCGATAGCGCAGTAGCTCATCTTATGGACGAGCCACCGTTCTGGACGTTCGTTGCGGTGGCCACCATGGCAACACACAAGCGCACGGGACCATTCCCTTCGCATGACTCTTCGCGCAGAGGTGACCATGGCAGGGTGCCCGACGTGACGGCACCGCAGCATCTGGTCACGGCACTGGAGCCTGGTCAAGCGTCGGCGATCGAGGTTCTACTGATCGACTACCACGCAGGGCTTGAGGCAGGAGGACTCCTGGATGGTCCGACTCGCGACGCCCATGATGCCGCTCACGAACTCGCGACCATCTTGCGGGCCCGCTGAGCAGCACAGATCACGGTCGCGTCGTAGTTGTGGGAGAGCTTGCTCCGCAAGGGAGTGAAAGACGTCTGACAACGGCCGGGGCGGATTAGGAGCCCTACGTCGCGGGTTGCCTTCCATAGAGGCTGCCGTCGCGCTTGTCTGACGGTCGGACAACGGTCAGGCCGCTGCAGCCGGAACCGGCAAGGGGAACACATTGATGACAGCACGTGACTCGGCACCGCAACCTTCGACCGAGCAGCCCGCACCTCCAGAAGAATCCGCAAGTTGGCGTCGGATTCTTGCGATCGACGCGTTGCCCGACAGCAGGGTCACCACCGTGACGATCGACACGCGGTCGTACGCAGTGAGTCACCACAACGGTGTCTATGGCGTGCTCGATAACCGTTGTCCGCACCAAGGCGGACCACTGGGGGAGGGTTCCATAGAGAAGGGGTGGCTGCGATGTCCATGGCATGGCTACGACTTTTCGCCGTGCAACGGCACGCCCCCGCCGCCGTTTGACGACGCGCCTGGTGCCTACCCGACCGAGGTGCGCGAAGAAGGCATCTACGCGTTGCTACCCGACCCGAAGCCGCGTAGCCGCACGATCTCCGACGTCATGATCGAAACGATGATCGCTTTCGGGGTCACCCATGTGTTCGGCATGGTCGGACACTCCAACCTTGGCCTGGCCGACGCATTTCGCGAAGCCGAACAGCGAGGTGAGCTGACCTACGTCGGCATCCGTCACGAAGGCGCTGCCGCCTTTGCCGCCTCGGCCTATGGCAAGCTCACAGGCAGACTGGCGGCCTGTTTCGGCATCGCCGGCCCTGGATCGACGAATCTGCTGACTGGCCTGTATGACGCCGAGGTGGATCGCGCCCCTGTACTCGCACTGTCGGGAGGTGTGGCGTCCAAGGACGCGGGGCGTGGAGCGTTCCAAGACCTGGATCTCATCGCCGCCTTCGCCGATGTCGCCCGCTACCAGGCGACCCTGCGAGCCGGTTCGGACCACGCCGAGCTGGTCGCGCTGGCGTGCAAGACTGCCCTGCTTGAGCGTGGGGTCGGCCACCTGGTATTCCCCGATGACGTGCAGACCCTGCCCGCGGGCGATGCCGAACCGGCCAGCCCGCAGGGCAGGATCGCCGACCGTTCGATCGCTCCGCCGGTCGGCGCGCTGACGACTGCCGCAGACCGGATCGCTGAGGCCGAACGGCCGCTGTTCATTCTGGGGGCCGGGGCACGGGACGGCATCGACGACATCGTCGCGCTTGCCGAGCAACTCGGCGCGGCGGTGGTCACGACGTTCAAGGCCAAGGGCCTCATCAGCGATGCTCATGAGCTGGCCGGTGGTGTGCTTGGCCGGTCCGGCACCCCGATTGCGTCGTGGTTCATGAACGAAGCCGATCTGATCGTGGCCTGGGGCGCATCCTTCTCCAACCACACCGGCATCGCTGAATACAAGCCAATTGTGCAGATCGACCATGATGCGATGGCACTCGGTCGGTTTCATGCTGTCGACGTCCCCGTGCTCGGTGATGTCGGAGTGACGGCGAGACAGTTGGCGGATGCCGTCGAAGGACGTGCCCGCTGCATCGATCATCGTCCGGAGATCGCCGAGCGTTGGCGGATCTGGCGCGAAGAGAAGGCCAGCCGCCGGGATGACAACCGCGGACAAGGGATCAACTCCGCCGTGGTGTTCGACACGCTGACTCGCCATGTGGCCGACGACGCGGTGATCTGCGTTGATGTCGGGAACAACACCTACTCCTTCGGCCGCTACTTCGAGGTTGCGCAGCAGTCGGTCCTCATGTCGGGATACCTCGGCTCGATCGGGTTCGGGCTGCCCGCAGCTCTGGGCGCTTGGGCAGCCGTCGACGGGCAGCGGGAAGTGGTATCAGTGTCAGGAGATGGAGGATTCGGCCAATACGCCATGGAGTTGACGACAGCGGTCAAACACGGCATGCGGATCCGCCACATACTGCTCGACAACGGTGAGCTCGGAAAGATCTCGAAGGAGCAACGTGCCGGTGAGTGGGAGGTCTGGCAGACCTCCCTCGTCAACCCAGATTTCGCCGCATTCGCCGAGTTGTGCGGCGCCTTTGGTATCCGGGTCGATCACGCCGGTCAGCTCGAAGACGCGATGACTGCAGCATTCGCCTACGACGGGCCTGCGCTGATCCACGTGGTCAGTGATCCGTTGCTGGTCTAAGTCCGCGACTTGCCGTGACCGCCGCCGACGATCCACATCGCCAATAGTCACATCCGCTGGCCACCTTCGCGGGCTCGGCCGGCTGACTCCAGGAGGCACCCTTGATTGGCCAGGTACCCGACCTCGACCAACTGGCTACGACCCGTCTGAGCTGGCACGTGCTCTGCGGGCACGTCCTCGCCGAGGAGCGATGGCGTCGTGCCGGCCGCATCGGACTGCATCCCCGCCCCAATGGTTTGCGCACCCCGCAGGATGAGCCGGAGGGCGTCGAGCTGGTTGGTGATCGACTGCTTGTCCGCCGTGGTGGCAAGACGGACAAAGTGCCGGTGACGACACTTGCTCAAGCGCGCCGCTTGGTCCTCGGAGACGACGATGGTGAAACCCGGTGGGCTCAAGAGCTGCCCATCCATGATCCGCCACCAGAGGTTCCCCGTGATAGTGAGCTGACGATAGACCGCGATGTCAGCGCCTGGCTCGGGACGTGGTTTCAACTAGGCGACGAGGTGCTGCGGCGCCTGGTCAACGACGACGCGTCGATCGAAGCCTCTGACCCAACCGTCTGGCCCGAGCACCTCGATATCGCGATCGAAGTACTGGACGAAGACCGCCGTGGGTCCTATGGGCTGTCCGCCGGAGACGAAGCGGCGCCAGAACCCTACGCCTATGTGTCTGTTTGGTACCCGGACCGTGTCGGCGGTTTGGACGACGCTCTTTGGAACGGCGGCGCGTTCCCTGGGGCTTTGATGCCTGCGAGCGAACTTGTGGCATCCGAGGATCCGGCGACGCACTTGCTGGGATGGTTCCGTCAGCGTCGCGATCTGCTCGCAGCCACTTGCAGCTGAGTGGCGTGCGCGTGTTGTTCATGTCCTCAAAGGAGACACCATGGCACTGACAGTCGGCACGGGTCCGTTTGGCCGCCACCCGGCGGGCACCTTCAACTTCATCTACGACGCGCCAGAGCATGTGCTCTATTTCGAGGACAGCCCGCGTCGAGTGCGCGTTGTTGTGGGCAACACGGTTGTGGCTGAAACTTCACGCGCGAAGCTGCTGCACGAAACAGGACTGATGCCGGTCTACTACTTCCCCGAAGCCGATGTCGAGCTTGAAGTGCTCATACAGACGAGTCATTCCACGCACTGTCCTTTCAAAGGAGACGCGCGCTACTGGACGGTGCGCATCGGCGATGACCAGCGGGACAACGTGGTCTGGAGCTACCCGCAACCCCTGTCTGGCGCACCCGACCTTGCGGGATATCTCGCGTTCGCCTGGCATGCGATGGACGAATGGTGGGAAGAAGCTGAACGGATCTTTGTGCACCCCCGTGATCCGTACCACCGCTGCGACGTCGTGCGTTCGGATCGTCATGTCATCGTTGAAGTCGGTGGCGACGTCATCGCTGACAGCCACCAACCGACGATGCTGTTCGAAACCGGGTTGCCGGCGCGCTTCTATCTGCCCGAATCCGATATCGCCATGGATCAGCTTGAACTGACCGACACCGTCACCCATTGTCCCTACAAGGGCGCCACCGGTCGGTACTACACCGTGATCAGCGGTGGTGAGCGTGTCCAAGACGCGGCGTGGGCCTACGACGCTCCCAAGGCTGAAGTCGCGGCGATCGCGGGTCTCGTCACGTTCTACAACGAAAAGGTCGACCTCGTCGTCGATGGGGAGCGCTGGGAGCGTCCACGCACGAAGTTTTCATGACGCCATGCGTGCGGACGTTGACGCAACCGTCGGCAGGGCAGGTCGGTTTCAGATGGGGTCAGGCTCAGCCAGATCCCATTGGGCGGTGGCGCGTCGGTACCGTTAATTCGGAGCACGTCACACCACCCGTATGCGTGCCCGGACACGGAGGAAGCATGGACGAGCGATTGCAGGATCGGTTCAACGAACAGATCGCCTTGGAACATGCGGCGGAGCGTGCGTACTTGCAGATGGCAGCATGGGCCGAATCTCGTGACTACACCGGCGCGGCGAAGTGGCTCCGATCCCAGGCGCAGGAGGAAGCCGAGCACGCGCAGATCTTCATGAGCTTCGTGCTTGATCGGGGTGCCGAAGTGACGCTCACCGCGCTCGAGGCGCCACAGGCCGATTTCGACGATCTGGTCGCGGTGTTTACTGCTGCATTGGCGCATGAGCGGCGTGTCACTGCGGCAATCGGTGAGCTTTACGCCGCCGCGCAGGAAGCTCGCGACTGGTCGAGCTTGCCGCTGTTGACGCGGTTTCTTGACGAACAGGTAGAGGAGGAGGCCAGCGTGAGCACGATCGTGGGCGAGTTGAGCATGGTCGCCAACAATCCGAGCGCGTTGTTGATGCTTGATCGTGAGTTGCCCACGCGTCGTGGAACCGAAGGCGCCGGCTGACAGTTTCGCTGTGGAAGCTGCAGAGAACCGTCGGGGTTGCATTCAATGTGGAGGACATCGGAGCCTCCAGGTGAAGGTGATCCGGTGAGTTCCGAACGTGACGATTCGAATGTTTCGAAGGGGACGCCGACATCGGTGGCCGCCGGGTTGATCGCGAGCCTGGGATTTGCGTTGCTCTGGGGCGTGCTGGCGGGTTGGCGGCCGACAGTCACACTGCATCTCGCGCCGGTGCTTGTCGTCGGCGCTGGCTGTTACACCGCATGGGCACGCGCCCGGTCGGACCGGTGCCGCGCCGTAGTGCTGGCCTCTATCGTTGGCGCGACTGTGGCGGTAGCGGCAACTTTCGGGTTGTCGGTTGTCGGCTGGCTCCGGGGACCGACGTGGTTCGCGACCGATGCTGCGCGTGAGAGCTACATCCTGATAGGAGCGGCGTTGATCGTTATTCTGCTGAGTGCTGCGCTGGGATGTGCATCTCGCACGAGCAGCCACAGCACCCGTTGACGACACAGCATTTCGGCGGCTGGTTGGCATCATTTTCGCGGAGGCTGGCGGCAGACAGTTTCGCCGGGTGGTTGAGGGACCGGATCTTCACGAGCGACAATCGCTGCTTCGATCGACGTTACGTGCGCGGTACATGTCCCGATCGGCTGCAGTGATCAGCTCGTTCAGGTCCCATCCGGATCCTGGAGGGCGAACGGCGTAGCCGATGCTGACCGGAGCCTGTCCACCCGCTCGCTGCGTCATGGTCTGCCGCCAGTC
>JBBDSU010000045.1:5217-34707 GCA_040904825.1 Nitriliruptoraceae bacterium | reverse complement strand
ATCTGCCGCCACGCGTCGAAGGACTGGTCGCCGGCACGGGCGAAGCCGCCGGCGAAGCAATGCTCCTCACCTTCCACCACTGGGGCCTTGCCCCATGGGCGATCTACGCCGTACTGGGATTGTCGCTGGCCTACTTCGGGTACCGCCACGGCCTGCCGATGACGGTGCGCTCGGCGCTCTACCCGCTGATCGGTGAGCGCTACAAGGGATGGCTCGGCAACCTCGTTGACATCCTGGCGATCTTCGGCACGATGTTCGGTGTCGCCACGTCACTCGGTATCGGTGTCACCCAGATCAACAACGGGTTGAACACTGTCTTTGATGTCCCCATCGGGGTTGGCACGCAGCTCGTGCTGATCGCGGTGATCACCATCGCCGCCACGATCTCGGTCGTGTCCGGCTTGGAAAAGGGCATCAAGCGGTTGTCACAGATCAACATGACACTTGCCGGACTGTTGCTCGTGTTCGTCGCGATTCTCGGACCAACACTGCTGCTGTTGACCGTCTACGTCGAAAACATCGGTAACTACATCTTCAATGCCATTCCGATGCTGGCGTGGAGCGGGGCCTACGGTGGCGTAGACTTCCTCAACGACTGGACCATTTTCTACTGGGCGTGGTGGATTTCCTGGGCGCCGTTCGTCGGCATGTTCATCGCACGAATTTCACGCGGGCGCACCGTGCGCGAGTTTGTGCTGGGTGTCTTGATCGTCCCGACCCTCGTCTCGTTCCTATGGTTCACAGTGATGGGCAACACCGCCATCCACTTCGAATTGTCGGGTGCGGCCAACATCAGTGATTCCGTGGACTACGGCGGCGCTGCGATGTTCACCATGCTCGCCCAGTTGCCAGGAGCGACACTGGCGTCGATCGTGACGATCTTCGTCATCGCGATCTTCTTCATCACCAGTTCCGACTCCGCCTCCTTCGTCATCGACATGATCGCTTCTGGCGGTCAGCTCGACCCACCGAAGGGCTTGCGGGTGTTCTGGGCGCTGTCCGAAGGTGCGGTTGCGGCGGTGCTGCTTGCCGCCGGCGGCCTCGGCGCCCTCCAGGCTGGAGCGATTGCGACCGGATTGCCATTCGCGGTCGTGCTGTGCTTCGTCGCATGGGGTCTGGCTCGTGGCCTTGCCAAGGACCACGCAGGTCAGGTTGTCGTGCGGCCCGAAGATCGGGAATCAAGCCCGACCATCGAGTCGACCGAACAGCTCGACCCGCATTGATCGGGTAGTGATTCCGACGTAACCAGTCGGGATACCAGGGCGAGGCGCGGGCAACATGGCCGGCGCCTCGCCTGTTTCATGCGCAAGCTGATGCCCCGCACGCCGCTGGTTTGCCTGTGGCTTGCCACATCGTCAACGAACTTCACCAACCTGTTGACCCCGCTCTGATATATCACTATAGTGAGTCGTGATCGATCACTTCGTCGCTCGTTGCTGAGTGTCGTCGGCAGCTGATCGACACGGGCGTGACAAGCTCTCGCGGGTTGGCCACCGGTCCGCGACCAGGGAGATCGTCAGCGCCAGCCAGTCCGTGTGTGAGCCTTGGGAGGCACGTCATCAGTCAGTCCACGATCACTGCAACTGATCCGCTGGCCGGCTTGTCGGTACTCGTGCCCGACGGGCAACCGGTGACATCGCTCAGCCAACAGGCCTACTACCTGCTGCGCGATCGGATCGTGACTCTGCGGCTCGCTCCAGGGTCGCTCATCAACGAGCGCGACGTGGCCAACGAAACAGGGCTTGGCCGCACCCCGGTCCGCGAGGCTTTGCGACGCTTGGCTGACGAAGACCTCGTGGAAGTGTTTCCTCGGCGCGGAATCTATGTCGGCAACATCGACGTCGGCGACCTCAGCCAGATATCCGAAATACGGGTCGAATTGGAGGGCTTCGTCGCTCGTTTGGCAGCGTTGCGTGCTGGCGGCGATGACCACGCAGCGATCCAGGGGTTGCTGGCGGAGCTTGACGACCTGCCACAAGGCGTCGATCAGCGCAAGTTGATCCACCTCGATCAACGCATCCATCGAGTTATCTACCGAGGCGCCCGCAACCCATTCTTAGAAGCCTCGCTTGAGCGCTACTACATGCTGGCTTTGCGGCTGTGGTTCTTGGCAATCGAGCGTGTCCATGACCTTGAAGATGCCATCACCGAGCACGTGGATCTTCTCACGGCCATCGCGCACGGCGATGCCGAAGCAGCTGAACGCACCGCACGAGCACACGTCATCGATTTTGAACAACAGATCCGCACGTTGTTGTGATGTTGCCGTCCTGATCCCGCGGACGGACTGAGGGGCAAGGAGCCGTCATGAGCGCATTCCCGAGCCAGGCGCAGATAGTGGTCATCGGTGCCGGCATCGTCGGCAATTCCATTGTCGGGCACCTCGCCGATCATGGATGGACTGACATGGTCCTCCTCGACAAAGGGCCATTACCCGACCCGGGCGGATCAACCGGCCATGCGTCGAACTTCATTTTCCCTGTCGACCACGGCAAAGAGCTCGCCCTGCTCACTCTCGACTCCCAGCAGCAGTATGAAGCCATGGGCGTCAACACGGCCTGCGGAGGGATCGAGGTTGCTCGGACCGAACAACGTATGGAAGAGCTGCGTCGACGCATGGCTTCTGCGACGTCCTGGGGCGTTGAAGCAGAGCTATTGACGCCAGCGCAGATCGGAGATCTGGTCCCGTTCGTCGACACCAGCATCTTGAAGGGCGGTTTCTACACGCCGTCCGTCTCCGTCGTTGACTCCCTGCAAGCTGGCACGATCATGCGCCAACGCGCCGTCGACGCTGGAGCATTGACGGTTGCGGCAAACACTGAGGTTGCCGACATCGAGGTTGAGCACGGCCGGGTGACCGCGGTCGTCACTGACAAAGGGCGGATCGCGTGCGAGTACGTGGTCGTGGCATGCGGTGTGTGGGCGCCACGGCTTGCCGCCATGGCCGGCGCGCGAATTCCTTTGATTCCTGCCGTCCATCAGATGATCGATGTCGGCCCCATTCCGCTCCTGGAGCAGACCCGCAAGGAGATCGCCTTCCCGATTGTCAGGGATATGGACACCAATATGTACGAACGCCAGAACGGCGGCGACATGGAGGTTGGCTCCTATGCCCATCGCCCTATCTTCCATGATCCAGACGAGATTCCCTCGATCGAGCAGGCTCAGCTGTCACCCACCCAGCTGCCGTTTACCGAAGAAGACTTCGACGATCAGATGGAAGATGCGCTCACGCTAATGCCCGACCTCCTCAACACTCCCGGGGCAGGTGTCAAGCACGCCATCAACGGCTTGCTGTCGCTCACCCCCGACGGCGGCCCCTTGCTCGGTGAAACTCCGGAAGTCAAGGGCTTGTGGACGGCCGCGGCTGTGTGGATCAAAGAAGGACCTGGCGTCGGCAAGATGATCGCCGAATGGATGACCGACGGTGTCCCGGAAATCGATCCTCACGGTGCTGACATCGCCCGCTTTACACCCAACCAACGCACTTGGCACCACATCCGGTCGCGGGCGGCAGAGGGCTTCAACAAGACGTACGGCATCGTCCACCCACGGGAGCAATGGGAATCGAACCGTGGGGTGCGGCAGGCACCCTTCCATCGCCGCACTGAAGCGCTCGGTGCCGTCTACTTTGAAGCAGGCGGATGGGAACGCCCACAGTGGTACGAGTCAAACGCGCCACTCGTCGAGGAATTTGGCGACCGCATCAGTGACCGACCTCACGAGTGGGACGCTCGCTGGTGGTCGCCGATCATCAATGCCGAACACCTCGCAATGCGCGAACGGGCAGCGATGGTCGACCTGACCGCGTTCTCGATCTTCGAAGTGACCGGGCCTGGCGCGCTGGCTTACCTGGATGGAATGACCGTCGCCAACCTCGATCGGCCGGTCGGCCGGATCATGTACACGCCGGTCTTGACGTACAACGGCGGGTTCCGAAGCGACCTGACCGTGGTGCGCCTGGCCTGGGATCACTTCCGCATCATCACCGGCGGCGCCGACTGGGGCCGAGACTTCAAATGGTTCCGTGACCATTTGCCGGCCGACGGCTCAGCCCACCTCCACGATGCCACCAACGCGTGGACGACCATCGGGATCTGGGGACCACGGTCCCGTGACATCATGGCCTCAATAACCGATCACGACCTGTCGAACGATGCCTTCGGCTTCGGTACAGCCCAATGGGTCGACCTCGCTGGCGTCACCACCCTGATGGTGCGGATCTCGTATGTCGGCGATCTTGGCTGGGAAATCCACGTACCCATCGAACAAGGTGAACGCGTCTGGGACGTCGTGTTCGAAGCAGGCCGGCCGTTCGGAGTGGTCCCCGCAGGGGGCGGGGTTTACGGCACCACAGGGCGCATCGAGAAGGGTTACCGCCTTATGGGCGCCGAGCTCGAATCCGAGTACAACCCGGTCGAAGCTGGTCTGGCGTTCCCGAAGGTCAAGGCGGCCGACTTCATCGGCAAGGATGCCTATCTCAAAGCGCGCGAGGAAGGTCCCACGGCGGTGATGTGCTCACTGACGGTCGAAGACCACACATCATCTGCGGGCATCGCGCGCTATCCGCAGGGTGGCGAACCCTTCCTCACCCGCGAAGGTGAGCGGATCAGTGATGCCAAAGGCCGCCCCTGCTATGTCACGACCGCAGGCAGCGGACCCTCGGTCGGCAAACACATCCTGCTGGGATATCTGCCGCCGGAGCACGCCAAGCCGGGCGAGCAACTGCTCGTTGAGTACATGGGCGACCGGTATCCAGTCATGGTCGCCTCGGCGACCCGCCACGGACTGTTCGACCCCGACGATGATCGCATGAAGGCATGAGCATGAAGGTTCTCGTCTGCGTCAAGCGAGTCCCTGCACCTGGTGCCAAGATCACGTTGGTCGAAGACGGGCAGGCGCTCGACACCCGCCATCTCGGGTTCACCGTCAGCCCTCATGAGGAGTGCGCTGTCGAAGAGGCCGTGCAGCTGACCGAACGATTCGGAGGCACGGCCACGGTGTTAACGCTCGGGCCACTCGAAGCCGAAGAACAACTGCGCACGGCCATCTCCATGGGAATCCACACGGGCGTGCTGCTGCCCATCGACACGACCGAATGGGATGCGTACTCGACCGCTCACGCGATCGCTGGAGCAGTCACCACCCTTGAGGACGAAGAAGGCGTCTTCGATCTCATCCTGTTCGGCAATGAGTCAGCTGACGCCGGCAACTATCAGGTCGGTATCCGGGTAGCCCGGCTGCTGGGACGACCGGTCGTCAGCGGCATCAAGCACATCGAGCCAACCGAAGGCGGTATCAGTGCCCATCGGGCGACTGAAGCCGGCTTCGAGCGTTGCGAGCTGCCATTGCCAGCCGTCGTGAGCGTCAAAGAAGGCATCAACCTGCCCCGGTATCCGGCCATGCGCGGCCGACTCATCGCCAAGAAAGCTGAGATCCGCCACTTGTCCCCCACCAGACCTGACGCCTCGTCACCTGCCTCCAGCTTGGTCACGACGGGCTTTTCTCACCCTACACAGCAACAGTCTGAGACCGTCATGTTGGGCACCGGCGCAGACGCAGCACCAGCCATTGTCGATCTGTTCGAGGAAGTGGGGGTCCTGTGACGAGTGTGCTCGCATTCCTGGACATTCCTGCGACTGTCGGCGGACTGCCCAAGACAGCTGCCGAGACCATCACATTCGCGCGGGGCATCGCCGAATCATTGCAGTGCACCACCGAGGTCGTTGTCGTCGATATCGCCGGAGAACAGATCTCTGACGCCGTCGTCGCTGAACTGGCCGACTACGGTGTCGCCTGCATCCATCGTGTCCTCGACACGTCGCTCGATAACTATCCGCCGGCTGGATGGGCTGGCGCCATTGCAGGTGTTATCGCAGCAGTCGAGCCAAAGGTCGTGGTGGGGCCAGCTACCGATCGCGGCGCTGAGGTCATGGCGCACGTTGCCGCTGAACTCGATCTTCCGTTGGCGGCGCAGTGTGTCGAGGTCACGCCATCGTCGGAGGCGACCTGGCAGATCACCAGACTTCGATGGGGCGGTGTACTGCTTGAGGACGCTGAATTGACCGCGCCGATCGCTTTGCTGACCGTTGCGCCTCACCACATCGTGCCGCTCCACGCCGCCGAGCCAGCTGAGGCAGTCGTCGTCGACACGCCTGTGGCGATCGACGATGGCGCACTCGTTGGTGCCGTCTCGGAGGTGATGACGCGCGACGACGGCGTAAGCCTGGCAACCGCTGATGTTGTCGTCTCCGGCGGCCGTGGCGTGGGAAGTGCCGAAGGATTTGCCGTCCTGGAGGAGCTTGCCGCGTTACTTGGCGGCGCCGTCGGATGCTCGAGGGTTGCTACGAACAACGGTTGGCGTTCACACAACGATCAAGTAGGCCAAACTGGCACGAGGGTTGCGCCCGACCTGTACATCGCGTGCGGCATCAGTGGAGCTACCCAACATTGGGTCGGATGCATGAACGCAAAGTCGATCCTTGCGATTAACACGGATGCTGAAGCGCCAATGGTCACACGTGCCAACTATGCCGTGCTCGGCGATCTCCACGACATCCTCCCAGCGGTGGTCGCCGAGGTGCATCGGCGCCAAGGCGCCTGACAGGCCCTAGGAGAGGGCGCGACACGCTGTCGGCACACGTCGTCAGGTCGTTGGCACACGTCGGCCTCACAGCTTGATGCGCGGGCCCCCTGATTCACACCTGGTCACTATCGACGGGGTCACCTATGAACCCGAGCCTTCTCGACATCTCGGCGGCCGCTTCCATCGTGATCGCGCCAACTTCGGGCATGCGTTCTGGTTCCAGCCGATACGACGGACCCGACACGGACAGGCTGGCCACGACCTCGCCATCCGGGCCACGAACGGGCGCGGCAACGGCATTCAGTCCTTCTTCGAGCTCTTCGACGGTCGTCGCATAGCCGCGCTCAACGACGTCCCCCAGCTGCTCAATCAACACGGCTCGATCAGTGATCGTGCGAGGCGTGTAGGTCGACAAGCGTCCTTGCAGCAATTCGGTGCGCACGTCCAAGGGTGCGAATGCGAGCAATACCTTGCCTCCCGACGTGCAATGAAGCGGCGTGTGACTGCCCAGCCAGTCGACTGTCACACGATGTGCCGACAGATTGACCTGGTGGATATTGACGACATCACGGTCTTCCAAGACCGCAACCGTGACGGTCTCGTCGGTCCGTCGACTCAGCCGATCACACACAGGCCGGGCAGCTCGGACCAGGTCCAACGACGATCGCACGGCGCTCGCAAAACGCAAGACGGCAAAACCCAGGCGGTATTTCTGTGTTTCCTGATGCTGCTCGACAACACCTCGGCGTTCCAACGTGGCCAAGAGCCTGAACACCGTCGACTTGTGGATGTCCAGTTCATTGGCAACATCGGTTACACCCGCCCAGCCATCACGCGCAAGAATCTCCATCGCAGTCACCGCGCGATCCACCGACTGCACGATCGGAACGTCATCGCTGTGCAAGGCTGCCTCCTGCCAGGTCATCATGCCCGGTCATCGTGCCGGATTTCCGGGCCTCTTCATCAGAGCCGGGGCTGATCTTCGTACCTGATCATCGGGTCTCATCATCAGGCGAGAGCATCGAGCCAATTCGCCGAGTTGCCGCACGCTCAGCTGGCACGTCCAATACGGTAGTTGGCCGCACCCCGTGCCACTATCATCCCGATGCGATGCTGCCGCGGACCGCACCGACGAGGTGGAGCGAGCCGGTGACGACGACAACGCCACCGGGTCCTGCCAATCGAGCTGCGACGTCAATCGCGGACGCCGGATCAGGAACACAGCGGACTTCATCAACGAGATGCCGGAGTTGTTCGGCGACCTCTTCAGCCGGTGCCGCCCCTCGTGCACCCGCACAGGTTGCGACTGCCCCAGCGCAGGGCAGGTGTTGGACAACGCGGCCTGCGTCGCGACCGGTACCACTGCCCACGACCGCCACAATTGGGGCCGCCGAGTTCATCTCTTCGACGACACTCGCCAATGCGATCGCTGACTTCTCATCGTGGGCACCATCGAGCACGAACGTTGTCTGTCCCGAGGAGAAGATCTCAGATCGACCAGGTATTTCGACGGCCGCCAAACCCGCCGTGACTGCGTCGGCATCGATTCGGTCCACCCCAAGGTGCGACTGGACTGCCGCCACCGCGACCGCAGCGTTAGCCGCCTGGTGAGCGCCATGGACAGGCAGCCACGCGCGCGCACCGAAGGCTCCAAGGCCCTTGATTTCCACCATCTGACCCGCAGTTGACGCCTGACGGCTGACGACGTCAAAGTCAACACCTGCGCGCACCACCTGGCATCCACGTTCTTCGGCCACTAGCGCCGCAGCACCCCTTACCTGAGCGTTCTGACCTGCCATCACCAACGTCGCGCCAGGCGTGATCACTCCGGCCTTCTCTCGGGTGACGGCTTCGTAGGTGTCACCCAGTTCGGGGTGATCACGCCCGACTGGTGTGAGCACGACCGTCCGGGCAGCGAGCACGCTTGTGGCATCACCGACTCCTCCGATACCGGCTTCCACGACCGCAGCCATGACGTTGTGCTCAGCGAACAGTGAGAATGCGGCGGCAGTGACCATTTCGAAGAACGTGACGGACTCGCCAAGGGACCGTTGAATGTCGGGCAGTTTCTCGTCGATGCGCCGGCCTACTTTCGCCAGCGCGGCGTCATCCACGCTGGCGCCATTGATGCGGATCCGCTCGTTGATCCGCTCCAGGTGAGGCGAAATTGTTTCGCCGGTCGACACACCCAATGCCCGCAGCAGCGCACCAATCATGATCGTGGTACTCGTCTTCGCATCAGTGCCGACGACGTGGATGGCGTCAAGGTGACGGTGAGGATCGCCAAGATGCTCGCTCAAGGCCGCGATCCGCTTGGTTCCTCGGGGAGCGTCACCACGCCGGCGTTGCTGCCACCGATCAAACATGGCGTGATCAGCGGGCGCCATGTGCGAGCGTGGTGCCGCCAGCGGAAGCTCCGAAGTCATGACAATCCGACGATCTCGCCATCCTCATCCAGGTCGATGCGAAGGGCTGCAGGCGACGACGACAGGCCCGGCATCGTACGCATGTCGCCACTGATGGGATAAATGAACCCGGCGCCAACCGAGGCGCGCACTTCCCGCACCGGTAGCCTCCAGCCAGTGGGTGCACCTTTGAGCGATGGGTCAGAAGAAATCGACAGGTGCGTCTTGGCGATGCACACCGGCAGCTCACCGAACCCGTTGGCTTCGTAGCGGTCGAGTTGGCGGGCGGCCAACGCCGAATAGTCAACGCCGTCAGCGCCGTACACCTTGGTCGCGACGGTTTCGATCTTCTCGCGCAGGCTCGAGTCCGATGGGTACAGGACAGCGAACTCGCTGGGCTCGTGGGCCGCTTCGGCTACAGCTTCAGCAAGTTCAGCGGCTCCGCGTCCTCCATCGACGAAATGGGTACTTACCGCGACCTTTGCGCCCATTGCTTCCGCGACCTCGCGAATAATTGCATGTTCACTGGGGTGGTCGGTCGGAAACGCATTGATCGCAACGACCGGCGAGACGCCATGCAGTCGCACATTTTCGATCTGCTTCTGCAAGTTGGATGCGCCTGCAGCGACGTCGTCGGGATTCTCGGCGAGAAGCTCATCGGGCAATGGCCGGCCAGCAATGATGCGGTGACGTCCGGAATGGGCTTTGAGAGCTCGGACTGTCGTCACGATCACTGCAGCATCCGGTGTGAGGCCAGACGCGCGACACTTGATGTTGAAGAAGCGTTCAGCGCCCATGTCCGCACCGAAGCCAGCCTCGGTGATAAGGAACTCTCCACCACGAATCCCGATGAGATCGGCGACGATCGACGAGTTGCCGTGCGCGATGTTGCCGAACGGCCCGGCGTGGACGAGTACCGGTGTCTGCTCCAGCGTCTGCATCAAGTTTGGCTTGAGAGCCTCGCGCATGATCACCGTCATCGCACCGGCGACGCCAAGATCTTCTGCGGTGACAGGATCACCTTGCGGCGTGGCCCCGACCACGATGCGCCCCATGCGAGCTCGCATATCGGCGACCGAGGTGGACAGCGCCAGGATTGCCATGACTTCAGACGCAGCGGTGATGTCAAACCCGCTCTCGCGCGGGATGCCGTCTCCGCTTCCACCCATCCCCACCACAATGTTGCGCAGCGCGCGATCATTCACGTCGAGAACACGCCGCCAGGTGACCGAGTGAGGGTCAAGGACAACCTGCCCGTCTGCCTTGTTGCGAGTTTGGTAGAGATGGTTGTCAATGATCGCTGCCAGCAGATTGTGGGCAGCCGTCACCGCATGCATGTCTCCGGTGAGGTGAAGATTGAGGTGCTCCATCGGGACCACCTGGCTGTAGCCGCCTCCGGCGGCACCACCCTTGATGCCAAACGTGGGCCCCATCGATGGCTGGCGAATAGCAACGGTCGCAGTACGGCCCAAGTGACCGAACGCTTGTCCCAGGCCCACTGTCGTGGTGGTCTTGCCTTCTCCCAGCGGCGTCGGCGTCACCGCAGTGACAACCACATATTTGGCTTTCGGACGATCAGCGAGTTCCTCGATGGCTGCGAGGCTGATCTTGGCCACGTGCCTTCCGTAGGGCTCAAGCAGGTGTGATCCGATGCCGATGGACTCTGCAACATCGTCAAGCGGCTTCAGCGCCGCACCCCGGGCGATCTCAAGGTCGTTCGGAAATCCCATGAAGTCTCTCCTCAATCCAGGTGATCGTCAGGAAGCCTGCCGCAATCTCGTCAGCAGGGTTTGCCGCCATCGTTCGGTCCGCTCGACTTCGTTGAAGGTGAACAGGTGCCACCCGCGCACTCCGCCATGAGGATCGTCGATCAAGTCGGTCAAGGCCTCGATCAAATCGTCCGGTTGATAGCCCGCGAGCATCCGGCCGGCGACTTCGTGCTGCTTGCGCAAGAATCGCACCGAGTCGCCGAGTCCCACTCGCATGGACACCTTCAACAGCCTTGCTCGATCGATGACTCCTGGCACACCGAGAAAGACCGGCAGCGTGACCCCACGAGCCCTGATCGCATCGATCCATGCGCGAATCGTCGTGGGGTCGTAGCAGATCTGTGACACGATATGACTCGCGTGGGGGGCTTTCCGATCCATCGCCTCGATCGTCGTGCGGTCAGGAATAAAGGCATGCGCCTCGGGATATCCGGTGATGCCAATGTGCTGGAGTCCGTGTCCGAGCCCAGTCATCTCCTCCAGCAGTTCCGCGGCACCTTCGTAAGGACCGCGAGCAACCTCAATGTCACCGGCAGGCACAAAGGCCTCGACAACACCGAGTTGGTTCAGCTCGTCAAGCACGCGCGCAACATGATCGCGCCCAGTGAACAGTCGTGCCGACAGGTGCGGGACAGCCCGTAGACCACGCGTCACGACGAGGCGTGTGAGTTCGAGCGTGGCGTCCAGTCCCTTCGTCGGCGATGCGGTGACGGTGACAACAGCACCAGGTGGAAGGTGAGGAATCTGTTCTTCCACGCCCTTCATGGGAACGATTTCGAATCGCGCGCGTTCGAGCGAACCGATCAGCGCCGTCAATGGTGTAGACGTCATGAGCATCTCCGGCAACCTTCCTTTGCCCGGCTGGACCCACCACGCTGAGCGTTGCGCTATGCGGAACGCTCAGCGCATCCCGCAACACACTGCCTGAAAATGGGCCCGCGGTCAAGCATTTCGTTCGATGAGATCTCGTCACCGTCGCTCATGGACGATCAGTCCCGGAGGAGGCTTTGGCAACGCAAACGTGGATTTTGGCGGCATGAGGATGCCGTTGCGGGCTGCGTCGGCAATTTCTGCCACGTGGGGCGACCGCGTGACGAAAGCCACACGCGACGCATCTTGTGGTTGGTGGCCGTCGGGATCGTGGCAGCGTGACGACGTTGCGCCATCAGCTATCGCCGCGATATGACCCAGGTCGCCGCGTCCGGGGACTGACATCAATCGTCGATCGGAACGCGCATCGTGCACTCCGAAGACGGGGCCAAGCACGCGTTCGTACAGCAACGCAGAAGGAGGCAGCGCGACCGACTGCGCCGTGAGGCCATCGTTGGGCGCAGGCTCCAACACCAGCGAGTACCACCGTCGCGAAAGCCTGACAAGTATCTCCTCAGCGATGGGCCGTGACACCTTCGTGACACCTGCAAGCTCTGTCATCTTGCCAACGTCGTCAAGGCTGCGTCGTACGCCGCTGGGATCTTCGATGTCAACAATGACATCGAACGCCGCCATGCCGAGCGCTGCCTCATCGACGAGCTCAGCGAACAGCGGAACAGGAGTTCTCAAGCCTGCTGCACGCCTGCGCGCAGCAGCCAGTCGATGATGGCCATCCATGACCGTCAACCTGCCCACTGTCGCCACTGCAGAGCGCAGCGGCGTTCGCTCAGCATCCGATGGAAACCACCACCGGTGGGTGACCTCGTCGATGACTGCAACCAGGTCAGGTGGCCCGGCAGCCAGTTGCTCCACTGCTGTCTGCAGCGCAGCAGAAGGCGCGTGAGCGACAAGTACGGGAGCCACGTCATAGCGACATGCTGATTGGAATTGAACCAACTGACACTCGCGCTCCTGGCGCGTCTGCTCGTGGGGCACCAGCCGACGGTCATCGGCCAACGATGTCGAGATTGTCGCCACCACTCCCCGAACGGTCCTATCGGCATCGACCATTTCGTGAACGACAGCCCCATGATGCTCTACCGGCAGCAACCCGGTGGTTATCGCTTCGTCCAGACGACGCAAAGCAACACCGCCAGCTTCGGCACCGGCCCGATCTTCCGCATCAAGCACATCTGCGATGAGCGCTGCCAGCGACGCTGACGGTGCCGACGGCCCGGCGGCGCACCAAAGGCGCACATCATCGACATCGATGTCAGGAATAGCGTGGCGTCGAAACGGGCTCACCCCGTTGCCTTGCGATGACACTCGGCCTCCTTGGCGCGAATCCGTGCGCGATGCTCACTTGGGCGTATCGACACCGTCGTCGATCGTTGCGGCCGAGCAGGTAGCCGCTCATTTTCTTTCAACGCCACCATCACGACGATGAAGGATCCGCGGACGCCACCACATTGCGCAGAGAACCCTCAGCGAACGCCTCAATGATCGCAACGACCTCGTCGGCGATGGCGTGCTGGGCTTGCGTCGTCGACGCACCACAGTGGTGGGTGCCAATGACGCGAGGATGCCCGATCAATTCATTGCTGATTGTCCCCTCGCCTGATGACGGCTCTGCAGGATGCACATCAAGTCCAACATGCAAATCCTTCTCGTCAAGCGCAGCCAACAAGGCTTGTTCGTCGACAAGTTCTCCCCGAGCAGTGTTGATGAGGATCGATCCTGGCTGGACATGAGACAGCAGCGGTTGACCGATCATTCCTTGCGTGGACGAGGTCAAAGGGATGTGGAAAGACAAGACATCGCACGTTGCCGCGAGGTCCGCCAGATCATCGACGAACGCGAACTCCAATTGTTCTGCGCGGCGCTGCGCATCGGTAGAACGCGACGAGTTCACCGCGAACAGATTGCATTCAAACGCGCGAGCCCGGGCTGCGAACTCCAGCCCGATCGCGCCGAGGCCGACAACACCGACACGACGCCCGGCAATGCCACGAGCACGTTGATACTCACTCTTGCGCCATCGCCCATCCCTCAAGTCGACAGCCTGATCAACCACGCGGCGGTCGATCGCCAGCAACAGCGCCCAGGCAAGTTCAGCCACAGCGATGGCATTTTTCCCTGGGACGTTCGCAACAGCTACCCCCTGGGAAGCAGCCGCCTCAAGATCGATGGTGTCCACACCTGATCCTGCCCTGATGACGAACCGTAAATCGGGCGCCGCCGCCAACACCGAACCGTCAACCTTCGTGCTGCGCACAACCAGCACGTCGCAGGCGCCCGCGGCCTCGGCCAGTGCCGGGCCGACAAGATCTGGCGCGAAGTGAACGTCGTGAGCGCTGGCCAGCGCCGTTCGCTGCGGTTCCGGGAACATATCCGCAAACAAAATGCGCATAGCGGAAGCCTCCTTGACCGTGCGATCGGCCCTCATCGTCCCACACTAGACGGGCCGGCCGTCACAGCGCGTGCACTGCACATGCGTTGCGTTTATCGCAACGGTTGCGCGAATCGTGCGTGGCAATGAGTGTCTTGTCAAGAGTTTCCCACGTGTACGTGATGGCCGGTGGGTGCGGTGCAACTGCTGCCTCGCCCCAACTCACTGCAGTGAACAGGCGCGCCCCGCCCGGCGCATAGCGTGCGCAGGCGACCGTGTGTCACACGCCCATGAGAGTTTGATGCCAAGGATCGTCACCAATGACGATCTCACCCGTCAGCAATCAGGAGATCAGGCATGAAGACAGTGATCGCAGCGGATCCACTGGGGCACCATTCGACCGTCAACGATGATGAGCGCCCGCTCACTGTGCGCGTCACGCAACTGGAACACGACGTGGCGATCATCGGACGTCACCTTGACCAGGCGCTCGTCGTCCAGGATCAACTCGTGACGGCCTTGACCATCATGGCCGGTGCGTTGGAGAGCCTGACTGAGCCAGACGCCGGTACACGCTGAGCAGTTGGTCTTTGGCCGTCCGCGACAGCCGTTGGTCGCTAGCGATCGCGTCTTCGACGGATGCGCCATGGTCCCCACGACCACTGCCCGACTTCCGTGATGATGTCTGGAACGGCTCGAACCCGAGCATGCGACACAGCGTGCCAATTGGGAGGTGCAGAGCGTCTTCCAGTCCTGTGACGACCTCGATGCGGTCAGGTGCGCGCCGAGCTTTCTCGTAGTTGTACAACTGCTGAGGATCGCTGATGCCATGGACAGCTTCGACAACGTCGCGGCGTGTCAACCCAGCCGCCTGCCGCGCATCCGCAAGTCGCGCTGCGAACGCACTGATCTGTTCAGGAGAGAATCTCATCGGCCCATCGTGACCGATGGTCGCGGCAGTTCGCTATAGACATTTCGTTGAGGCGCCTTGGACAGGTCAATAGCCCAACCGGCCCATCAATTTCGGATCCCGCTGCCACTGTCTACTGACGGTGACATGCGTCGTCAGAAAGACCTTCGCGCCAAACAGGATCTCCATCTCACGACGAGCGGCCGTAGCAGCCTCCTTGAGGTTGTTGCCGCCCTTGCCGATCACGATGCCCTTCTGCGAATCGCGTTCGACGTGAATGACCGCATCGATGCGTACCAGCGGTCCGTCGGGATCTTCGACTACTTCGTCGACCACGACCGCGATGGAGTGGGGCAACTCTTCATGGGCGCGGACAATCAACTGCTCACGCAATATTTCGGCGGCGAGCTGGCGTTCCGGTTGGTCCGTCACCTGGCCGGCGGAAAACCACCGCGGCCCTGTCGGCAGCAATCCCACAAGCACATCCATCAGGCGATCGGTGTTCTCCCCCGTTGCCGCAGACACCGGCACGACTGCTTCGAATCGCCGGTCGTCTCCCATCAGCTTTTCGAGCGCGACGAGTTCAGGTAGTAATCGCGCCTTGTCAGTCACCAGATCAATCTTGTTAGCGACCGCGACAATCGGCGTGGAGGTTCGTGCCAATTCCTGAGCGAGAAATCGGTCCCCGGTGCCGATGCCATCGGCGGCATCGACCAGCATCACGATCGCGTCGACCCCATTCCAGGTATCTCGAACCAACGCGTTGAGGCGTTTGGTGAGCAACGTTCGCGGTTTGGCAAGACCAGGGGTGTCGAGAAAGACGACTTGCGCATCGTCACGGGTAACGACCGCTCGGATGGCGTTGCGGGTAGTGCCTGGGACGGAGGTAACGATCGCAACCTTCTGTCCGACGAGGTGGTTCACCAACGTCGACTTGCCAACGTTGGGCCGTCCACATAGTGCGACCAAGCCTGACCGGTGATCTGGGTCGACCACGTCGTCGATACCCGCAAGCACCGTAGCGACGTCGATTTCGTCGCCCGCCTGACCACGATGCCGGTCGGTCCGGCGGCGATCGCGGCCACTCATGGTGAGCGCTTAGCCACGTCGGAGATCATGCTTGGCCTTGAGCAAGCCTGCGTGGCCCGAAGCCGTGAGGAAGCAGCTCGTTGATGTTCGCCACCAACGGGCGTCCACCGTCGCCCGATGCATACACGATCGCTTGCGGGCCGAACTCAAAGATGGTCTGACGGCAGGCACCACAGGGGGTACATGGATCCTCGCCATCGCCGACAACTGCAACCGCGATGATCGGCCCTCGGGACCCAGCGGTGACCATCGCGGCGATCGCGGACTGCTCGGCACAGCAGGTCATGCGGTACGAAGCGTTCTCCACGTTGACGCCGTCGAAGATCCGGCCATCCTCAGTCGCAACGACTGCGCCCACCCTGAAGTGGGAATATGGCACGTAGGCGCGATGGCGAACGTCACGAGCTCGCCGAAGCAGATCTGCCTCGTTGAACGCCTCAACGGGTTCCCCAGATTCATTCACGCTTGGCACCTCCGGCGTCCATGGCAGCCGCGCTCGAGGCAATCGACTCGTCGTGATCGTCGGCAGCACCATCAGCGCCGTCAACTTGTCCCGAACGCACGACGAGCACCTTGCCGACTCGGCGGCCCTGCACATTCTCGATCGTCAGGATCACGCCGTCGATCTCCACAGACTCGCCTTCGTCGGGCACACGGCCGAGCGTGCCGAAGACCAATCCACCGACGGTGTCCCATCCTTCTTCAGGCAGGTCGGACGACAGAAGTTCGTTGAGATCGTCCACGCCGAGCCGGCCGTCGACGCGCAACCCTTCGTCGAGCACTTCGACCAAAGGTTCCTCCTGATCATGTTCATCGACGATTTCCCCGACGATCTCCTCCAAGATGTCTTCGATGGTGACCAGACCCACGACATCGCCGTACTCGTCGACCACGATGGCCAGGTGCACAGCCGCAGCCTGCAATTCGCGCAGCAGATCATCTCCACGCTTGGTTTCCGGAACAAAAGTTGGCTCACGCTGGAGGTCCTGCCAACGGCGGCCATCAGCGGCCACGCGAGCGAGCAGGTCTTTGGCGTAGACCACACCAACGATGCGATCGGGGTCCTCAGGTTCGTGAACGGGTACGCGCGACACGCCCCGCTCGGTCACAACGGCGACGACCTCACTCAAGGTGGCGTCGGCGGCGACCATCACCATGTCAGGCCGTGGTGTCATGATCTCGCGAACACGCGTGTCGGCCAATTCGAAGATGGAGCGAATCATCGCCCGCTCTTCAGGCTCGATCTCGTCGTCTCGTTCGCCGGCATCGTCGTCGATGCCACGCAGCTCATCATCCGACGCATTTGGGCCACTGATCGCCGCGTGCCTCGGCACCAAGGACCGGCCGACGCCAACGACCAGGCGAGCAACCGGCCCCAGCATCTTGACGAGGCCACGTCCAGATCCCGCAAGGGCCAAGCCTGCGCTTTCAAGGTGGCGCAGCACCGCGGTCCGTGGGGCGATCTCGACCACGATCCAAGCTGCGAGCAATGCCACGATTGACCCAGCGAGCACCCCGATACGGCCTGCCAGCAAGTACCCCGCCATCACTGCGGCGGTGACATAGGCCACACGCGCCGCGATCGTCACGACGAGGACGACATCCATCGCCGTCACGCGATGTTCGGCGAGCCACAACAACGCGGGCGCGCCACGCCGCTCCTCATCCTCGAGACGCAGGGCCCTAACCAGGTTGATTCGCGCTAGGACGGTTTCCAGTGCCGACAGGTACGCACCGACCACTCCGGCTACAACTGCTCCAGAGATGAGCACTACTTCGGGGCTCATCTCGTCCCCCTTAGAGACATGACCCGGGCCTGGTATTCCTTGGCCCGGGTCGGGCGTTTGCTACCGCTCACTGGTCCAATGCTCCAAAGGTCGCCAACAATTTTTCAGTCAAGCCGAACATCTCACGTTCCTCTTCGGGCTCTGCGTGATCCATGCCCAACAGATGTAGCAGGCCGTGCACGGTCAGCATCGCCAGTTCGTCGGCGAGACTCTTGCCATGTTCGGCGGCCTGCACCTCGACATAAGCCGGGCACAACACCACGTCGCCAAGCACCGCCGGCCCACCTGCGACCGCCTCACCCGGCTCATCAATCGGGAAAGCCAGCACGTCCGTCGGGCCTGGCTGGCCAAGGTGGGCCTCGTTCAATTCCGCCATGGTCGCCTCATCGACCAGCAGAACCGAAACTTCCATGTCATCCGGCACCCGCTGCTGGGCCAACACATGACGAGCCAGACGCACCAACGTCGCCTCATCGACTTCGACGTCCTGTTCGTTTGCGATCAACATCGCCACGTCAGTCAGCCTCACGTTCGTCGTACAACTCGTACGCCTCAACGATGCGCTGGACGATGTGGTGACGAACGACATCGGCCGGTTCCAGGGTGGCGAAAGCGATGCCATCGATATCGGACAAGATCCCTTTGACGAGTCGCAATCCCGACGTGCGGCCTGTAGGGAGGTCAACCTGACTGATATCGCCGGTGACAACCGCCTTGGAGTTGAATCCGATGCGGGTGAGGAACATCTTCATCTGTTCGGCAGTCGTGTTCTGCGCCTCGTCGAGCACGATAAAGGCGTCATTGAGCGTTCGACCTCTCATATACGCCAACGGCGCGACTTCAATCGTTCCTCGATCGACGTGTGCAACCAGTTCCTCCGGCTCCATCATGTCTTGCAGGGCATCCCACAAGGGCTTGAGGTACGGGTCTATCTTTTCGTGCAACGTTCCCGGCAGGAAGCCAAGACGCTCCCCCGCCTCGACAGCCGGACGTGTCAAGACCAATCGGTTGACGTCCTTGGCGCGTAGCGCTTGAACGGCAGCTCCCATTGCAAGGTAGGTCTTGCCGGTACCAGCCGGGCCGATACCGAAGGTCACAGTGTGCGTCCGGATCGCATCGAGGTAACGCTTCTGGCCGAGCGTCTTCGGCCGGATCGTGCGGCCACGGTGGGTGATGAGGGCATCAGACAAGACATCCGAGGGCCGTTCCTGCGCCTCGGAAGCAACCATGCGTACGCTTTGTGCCACCATCGCCTCATCCAGTTGATGCCCACGGTCGAGCAGGGCAATCAGTTCCTCGAACAGTCGCACAACCCGATCGACCTCTGCGGCATCGCGCGCGCTGATCGTGAGTTGATTCCCACGCACATGGATCTGCGCATCGAAGGACCGCTCAACCAAATGAAGAAGGTGATCGCCGGTGCCGAGGAGGCCGACCATCGCGTGGTCACCGGGGACAACCATGGTGACCGTTGCCGGACCACCGCGATCCGCAAGACTCACAGCCGACCCGGTGGCGGCGCTCAGCGCCGAGGCCTCAGGGCTCATCACGAGTTGACTGCACTCCTCTGGTCACATGGGAGAGCCATGGATGGTACCTGGCAGAGTGCAAGCAAGACGGATGACGCACCAGTAGTGATCACCTGATGATGCCCAGTCCCGTCAGACGCTGCCGCATGTCGCCGGGATCCTGTCCATCGATAGCTGCAACCAACTCGAAGTCACCGCGGCGAATCGTCAAGACCTTGCCGTTGTAGTCGTGGCGCCGAAACTGCAGATACCGGGTAAATCGCACCATGGCGATCTCAGTCTCAAGGTGTCGTCCCAACACGGTCAGATCGATGACGATAGGAAGATCAACCTCGGGCTTGCGACGCCCTTCACGTGGATCGGCACTGGCGAGCAACTCAGCGACAGGAACGCGATAGAAGTTTGCGAGCCTGTCGAGGCGCACGACCGAGACTGCACGCTCACCACGCTCGTAGGCGCCGATGACGCTCGCTCGAAACACGCCATCGCTGCGAGCCTCGACATCAGCCAGCGACAACCCCTGTTGCTGGCGGATTCCCCGCAACACATCTCCCAGGCGCCGGGCCGCTGACTCTCCATCGAAACGTGCCGGCAATTCCAGTGCACTGGCCATCTGGCGGTCTACCTCCGTGTTGCGAGATTCCTCCGGCCGGGCGGGCCTGTTCCCCGCATGGCCGGTGAGCGCATGCAATCCGCGCCAGCGGCGCGACCTCGATCCCGTGGTCGCCACCTCTCGCCGTCGTCCAGATTATCGAGCGAAGCGCACTGCAGGAACTCGCTGTGATGGCTCCGCTTGGCGACCGGGCCGGTCAAGGTTGTCCACCGCCGCGACGGCCAGTGCAGGGCGGCAGCGTCGAGGGACATCGTTGCGCGGTGGCTAAACCGGACTGTCACCAGCGGCCAGTGCCAGCAGCGATGACAGCAATAGCGGCACCGGCCGCATGCTCTGTGCGGATGATGCTGTCGCCCATCTGCACAACAACCGCACCCTGGGCCGCAAACATGTCGAGCTCTGCCGGCGACCAGCCCCCTTCGGGGCCGATCGCAATGGTCAGTGCTTCGACCTGCTCATCGCGACAGGCGATCGCCGCCGACAACAATGAGCCAGTCACGTCGTGTGAAGGGCTAGCGCCCGAAGGGTGCGCGACCAACAGCCGACCTGGAATATCGATGAGGCTGTCGACGCTGACGGGCGCAATGATGTCAGGCAACCACGCTCGCCGAGCCTGCATGGAAGCGGCCCTTGCCACTGCCTTCAACCGGGCCATCTGGCTGGCTGCCCGGTGCGGGTCCATCGTGGCAATCGAACGATCCGCATCGACGAGGCGGATCGTGTCCACTCCAACTTCCGTCACCATTTTGACGATGCCGTCGAGTTTCCTGCCTTTGGGCAGAGCCTGGGCTACGCAGATGCTCGGCGATGGCAGCGTTCGATGCACGCAAGCATCGCGCATTTCGATAGAAGCTCCGACGTAGGTTCCTGGCGCGACATTGCCCCGCCCATCGGATACGTCCACCTGGGAACCATGCTTGAGGCGCAACACGGTGTCGATGTGTCGCATCTGGTCCCCCGGCACACGGACCATGTCACCGGAGCCCACGGCGCTCACGTCGTCGTCAACGATGACAAAAGGGACAAGACTCATGGTCTGCCCCTCAACTACACACCGGACCGAAGTCGTGTGAACAGGCCCCGCCCGGACGACGCGGTGGCATCTCCTCTGAGTTCAGCAAGCTGTTGGACAAGGCCACGCTGGTCATCATCGAGCGAGGTAGGAACCTCCACGCGCACCACCAATTGCAGGTCTCCGCGGCGACCACCGCCTTTCATTGGCAGGCCAGCTCGACGGACTTTGAGTACATCGCCAGGTTGGACCCCTGCAGGGACCGTTGCCGTCAAATCGTCGCCATCGATGCCTGGCACCGTGATGCTGCCGCCAAGGATGGCTTGCGTCATCGGGATCACTACCTCGGCGAAGAGGTCACGTCCATCACGCTCGAAGACTGCATGCGGATTGACGCGTACCTCGACGAACAGATCACCTGGAGAAGCACCTTGGCGACCGGCTTCGCCCGCGCCGGTGATCCGGAGGCGGTCTCCGTTATCGACCCCTGCCGGAACGGGCACAGTCAGCGTGCGGCGTTCCACGACTCGGCCATCGCCTGCACAGCTTTCGCAGGGGTCGCCCACAGCCCGCCCACTGCCACTGCAAGACGGGCAGGGTGCGGCACTGGCGACCTGGCCAAAGGCCGTCCGCACCACGCGGCGCACTTGCCCTGCACCTCCACACGCAGCGCAACGGCCCGCGCTGGCCCCCGACGCAGAACCGGAGCCTTCGCAACGCTGGCAGGCGGTCGCTATCTCTACCTCAACTTCCCGTTCGATCCCTGTCGCCACGTCTTCAAGATCGACCTCAACGCCCACGAGCACATCACGACCTGATGCTGGACGACGGGACGAACCGCCGGTGAACGACGTGCCGAAGAACGCATCAATAACATCACCGATGCCTCCGAAACCGAACGGGTCGCCGCCGGCAGCCGACCCGTTGGTGCCGTCGTCGCCGAACCGGTCATAGCGAGCGCGACGTTGCGGGTCTGAGAGCACTTGGTGGGCGTGCGTCACTTGCTTGAACATTTCGGCATCACCACCCGCGTCAGGGTGATGTTCGCGCGCCTTGGAGCGGTATGCACGCTTGACCTCGTCGGCCGAAGCGTCCCGCGAGACACCTAACAGGGCGTAAAGATCACTCAACGTCGATCCGGTGATGGGTTGACGGCTGTTGGATTTGTACCTGGCGCTGACGCGGGCGCTTGGCGACCTGGGCCTGATAGGTCGGTCAGGGTCGACTGCAGTTGATCAGCCACTGCGCGGACAGTTGCCAGGACGCTGGCATAGTCCATGCGGGTCGGCCCGAGCACGCCCAGAGACCCGGCAGTGACGAGCCGGTAGCGCTGCGCAACAAGCGACGTTGACCGCAAGTCTTCGACGTCATTTTCCTGTCCGATGCGCACCGTCGGCCGGTCATCACCACTTGCTTCGTCCAGCAGCTTTGCCAACGTTGCACGTTCTTCAAGCAGGTGAAAGACTCGAGACAACTGATCGCGCTCAAAGGCCTCTTCATCGGCCAGCGACGCCTGACCACCGACATACACGTGGTGCACCGTGTCATCATCCAGTTCCACTGCCGTGGCATCGATCAACGCGCGGAAGGAGTCCCTGAGCTCAGCGGGCACTGCGCCAGCGAGATCACTCAGCGTCCCGTGAACATCACCCAGGCGAACACCGACAACGTGATCGGCCATCATCGACCGAACTCGGTCCAGATCCCCGTCCGCAACATCGACTGGCAAACCAACAGGGCGCTTGTCGACGCGTCCGGTGTCAGCAACCAGGAGCAGCAGACCCGAGCCTGGCGTCAGTCGCACGAGTTCCGCCAATTTGACGCGCGACGCGTCGACAGCGGGTGCGATCACCAGCGACACGAGGCGGGTCAATTGGCTCAGAACCGACGATGTCCGAGCCAATAGATCTTCAACATCGCGCGCAGACCCCAACAATTCCTGCACAAGCTCGCGACGCGGGTCATCGACCGCCGGATTGTCGCGCAGGTCATCGACAAAACGGCGATAGCCCTTGTCGGTCGGGACTCGTCCTGCTGACGTGTGAGGCTGGGTGATGTATTCGAGTTCCTCGAGGGCAGCCATTTCGTGGCGCACCGTGGCTGCTGATACGCCGAGGTCGGCAAGTTCGACGACCCGACGCGAGCCAACCGGCTCGCCATTGCCGACGTATTCCGTCACGATCGTCCGAAGGATCAGGAGCTTTCGTTCATCCAGCGCGTCGTCGACCGGTTCAGGCGCAGCGTCGGTTGCCGTGCCACCTTCGATCGTGACCACATGGTGCGCAGTGTGCGGCGCGGATGCAGCGTTACGGACGTTGTCGGCCCGCGCAGCACTTGGCGAGGTGGACATGGCTTCACCTCCTCATTGCATCCTCAAACCGCATGTCAGTGGTACGGCGACGTCGCAGCCCATGATGATACCCCCGGCACCTCCGCTAGCACTCGACATCCGAGATTGCCAGCCACGTCACACGTGGAGCTGACCGGCAGCCGCCCGGCGCCGCAATGTGATCAGCCACTGACGACCTGAGTCGCCAACAGCTGGGCGTTACGCTGCCAGCGGTGTGACTATTGGCTGATGCCGATCGCCGAGGAGGTGACACCGACGAGTCCACGATCCGCCCCATCTGAGCCGCCAGCGTGGCCGACCGATGTCGACCACGCCCGGCAGGTGCTCGGTGTCACGCCCGATGCTCCAGCCACGGAGATCCGACACCGATGGCGGGTGTGCGCGCGTCGTCATCATCCTGACCGTGGCGGGGACGTGGCGACATTCCTGGCGCTTCGCGAGGCCTACCGTCTCCTGGCAGCCGCGCCATCGGAAGCCGAAACGGACGATCCGCCGACCATTGTGCGAGGTCGCCCCTCGCGGCCCCGGCCCGACGAGCCAATACCGCTGGCAACCATCGACTGGCACCGTCGCCCCTCGCGTCCGGGCGAACCGCTCGACTGCAACAGTCTCGCCGTCATTGTGGGAGAAGCTGGCCTGGGGCGCATGTCCGCTGTCAGCAGGGCACCCGCGTCACGGCTCAACCGTTGGGCGGCTCAAGTCGCAGGCGACACCGCCGCTCGCCTGATTGTCGCCCCGCAGCGCGACGACCGGCAGCATCTGGTCACTGAGGCGACCATCGCAGCGCGCTCCCGGGTGGCAAGACGGACGTTAGAGACCGCCCGCCTGCCTGGCGACTGGCTACGCCGTCGGTTACCGAGCGTTACGACCGTGACCTTCTCTGCGAGCTTGTCCACCACAGGCTTGCAACCAGGATCATCGGCTCACCCGACCGGCGATCAAGGCCGGGCAGCAACGCTGATCGCCTCGGCCGTCGACAGCCTGCTCACCAGCATGGGATGGCACCTCGACCAGTGGTTGCGCACTGCCTGGACAGCCGACAACTCCAATCCCCCACTCGACGGGAGCATGCACGGGACGGTGCCGGTCAACAACCCGTCGGGGCGGCCAGTCGACTGACATCAAGTCGCTCCATCAGCGTGGCAACTGGCACCGCGAGTCCCATGCCGCTGTCGGTCTCAATGGCGAAGACCACACCGATCACCAGCCCGTCCTGATCGAGGACAGGTCCACCGGAATTGCCTTGGCGGATCTCGGCATCGATCCGCAACACGCCAGCAGCCTCGCCAAGCACTTCTCCATCGACAAGGCCGACCACCTTTCCGGTTGTCACGGTCGCTGGGCCACCGCCGGGATATCCCACGACAACGATCGCCTCGCCGACCTCAATCGACGTCGTCCGCAACTGTGCGACCGGAAGCCCGGCGTCGTCGGCAAGTTGAAGGATGGCGAGATCCGAGTCGACCGCAACCCCGCTGATATCCGCTTCAAGCGACCGGCCATCCCAGGTGTTGACGGTCACTGACCGAGGCTGGTCAACGACATGCCGGTTGGTCACCACGATGCCACCGGGCAGGACAAATCCTGAACCGACGCCCAACTGCCGGCAACCCAGGGTCCGGATTCGAACCGTCACTTCCTGGGCGCGACGAAGAACTGCCCGTGCAGCCGAGTCCGTCAACTCAAGTTCGGCCAGCGCCTCTAATGCAGGTGTGATGTCTTCAACCGGCGGGGGCGAAGCCACGCAAGCCGAGCTCACCGTCAACAGCACCGCACCGACGATCCACCGGCGAGTCTGCTTGATCATCGACGGATCTGCTCGGCGGCTGCGGCGGCTCCTGCAGCGGCAGATCGGGCCTGGTTGCAGAATTGGGTGGTCGCCTGCGACTGATCGTTGAGGGGCTCGACATCGACCTGTTCGCCGGCACTCATCCGATTGAAAGCATCCACCGTTGAGCTCTGCAGCGTGAACATGCGGTCGACGCACTGGTCGAGCGCCTGGATCGCACTTGCGATCCGGTTCGAGACCTGTGCGAGTACGTCACGCTCGACCTGCACGGTCGTTGCCGTGTCTTCCGCCTGCGCCTTTTCGTCGGCCAGTTCACGGATGCGTTCTGCAAGTCCCACGACGTCCGATTCCGACGCAGCGAGCAGGAAAGCGATCTCGTCGAGCTGAACCTGCAGTGCTTCGCCGCGCCCTAGCGCGTCGTCGCGCTGAACCTCGATCTGGTTGGCGACGTCGCGCCATTCGGCCGCAACCTGCCGCTGATCCCAAGCAATCGCGCCCCCTACTCCTGCTGCTGCCAATGACAGCAGGGCCAGCAGTACCCAAGGCCACCGACGGACCCTGCGAACATGTCCGACAGAACCGTGTCGCCCGACCGATGCGCCGTCCTCCGAGAGGCGCCCATCGAGCCCATCTGGAGGCCTTGGGGCCGAGCTGTCATCGCTCATCTGCGCCACCTCGTCAACGTTGCGCCGTCGAGCCTCCTCGGAATCGGCAGCTCGATGCGGCAGGCTACGTCGTCCCACTGCTTTGTGAGAGCAACGTCACCTGTCCCCGAGTGCACCCGGCAACGTCCGCGATTGAGGAGCAACGGTGTCCCCATACGACGTACCGCTGTCACCTGACGTGCTGTTGCGACAGGCCGCGCGAGGCGATGCTGCCCGGGCTCAAGAATTGCTTGCCGATGTCGCATCGACCAAGTTGCTCGACGCAGTCCTGACCCAGGCGGAACTTGCCGCCGATGACGACCGGCGTCGTTTGGCAGGGATCGATGCCATCGCAGAGTTGCACCGCGCTGCTATCGAAGTCATGGACCTGCCTCAGCCATCGCTGCCCGGGCTTTCCGAGCTTGCTGCGGCCACCGACTGGTCGCTGGATTTCGGCGCGATCGGCAGTGACGCTGTGTCCTCTTCGCCGCCAGACGACCATCGGGGCGCAACACGCACTGAGGATCCGACGCTGGTCGGATGGGAACTGGCCACCGTCGCTCCGTCCGAATTGGAAGCCGCCACCGTCACCCTCGAAGCCAGGCCATGGCAGATCGCTCTGGTCGCCTTCGCTGACACGCACGACACCGCAGGTGTGCGTTCTCGTCGGGTGGTCGCCGCAGCAGCCGATGGACGTATCCTCGCTGCACGGCTGCGCTACAACGATGCCTGGTCCGCCCCGGATGTGCTCGACGCCGTCGTCAGCACTGATACCGATGACCTGGCGGCTGACGCATCGCTGGCCAGCGGCCTGTTGGCAAGCCTGCGGCAGGCCGCGCGACGCGGCTGACCTGCTTCGGCCGACGTATGGATTCTGCCGGCAAGATGCACAGAACGCTCGACACCCGCTCGTGGCCGTCGCCCACCCGCGAACCAGATACCTGATCCTCACTTCCGACCCTCGAGTCTCCGTGGAATTCCTCGCACGCTTCCGTCCACACCAACGTGGCTTCGGCTTCCTCCACCTGGTCGGTGACGACCTCCTTACCGCCAACGAGGTCACGATTGCTCGCGACGACGGCCCTGCCGTCATCGGCGACCGGGCGTTCGTCCCGCCACCACTGGCACGCGGCCTTGTCGCCGATGATCTGGTCATGGCAGACATCCAAGCCGACGACCGTGGCCTGTCGGCGGCGACCATCACCATCCGAGCCCGTCCCAGGACCATGCTGGTAGGAACTGTCGTCGAAGGTCCGGGGCGACTCGTGCTGGATCCCGACAGAGCGTTGGCGACAGGATGGGTCGATCTCGATCCGGCGGTCGTGCCGCAACTGCGCGGCGCAGCGGGCCGTATTGCGGTCGTGCTTCGGTCAACAGGTGAGGATGGACGCCCTGTTGCGCGCGCGCTCGTGGCTGGACCTTTTGTCGCAGGCTCTCCCCAGGCAGTGCGCGCCACCGCCACAGTGGTGGCCTGTGAACGGGCAGCGGTCGATCTCATTCCAGGCGGCCCCGAGGGCGCTGGTCTGGAGCCGACCGATGCCAGCATCACCCATGCGCGGTTTGTCGGCATCGTTGCCGGCGGTGGCCGTGGCGCAGCCGCTGGCCTGTCACCTTCGGTGACACCTTCATCTGACCTCGCCAATACCGACGCGGCAGATACGGAAGACAAGCTGCCGAACCGGTCAGCGTTGATGCATCTCGACCGCACCGCAGAGGTGTGCGTCACGGTCGACAGCCCATCGGCGCGTGACCTTGACGACGCCGTCGGAGCAGCGTGGTCAGGAGATCACGCCGATCCTGTCAAGGTGCAGGTTCACATCGCCGACGCTGCAGGCGCCGTCGAGTTCAATAGTCCCGCCGACTTGTATGCCAGAACGGTGGCGTCGACGACGTATCCCACGATCGGGTCGAACGCTCCGATGCTCGATCCGGAACTGTCGGAATCCTCGTTGTCGTTGATCGCCGGACAGCGACGCCATGTCGTGTCCGTCCGGTTCGACGTCACCTCCACAGGCGCGATCGAAAACGTCGCCATCGAAGCCGCCACCATCGTCTCGGATGCACGATTGTCCTATCAGTCGGTGGAGCACCTTCTCGACGGCGATGACGCCGCGGTACGTGCCGAAGTGACCACCAGTGCGCACCAGCCCGACCAGGCCACTAGCGACGACATCCTGGCGACGGTGACTGCGGCGATCGAAGCGGCCCGCAGGCTGGGCATCGACCGTGATGCACGCATGACCTTCGATGAACTGTTCTCGTCAGCCGAGTGGGAACCGGCGCTGGTGGACGGCAAGCTCACCGTCATTGCTGCCGAATCTGAAGCCCGGGCATACCGGCTGATTGAACGACTGATGGTCGCAGCCAACGAAGCGGTGGCCGCGTTCCTGGCCAGCCAAGGCATCCCGGCGCTGTACAGAGTTCATGCTGGGCTGGATCCGGACCGACTGGAACGACTTCAGGCGGCTGTGACCCATCTTGACATCGAGGCGCCTGGGTTGGCCCCTGAAGGCGATCCAGCCGGCCTTATGGGAGAGGTGCTCGCCGCTATCGATCAGCTTGCTGCTGACGGCAACACGGACGCGCGGGACCTGCTCGTCGCTGTGGCAACCGGCACCATGGCTCGGGCGTCATACGACCCTGATCCGTCGCACCACCGGGGTCTTGCCTCAGCGGCCTACACCCACTTCACGTCGCCGATTCGACGTTACGCCGACTTGACTGTCCATCGTCAGCTGCGTGCGGCATTGGCGGGCGAGCCACCGCCGTGGAGTGCAGCCCAACTCGCCGGACTGGCCGTATGGCTCGATCACCGCACCGGTGCGCTCTCCTTGATGCAGGCCACCGAACGGCGCGCTTTGTGGGCGCTTCTTCTGGATCGTGGACATATCGACGGCGACCACACTGCGGTGGTCACAGGGCTGACCACCAACGGTGTGCGGATTCGGCTGCCCGCACTTGGCCTCGGAGGTTTCATCACTGCCGAACGGGCGCTCGGCCTTCCTGCCGGCCAGCGGGGAACGTTGACCGTTGATGATCATGGTCTGACTACCACATCGGGGCCCTGGAACGTCGGCACGATGTTCGACGTACGATTTGTCGGACTGGACGAAGCTGATCGACCAATCTGGCGGCCCGCGCAGGACGGGACACCATCCTCCTGACGGGTCGACCGATCCCCACTGAAGGAGGCCCGATGGCGCGCATACTGACCGTCGACGGTCGGACACCGCAGATCGATCCCACCGTCTACCTCGCGGATGATGTGACCGTGGCCGGCTCAGTCACGCTCGGAAGCGGCGTATCGGTGTGGTTCGGCTGTGTCCTTCGGTCGGAAAACGCCTGGATCGAGATTGGCGAGGATTCCAACCTTCAAGACCTGACAGTCGTGCACACCGACCGTGATACGCCCACCGTTGTCGGCGACCGCGTCACCATCGGCCACCGCGCCCTGCTCCACGGCTGCCGCATCGATGACGACGTGCTGATCGGCATGGGAGCCATCGTGATGAACCGGGCCCACATCGGCCATGGAGCTGTCGTGGCCGCAGGTGCAGTGGTGACTGAAGACACGGTGGTCCCGCCAGGGACGCTTGCCGTCGGGATACCAGCCAAGGTGATCGAGCGACCATTGCCCCCCGTTCCCCGTCCCAACGTGGCGAACTATCTCGCTCTGGCTGACTTATATCGGCAGACGCGATCGGAGTGACTCGCCCGAATCGATGCGTGAACAGGAAAACTGACACCG
>JBBDSU010000045.1:2051-5117 GCA_040904825.1 Nitriliruptoraceae bacterium | reverse complement strand
ACACGAGCCGACGACACGAGCCGACGACATGGACCGCGGGTCAAGCGAGCCGTGATCGCAGTCCTGACGCTCGCTGGACTCTCCGGCCGATGGCATGACGCAGGACGTCTTCGCTTGCCACGACGGTCATGCCGCATCGAGCGCGGGTCGCCGCCGTATAGATCAGTTCCCGGGTCAGCAAGGGAGTGTCGACGGCAGGCAGCACGACCACCACCTCATCAAATTGCGACCCTTGGCTGCGATGGACCGACATCGCATGGACCAGTTCGTGGCGTGGCAAGCGCGCCAGCGCGATCAGTCGCACATCTCCGCCGGCGTCCCAAAACGCCAGCGCTCGTCTCGACGGCCGATCAGCATGGACGACGACACCGACGTCGCCGTTGTAGAGGCGCTGCGCGTGATCATTGCGCGTCACGATCACCGGTGTGCCGACCGCAGGAGCCAGCCCTGCCTCATGGCCGCGTGATCCCACGGGTGTGAACTCGGCTGCCAGAGCTGCAGCGATGCGTCGATTCAGCGCCTCCACCCCCATCGGACCGCGGCGAAGGGGCGCAAGGACACGGAACGCATCGGTGGCGCGCAGGACTTCGGCTGGCGCTGCACCGTCTGACGCCAGTGTCTGGAGTCGACGCCCGCGTTCGATCATCATCTCCCACACGACTGCATCAAGGGCGCCATCGGTTGGACTCACCAGGTGCACGTCGTCGAACCGACCGTCGAACGCAGCCAGTACCTCGTCGGCGTCGCCACGTTCGATAGCTCGAGAAATGTGAGATATCCCCGACTCGGCTCCGAACCGGAAGGTGTGGGTCAGGTGGATTTGGCTTGACGCCAGTCGGCCACCAGCAGCGACATCGGCCAGGACAGCCCCGGCATCAACTGACACCAGTTGTTCCCGGTCGCCAACCAGCACGAGCCTGGCGGAGGCGTCGAGTGCGTCAACCAGGCGGGCCATCAATGGCAGTGACACCATCGACGCTTCGTCAACCACCACGACGTCGTATGGGAGTGGATTGGTCGCGTCATAACGAAACCGGGTCGATCGGCTCGGATTCGCGCCGAGCAGGCGATGCAGCGTCGACGCTTCGATCTGACCGAGCGCAGCCGTGACCTTGTCGTCGACTGGCAACGCATCGGCTCCCTCACGGACTGTGTCCATCATTCGGGCGGCAGCTTTTCCGGTCGGCGCTGCCAGCACCATGCGCGGCGGCGCATCCTGGCGCGCGGTCGCAGCCAACACCGCGAGCATGCGAACCACGGTCGTTGTCTTGCCTGTGCCAGGCCCTCCGGTCAGGACTGTCAGGCGGCTTTGTGTTACGAGATCGCAGGCGCGCCGCTGCATATCAGTTTCGGGCCCCTGATCGAACAATGTGTCGAGCACATTGGCGACGTCGTCGGGATCCCGGTCGTCGATATGGCCGAAGGCAGCCAGCAACCCGTCAGCAAGCCGTTGTTCATGCCGCCAGTAGCGGTCGAGATACAGACGGTTCGCATCGAGCACTAGTGGCGCTGCGTGATCGTCGGTGGGTTGCCTCACCGCCGGTGATGCCGCGAGGGATGCACGCCATTCTGGCAACGCTGGCAGAGCGAGGTCAATGGGGCTTCCGTCGTCAGCTACAAGCCCCTGCTCGACAAGTCGATCCAGTTCGAGGCAGACATGGCCCTGCCTCACAGCCCGGGTAGCCAACGCAACGGCGAGCGCAACGAGAGGGTCATCGTCGCCAACGAGCCGGGTGATCGCTTCACTCGCATGCCATTCAGCCAGCGTCAACAGCTCGAGGTCTCGCAGGTCCTCAACCGGTGTGCTGGTGGTGGTCACCCTTCACCTCGCAGGACTGCATCAAGATCTTCGATGACGGCTTCGCTGGGCCGCAGTGCGAAGACTCCGTAGGGCGTGCCATCGGCGCCAGTTGGTCCGCCAGCACCCGTCATGCCGCGAAGAAACAGGTAAATGGCGCCTGCTACGTGGGTGTCGTAGCTGTAGTCGGCGACGCGTGAGCGCAGGAATCGATGCAGTGCGACGACATACAGGTGGAGTTGGAGCAGGTAGTCGTGGCTGACCATCTGTTCGTTCAGACGGTCCGGCGCATAGTGCTCAACGGTCGATATCGCCCGGCCTTGCCTGTCGGTCTCGCCGATCCAGTTCGACTTGTGATCGGCGATCAGATAGCGCCCATCGATGCGCGCGACGAGGTCGATACCGCCGGTCAGAAATCCTCGTGAGGGCACTGCGTTTCGCGACCGCAACCGGTCGGCAGCACGCGCCAGCGGCGCGTCCGCAGATCGCGCATGGTGCGAAAAGACCTCAGCGATGCGATGCACGCTGACTGCCATCCCGGTCGGCCGGTCACCGCCGGCGATAGGCAGGTCGAACACGAGTTCATCACGGCGGTCTGTCGGATCGATGTCGGCAAGTGACCGTCCCTGCGCCAGAGGACCGAGTGGCGTTGACACTGCCGTGCTGAGTCCGGCCGCCAGATCGATGCGCTGAGCTGGCGACAGCATCATCGCGCCGGGCAGTTCCTCGATCACCTGGGCAACATGAGCGGGGTCGTCTGCGGCCCGGAAGTCGAGGCGCTCAAGCACTGCATGGATGAACGTGCCGATGTTGGCTCCGCGAGGCAACGCGGCCATTGGCACCTGGGTGCCGTGGGCAATAGGACGTTCGGATGCGGCAAAGGTGGCCATCGACACCGCCGCGTCACCGGCGGGCGATGTGTCAGCCTGTACGTCAGCGAACTGATCGAAATCTTTACCGAACTCATCAGGTCCTTCGCCTTCGACGGTTGCCCGGCCGTCATCATCGGCGATGGCATCACGGACCAGCCGACTGAACGATGTGCGCTGCCACGATCGGTCAACAGGCCGGCTGAGTCTGCGGACGGCCAGGGCCGGTGGTTCACCATGATGGTCGCGATGGCCGACGTCTGCGCCAAAGTCATCGAGTGTCGTCACTTCGATCAATCCGTTAGCGACGTCAGCCACAGCAGCGGCCACCTCGGCGTCAGACCATCGTGATGGATCCGGACTGAACTCGAGCGTTCCGTCGCTGCTGACCGACGAAGG
>JBBDSU010000045.1:0-1951 GCA_040904825.1 Nitriliruptoraceae bacterium | reverse complement strand
GCATCGGCGTCGTTCTCCAGCCTGAGCTCGAGAGCGTCAGCTCTTCGATCGGGCCGGTGACGTTGGTCCGCGAGCCATTCCAGGAGTGCAGCGGGCCCCCGCCCAGCCACGGTTTCTTCGACGTGGAGCACCTCGATGAGATGGACGAGGTTGGTGACTGCTCGCTCACCGCGCTGAAGTGACAGGAGTCGCGCAGCCGTTGTGCGTTCAACCATCGCCGTCCGCAGTGCGGCTGCGACACCATCGGTGCGCCATTGAGCGGTCCATCTCGCGACGTCAGTCATGAAACCATCCCAGGCATCGCTATCAGCCTCAGCGAATACCGAGGCCGTCATCCCGACGATCGAGCTGGCGGCAGCCGCACGGGCAGCCCGCTCATCTGGCGCCGCATTCATCGCGGCCAGAAAACGTTCGACGGCGACGGCCTCTGGGGAATCCAGCACGCTCTCGTCGACACCGACGACTGCAGAGATCCCGCGAGCTCTCAGAGCATCTTGAACCTGGGTGGCTTGCCGTCGGGTGCGCGTAAGCACGGCAATGTCGCCCGGCCGCAGCATCCGGTGGACTGCTCCCCCGTCGCCAGCCGCAGGTCCCGTTCGATTGACGAAGTGCACATCCGAATGCAGCAACTCATCGATTTCTTGCGCCACATAGCGTGGCAGAACTGGCCGGACTCGTCCCAGCGCGATGGGATCACCTTCGTCGGTCGAGAACTGATCGCGGGTTGCCACACGAATCTCAAGCGCCGGCCTTGGATCACCCTGGTATGTCAGTCCATCAGTCTGGTGAAGCTCGGTCGCCCGCACCTGGCGAAAGCGAATGTCCGGAACGGCGAACACTCCTTCGTCCCCCACGTCGTCACGCAGAAACAGTCGCTCTAGAGCGTCAAGGAAGCGTTGATCCGAGCGGTGATTGACCTCCAGCGTCCACCGATTCCCTTCATCTGTCCCGGTCACCGCCTGCAGATAGGTCCGAATGTCGGCCCCTCGGAATCCGTAGATCGCCTGCTTGGGATCCCCGATCAGCAGTAGCCTGCCCTCATCGTCGCCAAACAATGCCGAGAAGATGCGCCATTGGATCGGGTCGGTGTCTTGAAATTCATCGATCAGCGCGGCCGAGAATCGCTGGCGGATCGCGGCCGTCACCACACCGGCGCGACGAGGATCTGCCAGGGCTCGATCAAGCACGATCAGCAGGTCGTCAAAGGTCCACACGCCCGCGTCTGCGGTGCGGCGGTCAAGTTCAGCAACCGCCTCGGTGACGAAGCGACGCACAAACAACGTCGCGACCCGAACACGGAGTTCGATCACCTCGGCGGCTCGGTCCACGACCACCAGGCCTTCAGGAACGTCGGTGGGTTCGACAAGAGCAGCATCGATCGCATGCCGCGTCACCCAAGCAAGCGCATCGATATCTGGCAGGGCGCCTCCCAGGGGCGGGGATGCCATCGCACACCACGCATCGACGTCATCACGCAAGCGCTCGATGACGGCAGGCGTGTAGGCAGTCTTGCTGCGGAAACCCCGATCCTGCTGCGTCCGGTTGATCCAGTCGATCAGGATGTCTGACTCGGCCCGCCACGCCTCACGGAACGCCCCGCACACTCCGCTCCATGCTGCTGCGGGGTCGGTCTCATCGTCGGGTCGAAGTTGCAGGTAGGGCCGACCAGCGACTGTGCGCACCACACGAACCAACCGGTCAGCAAGGTCGCCGTCGCCCCGAATTTCATCGTCCAAGAGGCGGAACCATCCGGGCTCGGCGTGCCGGACGCTGCGGACCAGCAGGTCGTTGACCACGGTGCGCGCGATGTCATCGACATCGTCACGCAATTCGCTCGATGGATCGACGCCGAGTTCCGCACCCGAATGCTGGAGCACCCGTTGGCAGAACCCGTGGATCGTGTCGATCGTCGCTTCGTCGAATCGTTCACGGGCACGCCGCAGGCGTTCCA
>JBBDSU010000044.1:6919-35598 GCA_040904825.1 Nitriliruptoraceae bacterium | reverse complement strand
ACCGCGAGTCGCAGAAGTAGATGCTGGTGCCAAGCGATGTGGCGGTGTCGATATCGCCCGCATGTTCTCCGACCAGCCGGCAGGAAGGCATCGCCCATGGCCAGCGCCACCGTCAACTACGACTCCTCGCGCTACGCGAAAGTGAATCGATTCGACCCGCACCACTGGCGGCGTGTTCGATCGGCATTCGGTGACCTCGCCGGAATGCGACTGCTCGAGGTCGGCAGTGGCCGCGGACTGTTGTTGAGGCGACTGCAGCACGCCGGGGCGGATGCCTTCGGTATCGACGCCAACCCTGAAGCCGCCAGAGCGAGCGTGGCGGCCAATTCCCTGACCGGTAGGGCCCACGACCTGCCGTTCGCCGATGCGTCGTTCGATGGCATCGTCTCGGTGCACACCATCGAACACCTGCCGATGCTCGACGATGCTCTTGCGGAGATGGTGCGTGTCGTTCGTCCGGGCGGACGGATCCTCTTGATCTACCCGGCGGAACCCGTCCGGGGCCTCTGGGCGGTCCCGACGGCTATAATCCTGCACCGCGATCCGCTGATGGCACGCAAGGTCCACTGCTTCCGGCTCACCCCCAAGCGGCTGCGCCGGCGGATGCACCGACTTCCGGTGGCCGAGATCCGCAGCGACTTCAGCCTCTGGCGCTGGCCGCAGTACAGCTCGGTCTTCGACCGACTTCACTAGGTCGAGGTGATTGCCCGGTCCTCGGTGATCCCCGACGGCCGGAGGTCGGCCAACGGTGCCGCACATCGGAAGGCCCCACCGGTGGAACCAATGGGGCCTTCCGATGCGACCGTCGAACTGGTCGCTCATGGCGCTGCTCGTGGACCGGATGGGATTTGAACCCACGACCCCCTCCATGCCATGGAGGTGCGCTGCCAGACTGCGCTACCGGCCCGTGCGAACCGTCGTCACCAGCCGGTGAGCGGTCGGTCGCGGAGCGTACCCCGCTCTTCACATGCCAGCGAACCCGGTTGTCAACGGGATGTCGCCGCTGCCTGAGTTGGCGAGACGGCTACGATCTCGTCCATCCGACCAGGTTGTCAGCGCGGCCTGTGCACACGCCGACTGTGTCGCACCGTTCCCATCAGTGCAAGGATGTCTCGTGTTCGCGATGCTCCCGTCCGATGAACCCGAGCGCTATGACCCGGGTGCAATCGAACCTCCGATCGCGCAACGTTGGCGTGACGAGACGACGTATTCCTTGCAGCCGCGTCCCAGCGCTGAACGAGACGGCGATGCGACCTACTACGCGCTGACAATGTTCCCGTATCCGTCGGGCGACCTGCACATGGGTCACGCCGAGATCTTCACGATTCATGACGCTCTGGTGCGTCATCTGCGAATGAAGGGTGTGCGGGTTCTCAATCCGATTGGCTGGGATGCTTTCGGCTTGCCCGCGGAGAACGCGGCGCGCAATCGTGGCGCAGATCCTAAGAAATGGACCTACGCCAATATCGCTGAGGGTTCGTCGACGATCGTGCGGCTGGGGTATTCGTTCGACTGGGATACTGAGCTGCGGACGTGCGATCCCGAGTACTACCGCTGGACGCAGTGGCTGTTTCTCGAACTGTTCGATGCCGGGCTGGCCTATCGCCGGGAAGCGTTGGTGAACTGGGACCCGGTTGATCAGACGGTGCTGGCCAACGAGCAGGTGGTCGACGGCAAGGGGGAGCGTTCGGGTGCTCCTGTGCAGCGCATCCCACGGACGCAGTGGTTCTTCCGCATCACGCGCTACGCCGATGAACTTCTTGATGACCTGGCGGCCATTGATTGGCCCGACCGGGTCAAGAACGCTCAGCGTGCGTGGATCGGGCGATCGGAAGGCGCCCAGGTCACCTTCCGGACAGCTGATGATGGCACCGAGGTCGTCGTCTACACGACCCGTCCTGACACGCTCTACGGGGCGACCTACTTCGTGTTCGCTCCAGAGCATCCGCTGGCCGTTGAACGGATGGCCCACGACGATGGCTACCGGGCGTATTTGGATGAGATCTCCCGCAAGTCCGAGATTGAGCGGCTGTCGACGCTGGAGTCCGGTGAACGGCGCGACAAGCGCGGGTATCGGCTGGCGTTCGACATGGTCAATCCGGTCAACGGTGAAACCATCCCGGCCTATGCCGCCGACTATGTGCTCATGGACTATGGCACCGGCGCGATCATGGCGGTGCCGGCACACGACCAGCGCGACTTCGACTTCGCGCGGCAGGAAGGCTTGCCGATCCGGGTTGTCGTCGAGCCTGTCGACACCGATGACGGATCGAGTGCCGGGCTGGATAGCGAGGCGATGGTTGAGGCTTACGCCTCCGATGGTGTCACCGTCAACTCGGGACCGTATGACGGGCTCGATTGGCGCGAGACGAAGCAACGCATCACGGCTGATCTCGCCGAGCAAGGCCTTGCCGAGGCCACCGTGAACTATCGGCTGCGCGACTGGCTGATCTCGCGACAGCGGTCGTGGGGTGCGCCGATCCCGATCGTGCATTGTCCTGACTGCGGCCAGGTGCCTGTAGCCAAGGATGATCTGCCCGTAAGGTTGCCCGACGACCTCGATTTCCAGGTGCAAGGGTCACCGCTCGATCAGCATCCGACCTGGAAGCATGATGTGGTGTGCCCGCAGTGCGGCAACGTCGATGCTGTGCGGGATACCGACACGATGGACACCTTCGTTGACTCGTCGTGGTACTTCCTGCGCTACCTGTCACCTAACGACGACACGCATGCGTGGCCGACCGAGGTCGCCAACGCATGGCTGCCGGTCAACCAGTACACCGGTGGCGTTGAACACGCCGTGCTGCACCTGCTGTACAGCCGGTTCGTCGTCAAGGCGATGCGCGACCGTGGCCACCTGGCCGTCGATGAACCGTTCCAGCGGCTGTTGAACCAAGGTCAGGTGATCCTTGCCGGCGCAGCGATGTCGAAATCGAAGGGCAATCTGGTTGTCCCCGGTGAGGTCTACAACGAATTCGGCGCCGACACGCTCCGTGGCACGATGTTGTTCGCCTCGCCTCCGGAAGACGACATCGACTGGGCCGATGTCTCCCCGGCAGGGATGCACAAGTGGCTTTCACGTGTCTGGCGGCTGACCGTCGAGCACATCGCCCGCGAAAGCTCAGATCACCACAACATCGACGAAGCCACCGGCGCTGGACTGCGGCGCGCCGTTGCCGAGGCAATCGTAGGAGCCTCGGAAGATTTCGAGGCACGCAAGTACAACACCGCGATCGCCAAGATGATGGGACTGACCAACGCGATCCTCGACGCCACGCGCGATGGCCATGGCGGCGATGAGGTCCGCGAAGCCCTCGAGGTGCTGCTGACGCTGCTGGCGCCCGTCTGTCCGTTCATCACCGAAGAACTGTGGCACCGGCTCGGCCATGCTGACAGCGTCCATGACCAGCCGTGGCCGCAGGCTGATGCGTCGTTGCTCGTGGACGCGACGGTGCAGATCGTCGTGCAGATCAATGGCAAGGTGCGAGGCAGGGCGACCGTGGCCACGGGCGCTGACCAGGCAGCGATGGAGCAGGCTGCGCACCAAGCCGACGGTGTTGCAGAACATCTGACCGGCGAGGTTGTCAAGGTGGTCGCCGTACCCGACAAGCTCGTCAACTTCGTGGTTCGGTAAGACGATGGGGCGCATCGCCGTCGTCACCGACGCCACCGCTGATCTTCCCGACAGGGTCGTCCGACGTCGTGGACTGCATGTTGTTCCGCTGTCGGTGACGTTCGGCGATGAGACGTTTGTTGCCGGCGAGACCATCACCGCCGACGAGTTCTATGGGCGGCTTGCAACCTCCCGCACGCCGCCAATGACCTCACAGCCGACCCCAGTCGATTTTGCGCGCTGCTACGCCGACATTGCCGATGAGGGCTACGACCGGATCGTGTCCATCCACTGTTCGTCGGAGTTGTCCGGGACCTTCGACGTTGCCAGGACCCAGGCACCGAAAGCCCCGGTACCGGTGGAAGTGGTCGACTCTCGGGTTATCGGTGCGTCGCTTGGCCTGGCCGTACTCGCTGCTGCTGATGTCATCGACTCCGACGGCGAGGTCGCTGACGCGCTAGCGGCGGTAGCTCACGTCCGTGACCGTGGCGTTGGCTTGCTGGTGGTCGACACCCTTGAATTCCTCAAGCGCGGAGGCCGGCTGAGTGGTCCGCAGGCCGCTATCGGCACTGCGCTCAGGGTCAAGCCGTTGTTGCATTTGACCGATGGTCGCGTCGAGATCCGTGAACGGACGCGCACATGGGCCCGGGCTCGCGACCGTGTCGTAGAGATCGTTGCGGGGCTGGCTGCCAGTGGCCCCGTCGACATTGCCATCGTCCACGCAGTGGGAGCCCAGCACGCCATGGAGTTGCGCAGTGCGATCACCCATCGAGCCGATGCAGAGGTCCGCTTCGAATCGGTCATTGGTCCGATCGTGGGAACGCACGTGGGGCCAGGCGCCATTGGTGTTGCGGCGGTCCCGTCCACCGTGCGCTGATTTCGAGCAGCGTCACGAATCCACAGGCACGCCCAAGCGCGCAGCCTCGACAAGGGTCGCCGCCGGCAGTCTTGTCGCATGTCTCGACTCCCACTCGACGGCGATCAACGCCCCAGCCCGGATGCGTCACTGGAGTGCACGTGCCGATCGGCACCGGACGGTGACGCCAATGACGTACCGGCGGACGACCATTGGGGTCAGCATGGGCTGCCGACCAATGGATGGGCATCGGACGAACAGTCATTCGGGGCGTCCGGAGCATTCGGTCCTCGAGATCGACTCCGCCTGCTGACAGAGCACCTGACGGCGTGGCTGGATGCCCGACCGAGCGAGGTGGTCGGATTGAGCATCATGCTGGCTGGTGCGGTGGCGGCAAGCGTGCTCATCTTCGCTGGCCGGCCGGTGACCGACGACTCGGCCCAGCATCACCGCATCGGCCCGGCTGCTGCTGCATGGGACGCTGAGCATGGCACCGTGCATCAGCCGCCGACCGGCCATGGCTCGGAGTTCGCCTCCGATGCAGTTATGGACACCATGCCAGGCAGCCCGTCTGTCGATGGCGACACGTCGTCCTTGCTGACCGTGCACGTCTCGGGGGCGGTGCGCTCTCCAGGGGTCATTGCCATCCCGCATGGTGCGCGCGTAGGTGACGTAATTGTCGCGGCCGGTGGTGCGCGCTGGAGTGCGGATCTCGACGCGATCAATCTCGCACGACCCGTCGCCGATGGCGAACAAGTCCGTCTGCCGTTTCAAGGCGAGCTCGCCGGGCCGTACAGCCAGTCAACAGGCGCGCCGCACGGTGAACCAGGCGTCCTGGACATCAACACGGCCAGCGCTGACGACCTTACGAATCTGCCAGGCATCGGCCCCACGCGCGCCTCGGCCATCGTCGCCCACCGGGAGCGGCATGGCCCCTTCCGTGTGCCAGGCGACTTGCGCGCCGTGTCAGGGATTGGCGAAGCGACCTTCCAGAATCTGGCTGAGCACATCGTCGCGCGATGAGGCGGTTCGACGCCGTCGGCGATAGTGATCACCCCAACGTCACCAGTTCTGCCGGCTCACCACCAGTCACGCCAGTTGGTCGTGACCACGCTCTTGCACCGGCACCTCAGGTCGTTGGGCCCGTCGCGTGGTGGGCGGTTGTCGCCTGGATGACAGCACGCCTGGGCATATCAGCGGTAGAGACCCAGCGCGGGGAGGCGATTGTCTGGTGGCTGGCTCATGGTCGTCAGCCTCTCGTGTGGCTCATGTCCGGAGTGGTGATCGCGGGCATCGCAGTCCTCGCTGGTGCAGGATTGTCGCAAGGGCACGTCGCGGTTAGGTGGGCGAGTGTGCGACAACCAGCACGTATCCGTTTTGCAACGCCGTTGATGGCCACGGTGATGGTCGCCGTCGTCATCGCCATGGGGATGGCCGCACGAGCGGCCGCTACCAGCGGTGGACCGCTTGTCGCCCTGGCCGATCGTGGGGGGACAGCGACGATCGTTGCGAAAGTGGTCCGTGAGCCGCGACTCATCACAACCGGATGGCAGGTTGTCGTGCGTGTGACCACCCTCGACGGGCAGCCAGTTCGACAACGGGCGGCGCTCACCATCCACGACGATCCGCCAGCCCTGGGCACGACGTGGCACGGCGCGGCTTCGGCGCGACCATTGCCCGATGGCGGCTACGGCCGATGGCTGCGCACGCAACACGTGGTGGCCATTCTGGACCCGATGGTGTGGGACCAAGCCGACGACGCGGGGTGGCTGGCTGCCACGAGCGAGCATGTGAGACAACGTGTCAGGCAGTCTGCAACACGGTTGGCGAGCGAACGAGTAGGCGGACTGCTGGTCGGATTTGTAATCGGAGATACCCGTCTGTTGCCAGACGATGATGCTGCTGCGATGCGTGCGACGAGCCTGACGCATCTGACCGCTGTGTCGGGGACCAACGTGGGCATCGTGGCGGCAGGGGTCCTGGCCATCACGATTGCAGCGGGATGCAGTTTGCGGGCGCGATGGATGGTCGTTGGGGTGGTGATCGTCTGGTTCGCGTTCGTGACACGCTTCGAACCGAGTGTTATGCGGGCAGGCACGATGGCGTTGATCGTGTTGATGGTGCGACTGCGCGGACAGATCGGCGACGCGCGCCACTCGCTGGCCACGGCTGTATTGGTGCTGATCCTTGTCGACCCCCACCTTGCTGGCTCGCTCGGGCTGACGTTGTCGGCAGCGGCAACCGCAGGGGTGCTCGTGATTGCCCCACTGGTGCTGCGTCGACTGGATCGGTGGCCGAAGCGACTTGCTCAGGTCGCAGCCATCACTGTTGGCGCGCAGATCGCTGTGTTGCCTGTCGTCCTGCTGACTTTTGGTGAAATGGGCGTTGCATCGGTTCCAGCCAACGTGGTCGCCGTCCCTGCGGCGATGATCGCCGCCACGGTGTCGTTTGTCGGTTCAGCGGTAGCGCTGGTCAGTGTTGAGGCTGCATCGGTCTTGTTCTGGATTGCAAGCTGGCCCGCGCGGATCGTGCTCGTCTCGGCACATGCTTTCGCTGACGTGGCGGGACTGGCGCGATGGGATCGTCCGGCGACCGTCGTTGCCCTTGTCGCGGCTGCAGCGTGGGTCGTCCAGTTTCCTGGTACGCCGCGAGCTCGCTGGACTCTGGCCTGTGCTGGCGCTGCGACGATGGTGGCGTTGATCCCTGTTGCTGCCGGCGCGCTTCCGGCCCGTGACTTCTCGGTCTCTGTTATCGATGTAGGGCAAGGCGACGCTCTTCTCGTCGAATCGCCCGGAGCACGCGTCATGGTCGACGCTGGCAGCGACGACACCGCCGCCCGATGGCTGCGGGCCAACGGACGGCGCCGCCTTGACCTGGTGGTGGTGACGCACCCTCACCTTGACCATGTGGGAGGAGTCGCCGACGTCATCCGGTCGGTACGCGTCGGTCAGGTGTGGTACCGGCCACAACCCAACGCGTTGCCACAAGTTGATGATTTTCTTGCTGAAGCCCAAGCGCGAGATATCGACGTCGTTGTTCCCATCACAGGTTCGGTTGTCACGGTGGGAGACCTCGTGATTGAGGTGCTGCATCCGCCATCTGGAAGGCCGTATCGGTTCGAACGCAGCGAACTCAACGAGATGTCGACCGTGTTGAAGATCACCTACGTCGACGGACGCCGTGTCTTGCTCACTGGCGATGTCGAGCGCGCAGGCCAGCGCGACTTGCTCAGTGACGCGCCGGCGCGACTAGAGGCCGAGCTGATCACCGTTCCCCACCACGGGGCGGCAACCACCGAGTTTGACTTCCTTGCGGCAACCGGCGCTCAGATCGGCATGATCAGCGTTGGCCATGACAACACGTACGGGCATCCACATCCTGATGTACTTGCCTTGCTCGCTGAACTCGACATCGAGGTCGTGCGAAGTGACCGCGATGGATCGACGACCGTCGTCGTGCCTGAGCGGGTTGGTCCTGACCGGTTTGGTCCTGACCGGTTTGGTCCTGACCGCCGGAATGCCCCGGCGAATGGTCTGATCGCAGGGGTGCAAGCGCCAGCGCTACAGTCTGAGCATGGACCCAGTACTGCTCTTCAACGGTGATGACGACCTGTTGCTCCAGCGGGCTGTCGAAGAGTGGATAGCTCAGGTCCATGCGGCCGACGATGACGCGGACGTCAGTGTCGTCGATGCCACCGAGATCGAGCACCTCCCAGAACTTCGTACGACATCGCTGTTCGGCGGACGGGCTTACGTCGCCATTCGCGGTGTCGAAGGGGTGACGGGCGGGCTCAAGGCCGAAATTGAGCAGTACCTGACCGACCCGTCGCAACAGGCCACGTTGCTTCTTGTCGCACGGGGTGTCGGGCGGATCCCCAAGATCGCCAAGCTTGCTTCAGCCAACGGTGAGCGTGTCGATGTCAAGCGTCCGACGGATTGGGATGACCGGGGCTGGTCGACATTAGTCAGTGGCGAGTTTGCCCGTCTCGGTCGACAGGCTGACGCAGCCGCCATCGCGGCGATCCGGGCCCATGCGGGAACTGACACGACCACGATCGCTTCTCAAGTCTCATCGGTCTGCGCGGCAACGACCGGCGATGGGGCCATCAGTGTTGCTGACGTGGAAGCCATTGTTGAAGGTCAGGGTCGAGCCACTGGATTCGCCATTGCGGATGCGGTCGCTGAACGTGACCCGGCTGCAGCGCTGATTGCATTGCGTGGTGCACTCAATGCCGGCGAGGCACCGCTGGCGTTGCTCGGAGCCCTGGTGTTTCGGTCACGACAGTTGCTTCAAGTCAGGGCCGGGGCTTCACCAAAGGAAGCGGGAATGTCGCCTGGCCAGCACCGAAGGGTTCAGGCCCTCTCACGGGCATTCGGTCCGGGTGAACTGGCCTGGTGCCATGACCGGCTGTCTGTACTCGATCTGGAACTGAAGGGATCGGAACTCCCTGACGACCTGGTCCTCGAGGCGGCGGTTATCGAACTTGCAACTGCCCGTACTGTGGGGCGACCATGGAATCCAATGGCTGTGCCAGCACCGACCAACGATGCACTGTCACATTGAGGACGAGATCATGGCGAGAATCGACCGGTTTGTGAGTCGGGCAGATGCCGACCTCGCATGTGGCCTGCTGCAGGTACATGGGATCGACGCATTTGTTTCCGGCGATGACGCCGGCGGCATGCGACCGGATATTCCGTTTGGGATTGGTGGAACGGCGGTCGTGGTTGCCGATGAAGATCTCGAAGAGGCGCTTGCGATTCTCGATGAGCCCATCGATGCCAGCGTGTCGCGGCTAGAACGCGACTGACCGGCGGTCTAGCCGCGTTCTACGACCTGGTGGACAGAGCGCGCACACACCGCTAGAGCATCCAGCGACACAGACTCGGTAGCGATGTCGTCAATCAACGCCGTGACCGTGGCGATGTCGGGCTCCCAGATCTTGACTTGCTCGCTCACGGCGGCCGCCACGTCACGATCAGGGTGTGTGAGCAACGCCAAACGTGCCGCGTCTCGACGGACCCGCCGGAGGTCGCTGCGTAGCCCTTCTCGTTGACGGTGTGCCCACGGTTCGCGGACTTCAAGGCGCTGGATGGCCTCTTCAAGGCGCTCGATCTTGAGGGCTTCACCGACGCGCAGAAATGCGTCGGCTACCTCGGCCGCATCTCTCTTGCCGTCGAGATCGACGATGACGTCGGCAATCTCGGGTACCAACACTAGGTCTCGGGCCATACCCAAGAACTGAGCAAGCTCAGGGTCGACGAGATCGTCTATGAGCCAGCGCACATATGCCGAACGAGCTATGCGTTGTTCCTGTGTGCCCAGTTGTTCAACTGATGCCCGCAGTCGCGTGACCACCGCGCCAATGCGTTCGGCAAGCCCCTCGGGGTCAGTTCGCAATGCCGGGTGCCGGACGAGGCCGGTGGCGGCACCTGCGACCAGCTGTTCGAGGGCCTGTGCCAACTCGTCAACGCGCTCGGGATCATTGTCACCCTCCAAGTGATCGAGCACGGCCCACCACGCCTCGGCATTGATGGCGTTGCGCGCGATCTGATAGGCGAGCACGGCGTGGTCCAGATCGACGGCCGAGGTATCAGCGAACTGGGTGATGAAGGTCACCCCCATGCGGTCCACGATCTCGTTGGCAATCGCTGTGGCCGTCAGTTCTTGTCGTAGGCGGTGGCCTTCGACAAGATCGCCGAAACGATCGATGGCCCCCGCTGGGAAGAGGTTCCGGACCATAGGAACAAACAGTTCGAGCGTGAGCAGATCTCCGGCGAGCAAGTGCTCTTTGAGTTCTCGCTTGGACCATGCCAACAGTGTCGCCAGCTCGGGACGGGTCAGCCCCGCGCCCGCGTCGGCACGCTCGGCCAAGACTTGCGTATCTGGCAGCCGTTCGACGTCGCGGTCGAGGGCATGACTGGACGTCAATCGATCCATCATCTGGTCGTAGGCATCGAGCAGGCGCGGGCTGCGCCGGCGTTCCTTCGAGACAGCGCCCGACTGGCGGTCGACTGCGACCATGACAAGGTCGACCACCTCACCTGCGAATTCGCTCAACAGTTCATTGCGATCATCTGGGTCGAGTCGATCGTGATCGATCGCAGCCTTGAGCAAGATCTTGAGGTTGACTTCACAGTCAGACGTTGCGACTCCAGCGGCATTGTCGATCGCATCTTGATTGATATGACCACCGCGGCGCGCATATTCGATGCGTCCACGCTGTGTGATGAACAGGTTGGCGCCCTCCCCAATCACACGGGCTCTCACGTCGCGGGCGTCAACCCGCAATTCGTCGTTTGCTCGGTCGCCGACTTGCAGGTCGGTCTCGCCCGACGACTTGAGGTAGGTGCCGATTCCGCCAGCGAACAGCAGGTCTACGGGTGCTTTGAGGATGGCTTGGATGAGTGCAGGTGGCGTGAGCCGGTCAACGTCGACGCGGAGCAGTGCACGCATCTCGTCGGTCAGTTCGACGGTGCGCGCCGATCGGGCGAAGATGCCGCCGCCGGGACTGAGAACTCCACGGTCATAGTCCTGCCATGATGATCGCGACATGGCGAACAATCGTGCGCGTTCCTCAAACGAGCGCTCAGGGTCAGGGTCGGGATCCAGGAAGATGTCCCGGTGATCGAAGGCTGCCACGAGTCGCACTGCTCGCGATTGAAGCAGGCCGTTGCCAAAGACGTCCCCCGACATGTCGCCGACCCCGGCGACGGTCACCGGCTCTGCCTGGACGTCGATGCCCAGTTCGCGGAAATGGCGTCGCACAGCCATCCATGTGCCCTTGGCAGTGACTCCGAGCGCCTTGTGGTCATATCCATTCGACCCACCGGAGGCGAACGCGTCATCGAGCCAGAATCCGTAGCGGTGGGCGACGGCGTTGGCGGTGTCTGACAGCGTTGCGGTGCCCCGATCGGCTGCGACAACCAGGTAGGGATCGTCACCGTCGTGGCAGCGAACTCGTGTCGGCGTGATGACATCGTCCCCGTCAAGGTCGTCGGTGACGTCGAGAAGGCCACGGACGAAGGTGATGTACTGACGCCGGACTTCCTCGCGCAATGCAGTGGGATCAGCGGGTTCCCGGGTGAGGACGAATCCGCCCTTCGCGCCGGTTGGAACGATGAAGGCGTTCTTGAGCAGCTGGGCTTTGACAAGATCGAATACTTCGGTTCGCACGTCATCGCGTCGGTCCGACCATCGCAGCCCACCACGTGCAACGGGACCGAATCGCAGGTGGATGCCTTCGACACCGGGCGAGTGGACGAACGTCTCGCGAAATGGCACAGGACGGGGAACCCCTTCGATTTTCGATGGGTCAAATTTCAGCGAGAAATACGGCTCCTCGGTGCCGTCGGCGACGGCATCGCGCCGGAAGACGTTGGTTCGGACGGTCGCATTGATGAGTTCAACGAGTCCCCGCAGGATCCGGTCTTGGTCGAGTCGGGGAAGCCCGTCGCAGATGTCCAACACCTTGTCGCGGGCAGGGGGCTCGTCGGCGGGGTCACGGTCGGGGTCGAAGCGAGCATGGAAGTAGTCAACGATGGCACGCGCCGCAGCCGGTTGGCCCACAATCGTCTCATTGGTGTATTCAGGGGTATAGGTGGTGCCCAGTTGCCGCCGGAGGCGCTGCAGCGTGCGGAGCAGCATGACCTCGCGCCACTCCAGTCCGGCGACCAGAACCAGGGAGTTGAGTCGATCGATCGCCAGGTGGCCGCGGTGGGCGGCAAGAATCGCCTCAGCAAGTCGTGTGCCATCCCGTGCGGCATCAAGGTTCTCGGCGCTAACGGTGAAATCCTGCAGGTACAGAACGGCGTCGCCCTCAAGCCGATGCGGAACCTCCTGCAGGACGGTCATGCCCAAACTTTCCAGGATCGGCAAGAAACTGGAAAGTTCCAGCGGGCTATCGCGCCGTGCGACGCGCAGGTGCGACGTCTCATCCCCCACAGCGTCGTCGAGCCGAACGGTCAGCGCGACGTCGGTTGCCAAGACATCGTGCAAGAGCGCGACGTCACGGACAGCCACGTCGATGGGAACCGAGTCGCGATATCCCGCCGGCAGTCGCCGCGCCAATTCGAGATGTGTGTCGGAGGTCTCCGGGGTCGTCGATATGCGATCGGTGACGTCGTCGATCCACGATCGAGCCAGCTCAGCGACCTCGGCATGCAACTGAGCCACATCGACCGATGGTGTCGGATCCGGCACATGCAACAGAAATCTCACGAGCGCTTCGCGTCGTTGACCGAGGGATAACTCGACATCGATCCGGCTGGGACTGAAGCGGGACTGCAACAGGGCTTCGATGCGCTGACGGAGTTGCGGGCCGTAACGATCTCGGGGGACTGAGATCAGGACGGAGACTGTGGGTGATCGATCATCGTGACGGACGAGCGTCCGAATCTCTCCACGCTCTTCGGCATGGAACAACTCAACGACCATCTCATGCAGTGCGTCGAGATCGAGCGTGAACAGCTCATCCTTGGGCAACGCTTGGAACAGCGCGGTGATCGTGCCTTCGTCGTGGGATGCGTCGACGACGTCTTCACGTTCAAGAATCGCTCGCAGCTTCCGGCGCAGCACTGGTGTGGTACGGACCGGCTCGGCCAGACCTTTGCGGGTGAAAAGGCCGAGAATGCGGACTTCTTCGATGCTGCCGTTGTCGCGGTGGCGCACGCTGATCTGCTGCATGTGGTCACGGCGTTGCACAGTCGCTTGGGCATGAGTTCGCCGGATATCGACGAGTGCGACGTCGTCGCGCGTGAGGTCGATGTTGTCTTCGTCGAGGTCGGCGAGCGCTACAGGCGATGGCATATCGGTGTCGGTGCGAAGGAGTCCCAAGCCGCTGCCTGCGACGACCTGCATCTCGCCCGGTTCTGAACTTCGGTAGTCACGGATGCCCAACAGGACCATGTTGTCGTCGATGATCCAGTCAAGAAGGTCTGCCGCTTCCTGCGGTGAGCTGTCAAGGCGCGCGGACGGGTCAGCGCCTTTGGACGGTGGAGCACTCCAGTCGCCAAACCGGAGCTGGGTCGCTAGTTCGCCGATGCGTTCACGCATGGTCTCGAAATCGTTCGTGGCGCGCGTGACGTCTTTGATCAGAATCTTGAGGCGAGCAGTGAGGTCGTCACGTTCGTCTTCATCAAGGTGACGGTTCAGTTCAAGGTGGAGGACAGAAATTCGGGCGGCTGAGGTGCGAGCCGGCAAGATCGCCGAGACTCGGCCGTCGTCATTGGTTGCGACGCCGATGATGGGATGCCAGCGCCGCCGTATGGCGCAACCGCGCTGATGTAGTTCGTCGGTGATCGTCGACAGCAAGAATGGTCGGTCTTCGGCGAGGACGTCGACTGATGATCCAACTGGAGGGTGTCCGTCTAACCCGGTGTCGGGCACGGTGATGACGACGTCGGGGTCATCGGGATCGTGCTGGTCAATTTGGACATGCAACCAACTGATCCAGCGTGCGACTGCCTGAGGGTCGATCGTCCCAAGCTCATGTTGGTCGAGGCGTCGCAGGACCGAAGCAGCCAGTGCGAGCCGAATTTCACGGTCTCCGCCAGCTTGATTGGCCATCGGGTGAGATGATGACGCATCGGTCAATGCGGCGATGATCTGCTGACGAACGGACTCAGCTGAGCGTTCTTCAGGATCCACCGCTGGGCCTTTGCATACAGGTTGCGACGAGACGAGGCTACCTGTGTGCCACATGATGAACGACGAGCCCGAACGGACGCGAACGGGGAGAAGCCGCTGAGCAATGGAAAGGGCCGAATCTGGCGGCGAGACTTACAGTTGGCCGAGCCGCTTTGCCATCCCTGACTTGCGGTTGGCGGCCGTGTTGCGGTGGATGATGCCCTTGGTCGCGGCGCGATCAAGTTCCCTCGCTGCCGTGGCATATGCGGAGTTTGCCGCATCTTTTTCGCCAGCCTGGACCGCCGAACCGAAGTTCTTGACGAGCGTCTTGAGTCGTGAGCGCACTTGCCGGTTGCGCTCGTAGCGCGCTTCGTTCTGGCGATTGCGCTTGATCTGGGACTTAATGTTGGCCATGCGGGTGGTCTCGTCTCATGCGGCACTTGGGCGGTGGACGTTGCGACGGAAGGGATAGGCGCGTTGTTGGGTAGCCGCGAGCGAGCGGCAGCGCCGAACACCATGAGGTCGGGTCACGGTACCGTCGGATTCCGACACTCCACGGACCGGGTTGACAGCCTTTTACGGTGGTCAACGCGCGGCGTCACGGTACCAGCGTGGTTGACGGCCCGGCAACTGGCAGCCGAGCACGCAAGGTACGGAGTGTACGTGCCGATGCCACGTACGCCCCTGCGGCGGCGTACCGTTGGCATCCCAGAGGTCGCTCATGCGGCCACCAGCAACTGTGTATCCCGTGCCCGTTATCTGCCTGAGCGTTTCGCCAGGACGTTTCGACCGCAAGCGAGGCCATCACCGCCGTGACCTATGACCAACAGCGCATCCGCAACTTTTGCATCGTTGCCCACGTCGACCACGGCAAGTCGACGCTGGCCGACCGGATGCTGCAACTGACTGAGCTGGTCGATCCGCGCAAAATGAGAGAGCAGTATCTCGACAAGATGGACATTGAGCGCGAACGCGGGATCACCATCAAGGCCCAGACGGCACGTTTGCCGTACCGGCCGCTTGGCGCCCTCGAAGGCGAATATCTCCTCAACTTGATCGACACCCCAGGTCACGTCGACTTCTCATATGAGGTCTCCCGCGCGCTCAATGCGTGCGAAGGAGCGGTGCTGCTGGTCGACGCGGCTCAGGGCATGCAGGCGCAAACGATCGCCAACCTGTATCTGGCGCTGGAAGCCGACCTTGAGATCATTCCGGTGCTCAATAAGATCGATCTGCCCGCCGCTCAGCCCGACGAGGTCGCCCGCGAGATCGCATCGATCATTGGAGGCGAGCCCGAAGACGTCCTGCGCATTTCAGCGAAAACAGGAGAGGGCGTTGAAGCCGTCCTCGACTCGATCGTTGACCGCGTCCCGGCACCGGCAGGCGATTCCGCCGCTCCCACGCGCGCCTTGATCTTTGACTCGATCTATGACGCGTATCGCGGTGCACTGGTGTATTTCCGGGTTGTCGATGGCCAGCTTGCTCCCGGAGATCGCATCAGGCTCATGGCGACCGGGTTCGAAGGCGAGGTCGATGACTTAGGTGTCCACTCGCCCGAAGAGACGCCGGTTGACGCGCTCGGCGTCGGCGAAGTCGGGGTGTTGTCGGCTGCGATCAAAGACGTCGGCCAAGCCAAGGTCGGTGACACGATTACACGGGCTGGCAAGAGCGCACGGGATGTCGTGGCGTTGCCGGGGTATCGCGAGCCTCTGCCGATGGTGTTTTCCGGGCTGTATCCCGTCGACTCAGAGGATTTCCCGCAATTGCGTGACGCGCTCGATCGCTTGCGCCTCAACGACGCATCGTTCAGTTTCGAACCGGAGACATCCGTCGCCCTCGGGTTCGGTTTTCGGTGCGGTTTCCTGGGACTCCTCCATCTCGAGATCATCTCTGAACGACTCGACCGCGAGTACGGCATCCCGCTCGTGACGACGGCACCATCGGTGCGCTACAGGGTCGAACTCGAAGGTCGTACCGATCCGGAGACTGGCGAACCCGAAGTCATCGAAATCTCCAATCCTCAGAGTTTTCCGCCGGTCAACCAGATTGCGGAGATTCGCGAGCCCACCGTGGTCGCGATGATCTTGACGCCGTCCGCCTATGTCGGCCCGGTGATGCAGCTGTGCGAAGGCCGTCGTGGAACGATGCTGGCAATGGATTATCTGACCGAATCGCGGGTCGAGTTGCGCTATCGGCTGCCGTTGGCCTCGATCATCACCGACTTTTTCGACCAGTTGAAGTCACTTTCGCGCGGGTACGCATCGCTGGACTATTCCATGGGAGAGTATGAAGCCGCTGATCTTGTCCGTGTTGATGTGCTCCTCAATGCAGAGTCGGTCGATGCCTTCAGTTCGATCATTCATCGCGACGACGCCTATGCGTTCGGCCGGTCAATGGTGGAGCGCCTGAAGGAGCTGATTCCGCGGCAGATGTTTGATGTGCCGATCCAGGCGGCGATTGGCGCGCGGATCATTGCTCGGGAGACCATCAAGGCTCGGCGCAAGGATGTCCTCGCCAAGTGCTATGGCGGCGACGTGTCGCGGAAACGCAAGCTGCTTGAGAAGCAGAAGGAAGGAAAAAAGCGGATGAAATCGGTCGGATCGGTCGAGATTCCGCCCGAAGCATTCGTGTCAGCATTGCGATCAGGCTCGGTCCAGCAGACGGATTGAACGTGGATGACTGCCGCAAGTATCTACGCGACTGGTGAGGAGCATGACATGGTCGACGACGCTCGCCGCGAAGGCGCCGACGCTGACGGAGGTGGCGATCAGTCAGACCACGACGCTGCGCGTCAACTGGCCGATTTCCACGATGCACTGACCGCTGACGAACAGGCGGTCATCGATAATGCGTCAGGCGTGCCAGAAGGTTCAGACGCTGACCTGTGGGCTTTCGCATTCGACTCTCCCTTGCGCGCCCAGGAAGGGTTGCTTGCGTCCATGAGGCTGGTGGCGCGGGGACATCTGAAACTTGAAGATGCCGCCATTGTTGCCAAGGTTCGCGGCCGAGTGCGGATCACCCAGACCAAAGACGTGTCTCCGGCGCAAGGCGCGGTCGGTGGGGCGTGGCTGGGCATTCTTGCTGGGCTGTTCTTGGGCCCGGGGGGACCGATTGTGGGTGCAGCACTTGGTGCTGCGGCAGGCGGCTTGTTCGCCAAATTGCGTGACATCGGGATCGACGACGACGAAATGCGTCGGATGAGTGACGAGTTGCGTGACGACGAAGCAGCCCTGTTCCTGCTGGTGCAGGACTGCCACCGGATGCGCGCGCTGCATGAGGTTTCCCGATTTCCAGGCCGCCTGCTCGCCAGCTCGGCTGACCCCGATGTGATTGCAGCAGTAACAGAACGCCTGGGGGTCGACCCATGGGATGGCAGCGGCAGGCCGTGACGGTCGCCGAGGCAGGGAACACACCGGGTTGGCTCGCCAGGCCCGTGGAAAGTGGTGTTGCCGCCGGTTTTGGGATCTACCTGCATGTGCCGTTCTGCCACCACCGTTGCGGATACTGCGACTTCGCGACGGTTGCGGTGGGAGACGGTGACGAAGCGCTGTATGACCGGTATGTCGCTGCACTGTCCGCTGACATCCGCCGATGGGCCAGCCAACGACAAGATTGGCCTGAAGTCTCCTCCATCTTCCTTGGAGGAGGCACCCCAACAATGGTCGGGGCGTCGCGCCTGGCATTGCTGCTGGACGACGTCCGTGCGGCATTCGCGTGCGCTGACGACGTGGAGATCACCGTCGAAGCGAACCCAGAAACCGGATCAGTCCAACTCTTTGAGAGCTTGGCAGCTGGAGGGGTTACCCGCATCTCGATGGGGGCGCAGTCGTTCGTTGCGCATGTGCTCGATCGTCTGGAACGGGGGCATTCGGCAACCCGTGCTGGGCAAGCAGTTGAGCAGGCACGGCGCGGGGGTATCGGCGACATCAGCCTCGATCTGATCTATGGAACACCAGGGGAGAGCAACGACGATTGGGCAACGACGCTGCGGGCGGTACTCGAGCTAGAGGTCGACCACGTGTCGGCGTATGCACTGTCCATTCATGCAAACACGCCGTTTGGACGGGCGGTCAGCGCGGGGACAATGTGTGTGACAGATGATGACGTCTTCAGGGACCGCTTCGAACTCACCCGACAGGCATTGATTGCTGGGGGATTCGAGCACTATGAGATCTCCAACTTTGCGAAGGGTTCGGCGCGCAGGTCCCGTCACAACCAGTTGTACTGGCGCCACGGCGATTATCTCGGACTGGGGGTCGGGGCTCACGGGCATCTCGATGGGCATCGATGGTGGACAACCAGGTCAATCGAGCGCTACTGCGACGCGATCGAGCAAGGAGTCGATCCGGCGGCCGGTTCTGAGACGCTTACCGTTGACGAACGTGCCGTCGAACGACTGATGCTGGGACTCAGAGTTAGCGAGGGCTTGCATCCGCATGATGTCCCGCGGGTCGATCCGCTCGCGCTCGAAGATGCGATGAAGAGCGGTCTGATCACTACCGCATGCGGGCGCCTGCAGGCAACCGAGCGTGGTTGGTACCTGCTCGATGAAGCGGTCACCCGCCTGATGCCGTGATGGCCCAGGTCGTGGTCACGCCCGCACAGCGCCAGCGTATGTCCACAGTTTCGGCGCCATCGGTCGCGACAGTTCGAGTCGCACCTAGGATGGGACGCGGGCGAGGCGAAGTGATCGCCAGGACCGGTCGACGCGGGACGTCGGCCATGGGTGGCCCATGGAGTGTGCCGTCGGCGTCGCGTGGCTGGCGATATCAGGCCGCTGGTAGGCGGACGGTGAGGCGGGGCGGCCGGTGAGGCTCGATGACTGGGGTTGACGACAAATGGGGTGGGGAATGCGCACGATCTTGCGGGTGGTGATGATTGCGGCGGTGGTGACCGCTACGTCTGCAAATGCGACTGCACGGGCCGCTCTTGCTGACGATGAGGGCGAATCCGGCGGTCACGCGACAGTGATTGGTGGCCGCAGCGTTGAGGCACGTGCATTCGATTGGACGTCCGTGCGCACTGGCACATCCCGCTCAGCCGGTGCCGCGCCGCGCTGCCGCTACGTCGCGATCCCTCACCATGAGTTTGCGTCGTATTTCGACTTGGCGGTGCGCACGGTGGTGCCATTTGGCGCCCGCTTCTATCGAGTCACGTGCGACCGCGGAGCAACATGGTCCTACGGATGGTGGGTGCCAGCGCGACCTACCTCGGTCAACGGCGCGTTTCAGGACGTGATTCAGGAAGCCATCGATCGCCTGACCCCTCCACGACCGGCCATCGTCCTGAGTCCACCGGCTGAGGTTCGTCATGTCGTCGGCATCCCAACGTGGCTCGCTGTCACCCAAAGCTCGTGGGCCACGCTGACCATGTCGGTGACGGCCGGCGATGTGCGGGTCGACGTTCGGTTGCGACCCGTCGAAACTCGGTGGTGGATCGGTGACGGTGCGGCATACCGCTGTCCAGGCCCTGGACCACAAATCGACGCACGAAGGCGTGCCGCGGACCAGTCGACAGATTGTTGGCACACGTTCACGCAGGTGAACCGGTCGTCGCGCCAGCATCGCTCTGGCAGGTGGCCTGTCGGTGTTGAGATCGCCTATGACGCTGCTGCGGTGGTCACGACTCCGTTTGGGTCGTCATCGAGCGATTTGCGAGTCGTCCTGGGTCCGCCAGCGGCAGTTGAGGTCGCTGTCGATGAGGTCCAAGCAGTGCGCACCGTCCGTTGATGCTCACCGACTAGTTTGAGTGTCGTTGCCGAGACAAGTGGGAGCATGGACAGCGTCAAGACCGACATGATCTATCGGCCCATGGGTTCATCGGGTCTGAAAGTCAGCGCGCTGGCGCTTGGATCATGGCCCCATTTCAACGACCTCGATCGCGTTGATCATGCCATGGCGATGATGCAGGCGGCGCGGGACGCAGGCGTCAACTTGTTCGACAATGCCGAGTCGTATGCCAAAGGCACCTCGGAACGTGTGATGGGTGAAGCATTGCGCCGGCTTGGCTGGGGACGGCACGAATTTGTGGTCACCTCCAAGTATTGGGTTGGACTCAACGACGGTGTCAATAGCCGTTACACGCTCAACCGCAAGTATCTGCTGGAAGCGATCCCGGCTTCTCTGCAGCGGTTCGGATTGGACTATCTCGATGTTGTCTACGCGCATCGGCCCGACCCACACACTCCCTTGGCAGAAACCGTACGGGCGTTCTCCGACGCGATCGACAGGGGCTGGGCGATGTATTGGGGGACATCAGAATGGCCGGCCGACGACATCAGGGCGGCCATTGATCTTGCCCAACGACATGGATGGCACGCGCCGATCGTCGACCAGCCGCAATACCACCTTTTCCATCGTCAGCGTGTCGAAGATGAATATGCGCGGCTGGTGCAGGATCACGGTTTTGCGACCACGACATGGTCGCCGCTGGCCTCGGGGCTGTTGACCGGCAAGTACCTGGGCGGGGTACCTGAGGGCAGCCGTGCCAGTGAAGGCGGCGTGGCGTGGGTGCGCGACCAGTTGACCGACGGCCGCCACGATGAACGTATTCGGCAACTGATGACAGTGGCTGGTGATCTGGGCGGTTCGCTCGCACAGTTGGCGATCGCCTGGTGTGCGTCGCATCCGCACGTTGCCAGCGTCATCACGGGAGCGTCGCGCGTGGAGCAGGTCGTTGAGAACATGGCTGCGATCCGCCTCGTCCCACAATTAACGACCGAGGTCAAGGACAGGATCGACGCCATCATCGGCGACCCGGCCGCATACGGGGACGTCTGGCATGCGGCTCCCGGACCAGGATGACGCAGCCGGGGCTGGCATGACCACGGCCCGTCGGTGCTGCGTGATCTAGCTCAAGCACCTGTGGGCGCGCGAACTCAGTACAGGAACATCGGCTTGCCGGTGACCTGACGGACCTTGGGTTGATAGTTCTCGACGTCATAGAGCGATTCGACGTCGACACGCTTGGCGCCTTCGCCAACTTCGGTGATCGGGACGCTGCTGTAGGTGCCGCTGCGCAGCGCCACCATCTTTCCACGGGTTGTGCTGGCGGCAAGGTCGGCGGCCATGACTGCGAAGTTTGTGGCGACCATCAGGTCCAGCGAGTCAGGCTGCCCCGACCGCATCAGGTAACCGAGCGGTTGGGTAATGATCTGTTGGCCGGTCAGTTCCTTGAGCAACTCGGACGTGACTTGTCCGATGCCGCCGAGCGTGCGGTGGCCGTACCCGCTGGAGTCACCGATCGAATACAGATCTCCGCCGATGACGGTGGCGCCTTCCGAGATGGTGCACATCGCATAGCTCGAAGGGTTGCGGCGCTTGTCTTCCATCAGGAATGCAGCCAGTCGTTCCGGGTCGAAGGGGACTTCGGAGATAATGGCCCGGTCAACACTTGCCAGGTACGCGGAGACCAACGACGTCTCACCGGAATAGCGCCCAAAGAGCTCGATGACCGCGAGCCGTTCGTGGGAACCTGTCGAGGTGCGTAACTGGTGAATGAACTCCACACTGCGGGTGACTGCGGTTGAAAACCCGATGCAGTAGTCGGTGCCGTGGACGTCGTTGTCCATCGTCTTGGGAATGCCGATGACCGGGACGCCTTCTTCGTGAAGTCGCAAGGCGTACGCGAGGGTGTCATCGCCGCCGATGGCGATGAGGGCATCGAGTTCGAGGTGGTCGATCACCGAAGTCACGTGCGGTGTGAAATCGTGAGGTCCTTCGGTTCCAGCACGTTCTTTCAGAAACCGCGGGATTTCATGGGTCTTGATTTTGGCCGGATTGGCTCGTGAGGTGTGAAGGAACGTGCCACCGGAACGGTCGATGGTGCGGACGATCGCCCGGTTGAGGGGTTGCAGGCAGCGCTCAGCGGACGCGGGGTCGTCGCGTTCGTACTCGAGAAGGCCGAGCCAACCGCGACGGATGCCCACGACTTCGTGGCCGTCGCCAACGACCCGATCAACGATGGCCTTGATGCAAGGGTTGAGTCCTGGGACGTCGCCGCCGCCGGTGAGAATGCCGATCCGCATCGATGCTCCCGCCTGCACCCGCCGAAGTCGCGCGTGACGCGCGCGGATGCGTTGGTGTCAGTCTTGCATCTTCCTGGGCCTCTCAGGAAGCCCAACCCTACGGCTGCCGACGGCTGCGCGCGGGCTCTCAGCCACATGATGTCGCCATCACGCGGCAAGATGATGCAGCGCAGATGCTGAACGGGAAGATTCTCAAAGGGCAGATTCTCAAAAAGGCGTGGGCATGACGAAGCCCCGGCGACCCTTGCAGGCCGACCGGGGCTTCGCCCGGGCGATGGCACTCTCGTTTCCTTCGCCCTTACCGGCCGAAACCTCGCGGCTTCTGCCGGCTCCGTGGATCCGGTTCCTGCTCCCCGAGGAGCTGGGCGGTCCACGACCCTTCGCATCCTTCTCCTGCCCCGAAGGGTCAGGTTCCGTCTACGTCGGGCTCGCGCCGTGTCCGCTGCGGCGGTCGGCACCACCTCTCCACCAGGCACAGTGGCGGTTCGGTGCGGCGGCGGACCCGAAGGTCACTCACCCGGCGGTGCGTCCCTTGCGGGCCACCTTCACCGGGTGTCGGATCTTGCGATCCGGCCACCTTGGACGGTGATCCCTCGCGGGTTCATCCGTCCGCTCCGCTTCTCCCTGCGCCGGTTTCGCGGAGGTCGATCAGGGTGTTCCGCAGTTCGTCCCGACCGGCACTGTGAACAATACGCGGCGAACAGAAGATGTCTAGAGGCAATCGCAAAGTCACAGGTTGTCCACCGGACATCCCCAGGCTTTCCCCAGCATTTGCCCTGCGGTGCGCGCGCTCTGCCACGCAGCGCGCGCACAGTCGCGCACGAGTAGTGTCGGCGATGACCGTGGTAAGGCGGTCTGACGGCGGCGTGACGTGGTGGCCGCCGGTGCCTGGCAGGTGCTCTGATAACCGTGAGACGCGACGGCGGTACGGGGGTCGGCCGTCAAAGAGCTGGTTTGGTGTGCGCTGACTGCGCGAAAGGCAACGGGATGGCCCAGGGGACGGACACGTCGACAGGTGGTGGCACCGACACGCGGACCGTGTCCGACGGCAGCGAGCACCCCGCAGGCTTGAGGTGGCACGAACAGTTCGAAGCGTGGCAGTTCCCCATCGTTGCGTCGCTGTTGGTCATCGCGCTGGTTGGCTGGGTTGCCTCCATGCCGTCGGTTGTGGACGTGGCATTGGTTGTTGCGACGGTGGTCGCGCTGGTCCCAGCAACCTGGGAAAGCCTTCGTCAGTTGATTCGACGGGATGCCACCGCCGATGTCGTGGCCGTCTTGGCGATGGCAGGGGCACTGGTGCTCGGTGAATGGCTCGCCGGTGCGATCATCGCCCTGATGTTGACCGGCGGTGAGGCGCTCGAAGCACGAGCCGTTGGCCGGGCCCGCTCAGAGTTGACGAGTCTCCTCGAACGCGCGCCACGACGCGCTCACCGACGAGTGGATGCTGACTCGTCCGACGGAGCGAGTACTGACGGGTCTGACGAACGGCTCGTCGACATCTCCATCGATGAAGTGCAGGTCGGCGATGTGCTCGTGGTCAAAGTCGGTGAAGTCGTTCCGGTCGACGGGATGCTGCTATCGGACCATGCGGTGCTCGACGAGTCAGCGCTCACCGGCGAATCCGTCCCAGCGGAGGCCACGGCTGGTCAAATCGTGCGCAGTGGAGTGGTCAACGCTGGTGGGCCGATGGAGTTGCGGGCCACCGCATCAGCTCAGGCGTCGACCTACGCGGGCATCGTGCGGTTGGTCGAGCAGGCATCGACTGAACGAGCGCCGTTTGTGCGTGTCGCTGACCGATTTGCTGGCTGGTTCTTAGTGGTGACCATCGTGCTGGCTGCCGGTGCATGGCTGGTGTCTGGCGATCCCGTTCGTGCGCTGGCGGTGCTTGTGGTGGCGACCCCGTGCCCGCTGATTCTGGCTGCTCCCGCCGCGATCATCGGCGGAGTGTCGGCTGCCGCACGTCGCGGGGTCATCGTCAAAGGTGGTGGGGCGCTCGAAGCGCTCGCTGACGGCAAGATCGTGCTGCTCGACAAGACCGGCACGGTTACCAGCGGGCGCCCGCGTGTGGCTGCCGTGCATCCGGTTCCTGGCCAGGATGCCGCTGAGGTGCTGCGGATGGCCGGATCGCTCGATCAGGTCTCCGTCCACCCGTTTGCTCCAGCAATTGTCGAGGCGGCCCATTCCCGGAGTGTTCACCACGGGACGCGCGGCCTGTCGATGCCACAAGCCGTCACCGAAGATGTAGGACAGGGCATTCGTGGCAGTGTGGACGGCCATGCAGTGCGGGTCGGGCAACTCGACTATTGCGCCCAAGGCGCGAGCATCCCGCCGGACTTGCGGCGGGTGCGGCGACGTGCGGGTATCGAGGGACGCTCGGTCGTCTATGTCGCCGTTGACGACGCACTCACGGGAGCCATCTCACTGCACGACCCGGTGCGCCCTGATACTCCGCGCGCCATCGATGCGTTGCGACGCGCGGGTGTCCTCAAGGTTGTGATGCTCACGGGCGACAAGACCGAGATCGCCGATCTCGTCGGCGACGCGATTGGCGTGGATCAAGTCTTGGCTGAGCGGACGCCTGAAGAGAAGGTCGAGGCGGTCAGAACAGCGCGCACCGAAGGGCGCACCATCATGGTGGGGGACGGCATCAATGATGCTCCTGCGCTGGCGTTGGCTGACAGCGGAGTGGCCATGGGTGCCCGTGGCGCGACGGCAGCATCAGAGGCTGCAGATGTCGTGCTGACTTCCGACCGGCTGGATGGACTGGCTGACGCTGTGCGCATCGCCCGTCGCACTCGTCGCATTGCATGGCAAAGCGCGCTGGTGGGGATCGGGTTGTCAGCGGTTGCGATGGTGTTCGCGGCCCTTGGCTATCTCACGCCGGTGGCGGGAGCGATCGTGCAGGAAGTCATCGACCTTGCTGTGCTCGCGAATGCCCTCAGGGCCCTGCGGTTTGTTGCGACGTCGCGCCGGCGCAGAGCCGTCGATGGCGGAGCAGTGACCAAGATGTTCGCCGAGCACCGCGGTGTCGTCGATGATCTCGATGAGCTGGTCATCGCTGCAGAGCACCTGGAGACAGCAGAACCGCACGAAGCGATGGCGACCCTCGAGCGGCTGCGGGGACTGCTGACAGATCGCCTTCTTCCTCACGAGGTGGCAGAAGAGGAGCAAGTGTTCCCGGTCTTTCGGCAGGCTTTCGACGAAGAGGACCCGACGGTGCCACTGGTCCGGGCTCACCGTGAGATCACCCGGCGTGTGCGGATGTTCGAGCGGCTCGTCGCTGACATCGATCCCGACGCTGGACCGGACCCGGCGGAAGTGTTCGATCTGCAGCGGGCGCTGTTCGGTCTCCACGCCATGCTTGAGTTCCATTTCGGCCTTGAGGATGAGCTGTACGCGTCGCTTGAGCCCGTGAGATCGACCGCGTCCGCGCGGGCAGAGGGCGAAGCGAGTTAGCACGGGTCTGTGGGCCAGGTGTCCGGTGATGTAGATATCCCGCGACACAATGGCAGGGCGAACATACGTTCGGTATCGTTGCCGGCGTCACTCGCGACAAGGACGCCGACTCATGCCTCACGACAGCGCCGCCGTGACCGACGGTGCGGCGGAAGCGGCGGCGTCGCGCCTGCGGTGGAAGAGCGTGTCCGACGAGGACGTGTTGCCCGGATTCGAAGATCGCGTTGTTCACCCCGAATTCGATGGCATGGAGTTTGTTCACGTCCGTGCGCGCAGCGTGCTCAACCGTGTCCCTGACGGCGGACGATTGCCGTTCTCGTGGACGATCAACGTCTATCGGGGCTGTTCTCACGCCTGTACCTACTGCTTCGCTCGGCCGTCCCACGAGTGGCTCGAACTCAACGCCGACGAAGATTTCGATCGCGTCATCGTGGTGAAGGTCAACGCCGTGGAGCGCGTCCGTGCGGAGCTGAGATCCGCAAAGTGGCGCGGTGAGCACGTTGCGATGGGAACCAACACGGATCCCTATCAGCGGTGCGAGGGCCGATATCGATTGACCCGAGGTGTCGTGGCAACATTGGCCGAAGCTGGCAACCCCTTTTCGATCCTCACCAAGAGCAGTCTTGTCGCCCGCGACCTGGACATCTTGACCGAAGCTGCGCATCGGGGCACGTGTCGAAGCGTGTCGTTGTCGATCGGGACCCTTGATGACGACGTATGGCGCCTCACCGAGCCGATGGCGCCCCTTCCTCGTGCGCGGCTGGAAACGGTGGCGCGCCTGCGAGAGGCGGGTATCTCCTCGGGGGTGATGATCGCTCCGATCATCCCAGGGTTGTCGGACGACCCAGCAGGGCTGCGCCATGTCATCGCGGGGGCGCTGGAAGCGGGTGCCACATCGATCACCCCGATTGTCCTGCACCTGCGCCCCGGAGTTCGCGAGGTCTTCCTCAAACGGCTGGCCGCTCAGCGGCCCGACTTAGTTGAACGCTTTGCGCGGACCTATGCCACCTCGACAGCCCCGGTGGAGGATCGACGCAGGATTGCTGCCAGCGTGCGCGACATCGCGGCGTACCTGGGAGCTCCACCGTCGGTGTTGTCGGCATCACCGGCAGCAGATTCCACAGAGGCGGAGCATCCGCGTCGTCGTGCGCGTCGCAAGATCTCACGAACCGACAACAGCACCAGCGGCCTAGTCGCCGACGACGAGCAGGCGCAACTGGCTCTCTGGTGAGCAACTGGCCGTGTGGCGATCAGATCGAACGGTGATGACATCCATCGATCGCCATCGGCTAGTCGGGACGTGAGCGGCTCGAGGTCTGAGCGCGCATGAGTGTGGGCCTGCTCCTCCATGCATCGGTCGACCAGAGGGCCCACATCACTAGGACTGGCTGGGCCGCCACGCGAATCCATCGGGCTGTGTCAGTCCTCAGACCGAATCCGTCGATCGCGCTGACGGCCTGGCTGATGTTGCCGACCCAGACGACGATGAGGAGGCCTGCAGCAACCCAGCCCATGAGTCTGCGTCGCTGAGCATCGCGCGCCGCGATGAGTCCAGCACCTACGGCGATCTCAACAGCTCCGGACACTGCGATGACGGTGGATGGCAGCGGCATCCACGCTGGCACCTGAGCTCGGAAGCTGGCGGGGACGGCGAAGTGGGCGATTCCAGCGACGATGAAGAACGCTCCGAGCAGCCAGCGCAACACGGTGGGTACGGCACGACGGGTCGAATCCGGCTTCTGCTTGTGGGTCACCGGATTCCTTTGCAGGTTGACGGCCGATATGACAGCCGTGGCAGCCTATGGCGCGACGACGGTGAATTCGCGGCGCACCAGCATCGGGGCCCGGCCTTCGCCGCCAGAGGCGTCCTCCTCCTCGGCTTCGATGAGATAGGAACCTGGTTCAGTGATCGTGAACGTGAACGACCATGTGCCACGCTCAGGTCCTCCCGTCGAAGCCATGACAGGACTCTCCTCCATGATGCTGCCAGACGCGTCGCACAGGCGGATCACGAAGTGGGCTTCAAACACGGTCGCCTGGCCTTCGGCGACCACATCACCTGCAGGCACCGTCGCGCCGTGCATTGGGGTTTCTATCGTCACAGGCGTCAAAGCGAAGGGATCTGGGGTGATCGGCTGTGACCAGTCCAGGTGCCCCCAGAGTTCATCGATGGGTGCTCCGTTGATGTAGAGCATGACCGTCTCGACATCCGGCAGGCTGGCGGCTGTGTGCGCAAGTTGTTCGGCGAAGGCGATCTCGCCAGCCGATCCGGTTGAGTGCCCGCTGAGGGCTTGATCGACATCGACGATCATGGTGGAACCTTCCCCCGGCATGCTGTCACACGCCACCGGTAAGGTCGCGCCTGTCTGCGGCAAGGCCGCTGCAGCGTGAGCCAGTCACTGCAGAACGGACAAGTTGATGGTGAGGTTTCTCCACACCTCGGACTGGCAATTGGGCATGACCCGGCATTTCCTCATCGGGTCTGAAGCCCAGGAACGCTTCTCGCAGGACCGAATTGATGCCATCGGCGCACTCGCCGACGTGGCGCGTGAGCACGCATGTGCCTTCGTCGTAGTCGCCGGAGACGTGTTCGATACGAATCAGCCGCAGCGGCGCACCCTTGAGCGAGCCCTCGAAGCGCTTGCTTCCTTCGATGTTCCGGTCTACCTGCTCCCCGGCAACCACGATCACCAAGGTGCTGAGTCCGTCTACCGCCACGAAGCATTTGCCACGCGCTGTCCCGCCCATGTCGAGATCCTCGATGACGATCCGCGTACCCCGATGGCGGGCGTCGAAGTCGTTGGTGCTCCTTGGACGAGCAACCATCCTCTGGAAGACCTTGTCACCCGCCGATGCCGCACCTTGAAGCCAAGCGGCACCGTTCGCGTGGTGGTGGGCCATGGTCAGGTCGATGACGTTGTCGGTGACCATGGTGAGCTCGCGACGATTCGTCTCGCCGATCTTGAGGCGGCGATGCGTGAGACGAACGTCGCCTACGTCGCGCTGGGGGATCGGCACTCGGCCCTTGCCGTAGGAGAGACTGGACGGGTCTGGTATTCGGGTGCGCCTGAGGCGACCGACTATCGCGACGGCGGCCCTGG
>JBBDSU010000044.1:0-6819 GCA_040904825.1 Nitriliruptoraceae bacterium | reverse complement strand
GGTCGAAGGAACGCTGTCGATTGGGCAAGCCGTCATGCTTGATGAAGGCCTGGCGCTCCGCTCCGAACTGTTCGGGGCGCTCGAGCATCCAGATCGGCATCGAGACCTGACGATTCGTCCTTCCGAAGAAGACGTCGCTGCGCTGCCACTGAGTGGGTATGCCGCCGTGGCGCGGGACCGGCTTGTCACGCAAGCCCAAAGTGACGATGCGGAGCGGGCTGCACGTGCCGCTGACGCGCTCGCGTTGCTCACTCGATTCGCCGGACAGGGCCGGTCATGAGGGTCCTGAGAGTTCGCTTGGAGCACGTGCGCGGAATCGAGGCGTGCGAAATCGCGTTCGACCCCGCTGGTGTCACGGTGGTTGCAGCTCCCAACGAAGCAGGCAAGTCGACCTTGGTCGATGCTATGCGTCTGGCGCTTAGTGACGTGAAGTCGCGTTCGAAAGCACAACACATCAAGGATCTGCAACCGGTCGGCCGCGATGTTGGCAGCCTCATTGAGGTCGAGCTGCGTGTCGGTGACCACCACCTCGTCGTGCGCCGCCGCTACAACCGTCAGCCCGAGGACGTCGTGCATGTGCTGGCCCCTACACCGCGGCAGTTGACGGGAGATGAAGCCCACGATCACCTTGGGGCCATTCTTCGCGAGCATGTCGACGTCGACCTCCTCGATGCCTTGTGGCTGCAGCAGGGTCGCGACCTGGACGCGCTTGCTCTCGGCGCGACGTCACTGAGCGCTCGCCTCGACGCCGCCGCCGGAGGCGAGCCTGTCGGGGGCGATGACCTGCTCAAACAGGTGAGTGAGCATTACCGCCAGTACTTCACCCCGACCGGGCTTGAAAAGGCTGAGCTGACCAAGCTTGATCAGCGAGTCTCGGAGCTGGCGACCCAGGCGTCGCAGTTGGAATCTGATCTCGCAAGTGTCGCGGACGAGTCACGCGAACTCGATGCCGTCGAGTCGACGATCCCGCCGATGGAACGCGAGCTTGCTGAGGAGCTTGCACCCGCGCTCGAGGCCGCCCAGGCATCACGCCAGACGCTGGCATCGGTGCAGCAGCGGCGCGGCACGCTGGAGGCCCGGCTCCAGCAAGCCGCAACGCTGAGGGCGACTGCGACTGACAGTGTCTTGCGCCGCCGCGCCGCCGCTGACGCGATCACCAAGATGGCCGACACGATCGACGCGCTGCGTGCATCGCTCCAACCGATTGCGGACGATCTTGCGCGTCTCGCTGAACGCCGAAAGGCGGCCGAGCAAGCGGTGCACCAAGCTGATAAGGCCCGCCGGTCGGCGCGCAGCCAGCGAGAGAGCACGCAGCTGGTTGTCGATCTCATCGAAGCGCGCGATCATCACCACGAAGTGGCTCGACGCCTGCAACGGGCTCGTGTCGTCGTCGAGGATGCTGCTGAAGCCCAAGGCACCATTGACCAGATGCGCCTCGATGAGGCCTTGCTCGCTCAGTTGAGGCAAGCCGACGAGCGGGTGCGTGTCCTTGCTTCTCGGGCTGACGCCGGGGCCCCGATCATTCGGCTTCGGGCCTTGCAAAACCTGTCGGGTGAGATGGACGGCGAGGCACTTGACCTGACTGCTGGCGACAATGTCGAGCACGTCGTCCGCGATCGACTGCACCTGCGTGTCGAACAACTTGAGCTCGACGTCACGCGGGGAGATGTCGGGGCCGACAGTGACGGTGATCTCACCGCAGCCAAGCGCGACTTGGACGACCTCCGTGAGCAAGCTGGCGTCGCCGACATGGACGAAGCTGAATCGCTGGCACTCGAACGCCGGCGTTACGAGGAGACCTTGCGGCGTCGTGACGAGTTGCTTGAGCGCGAACTTGACGGGATGAGCCTGAACGACCTGGCTGACGCCGAGCAGGCTGCCGGCGCACGTGTGGCTCAGATTGAGCAACGCGTCGATGTCGACAGAGCTAGGCGTGGTAGCGGCGAAGGCGCGCAGTCCCTAGCTGACACATCGACCGACGACCTTGAGGCGGTGCGTCGCAAGCGGGATGAGACTGATCGCGACGCTGAGGAGGCCGACAAGCGTCATCAGCAGGCAGCGGATGGCTTGTCGGAGATCATCGCGATGCATGATGCGGCTCGCGAGCGATACGCAGAAGAGAGTGGCGAACTCGACAGTCTGCAACGTCAGATTGAGCGGGATCGAGCCGCTCTTGAAGCCGACCAAGGTTTGCGATCGGACGAGGTGCTGCAAGCAGCGCTGGCTGAGGCTGAAGAGGCTGTGGCGGTCGCCGAACGTGAGCTTGCTGGTGTCGACGAAGAACTTGCAGCGATTGACCCGGAGAAGATTGAGCTGATTGCAGAGTCGGCGCGCCACGCCCGAGATGCGGTGGCCGACCGGCTTGCAACGTTGGTCCAGCGCCGAACCGAACTGAGAGTGAAACTGGCCACCGTTGGTGCGCAAGGCCTCGGTGAACAGCTGGCTGGCCTCAAGGCTGAACTTGAACGTGCCGAGCTCGACCAGCGGCGACAGCGACAGCGGGCGGAGGCGGCGCGTTTGTTGCACGATGAACTCCATCATGCTCGCGAGGAAGTACACCGTGCCTACCGGGCTCCGCTTCGCGATCAGATCGAGGGGATGGCCCGTCTGCTGGTTGGTGACGACGTCGGCATCGACCTTGACGATGATCTCAAGATCGCAACGCGCACCGTGAAGGGACAGACCCTGGAATGGCGCCAGCTCAGCGCCGGAGCGCGCGAGCAACTGGCAATCATCACGGCGTTGGCGGCAGCCCGGCTGGCAGGCGAAGACGGGGTGCCGTTCATCCTTGATGACGCGCTTGGCTATTCCGATCCGACGCGAATGGCGACGCTCGGCGCGCTACTGGGACGAAGTGAAGGTGCGCAGGTCATCGTGCTCACGTGTGTGCCGGACCGCTTTCGGACCACTGGGGGACGAACCGTGATGCTGCGGTCGTCATGATGGCTCAACGACAGGCTGCAGTGTCGGCAGTCAGCGACGGCCTAGTCGTCCACCGAAGTGCGTGGGTAGAACATCTGCTCGATCCGCTGTTGGGATGGATCGCGCGCGCCGACGACGATCCGTTTGTGCCTTTGCGTGTGGTCGTCCAGAGCCCTGGCATGCGCAGGTGGCTGTCGCACCAGATCGCTCAACGGATCGACCCTGCTGGCGGAGGCATCGTCGCCAACATCGATTTTCCTTTTCCCGGCCAAGTCATCAACGAAATCGTGTCGGCGTGTGGCGTGACATCTGCCGCTGGTCTCAGCCCGTCAGATGATCCTTGGGATCCCGACCGGCTTGCTTGGGATGTCGCGGGCCTCCTGCTCGTCCATGGCGGTGCAGGCCCGCTCGCTGTCATTGCCAGCGAACTTGCCAACGAACGTGACGCCGGCGTGGTCGGGCGACGCACCTGGAGACTGGCCCGGTCGATCGCCGACGTCTTCAACGATTACGTCATCTATCGCCCCGATGTCGTCGCAGGATGGGTAGCCGGATCAGACAGCGGATCAGATGGCCGCCCACTGAATATTGGCGATCAGTGGCAGCCGTGGCTCTGGCGAGCGCTCGTCGAACGGGTCGGTGACCCTGCTCGTCAGCTCGGCGACGCGATCACGGCGTTACAGGAGCGTGCGGACAGAGTGGATGAGTCACTGCTGCCGCGAAGTCTTGCGATCTTCGGCCTGTCGACGCTGCCGCCACGTCATCTTGACGTTTTGTCGGCGTTGTCACGGCACACGACCGTCGAATGGTTCATCCCGACACCCTCACCTCGCCGATGGGACGACGTTGCCAGAACGGCACGCCAAGGCGGTCCGGTTGGCGATGCGCGACACCCGTTGCTCATTGCATGTGGGAGGCTGACGGACGATGCAGCGTGGTTGGTCGCCCAGCATGCTGTCAATCCTGCCGACCACGACAGGCCAGACGCCGGCCTGCCCGGCATCCCACCGGAGGCTGCCGGACAGGCCGACATGACTTCGGACACACCGCCGGACGCTGCCCCGGATTCATCCCCGGATGTGGCTTCAGACCTGTCGTTGGACGCCTCGCCGGATACTGATGTGACGTTGTTAGCCCGACTGCAACATGACCTGCGATCAGATCACGCTGTCGCTGCCGACAGCCCTCGTGTGACGCTGGCGGCGTCAGACACGTCGATTCGCATTCATCGATGCCACGGGCCAGCACGTCAGGCTGAGGCGTTGCGGGATGCCGTGCTTGGACTCATGGCTGATGACCCCACACTCGAGGCCCGGGACATCATCGTGCTGACTCCCGACGTCGAGACCTTTGCGCCGCTCGTGCGCGGCGCATTCGAGACCGACGGGGTCAGGCCCCATTTGCCGGTCAGCGTCGCTGACCGGAAGATCTCGCGATCTGATCCGGTCGCCGACGCACTGGTGGCCGTTGTACGGCTGGCTCGCTCTCGAGTCAGCGCAACCGACGTGCTCGACACTCTTGGGCGCGACCTGATCGCCCGAAAGTTCAAGCTTGCGTCCGACGATCTGGCCCGGGTCACCCAGTGGGTTGCCGCCACCGGCATCCGGTGGGGCATCGATGAACATGACCGCCAGCGCGCCGGCCAGCCGCCAGATCGTCACCACACATGGAGGGCTGGCCTGGACAGGCTGTTGCTGGGTGTAGCGATGGCCGATGAAGATGACCGTGTCGTCGGCGACGTCACGCCCTACGACCACATGGAGGGTGATGACGTCGACCTGCTGGGACGTTTCGCTCAAGCATGCACAAGCCTGTTCTCAGTCGTTGACGCACTGCGGCTGCCGAGGTCTCCTCAATCCTGGGTTGAGATCATCACCGGGCTCGGCACAGAACTCTTCGACATTGCTGACGACGACCGTTGGCGCTTGCACGAAATCGTTGAAGCGTTCGATCGCTGCGCAGAAGTTGACGATCTTGCGGTCGATCTGGCTGCCATCGAAGCTGTGCTCGCTGACCTGTTGGGGCGTCGCCGTGGGGCAGCGGGATACGAGACGGGCGCAGTGACTCTGTGCGAGCTCGTGCCCATGCGGTCAATCCCGCATAGGGTGGTAGGCCTCCTCGGTCTCGATGACAGGGCCTTCCCACGGGCGTCGACGAGAACCGGCTTCGACCTGATCGGCCGGCATCGCCGAGTCGGCGACCGCGAACGTCGCGACGAAGATCGTCACCTGTTCCTTGAAGCGCTCTTGTCTGCTCGAGACCATCTCATTGTGGTCACTACCGGCAAGGATGCTCGCACCAATGAGCCTCGCCCTCCTGCCGTAGTGGTCTCAGAGTTGTGCGACACCCTCGATCGAATCTCCCAAGGGCCTGACGGAACGTCGGGTTCCCGGTTCGTGACCATCGACCACCCACTGCATGCGTTCAGCCCCGCCGAGTTTGATGCCAGTGAGCCTCGAAGCTTTGACGTCGCGTTGCTCGAGGCGGCACGTGCCCTGCAGGCAGCTGGCTCGGCACCTTGGCCGTTTCTTGACGCCGGTGGCGAGACCGCTGAGTTTGACGAGGCGGCACGTGTCGACCGCGACCTCGCGATCGACACGCTTGTCCGCATGTTGACGCGACCCATCCAGACCTACCTCGAAGACGGTCTCGGAGTGCGCCTGTGGCAGGCGCAGCGCCGAATTGAAGACTCTGAGCCCTTCGCCATTCACAACTTTGATCGGCCAGCGCTGGTGAGAAGCGTGTTGCAGCGCTACGACGATCCAGAGAGCCTCGCCGCGTGGCAGCGCGCCATATTGGCGAGCAGCACCATCCCGGCTGCAGCTCCGGGCACCGCATCGTTGGCGGCCTTGACCGAAGAAGTCGCGCTGCTCACCACAAAGGTGCGGGCCGACCTCGCCAAGCTTGGCGTCGGCGAGGCGCCCCAGATCGACGCGGCCGACGTGAGCGTTGCGGTCGGCGGTCTCAACATCGTCGGCCGCGTCGATCTCGTTGCGGGTGCCGAGCTGCCGATCCAGCTGGTCGTCGATCCTCGATCGCATCGTCCTGCCCGTGTCCTGACGGCATGGATCCACCACCTGGTGGCCAGCGCCGTCTACGGCCGGATCGCCACCGTCGGTGTCTGCAAGCAAGGAAAGAAGCCAGCATTTGATCGCTTCGTCCCGTTGGGTGACGACGACCGCGCAAGCAAGACCTGTGCGACCTCGATCCTCCAAGATCTGGCAGGTATCGCCATAGCCGCCCGCAAGCAGCCGGTGCCTGCGTTCGAACGGGCCACGCGAGAGTTTGCCGTCAAACAGGACATGGCTGCTGCCGCCACCAGGTTCTCATCGGAGTTTGGTCGTGGCGATGTCGACGAGTACATCGAGCAGGCGTTCGGGGTCGATGTCGCCCTCGAAGATGTCCTGGCGCACAGAAATTTCGATGAGGAGTTCCGCCGCCTGGCCCTGTTGATATGGCAGCCAGTTGCCGATTGGCGTGCTGGCCGTATCGGGGAGCTCGTCAAGGCGGTGGCGTCATGACATCGTCTGGGGTCTTCGACGAAACAGGACCGCTGCCCACCGGCACCGCGCTTCTTGAGGCGTCTGCGGGTACTGGCAAGACGTACACGATCACCACGCTGGTGCTGAGGCTGATCGTCGAAGCAGACCTCGACATCGACCAGGTCGTCGTCGTCACCTTTACTCGAGCCGCAGCTGCCGAGTTGCGCGGACGAATACGCGGGCGCATTCACGACGCGGTGAACCTGCTGGAGCAGCAGCAGGCTGGCATGACGGTGGCGTTTGCCGACGACGACGCTGTCGTGGCACACCTCGCTCAGCACCGGGGCCTTGAGCCAGCCCTGGAACGCCTGCGGCGTGCCCGTGAACGATTCGACGAAGCGACGATCGACACGAT
>JBBDSU010000043.1:24374-35795 GCA_040904825.1 Nitriliruptoraceae bacterium | reverse complement strand
ACGGAGTGCGACCAGCCAGTGTCAGGGCTGCATCGACGAAAGTTTCGAGCGCCGGGGTGCCTGGACCTCGCCAGGCCAGGGACAGGCTGGTCGTGGCGCCCGCGTCAGAGACGGGCACGAGGCGGACGTCAGCTGGTCGGATCGCCCGTGCGCACGCGGGCACGAGTGCGATTCCTTGCGCGGCCGCGACCATTGCGAGCATCGTCGGGTACTGCGAAGCGTGCGCCACGATGGTGGGGTGCAGGCCTGCTGTTGCGCACACAGCCAGCAGGTGGTCGTGGAGCCGTGGAACGGGCGGGCGTGGGAACAGCACGAAAGGCAGATCGGCGAGTTCCGACAGTGCTAATTCGTCGCGATCTGCGAGCCGATGAGAGCTGGGCAGGGCGACGTGCAATTGCTCTTCGAGAAGCGGGAGGCTTTCGAGCCCTTCGTCCTCCAGGTCATGCCGGCCGAGTTCGCGGACGATGGCAACGTCGACATCTGCGTGCAGGTCCGCGAGCTGTTGTTCCGTGGAAAGTTCTCGCAGCTCAAGGGTGACATCGGGGACTCGAGAGGCCAACTCCCGAAGCAGGGGAGCCAACAGCTCAAAAGCAGCGGACTCGACGAACCCGATGGTCAAGCTGCCGAGAATCCCTTGGTCGACGCGTCGAGCCCGCGCGAAGGCGAGCTCGATGTCGTGCAGCAGGCGCCTGGCGTCGTCGAGAAAAATAGATCCAGCGTCGGTCAATGCGACATGGCGGGTGGTTCGCTCGATGAGTGCGACGCCGATGGCCTGTTCGAGCCGTTGGATGCGACGACTGACCACGGGTTGAGCGACGTGCAACCGTTCGGCGCCGCGTCGAAAGTGCCGTTCTTCTGCGACAGCGACGAAGGACGCCAGCAAGTCGGTATCGATGGGCGCACGCATAGGTCTCCAATCGCTCAAGCAACACAATCGTCGCACATCCCAATCATGCATTATAAGCATGAAACATTGCCCAGAAAGTATTGGACCGCATGGACTATCAATCGTAGATTGCTTTGTGCCGGGTACGGCGGATTGATCGCATTGGTCACGGGTGAAGAGGCCGGGAGCAGCGAGCTGGTGAGACGCCAAGCGGTGGCCTCGGCCTTGAAGTTGGCGATCGGCATGTGAATCCACATGCGAAGGGATGGCATCGATGGCCGACGACGAACTGGATCTCAGCACACTGACCGATGAGGAACTCGTTGGTCAGATGCACGAAGACCTGTACGACGGGCTAGCTGAGGAGATCGCAGAAGCGACGGGGATCCTCATCGATCGTGGATGGGATGCACAGCGCGTGCTTGACCAGGCGCTGGTCGAAGGCATGCGCGTTGTCGGCGTCGACTTTCGCGATGGTGTGCTGTTTGTCCCGGAGGTGCTGCTCGCCGCCAACGCCATGAAGGCGGGCATGGAGTTGTTGCGGCCCCACCTTGCGGAAACCGGGGCTGAGCCGATTGGCAAGGTCGTGATCGGGACTGTCAAGGGCGACATCCACGACATCGGCAAGAACCTCGTTGCCATGATGCTGGAGGGTGCAGGGTTCGATGTCGTCGACATCGGCATCAACACCGACGTTGACGAGTATCTGGCGGCCCTCGACCAACACCGTCCAGACATTCTTGGCATGTCGGCACTGCTGACGACAACGATGCCGTACATGAAAGTCGTCATCGACACGATGAAGGACAAGGGCTACCGCGACGACTACATCGTGCTCGTCGGAGGGGCGCCACTCAACGAGGAATTTGGAGAAGCCATCGGTGCCGACGCCTACTGTCGTGACGCCGCAGTCGCTGCCGAAATGGCGACAAGGCTTGTCCTTGAGCGCAAGACTGCAGCCGCATGAGGCTGCGAGCAGGGACGGGCGGCGCGACAGGCGTTCGACGCCGTCCGTCGCTCACGGTGATCGCCTGTGGTGCCATCGGTCGTGAAATGGCTGATGTTCTCGCGCTCCAAGGGCTGGTCGATGTGCGGATCATTGGCTTGCCTGCCGTCCTTCATAACCGTCCGGATCGCATCCCGACAGCTGTCGCCGAGGTCATCATCGACGTTCGATCGTCTCACCCAGAGGCGCGAATCTTGGTTGGCTACGCCGATTGTGGAACCAAAGGTGCACTGGCGGACCTGTGCCACGCAGAGGGTGTTGATCTCCTGCCAGGAGCGCACTGCTATGAACTGTTCGCAGGCCATCAACAGTTCATGGACTTCCACGATGCTGAACCCGGGACGTTCTTTCTGACCGACTATCTCGTCCGCAATTTCGACCGACTCGTTGTGGCATCGCTCGGACTAGATCGTCATCCCGAGCTCCGCGATGCCTACTTCGGCAATTATCGCTTGGCGCTCCACCTCGCACAGGCCGATGATCCGGGGCTTCGCCAGGCGGGTCAGCAGGCCGCCGAACGGCTGGGGCTGGAGTATCGGCGCGTGGTCACGGGCCTGGAACCCTTCGCGTCATCAGTTGCGAGTCTCCCGGTTGTCCACCACGCAGCGGCGTGAATATGCCGCCTACACGCCGAGTTAGCAGGAGACAGAAGCCACCGCAGGTGACCACGATCCTGTGGCGCGATATCCCGGCGCAGGTGATCGCCAGCGCAGGTGATGCCACTGAAAGAGTGCTGCTGTCGTCGCGTTTCCAGAAAGCCATCGACAAGGCTGCGCGTGTGGCTGGCCTCACCGAGCGTCACGCCTACCTCCAGCAGTGGCGTCGGAGCGTTGACATTCTCGGCGAAGACCAGGACGTCATCGCTGTCGCCCACGCGCTAGCCGCCACCCTCGAAGAGGATCTCGACCGCGACGCACTTGCATCGTTGGTGCGCGCCGGCGGTGTGCGAGCCGATTCCGACGTCACAGATCAAGCCCGTTCAGGAGGCAATGCATGACCGACACCGTCATCAGTTCGGCAACTCGAGAGGTTGTCATCGGATTCGATCGTCCGTTTGTGATGATCGGGGAGCGGATCAATCCAACGGGTCGAAGGGTCCTCGCTGAACAGATGAAGAACGGCGATTTCAGCCAGGTCGAAGCCGACGCCGTTGCTCAGGTTGCAGCGGGCGCGCGCATGCTGGATGTCAACGCTGGCATTCCGCTTGCAGATGAACCGGCGCTCTTGACGAGAGCAGTTGAGTTGGTCCAGTCGGTGACCGACGTCCCACTGTCGATCGATTCGTCGATCATCGAGGCGTTGGAAGCTGCGGTGGCCGCCTATCAGGGCAAACCGCTGATCAATTCGGTCACAGGCGAAGACGAGGTACTTGAGCGGGTCCTGCCGCTGGTTGCCAAGCACGGAGCTGCAGTCGTCGCAATCTCGAACGACGAGACGGGCATCTCTGAGGACCCCGATGTGCGCTTTGAGGTCGCCAAGAAGATCGTCAATCGTGCTGCCGATCACGGCATCTCCCACGCCGACATCGTGGTCGATCCGCTGGTCATGCCGATCGGGGCTATGGCGACGGCGGGGCGGCAAGTCTTCCATCTCGTTGGCCGCCTGCGCAATGAACTCAAAGTCAATACCACCTGCGGGGCATCCAACGTCAGTTTTGGACTTCCGAACCGCCATGTCGTCACGGGCGCATTTCTGTCCATGGCCATCGCCCACGGGATGACGTCAGCGATCATGAGCCCGCTGCATCCCGAGGTACGTGCAGCAGTTATGGCGGCAGATGTGCTTGCCGGCCACGATCGAAACTGCGCCAGCTGGATCCGCACCCATCGTTCTGGCGATGCCGACCCGGCCAGGCCAGTGCGAGTTCGTTCAGGCCGGCGTGACCGTGGCGGCGGCTGATCGATGAGTGTGCCGGAGGCGACGACTGAGACGACCGCGACGTGTGAAGTCGTCTTCACGCCGTCGGGTCGTTCCGGTCACGTGGCTGCTGGGGCCACCGTGCTTGAGGCTGCTCGCACATTGGGCGTCGACCTTGACACGGTCTGCGGAGGGCGGGGCATCTGCGGTCGTTGCCAGGTGGTCGTGGGTGTCGGAGAGTTTCCCAAGTGGGGTGTGACGGTCACACCAGATCATGTCACACCTCCAGGACCGCTCGAGCAGGACTACCGGGGACGGCGCCCGCTGGTCGATGGGCGTCGCCTCGGATGCGCTGTAGGCATCGTCGGCGATGCCGTCATTGACGTGCCATCCGACAGCCAGATTCATCGCCAGGTGGTCCGCAAGGGCGTGATGATCGACGATCTCGTCCTCGACCCGATCGTTTCGCTGCATTACGTCGAGGTGCCAGGGTCTGATCTCGACGACGAGTCATCGAGTGCGTTCGATCAGATCGCGGCCGAAGTCCAACGTGCATGGAGCATCGCGTCGCTGTCACCTGCGTTCGTCACGCTCGATCGGCTGCACCATGCCCTGACGGCGCAGGACGGTCGATTGACGGTCGCCGTTCGTGGCGGCGAGGTGGTCAACATCTGGCCTGGGTTTGTCGACCAGGTCGTCGGTGTTGCCATCGATCTTGGCTCGACGACCATTGCGGCCCACCTGGTTGATCTGCTGGGCGGGCAGGTGTTGGCATCCGACGGTCGCATGAACCCGCAAATCCGCTTCGGTGAAGACCTCATGAGCCGAGTGTCGTACGCGATGATGAATCCTGGGGGCGCAACGGCGTTGACCGCCGCAGTTCAATTCGAACTCGATGCGCTGGTGACCTCGTTGCTGGACGAAGCCGGGCTTGATCACACCTTGGTCATGGACATCGTGCTGGTCGGCAATCCCATCATGCATCACTTGGCCCTGGGTATCGATCCTGCGCCACTGGGACAGTCGCCATTCACGTTGGCTGTGGCGACCAGTCTCGAGCTGGACGCCTCGGCGGTCGGCATTCGATGTCCCGCAGCGCGCCTGTACGTCGCGCCGTGTATCGCAGGCCATGTTGGAGGCGACATGGCTGCGGCAATCCTGTCGGAAGGCCCTCACCGGTCCGATGCGCGGCAATTGCTGATCGATATTGGCACCAACGCTGAGATTGTGGTGGGCAATCGTGACGGGCTCTGGGCCGCGTCATCGCCGACGGGACCGGCCTTCGAAGGCGCGCAACTGTCGTGCGGACAACGGGCAACTGCTGGCGCGATCGAACGTGTCCGGATTGACCCCACGACTTACGAGCCTCGGTTCAAAGTGATCGGCATCGATGCCTGGTCCGATGAGCCCGACTTCCCTGACGCTGCGGCATCGCTCCAGATCACGGGCGTGTGTGGCTCAGGGATCGTCGAGGCAATTGCCGAACTGTTCCTCGTTGGTGTGATCGACGCCGACGGAACGATTCGAGGTGAACGTGCAGTCGCTACCGACCGCGTGGTTGCTGATGGACGCACGTTCTCCTATGTCCTGCGACGAGGTGAGCCTGAACTGCTTATTACGCAGGCTGACGTGCGGGCGATCCAGCTTGCCAAAGCTGCGCTGCGTGCTGGCATCGACCTGCTGCTCGAACATGCCCAGATTGTCGAGGTTGACGACATCCGGCTCGCGGGAGCGTTCGGAGCGCACATCGATCCCTACCACGCGATGGTGCTGGGTCTGATCCCCGATGCTCGGCTTGAGGTGGTTCGCGCGGTGGGCAACGCCGCGGGATCTGGAGCTGTGCGGGCTCTGGTGTCTCGGGCGCAGCGCCGAGAGATGGAAGAGGTCGTTGGCCGTGTCGTCAAGATCGAGACGGCGACCGAGCCACGCTTCCAGGAGCATTTCGTCGACGCGTTGGCCTTTCCCCATCGGACGGCACCTGCGCCGCACTTGTCGACGCTCGTTCACCTTCCTATTCACCAGCCCCGTGCGGCGGCAAGAAGTGGCCGGCGGCGCACTGACCGTCAACGCCAACCAACCCCGGCGCCCGCTGTGCGCTCCGGCCTGTCCGACGAGGAGATGCCATGACCGATCAACCCGACGCGGACGAAGCGGCGCCCATGCCCACCGGCGACTCTTCCACGACAACTGGGGCCACCGGCGACGGGTCCGGGCACGCCGAGTCCGACGTGCCCGCGCGCGCCGGAGGCCGTCGAACCGGCGGCCGCGCCGGACGTCGCGCAGCACGCGCCGCCAGCGCACCGGCGCATGCCACCTACATCACGAGAACGATCCGCCCTTATGAACTGCTGACCGACGAGTCCCTAGAAATACTCGAATACAACGCTGACACGATCTTGGAAGAAGTCGGTGTTGAATTCCGTGATCACGCGCGCGCACTCGCGTTGCTTGCCGAGGCTGGCGCAGATGTCGACGGGCAGCGGGTCCGCTTTCCCCGGGGCATGTGCCGTCAGATCGTGTCAGCCAGCGCGCCAGCCACCTATGTGCAGCATGCCCGCAATCCTGACCGCAGCGTCACCATCGGGGGCGATGCGACGGTGTTTGTTCCGAACTACGGCTCCCCGTTTGTCACCGATCTCGACGGTGGGCGTCGGTATGCGACGCTGGCTGACTTCGAGAACTTCGTCAAGCTCGCCTACCAGACTCCGTCGATCCATCACTCGGGCGGAACGGTGTGCGAGCCTGTCGATGTTCCGGTCAACAAGCGGCATCTCGACATGGTCTATGCCCACCTTCGGTGGAGCGACAAGCCCTTCATGGGTTCGGTGACGGCAGGAGAACGGGCCGCGGACTCGGTCGAATTGGCGCGGATCGGATTCGGAGGGGACCTGGCTGGCCGGACGGTGATGACAAGCCTCATCAACGCGTCATCGCCGCTGGTGTGGGACGCGACCATGCTCGATGCTGCCGAGGTCTATGCCCGCCATGGACAGGCCTGCATCATCACCCCATTCATCCTTGCCGGCGCGATGGCGCCGGTGACTGCTGCTGGCGTTGCCGCGCAATCCCTGGCAGAGGCGTTGGCGGGGATGACGTTCGTTCAACTCGTGCAACCAGGCGCCCCGGTCATCCTGGGCTCGTTTGCCAGTTCGATGTCGATGCAAACGGGAGCGCCGACGTTCGGCACTCCCGAGCCGGCGCTGGTCCTCTACACGATGGCAGCACTTGCTCGTCGTCTCGGTGTCCCATTTAGGTCGGGAGGATCGCTGACAGCATCCAAGACTCCAGACGCTCAGGCGGCCTACGAGAGCATGGCGACCCTGGTTCCAACGGTGATGGCTGGCGTCAATTTCGTCCTCCACGCCGCGGGGTGGCTTGAAGGCGGCCTGGCGATCAGCTACGAGAAATTCATCATGGATGCTGACCAGCTCGGGATGATGGAAGTCTTCGCTGGAGGACTGGACATGTCTGACAACGGTCAGGCGCTCGATGCCATCCGCGAAGTCGGTCCGGGACAGCATCACCTGGGCAGTTCACACACCTTGGCCAACTTCGAGTCTGCGTTCTACCGCTCGACGATCGCTGACAACACGAGTTACGAACAATGGCTTGAAGAGGGTTCTCAGTCTGCGGCTCAACGGGCCAATCTGCGATTCAAGGCAGTGCTGGCCGAGTATGAGCCACCGGCCATCGACGCGGCCATCGATGAGGAACTCCGCGACTACATTCGCCGACGCAAGGATGAGATGCCCGACGAAATAGGCTGACGCGCTGGCGTGGCCAAGGAGCGAGGTGTGACCACGTTATTGCTGGTGCGGCATGCGACCACTGCGGCGACCGGAAAGCGACTCGGGGGATGGACGCCAGGGATCGATCTCGATGCCAATGGTCGCGAACAGGCTGACCAAGTTGCTGAGCGCCTCGCGTCATCCGAGATCGCTGCTGTCTACGCGTCCCCGCTTGAGCGCGCCGTGCAAACGGCTCAGGCCATCGCCAGGCCTCACGGGCTGCGTGTGAGGCGACGCAAGGACCTCGGTGAAGTCGACTACGGCCAGTGGACAGATCAGCCACTGAGTCAATTGCGCCGACGCAAGACGTGGGCCAGCATTCAGACGACTCCCTCACGGTTCGTCTTCCCGGGCGGCGAGGCGATCCGCGCGGCTCAAGCACGGATGGTCGAGGCGACTGAACTCCTTGCAGCCGAGCATCCAGATGCAACGATTGTGCTCGTCAGTCACGCGGATGTGATCAAAGCGACGGTCGCGCATTACTTGGGCATGCCGCTCGACACCTTCCAGCGGTTGAACATTGATCCCGCATCAACGACCGTGCTCGAGCTTGCCTCCGATGGGCCCGCGTTCCTGCGTGCCATGAATCTTCCGCCCAAAGGTGCTTGATGCTCCCGCAGAACATGAATGATCCCCACCACGTCACTGTCGGTTTCGTCGGCAGGCCTGGCGCCCGGGATTTCTACTTCCAAGCCCAGCAAGATGATGAGGCCGTCACACTGCACCTTGAGAAGGGGCAGGTTGCCGGCATCGCGGAGCTGTTGACACAACTGCTTGCCAGGATCGATGACACGCCGGCGACTGACTGGGACCGGACGGCGATGGCGTTGCGCGAACCGATTGAGCCGGTGGGTCGAGTGGGAGAAATCTCGGTGGGGCTTGACCCCGACGCAGAGCGGTTCTTGATCGAACTACATGATGTGCCTGATGCGCACGACGACAACGACGAAGATGCCGACGACGCATCGACACCGTCGTTGCGTGTATTGATGCTCCGCGACCAGGCTCGCCGCCTGGCAGCTCACGCCGCCGAGCAGGTAGCTCAAGGGCGGCCGGCATGCCAGCTGTGCTCACGTCCTCTCGAAGTTGACGGATCTCACGTGTGCCCTGCCACCAATGGGCACGGCGAACTGACACGTTGAGTTGACTGACGCATCGGCTGATCAAGGTGAGCGACTGTGGGCGCAACGGTTGGCCGATGCGTCAGTCGAGGTCCTAGGACGCTTTGCGTCGGCCTCAAACGCAGCGCTGCTCGTACTGCTGAAGAGCGATGGTGGCAGCGCTGAAGATCTCAAGCACTTTGATGACCTGGATCAACTCGTAGCCAATACCGCTGATCCTCGGTTGCGCCAGCTTGCAGTATTTAAGCCGCGCGACGGTGAAGCTCCCCTGTGGGACTTCCAGCAAGGCACGCTGTATCGCAGGGAGGTCGCTGCGTTTGAGGTCTCAGAGGCGCTCGGCTGGGGATTGGTGCCCGCCACGGTCGTGTTTGACCATCCCCAATTTGGACCTGGCAGTCTGCAACGCTTCGTGCCACATGATCCGTCCCACCATTGGTTCCACCTGCGTGAACACGGCGATGCCGCGGTTTCATGGCAGTTGTCGCGCATGGTTGCCTTCGACATCGTGATCGACAACGCAGACCGCAAGGCCGGGCACGTGTTGCTTGAACAGGCCCGTGCCGACGGTGATCGAGTGACGGGCTTGATCCGGCTGGTTGATCACGGCGTGTCGTTTCACGTTGACCGCAAACTGCGAACCGTCGCCTGGGACCTGGCTGGACATCCAGTTCCTGACGATGCCCTCGACGATCTGGCGTCTGTCTTGAGTGAGTTTGATCTGCATGTCCGTCCCCGCCTTACACGACTGCTCGACAGCGACGAGATTGATCGCACTGCTGCGCGCATTGACGCGCTGCTGACAGAGCGGATGTTCCCACAGCCAGCTGGTCCAAGGGCGGTGCCATGGCCTCCGTTGTAGCGCCACTGCGGATCCTCATACTCGCCTGGGAATATCCCCCTCGCATCATCGGTGGATTGGGACGACATGTCGCGGCGCTAGCGCGGAACTTGGCTCAGCAAGGCCATATCGTCCACGTGGTGACGCGAGCGCATCACGACGAGACGCCTACTGACTCCATCGAGCACGGCGTGCACGTTGTCCGCGTGGAAGATTCGCCCGCGGGCATCCCATTCAGTGACCTGTTGCCGTGGGTGCTTGCGTTCAACAACCGCGTCGCCGCCGTGGCTCATCGCATCGTGCGCGATCAAGGCCTCGACATCGTTCACGCTCATGACTGGTTGGTCGCCCATGCCGCTATCGGAGTGGTCGAGACGTGGGACCTGCCACTGGCCGCGACCATGCACGCCACCGAATATGGCCGCCATCAAGGCAACCTGCCAGGCGAGATCCAGCGGACGATCCACCGAACCGAAGGATGGCTCGTTGAGCGCGCCGACGTGGTGGTGACCTGTTCTCGTTACATGCGCACACAGGTCAGCGACTTGTTTGGCCACCCTGACAACATCGTGGTCATTCCTAACGGCGTTGATCTTGCGGACTTCGCCGTTGACGTCGATGAGGTCGGGGCGTATCGCGCATCGCTGACGGGGCCGCGGACACGGATGGTGCTGTTCGCCGGTCGACTCGAGTACGAAAAGGGTGTCCAGACGTTGCTTGATGCGCTTGCCGACGTGCGAGCCCGTGTCGGTCCGACCGTGTGCTTCGTCGCGGGAGTCGGGACCTACTCCCAGGTGCTGCGTAGACGCGTCGCAGAGCTGGGTCTTCGGCGACATGTGCGCTTCACCGGGTTTCTTCATGATGACGATCTGAGGCGCCACTACGCGGCTGCCGATGTCGCGGTAACGCCCTCAATCTACGAACCATTTGGGCTCGTGGCAGTCGAAGCGATGGCGTGCGGGACGCCAGTTGTCGTCAGTGACACAGGCGGGCTCACCGAAATCGTTGCCAACGGCGCCGGATTACTCGTCCCACCTGATCAACCCGAGGCGCTTGCAGACCGGCTGGTTGAGGTGCTCAGTGATCCGCAACTGTCGCAACGACTCGTCGAGGAAGGGAGGCGGCGTATCGCTGCCAGGTATGACTGGTCCAAGGTCGCCGAGCGCACTGCAAGAGCGTTGAACGAGACGATTGCTGGTAGGCCGCCGCAAGCAGCACGAGTTGCTACTGGCGGTAGCGTGGCGCTGTCGCGGCCAGAAGCAGGGTGAGTTGCCGGCCGGTCGTTGTCGTGGCGATGATGTGCAGGTGACAGAAGACGGCGCTGACGCAGGCCGCGAGCGCTTTGTTGGAGGCAACGTGCATCGTCGGGACGTGGTGATTGCGTGGGTGGCTCCAGTGCTGCTGGTGCTGTTGGCGGTGACACAGATTGCACAGGCATCAACTCGCGATCTGACCCCCTGGAAGGGGGGCGGGTTCGGGATGTTCGCCAGCACCGACGGCCTCAACTATCGAGCGGTGCAGGCGCGATTTCTCACGACTGATGAACCCATCACGATCGCTGTGCACGACTTCGGCGACGAGCAGCGTGCCACCTGGCGCTTCGTCCATGCAGGCGCCATGCCGGACGAACGTCGTGTCGGCAGGCTCGTGGAGCGGATCGAACGGGCTCAGTGGACTGTTGACAGGCGTGTCGCGCAGTTCGATTCGTGGTTGCCGGACTCGCTCGTCGGGCCGGTCGTCACCTCGGGAGGGAGCCGAAACGATGAGGTGATCATGGTCACCGGAGTGCAGATCGAAGTGTGGGGGACGTTCTACACCCGTGGCGATGATCTGCTTGAGCCACGATTGCTCGCCAGCCACACCTTCATGTTCGGCGATGGTCAATGAGCGGTGACGCGCACGATTCGCCGGGCCGACAAGCATCC
>JBBDSU010000043.1:8847-24274 GCA_040904825.1 Nitriliruptoraceae bacterium | reverse complement strand
GGCGACGCCCGGGAGCACCACGGACATGGCGGGAGATCAGGGATTGGTTCGCCGACGATCAACTCGAACCGTACGCCGGCGCGAGCGACAGATCGCTGCGCAGCGCGTCAATCTTGGCGACGACCCTGACCCTGGTGATTCTGCTGATCGGGCCGCCACCCAACACCTTGGTGCTCACACCGCTCGTCGCCATCGCGGGACTCGCGGTACCCGGACTGGCGCGCAACCGGTGGTACTGGTTGTTGCTGACAGGCCTGGTGACAATCGGGACACTGTCGCGGCCATGGTTGACGCTGGATAACCACCATTGGCTGCAGCTGTACTGGTTCTTTGCACTGTTTCTGACGAGGTTTGCAGTCGATGCTGATCGGGCCTTGGCGCGCACCGCGCGTCTGTTGGTTGGGTTCGCCTTTCTGTTTGCCGCGACGTGGAAGGTGATCTCACCGGAGTTTCTCACCGGCGCGTTCTTCGATTTCACGTTTGCCATCGACAACCGACTAGGCGAAGTGGCTGCCTCAGTCGGGCTCCAAGACCCGGAACTGACGAGCGGGAACCGTTCAACGGTGTCGGCGTGGCGCCGCCCCGGCGCCACACCCGAGGTCACCGACTTCATCATCAACGAGCGTCTAGCCCCTTGGACCCCAGTGATGGCTTGGCTGACGGTGATCGTTGAAGGCGCAGTTGCCGTGAGTTTCCTTGCGCCGTTGAAGCGGCGGTGGGCATGGATGCGTGATGCATCGATGCTGGTGTTTGTAGTGGCGACCTATCCCTTGGCGCCGGTGCTCGGATTTGGCCGCCTGTTGCTCGTCATGTCCGCCATGCAGTCATCGCTCCGGCCTCGCGTGCGTGCCGTTGCCTATGTGACAGCGTTTGCTGCGCTGAGCCTGTTGTCACGGCGAGGCGTTGCACTTGAGTGGCTTTCGGACCTGTTCAACGTGGTGCCCGATGCCGACGTATCGTGACCAAGGGATTGTCCTGCGCAGCTACAAGCTGGCTGAAACCGATCGGATCGTGCATTTCTACACGCAAGGTCGCGGTCTCGTCCGGGCCGTCGCCAAGGGGATTCGCCGGCCGGGGAGCCGCTTCGGCGGGCGGCTGGAATCGTTTAGCCATGTCGATCTCCAACTCTACGAGGGACGCAACCTCGACATCGTCCAGCAGGCGGAGTTGATCGCGCCCCATGCGGCTGTGCGGGAGGACTGGACCCGCTCGGCAGCCGCATCGGTGATGAGCGAGGTCATCGGAATTGTCGGACTGGAAGGTTCGCCTGACACCCGGCTGTTTCTCTTGCTACGCAGTGGCCTGCAGGCGCTGGAGGCCGGGCCAGCGGATCCGTCAGTGTTCGTCGATGCCTTCCTGTTGCGAGTGGCCTCAGCGGTGGGCTTCCACACGTTCACCGACGCGTGCGGGGTGTGCCGGCGCGTAGGTCCGCACGCTTTCCTCTCGGTCAGGGGAGGCGGAACATTGTGCGTCGATTGCGCGCCACCTGGGACCCGCGCGGTCGATCCGCGCGTGGTGGAGATTGTGGCCATGCTGGCTGAAGCAGCCAGCTGGTCGGGGCTTCCAGCCCTCGCGCGCGAGGCTGGCGATGCACGCAAGACTGCCGCGTCGTATGCGCGGGCGTTCGTCGAACACCACTTGGATCGACAACTACGGACATATGACGCGGTTCCGCGCGATTGACAGTGACGAGCACGGCGATCGCGCTGAGCCGGAGCAAAGGTGACGACGTGGATGAAGTGACGAACCTGCCCGACTTTGGGAACTCCTCAATGCCGGCGCACGTGGCCATCATCATGGATGGCAACGGCAGATGGGCCAATCTTCGGGGCTTGAGGCGCAACGCCGGCCACGAAGCGGGCGAACAGGCGCTGCTCACCGCGGTCGAAACTGCGCTGGAAGTAGGGGTAAGCCATCTGACGGTCTATGCGTTTTCGACGGAGAATTGGCGCCGGCCAGCCGACGAGGTTGAGTTTCTTATGGGATTCAACGAGTCGCTCCTGTTGCGCCGCGTCGACGAACTGGATGCTCAGGATGTGAACGTGAGGTTCATCGGGCGGCGGTGCGCTCCGGTGCCCGAGCGTCTGATCGATCTGATGCACGACTCTGAACGGCGGACCGCGGACAACTCGTCGCTGACATTGCGAGTGGCGTTCAACTATGGCGGCAGGGCCGAGATCGTTGACGCTGCGCTCGCCTGGGCGGCATCGCACAGCGGGACAGCCGGCGCCGACCGCCATATGGATGACGCTGAGTTTGCCGCCGGGATGTATGACCCGTCCATGCCGGATGTCGATCTTCTCATCCGCACGTCGGGTGAAATGCGGCTGTCGAATTTTCTGCTGTGGCAGGCGGCCTACGCCGAATTGGTGTTCACCGAGACGCTGTGGCCTGATTTTGACCGAGATGAGTTTCTCCGGTGCCTGGGGGAGTACCAGCAGCGAGCGCGCCGCTTCGGAGACGCCCGCGATGCGCCGATCACGGACCAGGCGTAACGCAGCGATCATCATGGCTTCAGGTTCGGCGGTCAGCCTCGCCTGGTGCCCAGCCGATGATCAAAGACCTCGGCGAGGTCATCCGCGAAGCGTGCGATGTCGCCGTCATGAAGCCCGGCGATGGTCACGCGGAGCGCAGGGTCAGCGCTGATGCGGAAGGGCTCTCCAGCCTGAACCGCCCACCCGTGGGCTGCCAAACCCTGGACCACGGGCACTTCTTCAGCAACGGGAATCCAGACGTTGAAGCCGCTGGCGCCGTGCGCCTGGATATCGCGTTCGGCGAGGGCATCGATGAGGCCCTGGCGTCGGCGTCGGTAACTGTCGGTTGCGCTAGCCAGTGCACCGCGCGCGATGGCATCGGACCACACCACGGCAGCCAGGTGCTGCAGCACATAGCTCACCCACCCTGTACCGAGGCGTTGTCGCCCCGCGAGGCGCATGACGCTGTCAGCGTCGCCAGCCACCACGGCGACCCGCAGGTCAGGGCCCAAGGACTTGGACAGCGACCGCACGACCGCCCAATGTTGGTGGCCTTGTGCCGCGTGTTGATAGTCGACGCCGCTGACGAGACCAGTGGCGTCGACTTCGATGACCATGGTGGTCGGATAGGCACCGATCAGTTCCGAAAGCTCGCGACGTCGGGATGGTGACCACGCGGCACCCGTTGGGTTCTGAGCGCGGGGTGTAAGGATCGTCGCGCTGACGCTGGATTGCAGTGCAGCTTCGAGCTGTGAAGGATCGCAGCCTTCGTCATCAACAGGTATCGGGACCGGGATGAGACCAAGGGTGCGGATCAGGTCAATGGTGCCGGTGTAGCACGGGTCTTCGACAGCGACGCGATCACCGACTCGGGTGTACACCTCAAGCAGCCGCTCGATGCCGTCAAGACCGCCGCCGACGACTGCGAGGTGTGCAGGGTCGACGCCGTCGTCGGTGAACGTTTGGCGCGCGAGACCCAAGAGTCTGTCCAGGCCAGGCTCGTTGGCATACAGCCGTGTCGGTGGTGACAGGCTGTTGAGGGCCGTGACCAGATCAGGCAGCAGCGCTGGGTCGGGATTGCCGGTCGCGAGGTCACGCAGTCCGGGCGGCAGCTCAGGAGCAATCCGTGTCGCCAGCGGAGGACGGTGCGACACGGTGGTGCGTGATCGGTCGTGCATGACGAGGATTCCGCGCAGCTTGAGATCGCGGTACGCCGCAGCGATCGTCGTTGGCGACAGGCCGAGTTGTGCGGCAAGCACCCTCACACTGGGCATGTCCTGGCCCGGTTCGAGCAGGCCGCGCACGACGGCTTGCTCGATCGATCGGGTGACACTTGCAGCATCGCTGCCGCGGATTTGATACTGTAATGGCTCAGACATAGCAACTGTACTGTAACAGTAAGTGCTCAGATTTACACCGTGGCTGGGAGCCGTGCCTCGCACGTTCTGCTTCCAGGTCGACGGAATCATTGGTTGGTCGGGTGTTGTCACCCCTGTCCTCGTTCGAGGTCGTCCGGCATGCGCAACAACGTTGCATCGCTCATCCTTTCTCGTACCCACGGTGCTCAGGCTCGCATGCGCTCACTCGATCTACGGATCTTCGGCGCGCTGGCGATCGTCTACCTCGTGTGGGGATCGACCTATCTTGCCATCGACGTGGCGATCGTCGCGATTCCACCTTTGTTCATGATGTCGGTGAGATTCGCCATCGCCGGGATCTTGCTCTACGCGTGGGCGTCTCGTCGTGGTGACCGTGGTGGCGACCGGCCTTCGTTGCGCCAGTGGCGCCAGGCCTTCCTGACCGGAGGCATCCTGCTGGTCGCTGGGACAGGTCTTGTTGCGGTATCGCTGCAATGGATCCCTTCGGGCACCGCCGCGCTGTTGACCGCAACTGTTCCAGTATGGATGGCGTTGATCGGCCGCTTCGTGCTGGGTGACAGCCTGTCATCGCGGGCGACGCTCGGTCTGATCATCGGTTTGATCGGTGTCGCACTGTTGGTCGATCCCGCCGCCGGACAGGCGCCTGGAATGTTGCTGGCGCTCGCGGGGGCCATCGCGTGGGCCGCTGGGTCATTGCGGAGCAGAATGGTCCACGCTCCGTCTCGTCCGATGGTCGCGGCGTCGATGGAAATGATCGGTGCTTCGGTCCTGTTTGGGATGTTGGCCGTAGCGACCGGCGAGTTGCGCAACCTCGATGTGGCTGCGATCGACGGAGCGGCGCTCGCCGCGTTCATCTACCTGGTGACCGCAGGTTCGATGGTTGCCTTCGGGACGTATCGGTGGTTGGTGCTCAACGCACCACCGACACTGGTTGGTACGCATGCCTATGTCAACCCCGTCGTCGCCGTCGCGTTGGGTTGGCTCGTGCTCGGCGAGCGCCTGAATGGACGAATGATCGTTGCGGGCGGCATCGTGCTGTGCTCGCTGGTCTTGGTCGTCACCGGCAGGCCAGGCGTACCGATCCCAGCGCAGGCGACCTCAGGTGGCGACGTGTACGCCGGTGTGCGCCGCTGGCAGCGGCTGCGGTCGGCGGGCAGGCGTGTTGGCCAGGCGCCTGCAGCGGCTCTGCGTGTCGGCATGGCGCCGGTTGCGCGCGGATACCGGAGTGTCCGCACGGTGCGCAATGCACGCACGGTCCACCAGCAGGCACGCGGGCGCCATGCACGTCCTGAAGACACCACTTGATCGAGTTCGGCTGGCGACCCGTGCTGCGTCATGCCGCGGTTAGCGGGCGTGGCTGCCGCCAAAGGCGAACTGCCGCTGAGCTTCGACGAGGTCGTGGTAACGGCCGGGAACGTCCACGAGTTCCTCGTGTGTCCCGATCTGCTGGATGCGACCGTCATCGACGACCACGATCCGGTCCGCGTTGCGGACGGTTGAGAGGCGATGGGCGACGACAAAGGCCGTGCGGTCAGCCAGCAAGTGGTCTACGGCCTGTTGGAGTAGCAGTTCGGTGCTTGCGTCGACATTGGACGTTGCTTCGTCGAGCACCAGCACGCGGGGATTCAGCACCAGTGCCCTTGCGAATGCAAGAAGCTGGCGCTGCCCATTGGAAAGACTGTCGCCGCGTTCGTGGATGAGCGTGTCGTAGCCTTCGGGCAGTTCCATGATGAAGTCGTGAGCTCGCACAGCCTTGGTTGCGACAATGATGTCGTCGTCGGTGGCGTCAGGTCTGCCGAACCGCAGATTGTCACGCACGCTGCGAGAGAACAAGAAGGGCTCCTGGACGACCACAGCAATCTGGCGGCGCAGCGAAGCAGTCTTCACATCACGAAGATCGTGGCCGTCGATGCGCACGGCACCTGACGTTGGATCGTAAAAGCGGGCGATCAGGCTGGTGAGCGTCGTCTTGCCCGCGCCGGTCGGGCCGACCAGCGCAATGGTTTCACCCGCCCGGACATCCAGATCGACCTCATGCAGGACCGGTCGCCCAGGCACGTATTCGAAGGTCACACGGTCAAACTGGACGTCGCCGCGGACCTGGGGAAGATCGATGGCGTCCTGGCGGTCGGCGACCGTCGGTTCGGTGTCGAGCACACCAAAGATCCGGTCTGCCGACGCCATGGCCGCCTGCATCAGGTTGTAGACGTTGCTCAAGTCTCGGATCGGGTCGTAAAAGCGCTGCAAGTAGGACATGAACGCGACGAGGACTCCGACACTGATGGGTTCGCCGGCCACGTCACCGAAGACGCTGCGCCCCGCGTACCACAGCACCAAGCTCACGGCGAGCGCGCTGGTCACTTCAACCGACGGTGCGAGCAACCCCGCCCGTCGTGCGGTCACCATCGCCGCGTCGAGGTTGCGGTCATTGATCTTCTCGAAATGGGCTTCGTTGACATCCTGACGCGCGTAGGCCTGAACGTGACGCACGCCAGCAATGGCTTCTTGCATGTTCGCGTAGATGTTGGCCATCGTGTCACGTTCGTTGATGTTGGCCTGGCGCAGCCGTCGACGGAGGCTGGCAATCGTGATGATCACGACGGGAAGCGTTGCCAGCGACAACAGCGCCAGTTGCGGGTGCATCAACAGCATCGCGACGAGAATGCCGACAACCAGCAGAGATTCGCCCATGAGCTGGATGAGGCCGTTGGCAAGGAACTCCTGGAGGTGCCGCACGTCACTTGTCAACCGAGCGATGATCTTGCCGGTTGGCTGCGACTCGAAGAAGCGGAAGCCCAGACGCTGCATGTGGTCAAAGACCGTCCGGCGCATCGTGTAGAGCACCTGCTGACCGACGTTTGACATCAGCAGAATGCGCCGCCGGTGGGTGACCAGCAGTACGACGATGACGATGAGGAAATAGCCGGCGGTTCGCAACAAGCCCGTCACGTCGCCTGCCACGATGTGCAGGTCGATGCCGCGCTGGATGAGCCACGGGATCGCGACTTGGGCCAGCGAGCCGAGCGCGATGAATCCGAATGCGGCTGCCATCTGTCCACGAAAGGGACGGGCGTAGCCGAGCAGGCGTTGGAAATGGTGCCGATCAAACTGAGCTTCCTGGGTGTCGATCGCAATTTCAATGCAAGCCATTGCTCAGACCTCCGTCGTCGGGGACGACGCGCCGTCGCCAATGACTGTGGCGGACTGGAGCGCGTACATCTGGGCGTACTGGCCGTCGAGGGCGATCAGCTCGTCATGGTTGCCGAGTTCAACGATGCGCCCGGCGTCCATGACCGCGATCCGATTGACGCCGCGGAGTGTGGACAATCGCTGGGCGACAATGATGGTGGTGGCATCGGCAATCACTGACTCGAGGCCCATCCAGATGCCTTGCTCGGTCTCCGTATCAAGGGCCGAAGTCGCGTCATCGATAATGAGGACGTCCGGTCGCATCACCAAGGCACGGGCGATCGCGATGCGTTGGCGCTGGCCTCCGGACAACCCGGATCCGCGTTCCCCGATCACGGTCATATAGCCGTCTTTGAGTTCCGAAATGAATTCGTGCGCATAGGTCAGTCGCGCTGCTTCCTCGACTTCTTCGCGGGTGGCGTCAGGCCGGCCGTAGGCGATGTTTTCCCACACGGTGGTTGAGAACAGGTGGCTCTCCTGATGGATCACAGTGACCTTGCGGCGCAGCGAGGCCAGGTCATAGTCCTTGACGTCACGTCCACCGAGGGTGACACGGCCGGCTGACGGATCATGGGAACGGCTGACAAGATGAACGAGGCTGGACTTGCCGGATCCTGTCGTTCCGACCAGGGCCACCGTTTCTCTCGGGCTGACATCCAGATCAATGCCTCGAAGTACCTCGTGCCCGCCACGTATGAGGTGAACACCTTCGAAGCCGATGCCAGGCTTGTCGGGGATGGTGACTGGTTCCTCGGGGTCGGTCACCGCTGGCTTCTGGTCGAGGAGTTCAAACATCCGGTCAGCACCGCTCATCGATTCGCCGGCAGCGTCGATCAGCGTGTGAGCCTCCTTGATGGGCCCCATGATGCGGCTGAGGAATCCGTCAAAAGCAACGAGCGCGCCAATCGTCGCCCCGCCGCCGATAACGATGAGTCCGCCTCCCAGCAGCAGGATGCCGCGTGACAACAGCACCCAAAAATCCATCAGGGGAGCATGGCTCGCGCGAATCCGGGCGACAGCCATCTGACGGTCCATAGCTTCGCGGTTTTCACGGTTGAACCGCTCCGTTTCGGCCTCTTCCTGGCCGTACGACCGGACAATTCTGATGCCAGTCACGTTTTCGCTCAATGCTTCCGACAGCGCTGCATTCTGTTGGTGCACGGAAGCGAAAGCGGGCTTGGTCTGACGGCTGAAGCTGCGCACCGTCAGGTACATCGCCGGACCCGTCAGCAACATGAGCAGGGTCATCGGGATGCTGATGAACAGACCCGCGACGATGATGACCGCGATGGTCAACACGATGCGAATCGTGCTGAGGAGGGCAACGGCCATGAATCGCCGGACTGCTTGGACGTCGGTGCCGGTCCGTGATAACAGCTCGCCAGTCGGCGTGTCTTCGTGGAACCGTTGATCGAGGTGGTGAAGGTGGCCGTAGAGCTCGCCGCGAAGATCGCGCACGACGCGTTCGCCGATGGAGCGGCGCAGGACCGTCAGGGCGAACAGCGCTGCAGCAAGAAGCAGACTGACCAACAGGATGATGCCGATGTAGGGGTAGAGCAGGTCTTGCTCGCCGCCGACGATCACTTCGTCGATCACGAGCATGATGATGATCGGGCGCAGGACGTCGAGTCCGGCCATGGCCAGCAAGTTGGCGATGGCGAAACCCATCCGCCCTTTGTACGGCCGCAGATGTCCGAACACTCGGCGGAAGGTCGCCCAAGCTTCACGCCGGTCGAGCCGCTCGCCGTGCCGTCCTGCACGCACCGAGATCGGTGGGGAGGCAGGTATGGCCTGGCCTTTCAGCCCATCGGTGGCGCTGTCAGGATGTGTGTCATTGCGCTGGGGTCTATGACCGCCGGCATCGGTGCCGTGATCCATGAAAAAGTGCCTCGGATGAGTGATGGGAGCAGGCGAGTAGGGCGCGCGGGCGTCGGACGACTGCGGTTCGAATCGTCAAGATGCGCGACCGGGGACATGTAGCACGTTGTGTGTGGTGATTGCGAATCAAGACGACGGCGCAGCCGGAATGCAGCGCTGGTCAACGAGCTGTCCACGGCCGGTTGTCGCGCTACCAGCCCTTCGGATGCCAGACCGTTTTCGTTTCGCAGAATGCGAGGATCCGACGAGGGCCGTCAGGGAGTGCGACGTGTGATGCTTCGGTGGCAGGCGCGGGCAGCACACGCTTGAGATTGCCGGCGGCAGCAACTTCAAGCTCGGTTGTGTCCTGGCCGGCGTATCCGGTCAGGTCGATGGCATTGACATCCTGGTGACTGGCGATGACGGGCGCCAATTCGTCAATGTGGCCAGTCAGAATGTTGACGACTCCGGGGGGTATGTCGGATGTGGCCAACACTTCTGCGAGCATGACGGCGGCCAGCGGACGGTCTTGGCTGGCGACAGCAACAACGCTGTTGCCGGTGACGATGATCGGCGCGACCACGTCTATAAATCCGAGCAGCGACGACTGTTGCGGCGCCAGTGCGCCGACAACGCCGGTTGGCTCCGGCCCCGAGAGGTTGAAATACGGGCCGGCAACGGGATTCAGGTTGCCGGCGACTTGGGCGATCTTGTCGGTCCAGCCCGCGTACCAGACCCACCTGTCGATCGCGGCGTCGACGTTGGACGACGCGTCCCTGTGGTCGAGGCCTTCGGCGCCGGCGACCTCACTGATGAACTGATCGCGGCGAGCTTCGAGCATCTCTGCCACCCGGTAGATCACTTGTCCGCGGTTGTAGGCCGTGGCGGCAGCCCAGCTTGGCTGAGCCGTGCGGGCTGCGCGGACTGCGTCACGGACATCTTTGCGAGATGCGCGTGCTGCGTTAGCGACAAAGGTGCCATTCCGCGCGATCACATACGTCCGGCCCGACTCGGATCGGGGGAAGGCGCCACCGATGAACAACTTGTAGGTCTTGCGCACGTCGAGTCGTGTCATGCCTGGGCCTCCGGAGCTGCCGAGCGTTCCGGTTGTTCCGGGTGCGCTGATTGCGACGGCTGGAGGTAGGCAGACAGTCCGTGGCGCCCACCTTCGCGACCGAATCCGGATTCCTTGTAGCCACCGAACGGACTCGTGGGGTCGAATCGATTGAACGTGTTCGCCCAGACGACACCCGCACGCAACTGATCGGCGACCTTCAAGATGCGCGACCCCTTCTCGGTCCAGATGCCGGCTGACAATCCGTAGGGCGTGTTGTTGGCTTTGGCGATCGCTTCTTGCGGTGTGCGAAACGTCATGACGCTCAATACCGGCCCGAAGATCTCTTCTCTGGCGATCCGGGCGTTGACGGCGACATTGGTGAAGACGGTCGGCCGGAACCAGAACCCGCGCTCAGGAAGTTCACAGTCGAGCTCCCAACGGTCAGCCCCTTCGGTTTCGCCCGTATCCGTCAGCGAACGAATCCGCTCGAGCTGCACTGCGGAGTTGATTGCTCCGAGGTCGGTGTTCTTGTCGAGCGGGTCACCCACCTTGAGCGTCGCCAGTCGCGTGGTCAGCTTGTCGACGACGAGATCGTGCACATTCTCCTGGATCAAGAGGCGAGATCCGGCACAGCACACGTGGCCTTGGTTGAAAAAGATGCCGTCGACGATGCCTTCAACGGCTTGATCGATGGCGGCATCGTCGAAGATGATGTTGGCGGCTTTGCCACCGAGCTCCAGGGTCACGCGCTTGCCGGATCCAGCCACGGCGCGCTGGATGCCCTTGCCGACGGCGGTTGAACCGGTGAAGGCGATCTTGTCGACCCCCGGATGATCGACGATCGCTGAGCCTGTCTGTCCAGCTCCTGTGACGATGTTGACGACACCCGCCGGCAGGTCAGCCTGCTGGCACACCTCGGCGAACAGCAGCGCGGTCAGCGGTGTTGTCTCGGCGGGCTTGATGACGACGGTGTTGCCGCAGGCCAGTGCAGGCGCGATCTTCCACGACAGCATCAGCAACGGAAAGTTCCAGGGAATGATCTGTCCTGCAACGCCGATGGGTCGAGGGGAGGGACCCATCCCGGCCCAGTCCAGCTTGTCTGCCCATCCCGCGTGGTAGAAGAAGTGTGCTGCAGCCAGAGGAATGTCAACATCGCGCGTTTCGCGAATGGGCTTGCCGTTGTCGAGCGTCTCGAGCACAGCGAATTCGCGGGCGCGTTCTTGGAGAAGCCGAGCAATCCGGTAGAGGTACTTGCCGCGTTCATGTCCCGGTGTTGCCTGCCACGTCGGCAAGGCGCTGGTTGCGGCTGCTACGGCCCTGTCGACGTCCACTTCAGTCGCGAGCGGGACTTCGGCTAAGACTTCTTCTGTGGCAGGGTTGACCGACGGGAAGCGGTCGCCGGCGGCGGCTTCCACGAAATCGCCGCCAATGAACATGCGCCAGTCGCGGCCAAGGTCAATGACATCGCGCGCTTCGGGTGCCGGGGCGTAATCCCATGTCGGGGTGATCATGTCAGGCACCGTGGCTTCGGGCTGTGGGCCGTGGCCGGAGGGCCGGGTCGCTTTTTCGGAGTCCATGGCCACTCGTCAGTCGATGGGAATTCGGTCTGGGTTCCAGTACACGCCGTGGATCTGCTTGGCGCGCTGGAGGAGAAGATCATTGAGCAAGCTGGATGCGCCAAATCGGAAGTAGTCGGGGTCCAGCCACCTAGGTCCGGCGATCTCGTGAACAAGCACCAGATACCGGATCGCGTCTTTGGCGGTGCGGATGCCGCCGGCAGCCTTGACGCCACGGACCTGTCCAGTCAAGTCCGCGAAATCACGTACTGCCTGCAGCATGACGAGGGTGACGGCTGGCGTGGCTGCAGGAGACACCTTGCCGGTAGAGGTCTTGATCACGTCGGCACCAGCGATCAGCGCCAGCCACGATGCCCGGCGGACGTTGTCATAGGTCATCAGTTCCCCAGTCTCGAGGATGACCTTGAGGTGGGCGGGTGCGTCAGGTGCAGCGTCATGGCACACCTGGCGGACTGCAGCGATCTCGGCGGCAACCTTTGCATAGTCGCCGGCGAGGAAAGCGCCACGATCGATCACCATGTCGATCTCGTCGGCGCCAGCTTCAACAGCTAGCCGGGTGTCGGCGAGCTTGATGTCCAGCGACGTCCGTCCTGACGGAAAGGCTGTCGCGACCGAAGCGACCTTGACACTGGAACCTCGGACAGCTTCGACAGCGATGGCAACACGGTCGGGATAGACACACACTGCCGCGACCGCGGGGATGTCTGGGTCTGACGGGTCGGGTCGCACCGCTTTGGCGCACAAGGATCGAATGCGTCCCGGCGAGTCGGCGCCTTCGAGCGTGGTGAGGTCCGTCATGCGGATCGCTGTGTCGAGTGCCCAGCGTTTTGATTGCTGCTTGATTGATCGGGAAGCGAGCGCGTCGACACGGCGCTCAACCCCGACCTGATCGACGCCGGGAAGGCCGTGAAGAAACCGCCGGAGAGCGCCATCGGATGCCGCGATCTCAGCAAAATCGGGGAGGTCACCGGGAAGGACGAGCGAAGTCATCGATGGACTCGTGTCATGTAGAAGTTGATGCATGACGGAGCGTAGCGGTGGAGCAGATGGCTGCCGCTAGCCGCCTTGAGTCGTGGTGACGGTGGTGGTTGGTTCAACGCGCACGCCCGAGCATTGCCGTCTGCCGCGAAAGCGCGACCAGGTTCCCGTCGGCGTCCCAGATCTGTCCATCTTCTTCGAGGTACCCGTTGGTGACGGCCTGCGTTGTGAACTGGGTGCGGAGCCAACCTGCGACTGGGCGGGCACGGATCTGGACGGTCAGTTCGATCGTCGGAGCCCAGCCGACGGGGATATGGGATCCAAGGTTGAACACGGCCGGCGGGTAGCAGTCGGCAATCACCAGGAGTCCGAACGGATCGACTGTTGGTGTATCCGGCCATCGGATGTAGCCACCGTTCACGGCGATGCCAAGCGACGCATCGCGCGTCCAGCCCAGATACTCCGCAGGCTGGCGGTGTTCGCATCGCTGAAGGATTTCAGCCGGCGGTGGGGCCTCACCGCGGTCGTGGGCTTGCGTCGCTGCCTCGACCGTTGCGACACATTCTTCAATCGGCGGCAGCTGGGGCGGGTCGAGGGTGACCACAGTGGGGCCAGATGCCCGCGATAGGTCACCGAATGTCGCCAAGACACGCGTCAACGACACGCCATCTTGCCGCACGTCAGCGGCAACGGTGCTATGGCGGCCGCCCTCGCGCACAATCTCGGTGACGACCTGCACGCCGCCCGGCTGCGGTGGTTGAAGGAAGTGGGCAGTGATGGTGATGGGGTCGGGGCGGTTGGACGCCGCTGCCATGGCGCGCGCGGCGATGGCCGTCACGTAGCCCCCGTTGGGAGCGGCGCCGTCGATGACAAACCAGCCTTCGTCGATCACAGCGTCGTAGACGCCATGGCCCCTGGGGGTCACTGCCGAGTCGCGCTCGAAGCGACTTGAAGGTGGCACGATCACTCCCTTGCGACAGACAGGTGCGAGCACCATCGCCGACACGGATGCGCGGTAGCTGGACGATAGTCTCGGCCCCAAGCAAAGCGCGCCAAATCCTGGCGCGACAGATACAGACATCGAGCACCTCTTGAGCACTTCTGAGCATGATCCGGCTGCTACGACTGAACCGGTCAGCGGCGATCCGAGTGTCGAAGCAGATCTGCCGACCATCGTTGAACTGTGCAAGAAGCGCGGGATCATCTTCCCATCATCGGAGATTTACGGGGGATTCCGGTCGACTTGGGACTACGGGCCACTGGGCGTGGAACTCAAGGAGAACGTCAAGCGCCAATGGTGGCGTTCGATGGTGCAACTGCGTGATGACGTGGTTGGGCTGGACGCGTCGATCCTGATGCATCCCAAGGTCTGGGAGGCGTCGGGACATCTCGACAATTTTTCCGATCCGTTGGTCGAATGCACCGAATGCCACCGGCGTGAACGGGCTGACCACCTTCTCGAGGCCGCCGGAGCCACGTCGCTCGCCGAGGTTCGCTGTCCAACGTGTGGCGGTTCGCTGACTCCGCCGAAGAACTTCAACTTGATGTTCAAGACGTTTGCTGGACCCGTCGAAGACGGTTCTGCGGTGGTGTGGTTGCGCCCTGAAACAGCCCAGGGGATGTTTGTCGACTTCGCGACGGTTCAACGGACATCGCGACTGAAGGTGCCATTCGGGATCGCACAGATGGGCAAATCGTTCCGCAACGAGATCACACCGGGGAACTTCGTGTTTCGGACGCGAGAGTTCGAACAGATGGAAATGGAGTTCTTCGTCGAACCGGGGTCAGACGAGCAGTGGCATCAATACTGGATTGACGAACGGATGGCCTGGTACATCGGACTGGGTATCCGTCCTGAGAACCTGCGACTGCGCGAACATGGTCCGGACGAAATGTCCCACTACGCCAAGCGCACCGTGGACGTCGAATACTTCTTCCCGGATGCATCGATGGGATGGTCCGAGCTTGAAGGGCTGGCCAACCGTACAGACTTTGACTTGAAGGCTCATGAGCGGGTGTCTGGACAGGACCTGACCTATTACGACCAGGCCGCCGACAGGCGCTATCACCCATATGTGATCGAGCCGGCTGCCGGGGCGACGCGAGCAACGCTGGCGTTCCTCTACGACGCTTACCGTGTCGAGGAAGCCCCCGACGCTGACGGTGTCATGCAATCCAGGGTCGTGCTGCGCCTTGATCCGCGCCTTGCGCCGTACAAGATTGCGGTGCTGCCGCTGTCCAAGAAGGACACGCTGGTACCGCTGTCGCGCGAAGTTTTCGACCTCGTCAAGACGCGGTGGATGTGCGAATACGACGAGACTCAGTCGATTGGCCGCCGCTATCGACGGCAGGACGAAATCGGCACGCCGCTATGCATCACGGTCGATTTCGACTCGCTCGATGACCGAGCGGTGACGGTGCGTGACCGTGACACCATGGCCCAAGATCGTGTCAGCATTGACCGGCTTGAGGGATATCTGGCGGAGCGCCTGCCTATCGGGTGACCGGGTGCACCGTGCCTGTCGGCTTGTCACCATCGGATGTCGACATGCCGGCTACCTCGCGGGCCCGCAAGTCGTTGCGCAGCCACGCGACGGTCGCTGCCAGCCCGTAGAAGGCTCGCAGCAGAAGAGCGACGCCCATCAGGCATGCACCGACGGCGAAGGTGATGACCCAGGTGATGATCGCTAGGGCGAGCACCCCGTCGCGCATCAGCATCGTGCCAGCGGCGATCCCTGCCAGACCAGCGGCGTACGCCATGATGGTGCAGGCGCGGGCTGCTGTGCGCAGGTGTTGTGGTGTCGGGGTCTGATCATCCATGTCGACCATGGTGCCTGACTCTTGCGCTGTGTGCGCGTTGATCATGCCAAGTCGCATCTGCTGACAGTAGTGTCCAGAAGCGATCCTCATCGCAGC
>JBBDSU010000043.1:0-8747 GCA_040904825.1 Nitriliruptoraceae bacterium | reverse complement strand
TCATGCCAAGTCGCATCTGCTGACAGTAGTGTCCAGAAGCGATCCTCATCGCAGCGGTTGCTTGCTTCAGCCGCTAAGGCAGCGTCGGGCATGCGGCGCCGGATCGGTACGAGTCGGCAGGTCGTGGCGGCGGATGGGTGGCCGGTGCATTGCGGAGTTGGCGTTCAGGTCGCCAGAGATCAAGGAGTGGCGATGACCCCGATAGAAACCGTCGAATTCGTGAGCGGCGATCACAAGCTCGTCGGTGATCTGCGGATACCAAACGGCGATGGGCCCTGGCCTGCGGCGGTGTTCACCGGGCCGTTTACAGGTGTGCGCGATCAGGTGGTCGGGGTTTATGCCGAGGGCTTCGCTCAGCGGGGCTTAGTCACACTTGCGTTCGATCATCGCAATTTTGGTGATTCTTCGGGCACACCACGTCAGCATGAGGACTCGGGCGGGAAACTTGCCGATTTGAGTGACGCCGTGTCTGTTCTCGCCAGCGACCCACGTGTTGACTCTGCCAAGATCGCAACGGTAGGAATATGCCTGGGCGGGGGTTATGCCGCTCGGCATGTGGCGATGGACGGTCGCGTCGCTGCGTGCGTCGTTATCGCGGGATGTTTCAACGACCCAGTGGCCTTCCAGGCTTCGATGGGCCCAGATGGCTATCGCTCGACGTTGCGGTCGTTGACGGAGTTGGCGACGACCGAACGATCAACAGGAGACGTCGCGTTCATGCCCGCCGTGGCAACAGACGGTGAGGCAGCGATGACCGGCGACGAGCCCTTCGCCTACTACGGGACCGAGCGCGGAGCGTCGCCACGTTGGGTCAACCAAGTCACGCGCCGATCGATCCACTCTCTGCTCACCTTTGACGCCGCATCAGCCGCTGACCTGCTGACAACGGTGCCGTTGATCGTCATCCACGGACGGGCCGATGCCTACTGCTCGCCTGCAGCGGCCGAGGAGTTCGCCCGGCGAGCGGGTGGCGAATTCCTGGCACTCGACGCCGATCAACACATCGACTTGTACGACCGCCAACCCCATGTTGGTGACGCGGTGAAAGCCGCCGTCACGTTTCTGGAACGATCTTGGTGACCTGATCGAAGCTCCATCCGCACCATCGTGAGAATTGGTCTTGCTGCGCGGTGCTTGCGGAATCAACCGGGACAAGTTTGTGCTGTGGCAGTGGGGGGTCGAGGACGACGGGAAGGGTGAGCAGCCGAGGGCCGCGGGTGACAGTGAGCTCAACCTGATCACCGGCCGCATACCGGCGCAAGGCACGTGTCAGCGCTGTCCGGCCCACGGTCCAACCGTCGATGGCGACGAGTCGGTCTCCGCCGGTGACGCCAGCGCGCCATGCAGGTCGGTCGCGGAGCACACTGGCCAGCACGACGGACTGGTCGTCTTCGGTGACGATGACGCCAAGATCTGGGATGTCCGTGGCCGTCGATTCTTCCCAGCGCAGGCCAAGAACCGCCAGCCGGGAGTTATCGATGGCGGGCGGTTCGGGGCGTGTGATGCGTCGCTCAAGGTGCTCCGCAACGCTATCGCCTCCCACTTCGGCGACTGCGGCCAGGACATCGTCTTCGGTGTATCCCTCGGCATGACCAGAGTGTCGGCGCCACATCAGCCTGAGTACGTCGTCAAGCCCGTCACCGTCCGGCCGTGCCGCACGCAGTCGAAGGTCGGTCTCCCACGCCACAACGCCGCCGTGGCTGTAGTAGTCGGTGCCTGCGTTCGGCGAATTCTCGTCACGGACGTAATGCTTGGTCCAAGCTTGATGTGACGCTGTGCGCAGATCCTGAAGCGCCACGCCAGGCGTGTCGAGCACGCGCTGGAACATGTCGCTCAACTGGCCAATGAGGTGGCGTGGCTGCCACACCTGAGCCCGCGAGGGGAGAAGCTTGTCGTAATAGGACGTCCAACCCTCAGCGACCCACAGCGACTCGGTGTGTACGGCAGATTCGAGATCAGGTGAGACGAGTGCGGCCGGCGTGAGCCGCTTGACGTTCCAGACATGGAAGTATTCGTGCGCCATCAATGATTGGAAACGCGGGAGCGACGCTTCGTCGTCGAGCATTTGCACAGGGATCTGAAGCACCGACCCGTCCCGGTGCTCCAACCCTCCACCTCCTTGATCCCAGCCTGTGCACAGGTAGGTGTAGCGGTCGATCGGGAGTTCGTCGTCAAACAGCGCAGTGGCGGCCTTGCCGATCGCCGAGGCGTCGCGGGCGATCCGGTCGAGATCGGGAGTTGGCCCGTGGGCAGACCACACGAAGCGATGAGGAACTGACAGGATCTCGAAGTCGACCACGGGGAAGTCGCCAACCTCGAAGGCACTATCCACGAGGTGGAGGTAGTCGTCGGCACGAAAGACGTCCTTGAGCGACGGCAGCAGGCTGTGGACCTGATCGTGGTCACGCAGACCGGTGAATGCCACTTCGTGGGCCAGTTGACTGTGGCCGCCGATGTCGATGAACGTCGCTGCCGGGATGATTAACGCGTGATGATCATCGACATGGCTGGTACGGACCGATAGATCGTTGGCGTAGATCTCGAAATTGATGGTCACCGTGTCGCTGGAGGTGCATTCCCCCAGACGCCACGCGGTCAGCCCGTCGGGGGCTACCTCAACGTCGCGGCCGCTGCTGTCGGTCGCATTGATTGACTGGACGTGATGGACGTAATACCGGAGCAGATAGCTGCCGGGTGTCCAGGCTGCCAGCCTGACGCGTGCGCGGGATGCGATCGATGTGGGAATGGTCGTCGCGACAGTGACCAAGTGTTGGTCTCGATGCGCAAGATCAACGACATGTCGGATGACGGCCTGGTGGTGATCGGAATCCGTCGTGAGCGCCAAGTCCGGCCCTTCCTTTCTATCGCGGCACGCGAGACTACGGCGAGAAGTGCAACCGTGGCGCCTGGCACTATCGTGGTCAGTGGATACCTGAGCAAGCCGCCGCCAAGCTCGTCGAGGAGCTGCCCGATGTCGCAACTTCCCATGTCTGATCGCCACGAGACGGTCCTGCCAGCCCCCGACGGTGACGTCATGCGCCGCCTGGATGCTGCTGCCGCCGCCTCTGATCATGACCGTCGGGCTGCCATCGCGGCAGTTGTAGCCGATCATCCGACATTGCTGGAAGGATGGGCGAGACTCGCGGCAGCCGTCGAAGATCCGATCGAACGCTATGCCTACGCTCGGGTTGGCTATCACCGGGGCCTGGACGCCTTGCGGGCCGCCGGTTGGGGCGGCCGCGGCTACGTGCGATGGGCTGAACCGGACAACCGGGGAGTCTTGACGTGCCTGGCTCGGTTGCGCGATGCCGCGGCGGCAATTGGCGAGCAAGCCGAAGTTGAACGCCTCGATGCGTTCCTGCTTGACCTCGATCCCGACTGGTCGAATGACTTAGCGGCAGACTGATGTCGAGCCTGCGAGCTGCCCGGGGAGAAGGGGTGCACGCGGCCAGTGCCAGCGAGCACGACGAGAGCCGCCGGCAGCCACACATGGATGGGTTGTGGGGCGTCCGGTCGACTGAGGTGCAACGACAGAGCTGAGGAACGAGGGAGCGGTGGCGGGACGGATCCTCAAAGATGACATTGAGGCGCTGCGCCAGCAGGCCAACATTGTCACGATCGTCGAGGACTACACCCGCCTGAAGCAAGCGGGACGCTCCTTCAAGGGCCTGTGCCCGTTCCACACCGAGAAGTCGCCGTCCTTCACTGTCACCCCTGAAGGCAACTTTTTCCACTGTTTCGGCTGCGGCGCTTCTGGGGATCTCTACGAGTTCCTGATGCGTGTCGAAGGCCTTGAGTTCCCGGAGGCGGTCGAGTCACTCGCTCGCCGTGTGGGATTCACCTTGCGATACGAGCAGTTGACAGCGCGAGAACGTCAGTCCATCGGCGAGCGCTCAAGGTTGGTCGAAGTCACGCGGGCGGCGCGTGATGAGTACACCCGCATGTTGTACGACGACGTGGGTGAACCCGCCCGCGACTACCTGCGATCCCGTGGATTCGGACGCGACGATGTTGAACGGTTCGGCCTTGGTTACGCGCCCCTGACGCCCTCCACATTGAGCGACGCACTGACCGCCGGCGGCATGGAGGCTGACGATTTGATCAAGGTCGGACTGGCGATTCGGACCGATCGCGGTCGCCTGCGGGATCGCTTCCGTGGGCGACTGATGTTTCCCGTCGAAGATGTCGGTGGCGAGGTCATCGGGTTCGGAGGCCGTGTCCTTCCCGCGTTGGACTACGGCAACTTCGATCCCCCGAAATATCTCAATTCCCCCGAGACTCCGCTCTACAAGAAGGCCAACGTGCTCTACGGCCTGACCCAAGCTCGGGCCGACATTGTGCGCAAGGGGCAAGTGTTGGTCTGTGAGGGATATACCGACGTGCTGGCACTGCATCAAGCCGGGGTAACCACTGCGGTGGCGACATGTGGGACCGCAGTGGGTGATGAGCACCTCCGCTTGATGTCGAGATATGCGCAGCGGACGGTGGTCGCCTTCGATGCGGATGACGCTGGCGTCAAGGCGGCCGAACGGGCATGGGAAGCAGCGCGTCGCATGGAATCTCAGGACGGGGGCGGGGCCATGGAATTGCGGGTTCTTGTCCTCGATGCAGGCTCCGACCCGGCAGATCTGGTTGGTGACCGTGGGCCAGATGCTGTGCTGGCTGCCGTCGACGACGCCGTTCCCATCGTGCCATTCATCATTGATCGGCGCTTGGCGACAGCAGATCTGACCACTGAGTCTGGGCGCACAGCAGCCTTGCGCGAAACGCTCGAGATCGTCGGGCTTGAACCCGATGAGGATCTTCGGCGTGAATGGGCTCGAACCGAGGTTGCTGATCGGGTCGGCGTGTCATACGACTTCGTCGTGCGGACGGCGGCGCGCATGGGGATCGAGATCGACGCGCACGAGGGAGTCGCAATTGGCTCGCCGCAGCGCGTTGAGCGACGCCAGGTACGTGACGGGAATGTGACGTCGTCGCGTTCGGGCAGCGGGCCGGCACGTCGCACTGATCAGGACGCGACCCAGCGGCTCGACCGCGCGACGGCCCAACGCGAACGAGCGGTCCTGAGGGTCGCGCTACAGAGGCCGGATCTCCTGCCCGACGAGTGGTTCGAGCTCACCGAGAACGATTTCGCCCATCCTCGGGCGCGGCTGTTGTTTTCTACGATCCAGGCGGCAGGCGGTGCCGGCGTTGACCTCGAAGCCATCGTGGATGCTGCTGCCGACGACGAAGTCCGGTCCCTTGTCCGTGCCGTCGCACTGGAGGATGACCCGGCCCTCGATGTCAATGATGCTGACGAGGCCGATGTGCCGGGACAAGTGGCTGCAGAGCGCGTCCGGCGCCTATTGGCCGAGCGACTGAGTGCTCGTGCCTTGATCTTGCGCGATGAGCTGTCGCGTTTGCACCACCTCCACGATGCTGAGCGGATGCGTGAGCTGCAACAGCAACTCATCGAGCTTGAGCGCCGTAGGAGAACGCTGGCCCCGGAGGCGGGCTGATGCCGGATGCATCGCAGGAGCGCCTCAGCCCATTGACCGATCTGGCCCAGGGGGTCATGCGGCGTGATGACGACGGCTCGGTGTCGGCCGACGCCGTCCGTCAGTATCTCAACGAGATCGGTCAAGTCGCGCTGTTGACCGCCGAAGAGGAAGTTGACCTCGCCAAGCGGATCTCCGCAGCGAACTATGCACAGCGTTTGCTCGACGCTGGCGACACGGCCATGACGCTGGAGGATCGTCGACGGTTCCTGCGTATCGTGCGACTGGGCGCCATCGCCAGACGTGCGCTGACCGAAGCAAACCTGCGACTGGTGGTGTCGGTCGCTCGACGGTATGTCGTGCGAAATCTCCCGCTGATCGACCTCATCCAGGAAGGCAACATTGGGCTCATGCGCGCAGTCGAGAAGTTCGACCACACCAAAGGCTTCAAGTTTTCGACCTACGCAAGCTGGTGGATTCGCCAGATGATTGGTCGCGCCGTCGCTGATCAGTCGCGCACGATTCGGATTCCCGTGCATCTGGTAGAAGCCATGAACAAGGTGCGTCGTACTGAGCGTGAGCTCATGCAGCAACTCGGTCGAGAACCGACCGTTGAGGAGTTGGCGCGCGCCTGTGACGTGCCAGTGTCGCGCGTCGAGGAGTTCCGCAGATTGGCGGTTGATCCCACGTCACTGGATGCTCCAATTGGTGACGATGGATCGGCGTCGATGAGTGATCTGATTGAAGACACCGATGCCCGCGCGCCGCTGGAAGTCGCATCGCAAGGAATGTTGGAGCGTCAACTAGCTGAAGTGCTCGAACTCCTCGGTAATCGGGAACGCGACATCTTGACCCGCAGATTTGGTCTGGATGGCCAAATCCCGCAAACGCTCGACAAGGTGGGAGAAGACCTCGGCTTGACCCGTGAACGTGTCCGTCAGATTGAGGTGAGAGCCCTGGCGAAATTGCGCCATCCGCACCACTCAGAGGGACTTGAGGACTACCTGCGCGCGTAGGTTGGCTCCCGCGCATGCTCGTTGTCGGAGGCCAGGGTCCGAAGGCATGGTGTCCTTAGGTTCCTGAACCTTCGTGGCGACGTGCATGTCACACCCCACCCGTATTGTGAGTACGGCACTCGACGAGATGCGAGGAGGTGTGGTGGTCATGGCCAAGCGATCCGATGATGGACAGGGTGATGCTGTGACCGAGCAGGTCATGCTGCCGCTTCCCTACGACGACGAAGCAGATCTCCCGGTTGCGTTCGAGCTCACTGCGCGTGCCCGACGCACCGTTGCGCCTGCATCGTTGCCCCCGCTTCGCCTGGTTAAGGATGGTCCTGCGTCCCCTCACGGCCACGATCCTGATGATCGTTCCGATACCCGACCTGCCCGGGCGCGAGCGATGATGCGGGCGGGCATGAGCCCAACGACGATCGCGCGCCAGCTCGATGTCGATGATCTCCTGGTTCGTGCGTGGACCGGAGCCGCACTCCAACCAACGCCAGATCGCTCCGAGGCGTCGGCGACCAGAGCGAAGACGGCTGCGCGGAGCAGCGATCGCGCCAGCGACCGTCGGCGACAACAGGACTGGATCGCGCAGGCGAGGGCGCAAGCAACGACGCGACTCCTCGACGATGCGGATTTTGCTCGTGGCTTGGGCCTGCTGGCCGGGACCAGTGTGGTCGACGACCATGCCGTGACCATCACGACTGGCGACCGGCGCATCGCCCGCTGCCTTGTCGAATGGGCGACGACCTGGCTGCCAGAGGTCGAAGGGCGGTTTCGTGTGGTGTTGAGAATCGGGCCCGATGTTGCCGCCGATGTCGCACGATTCGATTGGGCTCAAGCGCTGGACTTGGACGTTGCCGATATTGGTGTCGCCAGATCGCGCCTCGGTAGATCGCGACCCGGGCCGCAGTCTGGGTCGCACGCTGGCGCACGACATGGCGGCGCGCCACTGTCGGTGGACGAAACACAGGCGATCATTCGCCTGGCAGATCCCCAGATTGCGGCCATATTGACGGGTTGGTTTTCATCACTTCTAGAACCAACTCGTCGTTCGGAGACGGGCATTGCTTTCTGAACAAGCTGCCAGCGGATCCCTTGCGACCGCACCGGCGTGACCGATATGGCGTGACTGGCAGCCTTGCCGGAGCGTTTCCATCTTGCTGGCCAACGCCCCGCAGCACCCCACCTCGTTCGCTGCCGGCGTAGGCTGTCCCACATGTTCGCTATAACCGCTGCCGCTATCGACACCGATGATCCTCTTGCAGGGCTGCGCCTTGGAGATCATCCCGATCCCGTGCCACCTGATGGATGGGTCGTGGTGAATGTCCGTGCAGCCTCGCTGAATCATCACGATCTCTGGACACTCAAGGGTGTAGGCGTGTCCGCCGATCGATTGCCAATTGTTCTTGGCTGTGACGCTTCAGGACTAGCTCCAGACGGTCGGCCAGTCATCGTTCACGCGGTGATCGGCACAGTTGACGGAGACGAGACGCTGGCTGGTGACTTCTCGATCCTGTCCGAGATCTACGACGGGACTCTCGCCGCCAAAGTTGCTGTACCAGCGCGCAATCTGGTCGACATGCCTGCGTCGCTGAGTTTCGAAGAAGCGTCGTGCTTGCCGACAGCGTGGTTGACCGCTTACCGGATGCTGTTCACAAGGGCAGAGCTCAAGCCTGGCCAGCGCGTGCTAGTTCAAGGAGCTGGCGGCGGTGTGGCCACCGCAGCACTGCTATTGGCGCGAGCGGCCGGTGCTCACGTGACAGTGACATCCCGCACCGCTGACAAGCTGGCGCGTGCCAGTGACCTCGGAGCCCACGAAGTGGTCGCGACGGGCGAGCGATTGTCGGCTCGTGTCGACGTCGTGGTCGAAACGGTTGGCGCTGCGACGTGGTCGCATTCGCTCAAAGCCCTCGCGCCGGGAGGCACCGTCGTAGTCGCAGGAGCGACCTCGGGGCCAAATCCGCCGGCGGACCTTGCCCGCGTGTTCTATCGCCAACTGCGCGTGGTCGGATCCACCATGGGAACTCGCACAGAACTCGCCAGATTGGTTGCCTTCCTCGACGCGACCGGGGTGCGTCCGGTCATTGACGAGGTGATGCCGATGAATGCGGCGCAGGCGGCGTTTTCACGCCTTCACGAGGGCGATGTGTTCGGCAAAGTGGTGCTGACGGCTGGCTGACACGAGACGCTGCGTGGCGGGATGTGGGTGGCTCCGGGGGCCGGGCTCGAACCGGCGACATCTCGATTAACAGTCGAGCGC
>JBBDSU010000042.1:2439-6731 GCA_040904825.1 Nitriliruptoraceae bacterium | reverse complement strand
GGACGAAATCTCAGCGATCCGTGATGATGTTGCCACCGTCCACAGCAACGCCGAGCGACTCCACGAAGGCTTGCAGAGCATGCTGTCGCGTGTCGGGCTCGTGCGGTACGACGCTTTCGAGGATGTAGCGGGAGGCCAATCGTTTTCTGCGGCGTTGCTGGATCTCAACGGCAACGGCGTGGTGATCTCGGCGATCAACGGCCGCCATGAAACTCGCTGCTATGGCAAGCAGATTGTCGAAGGCAAAAGTGAGCACACCCTGTCGGACGAAGAAGCCGCCTCGATCACCTCGGCGATCGAGGGTCGGCCGGTGATGACGTTGCCGCAGGCTCCTCGCAAGCGACGGTCGACATGATGTCCGCGCCCGACCCGACACTCAACGGTCGCAACCTGCTCGGCTACCTCGGCCCGGCGGGGACCTTCACCGAAACCGCGAGCAGACTGGTCCTTGGGAGCGACAACACCGACTTGCTGGTCCCGTATGGCGATGTCGGCGAGGCGTTGCGGGCTGTGGACGACGGTGAGGTCGAACGGGCAGTCGTGCCGATCGAGAACACGCTGGAAGGGTCGGTGACGGCCACCCTCGATGCGTTGGCGTTCGACAGCGACCTTCTCATCCAAGGCGAAGTGGCCTTGCCGATCACGCTGGTCGCTGCGGCACGTCCTGGTGTCGATCTCGCCGATATCTCGGCGGTGTATTCACATCCGGTGCCATTGGCTGGCTGTGGCCGTTGGATTGCCAAGAACCTTCCTGGTGCGACCAGAGTTGCGGCGCCTTCGACGGCGAAGGCCGCCCAAGATGTCGCGGCTATGGACGAGCGCGCCGTGGCGATCGTGAACCCCCTTGCGGCCGAGCGCTATGGCCTCGAGATCGTTGCCCGCGACGTTGCCGACCGTCCAGGCAACTCGACTCGGTTTGTGGTTGTCGGCAAGCAACTGTTGGCTCGCACCGGCTGGGACAAGACGTCGCTGGTGGCTTTTATCGAGACGAACCGTCCTGGGGCGCTGCTTGGCTTGCTGGAGATCTTTGCCGAGCGTGATCTCAACCTGACAAAGATCGAATCGCGGCCGACGAAAGCGGAGTTGGGTGACTACTGCTTCTTCCTCGACGTGGAAGGCCATCTGGCCGACGAACGTGTCGGCGACGCGCTCGCAGCCGTCAAGCGCACGCAGCGTGATGTAAAGGTGCTTGGCTCGTATCGTCGATCCGGAGCGCGGCGCCTCGATGAATACGAACGGATCCGTGCCGACGACGAGACCTACCGTTCAGCAGCCGATTGGCTCGCTGGGTGGCGGTCGAGGATCGCCGAGAGTCCTGCCGGCGAATGACGAACGATGCGGCCGTTGCGCGATTGGCACGTGATCGGCGCATCGATGATCTGCAGGCCCGACGAGGGGAGCGTTCATGATCGACCCACGATTGCTTCGGGATCAGCCTGACGCGCTCGCGTCTGCGCTCGCTCGGCGCGGTATCGGGGCTGAACGCATCGATGCGCTACGTGATCTTGATGAACGTCGTCGTTCGCTCATCGGTGGGGTTGATGCGGCCAGGGCTGAGCGCAACTCGGCGTCCAAGGCCATCGGCAAGGCCGACCCTGGTGAGCGCCCAGCGCTGATCGATGCGGCAGCGAACGCCAAGTCGCGGTTGGCGGCGCTCGAAGACGAGCTTGAGGCCGCCGAGGCCGAGTTCACCCGGCTTGCAGCGGCGATCCCGAACCTGCCGCATCCCGACGCGCCAGACGGAGATGAAGGCGACGGCGTGGTGGTTCGTTCCATCGGAACACGGCCGGCGTTTGACTTCCCGGTCAAGGACCACGTCGAACTGCTGGAGGCCGCCGACGCGCTCGACCTGGTGCGTGGCGCGCGAACCTCGGGCGCACGGTTTGCCTACCTGAAGGGCGATGGGGCGATGCTCGAGTTCGCCCTCGTCAGATATGCGGTCGACATCGCGGTCGCCCACGGACATGTGCCCGTGATCCCGCCGGTGCTGGTCCGTGAAGCCGCGATGTATGGCACCGGCTTTCTGCCCACGGACGAGCAGCAGTTGTTCACCACGCGTGATGATGACTTCTATCTGGCAGGCACCTCTGAGGTTCCGCTGGCGGCGCTGCACATGGATGAGGTGCTGGATCCTTCCGACCTGCCGCTGCGCTACGTCGGATACTCGCCGTGTTTCCGCCGCGAGGCCGGGGCTCATGGCAAGGACACTCGCGGCATCCTTCGGGTCCACCAGTTCGAGAAGGTCGAGATGTTTTCGTTCGTGGCGCCCGACGACTCTGATGCCGAGCACACCCGGATCCTGTCCATCGAGGAAGAGATCTTCGACGGGTTGGAGATCCACGCCCAGGTCGTCGACATCCCGGTCGGTGACCTCGGAGCGTCGGCAGCTCGAAAGTTTGACCTCGAAGCGTGGATGCCTGGACAGGACGCCTACCGCGAGATCACCTCATGCTCCAACACGACCGACTACCAGGCCCGGCGCCTCAAGGCGCGGATGCGGGTCGCTGATGGCGACAACGTGCTGGTGCACACGCTCAACGGCACCGCGCTTGCGGTGCAGCGGGCCATCATCGCGCTGGTCGAGCAGCATCAGCGTGCTGACGGCTCGGTCGTCGTGCCTGCCAAGCTGAGGGACTACCTCGGAAAAGACATCATCCTGGCGTGACGTGCGGCGCTGCCGGCGCTCGAAGCTGGCCGCGCGCCTCGCGGCGCCGGGCCCAGAGTGTTAGGCATGCAGGCTCGATGAGGGCAGCGCCTATCAGTGAGTAGATGATCGTCATCGCGGTGATGATGCCGAACTGTTGCATCGGCACCAGCGAGGCGAAGACCAGCACACCGAATCCGGCGGCCGTTGTTGTTGCCGAGCCCACCAGCGCACCGCCAGTGTGGACGACGGTCTGGCGGATGGCTTCGTCGACGGTGTCGTAGCGCTGGAGGTCTTCGGTGAATCGGTTGGTGATGTGGATCCCGTAGGGCACACCGATTCCGATCGCTAGCGACGCGACCATCGCGGTCATCATGTTGAAACTTAAGCCCAGTGCCCACATCGATCCGGCGACCCAGGCCACGACCAGCGCTGACGGGATCATCGCGATGACACCCAGCATCGGGGTGCGCATGCGCAACGTGAAGAACCCCACGAGCACCAGCAGGGCCACTGCCAACGTGATGAGCATGCCACGGGTCTGGGACTCCGTCAGCGCGTCGAGCGCTTCTTCGAACCGCAGGAAGTCACTGACCACTACAACCTGCAGGCCAGCGTCGGTCACAGCAGACAGGTCGTCGATGAGATTGTCGCGCAATGCGGTGGCTTGCTGCTGACCGGCGGTGGTCGCGATCACCATGCGAGCAGTGGTGCGGTCGGCGTCGAGGACGCTGGCCACCAGCTGGGGGGCGGCTTGTTCAGCAAGATCCCAGATCGCTGCGACCTCGGCATCGTCGGCAAAAGACTCGCCGTCAAAACCAAGCTGAGCGAACTGCTCACCCAGCATGGGGTCGGCGGCAAGTGCGGCGACGACGGTGACGGGCGAGTCGACCTGGGGACGCCCGCTGGTGCTGCGGACGTTGGGGGTATCACCCATGGCTTGCTGTGCCCCGAGGAGCGCGTTGGCCGCCACCGGTGACGTCAGGTCGCCGTCGACCAAGACATTGGTGGTTTCGTCAAGGTCTCCGCCGAAGAGTTCTTGCATCGAGGCGAGCACCAGACCGACGTTGGAGTCGGGTGGCACGAAGTCGTCCTGGTTGAACGTCGTAGAGACCTGGGAGCCGCCGATCGCGGCAATCACGGTGACCACTGCGGCGGTTGCCAGTGTCCAGCGGGGACGGCGCTCGGCGAGACTGGCGGCTCGGACCATCACCTTGCCGAGGCCGCGGTCGGTGCCGGTTGCTGCAGGCTTATAGGTGCCCTTGGCGACCCTGCGGCGGTCGATCAATGACCGGGCAGAGGGCACCAGAAGCAGCATCACTATGAAGGCCGAGAAGACACCGCCAGCGACGAAGATGCCGAAGTCTCGGATCGGAGGCAGTGGCGAGACGATGTTGGTGAGGAACCCGACCATCGTGGTGATTGTTGCCAAAACCAGCGCCCCACCGACGCTGACGACGGCCTTGTGCGCAGCCTGCGGGGGCATCCGCCCGGCGGCGACCTCTTCGCGGTAGCGGGATGTCAAATGGATAGCGAAGTCGATCCCAAGGCCGACCAACAGCACCGGGATCATGATGGAGATCTGGGTCATCACCCCGGTGATGCCCAGGTATGACGGCCCCAGCAGCACCGCGATGCCGTAGGTCCA
>JBBDSU010000042.1:0-2339 GCA_040904825.1 Nitriliruptoraceae bacterium | reverse complement strand
TGTTGACGACGCTGTCGCGGCGAGCAATTGGGCCAGTGCCAGCCCGTCAGATGACAGCACGTCACCACCGTCGCCGGCGTCGACAATGACTTGGACCGAAGCAGCCGCCTGTCCGAACTCATCGGCGATGCGGGCATGAGCCTGGGCCAGTTCCGACTCCGGCGCGAAGGCGGTCATGTCGGTGTCGGTCTGTTGCTCGCTGGCAAAGACACCGAACACGCCGGTGATCACGATCAGGGTTGCCAGCGCGATCGCGGGCATGCGTTCGACGGCGGTCGCGACACGACCGAGGACAGCGTTCACTCAGGCTCCTGATCCATGCTGTGATGACGACAAGACGTCCGGCTTCGTTCAGCATGCACGGTAGCAAATAAGTGGAGGGTTATCGTCCGGATAGCCTGACGGCCGAGTAATCTCCTTTGCGCATCCAGATGACCGACTGCTGGCGGAGCGATCAATGCGAGCCGATGCACGCAAGAACCGTGATGCGCTTCTCGACGCGGCCGTTGACGTGTTCGTTGAGCACGGCGTCGACGCGCCGTACGACGCCATCGCCAGGCGAGCGGATCTGGGTATCGCCACTCTCTATCGGCATTTCCCTGATCGGTCTGCGTTGATCCGATCGATCGCACTGCGGGCGTTCACTGCGGTGACTGAGGTGGCTGTCGAATTGTCGCGAGGCGGCAGCGCTGCGAGCTACCTCGACGACACGAAGCCGGAGGGCGCCACACCCTTCCTGCCGTCTGCCGCACATGCGCCGCAACTGGCCGCGTTCATCACCGCGATCAGCAGCATGCGGCTGGGCGCCTTCATGCCGAGCTTGCTGAGTGTGCTGGCGACATTGGATCCCGACGACGACCTCAGGGTTGCACTGCAGGACATGGTGGGCGCAGTTCATGCGCTGGTCGAGCGCTGTCATCAGTCGGGTGAATTGCGCCGTGATGTTTCTGCCGAGGACGTGCTGCTTGCCTTGGCAGTCGCAAGTCGGCCACTGGAAGGACTGCCGGTCGCGTTCAATGCTCAGGTGATGCCACGCCTGCTCGGCCTTGTCGTCGAAGGCCTCAGGCCGAGGCCAGATGCCGCCGAGTTGCCTCAGCCACCGGAACCGATCACCGGCCCTGGCGCGTTGGGTCATCGAGATCGATGAGACACGACGTGTCACCTATGACGATGCGCCGGCGCCTCGCCATGGCGTGGTGTCACGCAGCATCATCGATGTAGCCTGGCGGGATCAATGGAGGGTTGGCAGAGCGGACGAATGCACCGGTCTTGAAAACCGGCGTGCGGTGTAAGCCGTACCGAGGGTTCGAATCCCTCACCCTCCGCTCCGACGGACCGCCAAGGTCGCATTGAGCTGCGCGCCGAGCAGGACAGCAAAGCCTGACATCCACAGCCACAACAGGCCGACGATCGCACCTCCGAGCGATCCGTAGATGCTGTCGGTGCCCATGAACCACACGCCGTAGATCCTGAGTCCGGCGCTGCCGGCAAGCCACACCCCAGTGGCTAGCACGGCGCCTGGCACATCGAATCGCCACCTCGAGCGGCCGGGAATGCCGATGTGGTAGAGGAGGCTGATCGCCGCGCTGGCTGCCAGCACGACCACCGGCCAATACAGACTGCTCCACAGCGTGACGACCACACTGAGTTCGCCGTTGCCGATCCACGAGACCAGTTGTTCACCGAAGTTCGGTCCGGCCAGCAACAGTGGCGCGAATATCGCTCCAGACACGATCGCGCCAAGCGTGAACCCAAAACCGAGCAGTCGGTCCTTCCAACCGCTGCGCAGGTTGTTGCCAGCGCCGACGATCGATGAAGTCTGTAACACGACCTTGACCGCCCTCGACGTCGTCCACAATGCCGAGACAAACGCGATGGAGATCACTCCGACGCTCGCCCCGGAGATCAACTGGTCGAGGATGGGGATGACCGCAGTGTTGATGGCGTCGCCGGTCAGGACCAGGCTCGCGGCCTCGACAGTGCGCTCTGTCAGTTGGTCTTGCCAGTCGTCGGCGGTGCGAGATCCGACGAGGCCGATCGCGGCGATAATGGTCAGCAACAGGGCGGGCAGCGACAACAGCACCCAGAACGCGATCTCGGCCGCGAGTCCGGGCAGGCGGTTGTCACCGGCGCTCTTGGCCGTCTGTGCGATGATCGTCACGGGCTGCTGTAAGGGTGACGGCAGGCGCTTGAGGATGCGGTCAAGGTCAAAAGGCATCCTGTGAAGGTAACCCCAGATGCGACTGCTACCCTCTCACCGCCGTCGCTGGTTCGTTCCTGCGACGCGCGCCTGGAGGCTTCGCCTAGTCTGGTCTATGGCGCGGGATTGCTAATCCCGT
>JBBDSU010000041.1:0-6753 GCA_040904825.1 Nitriliruptoraceae bacterium | reverse complement strand
TTCTCGGTGGCGCGGCGTGCGAGCGCGCCCGCGATCCGTACCGGGAGGTAGCGCACGGCCGGGACCGGGTAGATGATCGTGATCGCGAGCAGGTTGAACAGAACGTGGACGAGCGCGATTACCAGCCCCGCGGGCAGATCGACCGCCAGCGAGGCCAACAACGCCGTTGCCGTCGTGCCGATGTTCGCACCCAGCGTGACGGGATAGGCGTTTCGGACCGTCAGCACGCCGGCGGCCACCATCGGCACCAGAATTGAGGTGGTGATCGTGGAGGTCATCACGACCACCGTGATAAGGATTCCCATCACGATGCCCGGAAGCCCGCCGCCGCGGTCGAGCAGCCGGTTCATCGCCTGCTCGATGCGGCCGGCCATGACGGCTCGCATGTTGGTGGTGACCAGCCGAAGGGAAGCGAACAGCAGCCCCATGCCCACTACCAGCAGCAGGACGCCCAGGCCGACACCGCTCGGCACGACGACCTCGAGGACGGACTCCACCAGCCCAGTCCCGGCGCGGACCGCCTGCTTGATCGGACTGTCGGCCTCGGCGCCCTGCACCCCCGCGTTGGACAGGATGCCTCCCAGGCGGGCGGCGGCCGCACTGATCACACCGGTGGCGAGCTCGAGGGGGAAGAGCATCGCGACCGCGATCCAGTTGAAGACGTCGTGCATGGTCGCCGCCGTGAAGGCGCGGCGGAACTCGACTGGGTTGCGCAGGCTGCCCAGCGATACCAGCGTGTTGGTCACCGTGGTACCGATGTTCGCACCCATGACCATCGGCACTGCCAAGCTCACCGGCAGTGTGCCGGCACCGACCAACCCCACGATGGTCGCGGTGGAGATCGATGACGACTGGACGAGCACGGTGGCCGCGATGCCGGCGAACAGGCCAGCCAACGGATTGCCGACGCTTTCCAGCAGTTGGGTCTCGAACCCCTCACCGAACTGGCGGATACCGGCCTCGAGCAGCCCGACGCCGACCAAGAATACGTACAGCAGCGCCAGCGCGAGCAACAGCCGGGCCCATTTCGGGAGGTATCGTCGGCGGGCGCGCCACCGAACAGCGCTGATCATTGAGGCTCCAACAGCGGCACCGGCGGGCGGCGAATGCACCCGAGACTAGCACCAACTAGAATTAGGCTGAATCTGGTTGAGTCGTCGCTGCCGCTCGGTGACCGTGCCGCCACGGGCTGAACCAAGGCGGCGAACGCTGGAAGGTCGTGTTGGGCGAGCCCCACGTGCATGGCCACCGCAGAATCGTGCAGCACGGGTCAGGTTGTGTGCCCATTCCCGGAGTCTCCATCAGACCCGAAGTGGATGATCTGTTTCTGAAGGATCGGGTCGGAGATCCTCGGGGGACTGCTCAGGGACTTGTCGAGTTCTCGTCGGACGGAGCCTGGATGCCGTGACGTTGGAGACCTACACTGTGCAACAGGATTGAGCAGCAGGACGTCGCCTCAACTGCATGACCCACGATTCACCGTTCAAACCTTTCCCTCACGGAATTCTCATGCCGACATCGACAGCCATGAAGATCGCCAGCATCCCAGGAGACGGGATCGGCTCGGAGGTGGTGGCTGCCGGCCGGACGGTGCTCGACGCGATGGCAGCGGGCTCGAACGGCGAGCTTGTCATCGACTGGCACGAGTTCCCCTGGGGGACGAGCTATCACGAGAAGACCGGCCGGATGATGCCGGAAGATGGGATCGAACGTGTGCGCGGTTTGGATGCCATCTACTTCGGTGCGGTCGGTTGGCCCACGCTGCCGGACCACATCACCCTCTGGGGCCTTCGGCTCGCGCTTTGCCAGGGCTTGGATCAGTGGGCGAACGTTCGGCCGGTGCGCTTCTTCCCCGGTGTTCAGAGCCGGATCCGGTTGGAAAGTCAGGACGTGCTCGATTGGGTTGTCGTTCGTGAGAACAGCGAGGGTGAATACTCAGGCATGGGAGGCCGGAACTTCGCTGCACGTGGCTCGGATGGTGAAGTCGCGGTTCAGTCGTCCGTCTTCACCGAGCGAGGTTGCCGGCGCATCATCCGCTTCGCCTTCGAGATGGCCCGAGAACGCACGGCGAAGAAGGTGACGAGCGTCACGAAGAGTAACGCGCAGCAGCACGGCCTCGTCTTGTGGGATGAGGTCTTTCGCGACGTTGCGAAGGACTATCCGGATGTGGAGGCCGAGAGCATGTTGGTCGACGCGATGGCGGCTCGCTTCGTCCTGCGGCCCGAGTCGCTGTCGGTTGTGGTCGCATCCAACCTTTTCGCGGACATACTGTCGGACCTGGGTAGTGCGATGGCTGGCAGTCTGGGACTTGCGGCCAGCGCGAACCTCAATCCCGAGCGTCGGACGCCGAGCATGTTCGAACCGGTCCACGGTAGCGCGCCCGATATCGCTGGCATGGGTGTGGCCAACCCCATTGGTGCGTTGGGGAGCGCCGCCTTGATGCTCCAGCACCTGGGCTTCGACGATCATGCTAAGCGCCTGGACAAGGCCCTTCTCTCGACGACCGCTGCAGGCGTGTTGCCTCGAGATCTCGGCGGGTCGTCATCGACCGACGAGGTTGTCGCCGCCGTGATCGATCACCTGTAGGCATCAACGGCATCGGTGCGCATCAATGAACTACCACGGCCGCTTCTAGCTCGCGTTCCGCACTTCTCGGTCACTCTTTGACCCCCCATCCTTCGGCTCCGCTGATCGCGTCGATGGAGACGGCTTCGAGTTCGGTTTCACCGTGAACACCGGCGCGGTCAGGGAGCGGTCAGCTGTTGACGGAAGTACCGCTCAGCGATGTCGTCTTCGGGGTAGGTGAGTTCGACGCGGATCTCATCGAGGGTGACGTCAGCGACCGATTCGAACCGTGCGGCGACGGTGATCGTGCGGATCGTGATGCCGTTGATGTTGAAGTGGGGGCAGATCACTCGGCTGGTCGTTGAATCCTCGGATCGTCGGGAGCCTGACCCGAGGGCATCGCTGAGCCGCCCGTGGAGTTGTCGAAGCATGTCGTCATCGGGGAATCGCAGAAAGTCTGCGGCCAGCCGTTGTGTGAGCGCGCCTGTAACCGATGACCAGTTCTCGATGAGCGGACGCCATGCACCCAGCGCGAGGTCGACGATGTTGCGTCCGTCGAAGTTGGCGAGGAACAGCTCGCTGCCACGGTTGGTTTGGATGATGTTCCAGTGCCGGTCGAGGACGAACCCGGGATACGGATCGTGGGCGGTCAGCAGCCGGTCGATGGCGGCTTGGAACGGAGCAAGATCTTGTGAATCCAGTGCACCTTCGACGTAGGTCGGTGCCAGGCCTGCCATTTCGAGCAGCCGGTTGCGTTCCCGCAACGGGATCGTCAGCGCATCGCTCAGCCGCTCCACCATCTGGCGGCTGGGTCGCGACCTGCCGGTCTCGAGGAACGACAGGTGCCGAGTGGTGGTTGCAGCGGTGATGGCAAGTTCCAGCTGGCTGGTCCCGCGGATGCGGCGCCAGTGGCGTAGGCCACGACCGAACGGTGAGGTGTCAACGGCGCTCATGGGCCCTCCAACTTCGACGTCAGCGCGGCTAGAGCATCCAACCATCCTTGTCGCTGCGCCATTCCCTCTTCGGGTATCGCCATCAACCCCACGCAAGTGTTCGCTGCGCTTGACCTACCGAGACGAACGTTCACGTCATGCATGAGGAGCAGACCATGGCAGAACTCCGAGAATCTCACCGCGAGCCGCCCGCATTCCGACCATCCGATGATCTCGAACATGCCGCGCTCGTCTCCGACGGAGACGGCGGTAGGACGCTGGCAACAGCGATCAGCATCAACGCCGTGTTCTCCGCCGTCAGTGGCTTGGTCTTGCTCGCCGGAGCACCCGGTTTGAGCGGATTGTTCGGGGTTGATATCTGGCTGCTTGTCGGGATCGGTGGCGGGCTGATCGGGTTCGCAGGCGTGCTGATCTGGCTGCTGGCCGAACCTGGCAAGCTGGCTGCTGGAGCCAAGTGGGTGCTAGCCGCTGACATCACCTGGATCGCCGGCGCGATCGTTCTGCTGGCCGGCCTTCCGACCGTGCTTTCAACAACTGGTCGGTTGGCGCTGGTGGCGGTCACCGTCGTGGTCGCGGCCATCGTCGTCAGACAGATCACCGGCATGCGACGTCACGGTCCAGGACCCATGCTGGCAACCTCGGCGATCACGCTTCGAATCCAACGCACCATCGCCGCACCCACGGACCGAGTTTGGCAACTGGTGGCAGATGCGGGCGACTATGCCCGCTTCGCTCCGGGTATCGCCTCCACTCGCATCGTCGCCGGTCAAGGCGAGGGCATGGTGCGGGTCTGCCGGGATGACAAGGGCGGTGAGTGGTCCGAAACCTGCACGCTGTGGGATTCCGGACATCGATATCGGATGAGCGTCGATGTCGACTCCTACCCCGCCCACTACCAGATGCTCCTGGCCGAGCTCACCCAGACCTGGACGCTTGAACCCGCCGGCCACAGCACCCACATCCGCCTCGAATTCGACGGTCGCGTCAAGCTCGGGATCATCGGGCGGCTGGCCGCCAAGCTGCTCGGCAACCGACGTCGGCTCGAAGCAATCCTCGACACCTACGAACGTGAACTGACCGTCCCCGTCCAGGGCAACTGACGAGCAACTAGCGATGATGTAAAGCATTATTGACATAGTGTCCGATTTGCTTTACCGTAGGGAATGTTAATGTTGCTTTACATCGGAGTGGACATGTCGTTCGAAGAAAAGGGCACCTGGGCCTACCTGGCCGGGGCGATCGTGATCCCGGTGATCTACGCGATGCATGTGTTCGGCCAGTTCGATCAGCGTCTGCTCGCAGAGATCGTCTGGGTGCGGCCGATGATCACTGCGATCGGTGCGGGGATTGTCGTCGGGATCGTCGCTTCCATCTTCATCGGGATGGCCAAACCCAGCGAGGCCGGCCAGCGCGACGTGCGTGACAAGGAGATCAGCCGCTTCGGCGACTTCGTGGGCGGCATGGTCCTGTCGGTCCTGGCCGTCGGAGTGCTGGCGCTGACCATGCTGGAAGTCGAGCACTTCTGGATCGCCAACGCGATCTATGCAGCGTTCATCCTGCAGGCCATCACGTCGTCGATCGTCAAGCTCGTTGCGTACCGGCGAGGCCTGTGACGATGGTCAAGCCAACCAAAGTCACCAACCAGATCCGCGCGCTGCGGTTCGCCAACGGCGAGATGACCCAAGCCGAACTCGCCGACCGAGTCGGAGTCACCCGCCAGACCATCATCGCCATCGAAAAGGGTCGTTACTCGCCCTCGTTAGAGATGGCGTTCGAGATCGCGAGGGCTTTCAACGCCCGACTCGACGAAGTGTTCGACTACCCGGACCCCTCCGACTGAACACCGATCCACCGCATGGCTCGTGACCTCTGTGAGTCGCGGCCTTGCCTGATCCGTCCCCCTGTTGTTTCTCACTACAAGGAGTATCCCCTTGCCTAAAACACCCACGTCCCCCAAGCGCCTCGCCCGTCTAGCCGGACTGCTCAACCTCGCCGTCGCCGACCATCCCACGAACACAAATCGATCCACGATGACCGCCGTTCGTCAGGTTGGGTATGACAGCTTGGGTTCAAGGGGTCGTCGCAACACCGACTACGTCACAGAGTTGCGATGCCTGACCAGAACAGTGCGGAGGGAGAGTCCAGTTCGTCAGAGGTCGAGAAGGTCGCCGAGGCCCTCTCGCATCTGGGCGAGCGCCTCTGGGCCGACGTTGCCGATCGGTTCTGCGAGCCGCTCGACAGCGATCGCTCGGATGTGCTGGCACTGCGCCGCCGAGACCACCTCGAGACCGTTGCTCTGGTCAGGCTCGATGGTCACCTCAGATCGGTACCCACGGATCATCGAGGTCAACGGCACGACCTGCGCCACACTCGGGCCTTGATCAAGTACCACCTGGGAGGTCACGACCACGACCGGACGTGCGAAGCCGGCTTCACGCCCCTGCGGCTCGCCCAGATCTGCGAGCTGGACGTCACCGCAACGACGCATCGAGCCACTCGGCCTCTTCGTCGTCGAGCGGCGCAGCGAGCTGCTCACCCATCTCCTTCTGACGAAGCGCCCGCAGCGCTGCCGCGGCGACCGCATCGATGGTCGCACCGCGCCGTTGCGCCTCCCGACGGAAGCCGTCGTGAGTGCGGTCGGAGACTCGGAGCATCTTGGTCGCAGCCATGGTGGCAGTATACGGAATCGTCTACGTCTGTCCAGTAGGTCGGTGCGGTTGTGGACGGTGCACACGGTCGCCTCGACGACCCGGTGGTGGCGAAACCTGCCAACCTCAGCTTCGAGGAGGCGGCCGCGACCCCAACCGCGGGCTCCACCGCACTCCAGGCGCTGCAGGACCATGGTCAGGTGCGCGCGGGCCACCGCGTGCTGATCAACGGCGCGTCGGGGGGCACGTTTGCCGTCCAGGCCGCCAAGGCCGCTGGTGCCGAGAGGACCTCGATACGCTCCGGCACATGTTCGAGGCGGACACATTGCATCCCGTCATCGAGCGCACGCACCCCCTTGAGGAACTCTCCGACGCCCTGCGCCACGTCGGCTCCGGCCACGCGCGCGGCAAGATCGTCGTCACGGTCTGACCGGTAGCTCAACGGCCCCCGCACCGCGACACCCGCATCCGCTCGGCCAGCACCACGCCGGGCCCCTGCGGAAAGCTCTTGAGTGATACAGGGATGCCGTTCCGGGCGATCCTTCGAGTCCATGGCGCGTCGTCACGGCCTTGCTGTCGGTGCCTGA
>JBBDSU010000040.1:0-6797 GCA_040904825.1 Nitriliruptoraceae bacterium | reverse complement strand
TGCACGGCGAACTCAATGTGCTGCGCATGTTCGCCGACCTTGCCTCGCTCACACGCAATCGACGAGCGGGCGACGCCGACGATGACCAGCAGTCGCACTCGGCACGAGAGTATCTGCACGCCTATCTGCGATCTGTGGATGTCGACGCCGAACGCCTGCCCGCAACATTCCAAGACAAGCTGCGGGATGCTGTCGCCGACTATGGCATCGTCCAACTCGACCGGACGCCGGCCCTTGAACAGGCCCTATTTAGGATCTATCGCGCTCAGCAGCAAAGCGCTGACCATGTCACGGCAATCTTGGCGCTGCTGGAACGGCGGTTGGCGGCAGGCCCGCCGGCCGATCCCGACCTTGCCACCAAGTTGCGTGACACCCTCGACCGTCTCGTGATGGCCACCCAGGTGCGGCATCCGGTCGTTGGCGATCTCGCCCGGCGTGTCCGCTACCGCGCATTCGACCAGCCACGTCTGGTTGCCCAACGCAACGCCGTCTATGACGAAGTGCGCGGTCACCTCCGTGCGTTGGCAACCGAACTCTCCTCCACCGACCGTGAACGCCATGTCGAAGCCGCTGTTGCAGCAACCGAACCTCTGCTAGGACTCCTCGTCGACCCGGTGACCGCCGAGACTGGCACGGGCCCACTGTTGGAAGTGCTCACCCGTCGGTATTACCGCACCCGCAACATGATCGAGGTGGCCACGGTCGAATCGTTCGGCCACGCCGGCGTTGTCGCCGAGTTTGCCGACCGTCGAGGACGTGGCCGCGTCGTGTCGATCGCAGGCCCCGAGGGCGACCTGGCATCGATCCTGAACGCTGCCGCTGCGCTCACCGAGGACGTTCCCGACGAACACGCGGCGGGTGGTGCGGCAGACCTCTATCTGACACGACGGGATGATCTCGGCCCAACTGACGAGCTTGCCGCTCGCCTTGCCGACACCCTGGCCGCCGCTGATCTACCCGACAGTCTGGTGCGTGTGACGCTGACGGCCAGTGGCCCGCCCGACGAGGACATCTCCCAATCGTCGGTCGATCACCTCACATTCCGGCGTGCTCGTGGCGCGGCGACCTTCGCGGAAGTCGACTACCTGCGCGGCATCCACCCGTTGATCGCCAGCCGGCTCAACCTGTGGCGCTTCGAGCGGTTCGACCTGCACCGGCTGCCTTCAACCGAAGGTGTCTACATCTTCAATGCGACCGCTCAGGAGGCGGCCAGCGATCGCCGCATGTTTGTGCTGGCTGAAGTTCGTGACTTGACACCGGTCAGGGATGCTCACGGCAAGGTCCAGGCCCTTCCCGAACTTGAGCGCGTGTTTGCAGCCTGCCTCGACGATCTCCGACGCGCCAGGGCAACCCAGCCGCTGGATGCACGACCGGAGTGGAACCGCGTCATTCTCAACGTATGGCCGGTGGTGCGGTTGCCCCTGCGCGATGTCTACGGCGTCATCCGCGCGTTGGCGCCGATGACCGAAGGGCTCGGGCTTGAGCAGGTCATAGTCCAGGCGCGCATGGCGGAAGGCGACGATCCGCCCCGCGAAGTGGTTGTGCGCATGTCGCGGCCCCCTGGCCAGGGGCTGACGGTCAAGGTGACCGAGCCGCCGAACGAACCCATGCAACCGTTCGATGAAACAACCCAGAAAATCCTGCAGGCACGCCGGCGCGGGACGGTCTATCCCTTCGAGATCGTGCCCTTGCTGGTGCGCTCGCCCGACGGACCAGAGTTGGCTCGCGCGGAAGGCGCCTTTGTCGAGCATGACCTTGACGGGGAGATCCTCAGGCCAGTCGATAGGCCTCCGGGGCGCAACACCGCTGGCGTGGTTGTCGGCACCGTGTCAACGCCTACGGCGCGTCACCCAGAGGGGATGCGTCGCGTCGCGATTCTGGGGGATCCCACCAAAGGACTGGGGTCGATCGCTGAGGACGAGTGCCGGCGCATCATCGCCGCCATCGACCTGGCTGAGCGCGAGCATCTGCCCCTGGAATGGTTCGCGGTGTCATCAGGCGCCCGCATCGCGATGGACAGCGGGACCGAGAACATGGACTGGGTGGCTCGCGTGCTGCGACGCATCATCGAATTCACGCAGGCCGGTGGCGAGATCAACGTGGTGGTCACCGGCATCAATGTCGGTGCCCAGCCCTACTGGAACGCCGAAGCGACCATGCTGATGCACACCAAGGGCATCCTTGTCATGACGCCCGACAGTGCGATGGTGCTCACTGGCAAGCAGGCCCTGGACTATTCAGGTGGAGTTTCGGCAGAGGACAATTTTGGGATCGGTGGCTACGACCGGGTCATGGGTCCCAACGGCCAAGCACAGTATTGGGCACCAGATCTCGCGGGCGCCTGCGACGTCTTGTTCGCCCACTATGCCCACACCTACGTCGTGCCCGGCGAGCGTTTCCCACGCCGCGCAACGACGTCGGATGCGGCGGACCGAGACGTACGGCACTCATCCCACAGCGTCGAGGGTGTCGACTTCACCACCGTTGGCGAGATCTTCACCGAAGCCACCAACCCCGGACGCAAGAAGCCGTTCGACATCCGCGCGGTACTGCACGCGGTGGCCGACAACGATCATCGCCCGATGGAGCGATGGGCCGACATGGCCGATGCAGAGATGGCCGTGGTGCTCGATGCTCACCTTGGTGGCTGGCCGGTCACCCTGCTCGGCTTCGAGTCGCGCCCGCTGCCCCGCCGGGGTCTGCTGCCCGCTGACGGCCCTGAACAGTGGTCGGCAGGCACGTTGTTCCCGCGCGCATCAAAGAAGACCGCCCGTGCGATCAATGCTGCCAGCGGCAACCGGCCGCTGGTCGTCCTCGCCAACCTGTCGGGATTCGACGGCTCGCCTGAGTCGCTGCGCCAGCTCCAGCTGGAATACGGCGCCGAGATAGGTCGTGCCGTTGTCAACTTCGACGGACCCATCGTGTTCTGCGTCATTTCGCGCTACCACGGCGGAGCGTTCGTGGTGTTTTCGAGTGCGCTGCATGACGACATGGAGGTCATTGCACTCGAAGGCAGTCACGCTTCAGTGATCGGTGGACCTCCGGCTGCTGCGGTGGTCTTCGCTAGCGAGGTCAACCGCCGTACCGATGCCGACGAGCGAGTCTCGTCACTTGCTCAGGCAATTCGGGTCGCCGACGACACCACGGCAGCAAGGTTGCGGACCGAACTGGCCGAAGTGCGCAGCAAGGTCCGCTCAGAAATGCTCGGACAGGTCGCTGCCGAGTTCGACGCCGTCCACTCAGTCGAGCGCGCTCGGCAGATGGGCTCGGTCCACACCATCATTCCGCCCGACCAGCTGCGTCCGTACCTCATCGAGGCGATCGATCGCGGCATCGCGAAGACACTTCAGCGCTGAGGCTGCTGGCCGCCGGCGCACAGCGTGATCAGGTCACAGCGCGCCGGTAGGTCCGCACGGCAAGCGTTGAGAAGACTGCCACGATGCCGACAATCCATGCCAGGGCGATGGCGACGGTGACGACCACACTCGCGCCGTCGACAGCCTGCGGCCCGAGCATCAGCGATCGCAGCGCGTTGGTGACGGCAGTGATCGGCTGATGTTCAGCGAAGACCCGCAGCCAGCCTGGCATCGTCGAGGTCGGCGCGAACACAGACGACGCGAACACGAACGGAAACGTGGGCAGAAACACTGCTGTCTGGACGGCCTCTGGGCTCTGGACTTTCAGACCAATCGTCGCCATCACCCAGGTCAGGGAGAAGAAGAACAGCAGCGACAAGGCGACGGCGCCGAGCAATCCCCACACGCTCGTCGAGATGCGGAAGCCGATGATCGTGCCGACGGTCAGCATCACGGTGAGCACGAACGCGTTGCGTCCCACATCAGCCAGCGTCCTGCCCACAAGCACGGCTGATCGTGCCATCGGCAGCGACCGGAACCGGTCGACGACACCCTTGCTCAGGTCTTCGGCCAAACCGATTGCCGTTTGGCCGGCTCCGAATGCAGACACTTGGATGAGCAGCCCCGGCATCAGCCATTGGAGGTACGACAGGTCACCCGGGATCGCATCACCGATGGCCCCTCCGAACACAAACGTGAAAAGGAGGAGAAACATCACCGGCTGGACGGTCGAGAACAGCACCAGGCGCTTGAGTCGAGCGAATCTGGTGAGGTTGCGCCGCCCAATGACCAGGCTGTCGGTGACCATGTCACGCAGGCCGAGCCGTGCACGCGCTGGTTCGCTCCCGTCAACGGAGGATTCCACACCAACAACGACATCCGGCGTGGCATCCATGTCCTCGGTCATCATCGACGCAGCGGTCACCGGGCGGTGCGAGGCGGATGACCCTTCTTCGACATCGATCTCACCGGCTGGCTGCCCGGTCAGCGACATGAAAACATCGTCGAGGGTCGGGCGATGCAAAGCGAGGTCGGTCGCTTCGAAACCGGCCGCGTCGAGCGCTCGCGCCACCTCGGTCAGCGAACGGGAACCGTTGCGCGCGGGCAGGCGAACTCGACCAGTTGAACGATCAACCCCGACGTCGGACCCAAACGCATCTTGCAGCGTGGAGAGCACGACCTGTCGCTGAACTACCGGCACAGCGAGATCAATAACCGCGCCGCCTACACGGCTTTTCAGTTCATCAGCCGTTCCTTCACCGATGATGCGACCATGGTCGATGACAGCGATGCGGTCAGCCAGCCGATCCGCTTCCTCCAGATACTGGGTGGTCAGCAGCACCGTGGTGCCGTCGCCCACGAGATCCTCGACGATCTCCCACAGATCGATGCGGTTGCGTGGGTCGATCCCCGTCGTCGGTTCGTCGAGGAAGAGCACCTGTGGACGGCCTACCAGCGAAGCGGCGAGGTCCAGTCGGCGCCGCATCCCTCCCGAGTAGGTGCCGACACGCCGGGTCGCGTCGTCGGTCAGCCCTATCCGCTCAAGCACATCAGCAGCCCGACGACGAGCTTCAGGCCGGGTCAAGCCATACAGCCGGCCGACCATCTCGACGTTCTCTCGACCCGTCAGAAACTCGTCGACCGCTGCAAACTGGCCTGCCAGTCCAATGCGTGCACGCGTGGCCATCGGATCAGCCAGGGCGTCGACCCCGGCGATGGTGATTGAGCCGGCGTGGACTGGCAACAGGGTCGCCAGCACGCGCACGAGTGTTGTCTTGCCAGCTCCGTTTGGTCCCAGGAGTCCGAAGACGGTGCCACGCTCGACTGCCAGATCGACCCCGGCGAGGGCGACAACGTCACCAAACCGGCGCACTACGCCTTCGACGCGAATCATCACGTCCCGATGACGTGGTGAACCGTCGGAAATTCGCGTGGAAACGGTGTCAGTCACGAGTACACCCTGATCGCCTTGCCCTAGCCGGTGACGTGATCTCGGTCACGAATGCACCCTGATCGCCTTGCCATGGCCGGTGACCGCGACTTCATCGATGCCGGCCGGGATCCATGCGGCCTCCCCCGACCGGATCGTCACGTGGTCGTTGTCGGCATGAGCGAGACGCAATTCGCCGTCGATAGCGATGACGATTTCTGGACCGGCAGCGTCCAGCAGATGCCGTTCGTCTGGCTGGCTGGCGCCCACCTCGAGGCGTTCCGCCGTGAACAAATCACTTGCCAAGATCGGGCCGTTGCCTGCTGGCGACACCGCATGCAGTGGTGTGCCCGCCACCGGACGCAGGACTTCAAGGAACGCGTCGACATCGACATGCTTGGCAGTGAGTCCCGCGCGCATGACATTGTCGGATGCTCCCATGACCTCGACACCAGTCCCTCTGAGGTAGGCATGCGGGCATCCGGGTTCAATCGTCAGTGTGTCGCCGTCACGCAGCTCGTGCCGGTGGAGCAGCAATGCCACCAGCACACCGGCGTCATCAGGATGATCGCGGGCGAGCTGGGCGATCGTCTCCACATCGGCTTGCCTGCGCGCGTCTAACAGTCCCTCAGCCACCGGCACATCTATCAACGCTGATATCAGCCTGGCACATTCGTCACGTCCGAGCCGCAGGAAGGTTTCCACCACCTTTGGGTACCCGGCCATATCCCCCGCACGAACCGGCTCGACGATCGCTGGGAGCGGTTCGACATCCGCGATGCCCAGAACATGGAGCAAGTCCATCAAGTCGTCCGGATCCCTAAAGCCAGCCAGCGCGTGGAATGACCCGACGGCGATCATCGCCTCGGGCTTGGCCCACGGATCTCGATAGTTGCGGCGGGGATCATCGACGGCGAGGTCACGGTCTTCCTCGCAGGCATAGCCCCGTTCGGCCTGCTCCTGGTCGGGATGGACCTGCACCGACAGCGGCACAGCTGCCGCAAGCAGCTTCACGAGGAACGGCAGACGGCGGTCGGCAACCTGGCGGTCGGCAACCTGGCCATCCTCCTGTGGCTGCTGGCCCCCTTGGTCGATGGCAGCATCCAGCGGCACACTCGGTTGACCTGCCCGATGAAGCATCGACCGGCCCAGCGCATGGGCTCCGAACCACAGTTCAGCTTCAGGCAGATCCGTCGGGTGCTCACGGCCCTGCAACCGCGCAATGGCGTCATGCGATCCCCACTCATAGTGGCGGACCGAGCCTTCAAGCCGGCCGAGTTGCGCACGCATGGGCGACCTCATGATGACCTAAATGCCGTGATGACCGTGGAGCAATGCCTGGCATAGTTGGCCACGTTACGCGCTCGTGACGAACCAACTGCGCGCAACCACCACTACTACCGACTTAGGATGCGCCCTGACGGCCGACGTCACTGACATGCGCCCGTAGCTCAGATGGACAGAGCAGGGGACTTCTAATCCCAAGGCCGCAGGTTCGAGTCCTGCCGGGC
>JBBDSU010000039.1:0-6826 GCA_040904825.1 Nitriliruptoraceae bacterium | reverse complement strand
GGATGAGGGGACTTGAACCCCCGGCCTCCTGGACCACAACCAGGCGCTCTAACCAAGCTGAGCTACACCCACCAAGTTGTGCCGGGGATCGCCCGGCACAAGGGCGGAGGGTACGCAGCCTGTGACGGGGGGTCAAAGCCGGGCGCTAGAACCCCAGAAAGAGGGCACTAATCGACGTTTCGGGATTCTTCGACGGCGGCGAGGATGCCAGCGACAGATGTTGTCTTGTTGTCGAGGGGACGAGGTGCATCCTCAAGTGAGTCGCGGTTGAGGGTCATGCGTACCGAGCCGCGTTGTGCCGCCAGGACTAGGTCATCGATGATCGGCACGTCTTTGCCCGCGGGGAGCACGGCGGCTCGGGGCAGCGCGGCCATAGCCAGCACCGCAGGTCCTGTCGCATGTGTCAGGCCGACGACTGCAATGTTGACAATGTCGATCCCGGGCACGACCGCCAGTGCGTGTGCTGCGACACCCACGATGCCCGATGACATGGCCTGGACATAGAGCTTGTTGCGTCGTCCGGGGCTCATGATCGCCAGTGAGACCCCGGCCTGCCCGGATCTGACAGGTTCTCGCTGTCCGATGAGCATCTCGGCTGTGTCGATCGACATCACCATGTGCGCGGCACGGTCAGCTACCGCGGTGACGGTCGCAGGCAGATCACTGGCTTCGAACGCGGTGAGGAGGCGATTGAACGCGAACGTGGCATGCCCGTCACACAGGTGTTGCCACCACTGGTCGGCTTCGGCCTGATCCTCTGCATGGGCGATGTTGCGCAGCGCGATGCGTCGAGTGACCTCATCGTCGACACGCTGGTCAGCAGCCTTGACGAGCTGCCTTCGGGTGGGAATGCGCAAAGCGAAGACGTGCTCGACTGCGGCAGCGCGAAGCTCACGTCGTACCTCGCGATGGTCGACGCTTGCTGGTTCAGGCAAGATGGGCCGGCGTGCTCGTGTGGCTGTGGCTCGATGGATGGTCATCAATCGGTCGAGGTGCGACTGCTGGCCCACCTTCGACGGCTCGGGAGCCTTGATCGAAGGATCCCCGGATGCATCCTCGACTATGCGGCCACCACCGGAGAGGTCTTCCCATCGCGCAGTGAGTTCCTGGATTTCCATTGACTTGGCGGCGGTCTCACCCGACAGAAGGGCGGTCAGGCGGGGTCCCAGTAGCGGACGTGGCCCACGGCGCACCGGTCGAAGTCGCACATCCTGCGCGACCTCGAAGGTGATCCCTGCCGTCACAACGGTGCCTTCCTCTGCCTGATTCGTGTGTTCATGTCCGAGATGGCCTCGGCTCACGCCCTACTGCAGATCACGAGCAGGCGACACACACGGACTATCCGGATGGTGCTATCGACTGGGGGCTCCGCGGCGCTGGATGACTGTCGCGCAGCCAGCCGCCCCATGGTGCGGACAATAGCGACTCGTAGGTTACGTGCGTGGAGTGTGCAGGGCTGTAGCCGTCTCGGCCCCGTCTTGGCATCCCACGACTCGCCGCGCGACACTGCCAACTGATCCGGCGGCGCTTGGCCATCGGGCATCCAGGAGGCAATCGTGGTGGCGTTCGATCTGATCATCAGAGGCGGCGAGGTTGTCGACGGCACGCGAGGAGCAACCCCCCGTCGTGCTGACGTTGGCGTGGCAGGACGTCGCATTGTCGCCGTCGAAGATCTCTCTGACGTCGATGCCCCAAAGCAGATCGACGCCACCGAGCTCGTTATCACACCAGGCTTCATTGACACCCACGTCCACTCCGAGTCGAGCTTCCTTCTCGGAGATGACGATCGTTTTGGTTCGTCGCTCCAAGGTGTCACGACACACCTGACCGCCCCCGACGGATTCGGGTGGGCGCGGGTGCCACGCGATCGGGCCCGGTCGCTGTGGCGGCAATCAGAGTCGATCTACGGCGCCCCATCGACGTTCGAGCCGTTCTGGGCGACCGTGGCCGACTACAAGGACGCATTCACCGGCCGCTTGCCCGTCAACCTCGCCTTGCAGGTTCCGCATCACGCGGTGCGGTGCGAAGTGATGGGTTTCGAGCAGCGCCTAGCGACCGACAACGAACTTTCACAGATGGCCGACGTGGCGCGTGCGTGGCTGGATGAAGGCGCTGTCAGCATTGCGCTGGGTCTTGACTATCTCCCCGGTGGGTTCTCTGACACGAGGGAGCTGAAGGCCCTCGCAGAGGTGGTCGCATCTCGAGACGGGGCCCTGCAATCACACATGCGATTCACCGAGCTTGGCCAGCTCGCGGCATGGAAGGAAATGCTCGAGGTCGGTCGAGCAACCGGGATTCGGGTCAACATCTCACACGCGACCCTCAATGACGAACTCCTCGACGTGGTGGCATCAGTTCGTGGAGAGGTCGACCTCGCACTCGACACCTACCTCTATCCGGCCGGCTGCACCCACCTGATGTACCTGATCCCCACCGTCCATCAGCAAGAGGTCGGCGAGTTCCTGGAGGGACTCAAGCAACCGGAACGGCGCCAAGCGGCGCTGGCTCACTTCGAGCGTGCCTTTGAAAACCCACGGTGGATGCCGGACAAGATGGTTATCGCGGCTACTGGCAGCGGAAGGTTCGAAGGCAGCACCCTGGCCGATGTCATGGCGGCGTGGGATCTGTCGCCCGCTGAAACCTCGCTACGCCTGATCGAGGAAGAGCGGGGCGATGTGCTCAATCTCGACCACAAGCCCATTCCCGACGATGTGTTCGCTCAGCGGATCCGTGACACGCTCGGATTCGAGCAGGCGATGATCGCCAGCGACGGGATCTATCGCGGTGCTGGAACCCATCCTCGCGGCTGGGGTGCGTTCTCCCGGGTTCTTGGCCAGTTCTCCCGCGATGATGGCGTGCTGGCGTTTGGCGAAGCTGTCCACCGGATGTCGGGATTGCCGGCACAGCGATACGGGCTGAAGGGAAAGGGCGTCGTCGCCGTCGGCGCTGACGCGGACCTGGTGGTCCTCGACCCCGCCACGGTCGCAGCGGGCTCGACGTGGCGTTCCCCACGCCGCGGACCAGAGGGTGTGCGACATGTATTCGTCAACGGCACAGCGGTTGTCGCCAACGGCAAGGCAACACGTGCGGAACCTGGCACGATTGTCGCCTGACAGCACGTTTGGCCGCCGGTCACCCACGCTGATGACAGTTGGACCGATTGGCGATAACGGTCGGCCGCATCGGGATGGACGCCACGAGATGTAGGAACACCATGTGCCGGACGTTTGTTGGTTCGTTTGCCGGAGGGTGGATGGGCCGCGCAGTCGCCAGTGCTGTCGCGCTGGTGCTGCTCAGTGGATGCATCGACGCGTCGGAGACGACGTCGGCAGCCGAGATTGTTCCGGCACAGCGCCACGACGTCGACCCGGAGCCCGAGGAGGGCCCCGACTGTCCCGACCCGGCTGAGCTGTTGCTGGTCGGAATGCCGCTGGAGACCGAGGGGCCTGCGCTTGGCTTCGATCTGGTCGCGGCGAGCGCTGATGACCCGTTGCGGTTATCGAGCGAGCTCGTGGCTGTGTCGTACGGATGCCTCGACATGGTTGTCGTCGCGGCATCCGACGTTGCGGCCAACCTCGCGCTTGCGAGCATGCTCGCGCACATCGGGCACACCCCGCTCATCGTCGTGCCAGGATCCGGATCGGCCGAGGATGTCGGCGAGGCTGCCATCCAGGCTTTGCGATCAATGCTGACCGAACGTGTCACCACGACCGTGTTGACGGTCGGTGGAGACCTCACCTGGCTGGCAGACGATGACACGATCGTCGACGAGTTGTGCATCGAGTCGACAATGTTCAGCGGTTGCGAAGTCGACGCCACCGCGGCGGCGATCCTGGCACGGGTGGTCGCAGAGAATGAAGCGTCCGGAACCAACGCTGCGCTTGATGAGTCAGATGAGCACGACGCCATCGATGTGCTGGTCGCCTCTATGGCGCCAGATGATCCGGCACTAGCTGCACTGTTGCGTGCGATGTTGGACAGGCCAGACGACAACTTCCGGGTGCCGATCGAGTTGCATGAGGGCGCGGCCTTGGGCGACGGGATAGGTCCAGAGATCGCGGGGCAACGGGACGATCCAACCTTGTGGCTCGGTGACGTGCGTGATCCCGTGGCAGCCATGCTCGCGGCGACCACTGCCGCGCATCGAGGGGAGAGGTTCGTCGCGGTCGATGGCGATGATCTGCGTGCTGTCCGCGAACGCACTGAGCGGCTGCGTGCGAGCGAAGAGAGCCGGGTTGTCATCGTCGGCGAACCTGAGGCCCACACTGCGTGGCAACTCGCGACAGTGCTGGGTGGCACTCCACTGCCAGGAGGCGGCTTCCTGCCGCTGGAGGGCCAACGGATCGTGGCGCTGTATGGCGCGCCTGGCTTTCCGGGGCTTGGTGCGCTGGGGCAGCAGGATCTCGATGCGACAGTCGAGCGGGCCCGGACCACGGCGGAGCCATACGGCACCGACGGCAGGCGGGTTGTGCCCGGGTTCAATGTGATCGTCACCGTCGCATCCAGAAACGCTGGCGCGCATGGCGATTACAGCCAACGTATTCCTATCGACGCCCTGCGGCCGCTGGTTGATCGAGCGCGCGAGGAAGGTTTCGCGGTGATCATCGACCTGCAACCCGGCAGGACCAGCTTCCTCGATCAAGCGATGGAGTACGAAGAGTTGCTCCTTGAACCGCACGTGGGTCTCGCGCTCGACGCTGAATGGCGCATTGGCCCGACAGAAGTCCACCTGGCGCGGATCGGATCTGTCGAGGCTGCCGAAGTGCAACAAGTTGCCGATTGGCTTGCCGAGCTTGTCCGGCGCGAACGGCTTCCCCAGAAGGTGTTCATGCTGCACCAGTTCGTCGGATCGATGCTGCCCGATCGGGACACCATCGTGATCTCCCCTGAGCTGGTCGGAGTCGTGCACGTCGACGGCCAGGGGACGCTTCGCGGCAAGCGCCGGACGTACGAAGTGACGTCGCAGGATGCGATCTCGCAGTGGGAGTGGGGGTGGAAGAACTTCCTCGGCATCGATCGGCCAGTGGCAACACCCGAACAGGTGCTTGAGCTCGACCCTCTGCCCTTCATCGTCACCTATCAGTAGGGGCTGGGGCCGCCCCAGCTACCCTGACCTACAGCAACTCAAGGAGCGCGATTCCGGTTCTGCCTAGGCCTTCCGCGCCGTGGCACGCGCTCCGGGGCGCTGGATCGTTGTGCTGCAACGACGCGAAAATGGGTGGTTCCGATGTCGAAAGCTGTCGACGGTGCGTATAAGGCGATTCGTGAAGCAATATTGGCGGGAGACCTTGTTCCTGGATCGCGGTTGCCAGAAGTTGAGCTGAGTTCTCGCATCGGAGTGAGCCGGACTCCGGTGCGCGAGGCGTTGCGACGTCTCGCAGCTGAGGGGATGGTGGATTTTCTCCCTAACCGTGGCGCCCACGTCGCCTCTTGGACCGAGTCGCAACTCGAGGAAATCTTCGAACTGCGTGGGCTCCTGGAGGGGCACGCCGCATCGAGATCTGCGACCCGAATCAGTGCTGAGGAGCTGGCGCAACTGAGTCGACTGGCGGACGCCATGGAGGCGACGGCTGAGGAGCGTTCGGACTCGGCCAGCTTTGAGATCGCGCAGCTGAACAATGAATTCCACCAGTTGATCCTGGGCGCGAGCGGCAGCCGGCACCTAGAGACGGCAACCCTGAGCATCGTCCAGATCGCCCTGGTTCACCAAACTTTTGCCCGTTACACGCCGCGCGCCCTTGAACGAAGCTTCGCGCATCACCGTGAGCTCATTGATGCCCTCACTGCGGGCGATGCTGACTGGGCACGATCAGTCATGCAGTCGCACATCCTTGCTGCGCGGCACATTCTTTCCAGTACCGCAGGGGGTGAGATCCGAGGCAGCGGTGAAGGAGCAGGCTCCAGCGACGTCAGACGGTAATCGCGGCCGCGATCTCGTCGTCGGAAAGCTGTAGAAGCTCTTGGAAGATTTCATCATTGTGTTCCCCCAAGGAAGGACCGACCCAGCGAACGCCTCCCGGGCTATGGCTGAGCTTGGGAAACACTCCTTGCATTCGGAAGTTTCCAAACTCAGGGTGGGGAACTGTGATGATGCTTTCGCGTGCTGAAAAATGTGGATCCTGAAGCATCTCTGGAGCTCGATAGATGGGCCCTGCTGGAACACCGTTCGATTCCAACAATTCGAGAAGATCGTCGGCCGGCAATGTCAATGACCACTCGGCGATCAATTCATCCAGCTCCACCATGTTCTTGCCTCGCGCGGAGTGCGTCGCGTAGCGCGCATCATTCGCTAGTTCAGGGCGACTCATCGCAGTGGCCAGACGACGGAACACGGCGTCTTGGTTCGCTGCAATCAGCACGGTCTGGCCATCTTTCGTTGGATAGGCGTTGGAGGGTGCAACGTTCGGCAGCACAGCGCCGGTTCGCTCACGGACATAGCCAGCAAGGTCGTACTCAGGAACGAGTGATTCCATAAAAGCGAGCACAGACTCAAAGATGGCAGCATCTACCACTTGGCCATGCCCGGTTCGCTCGCGAACATGGAGCGCAAGCAGCGCTCCTAGTGCCCCCATTGTGCCGGCGAGTGCGTCACCAATCGAGATTCCAACGCGGCTTGGCGCTCCGTCCGGCTCACCGACGATGTATCGAAGGCCTCCTAGGGCTTCGCCAATTGATCCGAAGCCTGCGCGCTGAGCGTAAGGGCCATCCTGGCCAAACCCCGTCACACGGACGAGAATGATCTTCGGATTGATGGCGGCGAGTTCCTCATAACCGAGTCCCCAAGCCTCCAGACGTCCTGGTCGAAAATTCTCGACAATTATGTCCG
>JBBDSU010000038.1:28430-38408 GCA_040904825.1 Nitriliruptoraceae bacterium | reverse complement strand
TGCGCTTTACGCCCAATGATTCCGGACAACGCTCGCCCCCTACGTATTACCGCGGCTGCTGGCACGTAGTTGGCCGGGGCTTCTTCTGGAGGTACCGTCACTTTCGCTTCTTCCCTCCTGAAAGCGGTTTACGACCCGAAGGCCTTCTTCCCGCACGCGGCGTGGCTGCATCAGGCTTTCGCCCATTGTGCAAGATTCTCCACTGCTGCCTCCCGTAGGAGTCTGGGCCGTGTCTCAGTCCCAGTGTGGCTGTTCGAGCTCTCACTCCAGCTACGCGTCGTCGCCTTGGTGAGCCGTTACCTCACCAACTAGCTGATACGCCGCGAGGCCCTCCAGTACCGCCGGAGCTTTCCCACCATGGCCATGCGGCCTCGGTGGAGCATCCGGTATTAGCCACGGTTTCCCGCAGTTATCCCGGTGTACTGGACAGGTTCCTCACGTGTTACTCACCCGTTCGCCGGTTTCCCCAAAGTGCAAGCACTTTGGTTCGTCCCTCGACTTGCATGTGTTAGACCCGCCGCCAGCGTTCGTCCTGAGCCAGGATCAAACTCTCCGTTGAAAGATCGTTCGTGTCACCGAAGCGACACGTACAGACCATTGACAACGAAGGTTCATGGACCACCTTGCGGTGGCCTTGATCCCTTCATCGTTCTTAAGGGGTTACTACTTAACACTCACTCGTAGGTCATTACTCGAAAGCGATGACCGACGGGGTTGTGTCACCACGCGCTGCCCGAAGGCGACGCGTAGCGTCACTGGCTTTTGGCACCCTGTGCAGTTCTCAAGGAGCGGTCTAGCGTCCGCAAGGGTTCCGCCCACCATCGAGTGCATGCTCGAGCCGGGGCCGGCTTCCTTGTTAGGGACTCCGCTGTCTCGCGCTTGGCGCGATCGGGCGGACCGGTAATGGTACCAGCGTCGATCGTGCAGTGCCAAGTGCGAGGCTTGCGTGGCAGCGTGTGGGCGACCTGCGGCGACATGCTGCCGTAAGTCGGACTCGGAGAGCGAGCCGTGTGTGCTGCGCGAATCGGAACAGTACGGCACCCTCTCAATGCTGTCAATTGACGGTCGCTTCACGCTCCCCGTATTTGACCCTTAAAGCGCCTGATTCCCTCGCCGCTGGCCGCCTACGGCAGATCCACGGGATTGGCCGTTGATTGGCCTGTGACCCGTTCTTCGACGATCCAGCCATCGCAACACGGCGCGATGCACCACCATTTGACCGGTCCACACTGACCACACACGCTCGTTGGCGCGCACCGTCGACAAGCGAATCCGTCACCCGATCCGATCTCCGAGCCATCGCTCAAATTCATCGGAACTCCGGGTGTTGAGCACGTGGTCGGATGTAATCCATGCGCCTCGCGCGTGAGCGATGCCGTGCTGACGCCGAGACAACTCGCCTTTTGAGTGCGCATCTGTCGACAGCACGAGAGGAACTCCTCGTCGCGCCGCCTGCCGCAAGACCTCCCGAGGCGGTTCCAAACGTCGCAGACTCGCGTTGATCTCAATGGCGGTGTTCGTCTCGACTGCAGCATCGAGAATCGCATCGATGTCGAGCTTGATCGATGGCCTTCTACCGATCATGCGACCTGTCAGGTGGCCGATAGCGGTAATCGATGGATGACGCATCGCGGCGATTACGCGACGGGTTTGGTCGGCGACATTGAGACCGAAATGTGAGTGGACGCTGGCAACAAGCCAGTCGAATCCGCGCAAGAACTTGGCGTCGTAGTCGAGTCCACCGTCCGCACCGATGTTCAGCTCTGCACCGTGGAGAAGTCTGATGTCACCACGCGACTGCTCCAGGTCTTGCAACTGCCGTCGTTGATCCAGCATCTGGCGACGCGTCGCTCCATTGATGGCGAGACCTTCAGCGTGATCGGTAGTCGCCAGGTATGAGAGACCGGCCAGGACAGCGGCATCGACCATGACTTCGAGGCTGTCGCGACCATCACCCGATACATCCGTGTGGACGTGTAAGTCGCCCTGAATGTCTTCGGACTCAATGAGGCGCGGCAAGCTTCCGTCGGCAGCAGCCTCGATCTCGCCATCGTCTTCGCGAATCTCCGGTGGCACCCAGGCCATCTCAAGTTGCCTGTAGACGCCTTCTTCTGTCATCGCGGCTTCGTCAAACAGCCCTTGGGACTCAGCATGATCGTGATTGGCATGAGGTCGGAAGCCATATTCATTGAGAGTCAGCCCGCGATCCAGTGCCCGCTGGCGCAGACGTATGTTGTGATCCCGTGATCCAGTGAAATAGATGAGTGCAGCACCGAACGAGCCCGCGGGAACTCGCCTGACATCAATCTGCAATCCATCAGCGGCGACTGAAACCTTCGTCGAACCGGATCCGATGACTCGGTTGATGTCAACCGCAGCACCCAGGACTGCCTCAATATCGAGGTCGTCATCCACGTCGACGAGGACATCGAGATCGCCGACGGTCTCAACGAAACGCCGAGTAGACCCAGCAGGCGTCACACGCCGCGCCCCGGCGCGCTCGAACGCCGCGACAATTCGTCCAGCGACGTCCAGCGCATCAGCGAGCGGAACGCGCCGCTGCTTGGATGTCAGGCCAAGTTCGTCGATGCCGGCCCTGAGCTTGTCGACTGTCCGCTGGCCGAAACCATCGAGGGCAGCAACTCGCCCATCGTCGAGCGCTTCCACCAACCCGTCGAGGTCGGCAATACCCAACTGCTCGACCAACACACGGATCGACTTGGGCCCCAAACCTGGCACATCACGCAGTGCCGCGACCGAGGCAGGATGGGCTCGCCGAAGCTCCTCAAGTCGCTCGATGGTGCTGGTGTCGACATATTCGCGAATCCGGCCGGCGATGCTCTTGCCAATCCCCCGAACCTTGGCGAGATCAGCGGCTGTCATGCCGGCGACATCGGCATCAAGGCCTTCGACCGCTCGCTGGGCATTGCGATACGCACGAACCCGGAAGGCGTTGGGGTCGCCCTCGTCAAGTTCCGTCAGGCGAGCCAGCTCGCCGAGCAGGCGGGCGACCTTGGCATTGGACTCACCCATGGGATGGTTACCCGCCCTCGGTTGCTGACATATTGTTCGCGATCGATTGCCGGGCGCGAACGAGCTGGACGCGCACAGATGACGGCGCTGTCGCATTGACCCCGTCGCGACGAGCTACGGCTTTGTCCACGTCCAACAGGTCCGCCACCGACTCATCTAACGATGGGTGGGCCGCAGCCAGCGTTGCGCCGTCAAATCCATCAAGGTCGTGCCCAGATTCCTCCGCCAGGCGGACGAGCCCTCCCACGATGTCATGGGCATCGCGGAAAGGAACACCACGGCGAACCAGTTCCTCAGCCAGATCCGTCGCCAACGAGAATCCACCGGCGGATGCCTCTGCGAGCCGGCCGCGATCGAAGACCAGCGAGGCCACTGCTCCTGTCAATGCTGGAAGTACCAGCGAGAGGCTGTCGACCGCGTCGAAGAGTGGTTCTTTGTCTTCCTGCAGATCGCGGTTGTAGGACAGCGGCAATCCTTTGAGCATGGTCAACAGCGCGACCAGGTCACCGATAACCCGGCCCGCTTTCCCGCGTGACAACTCGGCAACATCCGGATTGCGCTTCTGAGGCATGATCGACGAACCGGTCGAATACGCATCACCGAGGCGGGCAAATCCAAACTCAGCGGTCGACCACAGGACGATCTCTTCCCCGATGCGAGAGCACGTGACGGCCAAGATTGCACACGCCGACAGCACCTCGGCCGCAAAATCTCGACTCGCGACGGCATCAATCGAGTTGGGGGCCACCCGCGCATACCCAAGCGCGGTGGCGTAGGCCTCTGCATCCAAGCCAAGCGTCTGGCCAGCGAGCGCACCTGATCCCAGCACTGACACGTCGAGTCGATCCCGCGCATCGGCGAGACGTCCCGCGTCGCGATCCAAAGCCCACACCCACGCCAGCAAATGGTGGCCGAGAACGATCGGCTGACCACGTTGCAGATGGGTATAGCCCGGAGCGAGCCAATCAAGGTGGGCTTCGGCTTGATCAGCCAATGCCGTCTGCAGGCGTCCAACCATCTCCACAAGATCGTCACAGGCTTGGCGGCACCACAGCCGCAGGTCGTTGGCGATCTGATCGTTGCGCGATCTGCCTGCGCGCAACTTTCCGCCGAGCGACCCAAGCTCGTCGACGAGCCACCGCTCGATTGCGCCGTGGACGTCCTCGTCATCGTCGCGGAGCTCGAACGTCCCGGCAGCGAAAGCGTCGGCACATTCGGTCAAGGCTTCGAGCATCCGGTTCAGTTCCTCTTCGGTGAGGATGCCGATCCGATGGAGTTCTCCAGCATGAGCACGCGACGAGGCGAGGTCTTCGCGCCACAACCGGCGGTCGAAACTCGTCGACCGCCCGAGTTGCCAAGCTGCCTGGTCAGGCCCGGCCCCAAAGCGGCCACCCCACAAGCGGCCGCCTGCTGACGGTGGAGAACCCGCATGTGCCGGACCTCCACCGTCGGATGCACGCGAAGGCGAGTCTTGGGGCGTCACCGTTGCCACCTGCCCTTCTTCTTCATTCGTGTCGCTCGTGCCCATTGGCAGACCACCTCGCTACGGGACCGAGCGTTGCCTGCCGGTCAAGCAACGTCCAGCACGCGCCTTACGGGTGTTGCGTCGGGTTCTTCGCCGCCCAGGTCTTCAACGGCAAGCCCCACAATTTCACAAAGCCCTCGGCCAGGGTCTGGTCGAACTCGTCTGTCTCGTCATAGGTTGCCATGCCGAAGTCGTACAAGCCCGACTCTGGGCTGCGACGACCGACCACCGTGGCGTTGCCTTTGAACAGTTCAACGCGTACTTCACCGTTGACATAGGTGCTCGCCTCATCGATGAACGCGTCCAATGCGCGCTTCAGTGGACCCCACCACAAGCCGTTGTAGATCAACTGCGCGTAGCGACCTTCTTGCTGCCGCTTGTGGTCGGCCAGTTCCTGTTCGAGACACAGATCCTCAAGATCACGATGCGCTGTGATCAGCGTGATTGCGCCCGGCACCTCGTAGATTTCACGGCTCTTGATGCCAACGAGCCGGTCCTCGATCATGTCGATGCGCCCGATGCCGTGCGCGCCAGCCCGCGCATCGATCTCTTCGACCAGCCGATCGAGCGGCAGTTCGCGCCCATCGAGTGCGACAGGCAGCCCCCGCTCGAAACGGATCACCACCTCGTCAGGTGTGTCTGGCGCGTCGGCGACGTCGACCGTCCGTTCGTAGACATCGCGTGGCGGCTTCGCCCATGGGTCCTCGAGGATGCCGCATTCGGCGGTGCGACCCCAGGCGTTCTCGTCGATCGAGTACGGCGACGACTTGCTCGAAATGGGAATCGGGATGCCACGCTCGTTGGCATAGTCAATGGCCGCGTCTCGTGTCAGACCCCACTCGCGAATGGGAGCCAGATTGACGAGATCGGGTGCCAAGCACATCGTGCCCACCTCGAACCGAACCTGGTCGTTGCCTTTACCGGTGCAGCCATGCGCCACGCCTGCAGCACCCGTCTCGCGAGCAACCCTGACCAGGTGCTTGACGATCAAAGGTCGCGACAACGCCGAAACCAACGGATACTTCCCCATGTACAGGGCATTGGCCTTCAGCGCCGGCGCAATGAAGTCCGTGGCGAATTCTGACGATGCATCGACAACGACCGATTCGACGGCACCGCAGTCGAGACCGCGCTGGCGAATCTCCTCAAGGTCGTCGCGCTGCACGACGCCTCCCCCAAGGCTGTCACCGCGCCCTTGACCAACGTCAACGGCGCAGGCAACGACATCAACATCCTTGTGCTCTTGGAGCCAGCGAATTGCCACGGATGTGTCGAGTCCACCGGAATACGCCAGGACAATGCGGGGCTTGCTCATGCTGGAGTCCTCATCATGGTTGCGTCGCTGGGCGACGACATGCTGGTTGGGGTTGCACACATCATCTGACCGTCACGCCTGCACGACGTGCAAGGTCGTCGGCGAGCGTTCGACCGCTGAGGCCCTCACGTGCGACAACAAGCACGGTGTCATCGCCCGCGACGGTAGCGGCGACATCATCAAGGTCAGCAAGGTCGAGCACCGACGCGACCGGATGGGCACATGCCGGTGGCGTCCGCAGGATCGCGAGATTGCCACTAGCGGTCACCTTCGTCACGAACTGGTGCAAAGTGTCGTCAAGCCGTTCGCGTCCCGTCGCCGTCGGCGTCTCGGTAGCGAACCGATAGCGCGACACGCCGTCGCCACCACGGGTCTTGATGGCGCCCATCTCGGCGAGGTCCCGACTGACGGTTGCTTCATGGACTGCGACGCCATGCTCGGCCAAAGCTGCGACGACCTCGGACTGCGAGGTCAGGGGTCGTTCTTCGACCAACTGCCTCAGCAGATGCTGGCGACGACGCTTGTCTGCCATGTCGTCACCGCCCTGACATGAGCGTCGCGAGCAGCGCCTTCTGAGCGTGCAACCGGTTTTCAGCCTGGTCGAACACGCGGCTGGCAGGTCCGTCGATCACCTCGCCGGACACCTCTTCTCCCCGGTGAGCCGGCAGACAGTGCAAGAAGATCGCTGACGGATCCGCGTGCCGCATCAGTGCTTCGTCGACTTGGAAGCCTTCGAAGGCAGCCACGCGTGCGGCATGCTCATCTTCTTGGCCCATCGACGCCCAGACATCGGTGTAGACCGCGTGGGCACCGGCGACGGCTGCGACGGGGTCGGATGTCACCACGATCTCAGCACCAGATTGCGCTGCAAATTGGCGCGCCTTGGCGACGAACCGAAGATCCGGGGCGTAACCGTCGGGGTGAGCGATACGGATCGACAGACCCACCATCGCACCTGCAACCAGCAGCGAGTGGGCCACATTGTTGCCGTCGCCGACATAGGTGAGCACCTTGCCGCCAAACGTGCCGTGTGCCTGCCTGAATGTCTGAAGGTCTGCCAGGGCCTGGCACGGATGTTCGTCATCACTCAACGCGTTGACGACCGGAACCGATGAGGTGGACGCCAGATCGACCAGTCGTTGCTGCGCAAACGTGCGGACGACAATCGCATGGACATACCGCGACAGGACCGCCCCAGTGTCGGCGATCGTTTCACCGCGCCCCAACTGCAGCTCAGCGGACGACAACGGCAATGGGTGTCCCCCAAGTTCGGCCACTGCGACCTGGAACGACACCCGAGTCCGAGTAGAAGGCTTTTCGAAGATCATCGCGACCGTTCGTCCAGCCAGGTCGTCACGCATCGCGGCAGATTGCGAGGAGATGCTGGCGCCGCGCTCGCGCTTGAGATCGTCAGCGAAGTCAAGGAGCCCGACAATCTCGTCTGCGTTCACATCATCGGTGGCAATGAAGTGCCTCGGGCTCGTCATGGCTGGCTCACTTCCGCATCGGCAGCTTCGGCAATCGCAGCGGCCAAGCGATCGAGCGCATCGTCGACCTCGCCGGCGGAAACCGTCAAGGGCGGCGCCAAGCGCACGAGCCGATCACCGATGGCGTTGACGATGAGATGGCGACGGCGACACGCAGCCTCTACATCAGCAGCAGTAGGTGTCGTCAACTCGACGCCAAGCAGCAAACCCCTTCCACGAATGCCCGCGACGAGACCACCTTCTGCCAGCTTCGACACGCCATCAACGATCTGTTGAGACCGTTCAGCCGCACTGGCGAGCAAGCCTTCGTTCTCGATGGTCGAGATCACCGAAAGCGCTGCAGCACAGGTCACCGGATTCCCGCCAAACGTCGTGGCGTGGTCGCCCGGTGACAACACTTCAGCGGCGGAGCCGCGCGCAATGCATGCTCCGATGGGCAGGCCGTTGGCAAGGGCCTTGGCCAATGTCACCACGTCGGGAACGACGTCCGTCGACTGAAACGCGAACCACGGGCCCGTCCTGCCCATGCCAGTCTGGACCTCGTCGATCATGAGCAAAGCGTCATGCTGGTCACACGCGTTGCGCGCAGCAGCCAGCATGTCGGGGGAAATCGGCCGGACGCCGCCTTCTCCTTGCACGACCTCGAGGAGAACCGCCGCGGTGTCCTCGTCGACGGCTGCCATCATCGCTGCGGGATCGTCATGGGGCACGATGTCAACGAAGCCTGCCAACGGTTCGAAGGGCACGTGCTTTTCGACTTGGCCGGTCGCTTCGAGCGTGGCGAGGGTACGACCGTGGAACGACCCTTCAAGCGTGACCATGCGCACTTTGTCGTCTGAGATCGATTTGCCGTGACGACGCGCCAGCTTGATGGCAGCTTCGTTGGCTGTTGCCCCGCACTGGGCAAAGAACACGCGGGCGTCGTCCCAGCCGGTGATTCTGGCCAACTCTTCGGCCAATGCAACCGCTGGTTCAGTCAGGAAGAGGTTGGAGGTATGGACCAGCTTCCCAGCTTGATCGCTGACCGCGGCTGCCACAGCCGGGTGAGCGTGCCCAAGGCTCGTGACGGCCAGGCCACACAAGAAGTCCAGCCAGGTGTTGCCGTCAGCATCCACGAGCGTCGTGCCGCGACCTGACACGAAGGCAATCTCAGGCACCTTGTAAGTGGACATCATTCTGGCTGCGGCGCGCTGCCGAAGCTTGGTGATCGTGGTCATTGCCGTCCTCCCTCTTGCGGCGCTTCGTCGCTGGGCGCTTCGTCGCTGGACGCTTCGTCGCTGGGCGCTTCGTCGCTGGGCGCTTCGTCGCTGGGCGCTTCGTCGCTGGTCGCGCGATCGCCATCTCGCATGGTCACTTCGCCTCGAAGCGCGGCACTGATCATCGTGCCCACACCTTCATCGGTGAAGATTTCGATGAGCACTGCGTGCATCACCCGGCCATCGAGGATGTGTGCCTGGGGAACGCCGCTTCGAACGGCTTGGACGATCGAACGAATCTTGGGGCGCATGCCTTCGTGGAGTTCGTCGGCCTCCAGCATCCGTTCTAGGCGTGCCACGCCAATCTCACTGATCAGCGCCTGCCGGTCGGGATCTCCGAAATCGAGATACAGCCCCGGCACGTCCGTGAGATAGACAAGCTTGGTCGCTCCGAGTGCAGCGGCGATCGCTCCAGCAGCCGTGTCGGCATTGACGTTGCGGTCAACTCCTTGGTGATCGCGTCCGACGGTGGCAACCACAGGAAGAAATCCGTCTTCGAGCAATTCCCGCAGGTACCGGGTATCTACCTCATCCACCTCGCCGACGAGCCCGAGGTCCTGGCCGGATGATCCTTTGGCTGGCCGCACCTTGAGCGTGTTCGCGTCAGTTCCCGAAATCCCGACAGCTGCTGCACCAGCGGCTTGCACAAGCCGGACGATTTCGGGGTTGACCTGACCGAGCAACACCATCCGGACGACTTCCATCATCGCCTCGTCGGTAACTCGCAGGCCATCAACGAAGCTTGAAGTGATACCGAGCTTGTCAGCCAGAGCTCCGATCTGCGGGCCGCCCCCGTGAACGATGACGGGCCGAAGGCCGACGAATTGCAGCAGGGCAACATCTGCGGCGAACGACCGCTTGAGTTCGTCGTCTTCCATGGCGTGCCCGCCGTACTTGATCACGATCGTCTGCCCGTGGAAGTTGGTGATCCATGGCAGCGCTTCACGCAGGACCGCAGCCTTGGCCTGTGCGACCTCGACATGCTCGGCCGCAACCTGGGCAGCAGTGGTGATGCGCTGCTCGCCCGGTGCGACGGGATACGACGGTGGGGTTGCCATGGTGAGCCTCGCTGCGTCGCCACATGCGGGCGGCGACATCTCCTCGTCAGTGTGATGCGGTGTCAGTCTGATGCGGTCACGTGGTGTCGCTTCGTGTGGCCAAGGTGTGCGGTCAGGTCGTGTAGTCGGCGTTGAAGCTGACGTATTCCGGTGTCAGATCGCAGGTCAACGTTGTCACCGACTCATCACCTGCACCGAGATCAATGACGATCTCCACTTCTTCAGCAGACATGGCGGCCGACGCCACTTCGGCGTCGAACGGCACCGCGACTCCTGCCCGGCACACCGTCACGCCGGCGCACGT
>JBBDSU010000038.1:4478-28330 GCA_040904825.1 Nitriliruptoraceae bacterium | reverse complement strand
CGGCGTCGAACGGCACCGCGACTCCTGCCCGGCACACCGTCACGCCGGCGCACGTCACTTCGATGTTTGCAAGATCAAAGTCGACTCCGGCATTGCCCATCGCCATCAAGATGCGGCCCCAGTTCGGGTCAGCTCCGTGGAGAGCCGCACGCACCAAGAGCGAGGTCGCAACCGCTCGCGAAATTCGTTCAGCATCAGCAGCAGAGGCTGCGGAGGTCACGCGCACGCCGGCAACCCGCGTCGCACCTTCGCCGTCGGCGACGACCATGTGAGCCAGTTCTGCGCACACGGCATGCACACCGCGTTCCAACATGTCCAGATCGATCTCGCCACCGTTGCCATTCGCCAGCATGACGGCGGTATCCGACGTCGACCGGTCTCCGTCGACGCTGATGCGATTGAACGTCGCGTTCACCGCACTGACGAGCACCTGCTGCAACGCGTCGACGGGCACAGCTGCATCGGTGGTGATCGCCACGAGCAGTGTTGCCATCGTCGGCTCGATCATGCCAACACCCTTGGCCATCCCGCCTACGACACACCGCCGTCCAGCCGCGTCGGTTACCTCGAAGGCTGCCTGTTTGGTTCGTGTGTCGGTTGTCATGATGGCGGTCGCCGCAGCCTCACCACCATCCGGCGCCAGCGCGGCCACTGCCGTCGGAAGCGCAGTCTCGATCAATTCGATCGGCAAGGGCACGCCGATGACTCCGGTCGACATCACGACCACCTCTTCAGGGGCGGCACCGAGCAAACTCGCGGTGGCCTCAGCCATTCTGCGGGTGTGCGCCTCTCCATCAGGGGTGCAGACGTTGGCATTTCCAGAGTTGACGACGATGGCACGCGCCAGGCCGCCTGCAGCAACATTGTCGGTCCACCGGCACGATGATGCCTTGACCAGATTTGTCGTCGTCACGGCAGCCACAGCACAACGGTCCCTGCCTGCCACGACAGCCAGGTCGGGCCTGCCTGAGGCTTTGACGCCGCTCGTCACGCCCACGGCGTCAAAGCCACGCGCTGCCGTCACACCGCCCGGAACTGGCCTCAAGCCATCGCGGTGCTGAGGACCCCAGCCGGCAATCACGGGTACATCCCAATCGCCGTCAATCCTGCCGTCTCGTCGATTCCCAACATCAGGTTTGCGTTCTGAATCGCACCCCCGGCTGCACCTTTGCCCAGATTGTCGGTAACGCTGGTCACCAACACCCGGTTCGTCCGCTGGTCGATGGTTGCCGAGATCTGACAACCGTTGGACCCCAGCACCGCTTTGGTGGTCGGGAAGGTGCCCGGTGCCAGCACATGGACGAATGGTTCATCGTCATAGGCTTGGTGCAGGGCGGACTGCACATCATCGGCAGTCGCTCCGTCGACCAATTGGCCGTAGGCGGTAATCAGCAGGCCCCGGGCGACGGGCAGCAAGTGGGGTGTGAAGCTGATCGGGCCGAGTGCAGCGCCGAACTCACCCAGATAGCGCTCGATTTCACCCGTATGCCGATGTCCAGGTGCGCCATAGGCAGTGATGGCTCCGTCAACATGCGTGAAATGGAGGCTGTCCTTTGCGCCGCGTCCTGCTCCCGAGGTCCCAGACTTGCCGTCCACCACGAGCGTGTTGGGCGCGATCAGGGACGCCAGAGGGACAAGGCCCAGGAGCGCGGTGATGACGTAGCAGCCGGGGTTGGCGACCAGGGTCGCCTTTGCAATCTGCTCGCGAGCGAACTCGGTCAAGCCGTAGACGGCCTGCGCGTCGTTCGTCGCAGCGCCTTCAGCAACTGGCACCGGCAAGAGATCGTGCCGCGGATGTGACTCGCCGTACCAAGTGGTGAACTCCTCGGCAGACAGCCGAAAAGCGGCGGACAGGTCGACCGTGCGTACGCCAGCGTCAGCCAGCGCTGAGCCCAGCTCTATTGCTGGTCCATGAGGAGTCGACAGGAACACCACGTCTAGTTCAGCAAGGCGCTCAACGTCGATGGGATCGAACGTGCGATCTCCCGCAAGGTTCGGGAACAGCTCTTGGACAGCGATGCCGGCTTGCGCGTGCGCGGCGATGACGGTGGACTTGAGCGCCGGGTGGCCGGCAAGCAAGCGCACCAGCTCTGAACCGCCGTAGCCCGACGCTCCAACGATTCCCGCCTTGAACATCCTGTGCTCTCCTGCCGCCATGCCTGTCGACGTGCTGTTTCGCCCTGGCATCTCGCTCGCTACCTGTTGCCACCCCTCGTTATCGCGATGTCACAACACACTCGCGACGACAGGTGAACGCGCAGTATGCATGCTTTTGCAGTACTATGCAAGTTTGCGCATTTGCGTGCCCGGCTGACGAACCTGAGTGCCTGGAGCCCTTCGCCTGCGAAGCCTGCATCCCCGAGCCAGGTAGCTCAGCTGGCATCGTGATTGTCCATCACTCGTCGGGCCGGCGGCGCAGTCGCTTGGTCTCTGACCGCTGGCGCTTCGACTCCAGTCTGCGGCGCTGCGATGACTTCGTCGGACGTGTCGGCCTCCGAGGACGATCAGGTTCAAGTGCTTCGGTGACCAGTGCTGCCAGCCGAGACCTGACTGCGGCCCGGTTGCGAGCCTGACTTCGATATTCCTGCCCACGCAGAATGAGGTCACCGTCGGCCGAGATCCGCGAACCCAAGCGATCCATCAGGCGGTGACGATCAGCCTCGCTGACGACCTGAGAGCGAGAGATGTTCCACCTCAGCTCAACCTTGCTGTCGGTCGTGTTGACCGACTGGCCACCTGGACCCGACGAACGCACGGTCGTGATCTGCAGCTCCGATTCGGGAATGACCACCCCTGCTGCAATCCTCACGCCACGCATCCTGACCACCTTCTTGTTGCACTGGCAGTCACCGTCGGAGCCGGACTCCCGCGGGGGCAGCTGCGGCTTCAATGCTGGCGATGACCTCGTCGGCATCGGCGTCGGTCAATTGCCGGTCTGGGTGATGCAACCGCAATCGAATCGCCACGCTGCGATGGCCGGGGCCGACCTGTGATCCACGGTACTCATCGAACCACCACCACTCGTCGAGCAGTTCGCCTGCGCCTTGGTGGACGATGCCGACCAACTGCGCGAACGTGATGTCGTCGGCGGCGACCAAGGCGACATCGATGGCCATCGCCGGATGACGAGCGAGTGTGCGTGCGCGCTTGGGTGCAAAGCCTCCCTCGGGGACAGCCGTCAAGAACGGCTCCACCAGCAATTCACCGACGACGACCGGTTCGGGAAGGTCGCGTCGCGTCGCTTCGTCGGGATGCAATTGGCCGACGAAGCCGACCTCGTGGCCATCAACGGTCAGCCGCGCTGAACGTCCCGGATGGAAGCCGTCGCGTTCAACGGGATCACGAACCAGTGTGATCGGTCGATCAGGCGGCGACAGCGCTTCAGCGACCCGGTCGAACGTTGCCAGGATGTCGTAGACGTCATAGGTCGTCGTCGGGTCCAGCCAGTCCGGACCGCTGGCAAGACCTTGTGCGACGAGAGCAAGCGCCCGAGGTTGGGTGGGAAGGCCCTGGCCGTCGGGGCCGGTCCAGCGCCAGTCTCCGCCGCGTGACGACTGCGCAAGGGTGTCGAGCACCTCGGTCACCGGATCGTCAACAGGACGGAAGATCCGCCCTATTTCCCCGAGGGCCACACCCGCACGCCCCTGCCCAACGTTGTGACGAACTGCCTTCAGCAGGCCTTCAACGAGCGACGGTCGCATGGCTGCAGCGTCCTTCGCCAAAGGATTGGACAACACCACGCGCCCGGCGCTGGGCAGCACGCCCTGGCATGCCTCATCACCGACGAACGGACGAGACACTGCCTCATCGAATCCGTAGGCCAACATGATCGAACGCACATCACGCGCCAGCTGCTGGGCGGCGCTCCGTCCGCCAGCCAGGGGAACACTCGGGACGACTGCCGGAATCTGGTCGTAGCCGTGCAGTCGCGCGATTTCCTCGGCGAGGTCCGCGGGCCGGCCAAGGTCGCCACGCCAACTTGGCGCCACCACGTTGAGACGCTCGCCGCGTATCTCGATGGCACAGCCAGAGCGCTGCAGGAGGATCTGCTGGCGTCCAGCATCCAATGCCTCTACCCCGAGCAGTCGCCGGACTTGGCCGGTATCAAGTTCGACACTCGATCGGGATGCCCAAGCCGGGTTCTCGGGCGCTTCGACAACTCCCGAGCCGGTAGCACGAGCCCCTGCCACGTCCATCAACAGCGCTGCCGCGCGACCAGCCGCACGCTCGGCACCCTCAGGATCGACGCGACGCTCGAAGCGAACGCTTGCCTCGCTGACGAGCCCAAGGCGACGCGACGTCGCACGGATCGCGGCCGGATCCCACACCGCCGCTTCGATGAGCACGCTGGTCGTCGCGGCCGTCACCTCGGTGTCAAGACCGCCCATCACACCAGCAAGACTCGCCAAGCGTTCAGAATCTTCAATCACGAGATCGCCGGTGACCAATGTCCGTTCGATGCCGTCGAGGGTGACGAGCCGCTCACCGCCGGAAGCTTCCCGAACGTTGAGGCGGCCACCGCGAATCGTGCCCAGATCGAACGCATGCAGGGGCTGCCCTGTCTCGAGCATCACATAGTTGGTGACGTCAACCACCGCGTCGATCGGACGCACGCCACATTGCAACAGCCTCTGCCGCATCCACAGTGGTGCGGGACCAATGGCCACATCCTGCAACTCCCATGTGACGAACCGAGCACAGCGATCAGTGGACAGTGTCACGTCGACTTTGCCGGCGCCAACGGGAGCGGGCACCTCCAGTCCAGTGAACGTGGTATCGAGAATCGCAGCGAGGTCCCGCGCGACACCGAGGATCCCGAGGTGATCTCCGCGGTCTGCCTGCACGGCAATCTCAATGACCGGTTCACCTACGGGAATCAACGCAGCCAGGTCAATCCCGACCGGCGTGTGCTCATCGAGTACGAGGATGCCAGCGTGATCATCGCCGAGACCGAGCTCACGAGGTGAACACAGCATCCCGTTCGACACCACTCCGCGCAGGGACCGGGCGTCCAGCTGCATCCCTGGGATGTGACTGCCTGGTGGCGCGTGGACGACGACATCGCCGGCATCGAAGTTAGATGCGCCACAGACGACTTCGATCTCACCGTCGCCGTCTTCACCCGTGACGTGAACGACGCGCAACTTGTCGGCGTCAGGGTGAGGATGATGCGCCAGGACTCGCGCGGTGCGGACACCGTCGATGCCTTCACTGGGACGGGTGATTCCCTCAACCTCGAGGCCATGCTGGCTCATCACATCGGCCAGCTCATCGACCTTCAGGTCGGTCGCAACGTGGCTGGTCAACCAGGACAGCGGCAACTTCACAGTGAACTCCGGCGGGATCGTGCGGTCGACGTTGGGATCAGCGAGCTTGCAGTGGTCGGTTAGAAGTGGGCGAGGAACCGGGCATCGGCGTCGAAGAACTCTCGGATATCACGCACACCGTGGCGCAGCATCGCGACACGCTCAATGCCGACCCCGAAGGCAAAGCCTGAGTATCGCTGGGTGTCGACACCGCAGGCCGTCAGCACATTGGGATCCACCATGCCGGCGCCAAGGATCTCGAGCCACCCTGATGCCGAGGACTCATAAGAGACATCCACTTCACAACTGGGCTCGGTAAACGGAAAGAAGGAAGGACGCAGCCGGATCTGGCGGTCAGCGCCGAACATCGCACGAGCGAACGCCAGCAAGGTGCCGCGCAGGTGGGCCATCGTGATGCCCTCGCCGACCACCAGCCCTTCGACCTGACTGAACACAGGCGAATGGGTGGCGTCGATCGTGTCTGCTCGGAAGGTGCGGCCTGGGACCACCACCGCGATGGGCGGCGTTGCCGTCGTCATGACGCGCGCTTGGACAGGTGACGTGTGGGTGCGCAGGACCACATCGTCAAACCCACCGACGTAAATCGTGTCCATCTCTTGGCGTGCGGGGTGATCCGGCTCGATGTTGAGCATGTCGAAGTTGTAGACGCCTGATTCAGCCTCGGGTCCCTCGGCGATGCTGTAGCCCATGCCGACAAACACGTCGATGATCTCGTCCTCAACTTGCGTCAGCAGGTGTGGACGTCCGGGTCGCCGGCGACGGGGAGGCAACGACAAGTCGAGTCGTTCCGCCGAAATCCGGGCATCGAGTTCAGCCCGGCCGAGCTCGTCGCTGCGCCGCTCGAACGCTGCGGAAAAGGCAGCCTTGAATTCGTTGACAGAACGACCGATCTCGCGCTTTTGGTCGTCGGACATCGAGCCGAGCTCGCGCTGCAAAGCCGACAATTCGGATCTGCGCCCGGTGTAGGTCACCCGCACCGCATCGAGCGCCTCTACGTCTTCAGCAGCGGCAATGGCCGCCAGTGCGGCTGAATGGATCTCATCGATGTTGGCCACGCGAAACTCCCGGGTGGGTCGGATCTTGACGTTGTGAGATTGATCCAGCGATGCTCATGCCGCAGGCGCAGGTCGAGTCCCTTGCGCGTCCCAGCCTAATCCGGTGTCATCGCATACCGGGGCGATCGCCTTTGGACCTCCCACCCATCACGACATACATCGCAATCGCGCCCGCGATGGCAGCATTGAGAGATTCGGTCGGCCCGGGCATCGGAATCGCCACGTGCTCATCGAGCGCAGCGATGAAGGTCGATGACAGGCCATGCGCTTCGCTGCCTACCGCCAACGTGAGCGGCGCCCTCATGTGCGCCACCGCATCTAACGGTGTCGCCCCGCGGCTATCGAGCCCGACCAGCATGCGGCCGGTCCGACGCGACCACTCGATCACGGCTGAAGGATCGATGTCAGTGACGATCGCAGGACCGTAGATTGCTCCGGCTGACGACCTCGCTGCTTTTGGGCCGAACGGGTCAGCGCTCATCGCTGTCGTCATCACGGCGCCAAACCCGAAAGCCTGCGCAGTCCGCACCAGTGTCCCAACGTTGCCGGGGTCGGCCACCGCATCGAGCACCAGCACATCCATGGTGGACACCAGTTGATCGATATCGGCAGTGGGAGTGACGACCACCGCACATATCGGCTGAGGTGTCACAGCGTCGGTGATGTGGTCCAGCACCGCTTCGCTGACAACGACAACGTCCGGCATGCTCTGCCCGTCCCTCACCCGCTGATCATCGACCGCTAGCAACCGCTGACCGTCTGGCGTGACGAACACAGTTTCGGCCAGCCCAGCGTTGATCGCGGCCGATACTGCATTCGGCCCTTCAGCCAGGTGGCGCCCAGTTGCGCGCCGTTCGCGGCCACGCGAAAGCGCCGCCGCTGCCCGGACCCGCGGGTTACGGGTCGACGTCAGTGGCGGCGCCGTAGAACTCATCACCGGTTGAAGCTCGCCATAGTGATCCGTCAGCACATTCAGGCGGCGTCCTGATCCAACGCCTGACGGGCGACATCCACCAATGCGTTGAATGCCTGCTGATCGTGCACCGCCAGATCGGCCAGTTGCTTGCGATCGACATCCACTTCTGCGAGCCGAAGTCCGTGCATCATGCGGCTGTACGACAGACCCTCCTGTCGGGCAGCGGCATTGATACGTGCGATCCACAACCTGCGCATGTCGCCCTTGCGCGCGCGACGATCACGGTAGGCATAACGCTCGGCGTGGTAGACGGCTTCCTTGGCAACCTTGAACCGGCGGCTGCGTGCTCCACGAAAACCTTTGGCGCGCTCCAGAACTGCGCGATGAGACTTCTTGGCGTGAACTCCGCCCTTAACCCGTGCCATATCGGTCCTCCTCGATGTGATGCGAAGATGGGATGCCTACTACTTGTTGAGGAGGCGCTTGATCTTCTTTGCGTCGGGCGCCGCGATGACGGTATTGCCCGCCAGTCGGCGCTTGCGGGCCGACGACTTCTTTTCCAACAAGTGGGCACGGTTCTTCTGCCGCGACATCACCTTGCCGTTCCGGGTCACCCTGAAGCGCTTCTTGGCGCCGCTGTGCGTCTTCTGTTTCGGCATGATCTTGAACCTTTCAGACCACCGGCGGTGATCGTCATTCGTATTCCAGGGCGTGGCGTAGCAGTCAGTCCGCATCGCGGCGCCGCCGATCGCGGTCCGGCGCAAGCCAGTCGCGGCACGCGCCGCAGCGAGCGAGGCGTCAGGCGACGGTGTCTTCGACCTCGAGATCTTCCTCGAGAACCTCGGCAGCCAGCGCGGCATCCTCTGGTTCAGCCGCAACGTGGTCCGTAGCGCTCGTCGGTGAGGCAGGCCGTGGGGTCTTGGGCTTGACCGGCGCCAAGACCATCACCATGTTGCGCCCATCGACCTTCGGCACTGCCTCGACAGTCGCCAGCTCGCCCATGTCGTCGGCCAGTCGCTCCAGCAACTTCAGCCCAAGTTCCATATGGCTCATTTCCCGGCCACGGAACATGATCGATGCACGGACCTTGGCGCCGTCGTTGAGAAACCGCCGGACATGTCCCGACTTGGTGCCGTAGTCGTTGTCTGAGATCTTCGGGCGCATCTTGATCTCTTTGACGGCAATCTGGTTCTGCCGCTTGCGCGCCTCCTTCTCTTTCTGCTCCTGCTCGTACTTGGCCTTGCCCCAGTCCATGATGCGACACACTGGGGGGTCAGCCTGAGGGGCAACCTCAACGAGATCGAGATCCTGTTCGCGGGCTCGGCGTAGAGCCTGGGCGAGGGCAACGATGCCTACCTGGCTTCCGTCCGCGTCCACGAGACGCACTCGTGGCACTTTGATGTCCGCATTTAGCCTGCGCTGCTGTTCGTCGATGCTGCCGCCTCCTGGTCGATCACATGGAGCCGTCCGCTTGGTCGTAGACCCACGACGCCAGGCTTCGACCAAGTTCTCCACATGCCAACGGCGACCGATATCGGTCGCCGTCACGGGTCATCACCGCCGCCGACGAATCGGATGCGACAGTGCAGACCCGGAGAGGCGTGGAGGCTGTACGAGCCTGCCGGGTGGGCTGTGACGCAGTGAGCGTCGGCCACTTTCGTTCTTAGGTTTGAGCGCGAATCGTGCCCGCGCGGCCCGGACCAAACCCACCGAACACTGTGCCGGGGTCCGATCCGAGTGCCGCCAGCGTAGCAGCGAACGCCTTGTAGCGCCGCTGCGGCCCTAAATCGGTGTCTGTTCAGCTGCCAGGCGTCCAGAGTCGCTTGCCGGTCGAGTTGTCCGACGCAGCCGTTGATGACTCGCCGGTCCCCTGCGACTGGCCTGCTCCCGTGTCGGCCGATGGTGTGGTCGCCGGACCTTGAGCAGGTTCGGCAGAGCCCTCGGCCTTCAATTGCTTCTCAGCATCAACCTGAGCGAGCCGCAACTGGGTCAGCGCCTCGTCGAGTTGGCCGGTCAATTCGTCAGGCACACGCCCCCTGACCTGATCGGCGACGACTGCGACGAGGTCCAGCAGCAGGCGAGCGTCGGATCGTCCGAGCTTCACTTGGGCTGCATTGATCAATGCCGTAGCGACCTCGGCGACGACTTGGTCCACTTCAGCGTTGCGAAGTTGCTCGAGGTAAGCGCGAATCTCAGCTTCGGTCGGTTCGCCCGTTTGGGCGTCTTGTGGGGCATCGGCCACGAAGTCTTCCTGTTCACTGGGCTGCTCGATGGGCACATCAATGAGTCATAGAGGCTACTGAAGACCCCGGACATCGGCAGGCGTTGGCCTACCCTCAGTTGTGACGGCGGCATCAATCGCGATCGTTCCCAGCGACACAAGGGTGGTCGCTGAGTGGTGAGCAGCATGGCACTCCCCCGATATCGACCGTGGTAACCGCCCAGCGATGCGCACCAGTCCTGGCACCGCAACAGGGTCATTACCAACCGAGGATCAATCGTGAAAACGTTCGACACGTTGTTCGCTGAACTGACTGTCAAGGCAACATCCCGGCCTGATGGATCCGCAACGGTGGCCGCTCTGGACGCCGGGGTACACGCCATCGGTAAGAAACTCGTCGAGGAGGCCGCCGAGACCTGGATGGCCGCCGAACACGAGTCGGCTGACCGTACGGCTGAGGAGTTGTCCCAACTGCTGTATCACGCTCAGGTCATGATGATCGCCTGCGGACTGACGCTCGAAGACGTCTACGCTCACCTCTGAGATTGCCACGGTCATCGGCACTGTCGTTGATTTCGAGCAGCTTGAATATCCAGCGACGGCATTGATGAGCACTGCCGACCCGCGTACACGTCAGCCACACACAGACCCCGCCGATTCCCACCGATTCCCGCCGAGGACCTCATGCTCCGCATCGCAGTGCCCAACAAGGGTTCCCTGGCTGCAGCAGCTTCCGAAATGCTGCAGGAAGCGGGTTACCGCCAGCGCAAGGACTCACGAGAGCTCGTGCTTGTCGATCCCGACAACGACACGGAGTTCTTCTTCCTGCGCCCTCGTGACATCGCGACCTACGTGGGCACTGGCCGGGTCGACGTAGGCATTACCGGCCGAGACCTGTTGCTTGACGCTGACGCCGGAGCTGCTGAAATTCTCGCGCTCGGATTCGGACGATCGACCTTTCGCTACGCCGCGGTACCAGGTGCCATCACGTCCGTCGAAGGCTTTGCCGGCAAGCGCATCGCGACGTCGTATTCCGGCCTGGTCGCGGCTGATCTGCAGCAACGCGGGATCGACGCCGAAATCATCCACCTCGACGGCGCCGTGGAGACCGCCGTCCGACTGGGTGTCGCCGACGTGATCGCAGATGTCGTGGCAACCGGCACAACATTGCGGCAGGCCGGGTTAGAGATCGTCGGCGAACCGATCCTTGAATCCGAAGCGGTACTCGTGCGACAAACCGGCGCTGCGACCAACGATCAGGTCGACCAGCTCGTACGGCGGCTCAACGGGGTCATCATCGCCCGGCGCTATGTGATGATCGACTATGACATTCGTGTCGAACTCGTCGAGCAGGCGTGTCGACTGACGCCTGGTATCGAATCTCCGACGGTCAGCCCGTTGCACGACAAGGGATGGGTCGCTGTGAGGGCCATGATCGAACGTCCTGAGACCAATCGCATCATGGACCAACTCTGGACAATCGGAGCACGCGGGATTCTGGTCACTGACATCCTGGCATGCCGCCTCTAGGCGTTTTTCTCTCCCAGGATCGGATATGCCTCGCGGGCGTCGGCTGCCGCATCGGTCAGTCAGGCTCATCCGATAGCACTGCGGCATCCGTCAGCGAGGCTGCAGCCTCATCGGCCACGGTGCCAATTGGCGCACCCGCCCGCAACCGTGCGTTCATCGCGCCAAGCCTGCTGGTTGTCAAATGCTGGGAAAGCGGCCGCAAAAGACCGGCGACGCCGGGATGTTCATCGGCGAGTTGACTGGTGATCACAGGCAGCGGCACAAAAGCTGGGAAGACGCGCAGATCGTCGGCGAGCGGGTACAGACCGCTGCGCCAGGCGGCTCCGTCCGTCGCCGTCGTCAATCCAGCGATGCACTCTCCTGCAGCAACTCCGAGGACTGCTTCGGCAGGATCGGCGGCCAGGAATGGGCGATCACTGCGAACGCTATAGGCCAGAAGCACAGCCGCCAGGCCGTCAGGCCGATCAGCAAATTCCCGATCGACACAGACCAGAGCGTCCGGCCGCGCCGACAATCGCGCTGCCAATTGTGACATCGTGACAAGGTCGGCGTCGATCGATGGAGGCCCTTGAACGACAAAAGCAAACGTCGCGTTCGCCGGCGGTTCATCAATGCCATTCCCAAAGCGAGGCCGCATCCAGACCAGACCTCGCTCGGCATCGTGCTCGCTGACGGCTAGCCATCCCGCCCGAGGATCGCTCGGTGGGTCGGGCCGCCCAAGCACTTCAAGCCATACCTCACCGGTGTAGCCGATACCGATGTCGACTTCTCCCAGTTCCAACGCTTGGCGCGCATCGCGACTATCAGAGAACGGAACGACCTGAGCGCGAAATTCTCCCTGGGCCACCAGCGCCGCGACGACGTGCGCCAGAATGCGGGTCTCGTCGTCCGGGCCACTGGCGATGCGCACCACTGGAGGTTGGTCGTCGACAACCGGCTCCGGGGCACACGCGGCAGCCAACGTCATCGACAATAGCCAGCACATCGAGGTGGCAAGGGCGCGGATCATGTACACAGGCTGCCACATTTTCCCCGCCGCGTACCCACGTATCCTGCACATCCCGTCACCCTCCACCGCGGGCGCCGTCGTACTCGACCAATGAGACTCACCATCGCGGCGACCGCCAATCACCGTGTCGTTCATTCGTGCACTATCCATTCGAGGAGCCAACATTCATGCAACGTGATTCCCGAGGCAAGTTGCTCGCCGCCGTGGTTGGCGCCATCGCCCTCGTCGCCGCGGCCTGTACAGGTCAAGCCGATCAGGTTGAAGAAGTCCACGTCTCCTTTGCGTCCTTCGACGTAGCCGTCGGCGAAGACCAGAGAATTCTCGCTGGCCTGCGAACTTCCGAAGCAGCCATCATTGCATTCGGCGAAGTTGAGTTCGCCCTGGCTTTTCTCGGCGACGAACCCACCGAAGAAGTACCGGTCAGCCAGATGTCAACAGCTCGATTCCTTCCCGTCCCTGGGGCCGAACCTGAACCTGAAGGCGCAGAACCACACCCGCGCGCGTTGACAGGCCAGCCAGGCGTGGGGCTGTACTCAGCGCGCGTCGACCTCAACCGGCCTGGGCGCTGGGCACTGCAGGTGACCGCGGACCTTGGTGACGGCCGATCCTTGCAAGGCACAACAATCTTCATGGTCCTCGACGAACCTCTGGTCCCCACCGTGGGGGACGCAGCACCACGCGTTGCGAACCTGACTATCGCTGACGTTGAAACTGGCAATGCTCCCGCCTATGCCGTCGATTCGCGTGCCGGGAGCGCCGACGGGTCCATACCTGCCCCTCTCCTTCACACGACATCGATTCCCGAGGCTCTGGACGCACGCCAGAGGATGGTGATCGCCGTCACAACGCCGGTCTACTGCGTCAGCCAGTTTTGTGGACCACTGACCAATGTGATGGCTGACATGGCCGAGACCTATGCGCCTGACATCGCTTTCGTCCACATCGAGGTCTGGCATGACTTCGAAAATGCCCAGTTGACTGATGCGGCTGCCGCTTGGATTCAAACTGAGATCGGTGGCAATGAGCCCTGGGTCTTTGTTGTTGACGCCGACGGAACGATCGTCGCCCGCTGGGACAACGTGCTTGATGTCAACGAACTCGAGCAATTGCTCGCGGCCTGGTGAGGCGAGACCGCTGCAGCCTCGTCAACGTCGCAATCTGTTCTAGCGCTGCGGGCGGCGCAGCTGGGGTGGCACCAACGAGACGTCGCTACTGGCAAGACGGTCGCCACGTTCGCCAGCCCTCAGCATCCCAGCGACTGCACTACTGCCGACGATGGCAACTTCGGTCACCGACATGGCCAGGACCACCCATCCGGCGATTTCCGCCAGCAACCGCCACGACAGATCCCACGGACCAGCTACACCAGCAGCAAGCCAGATGATCGGGATCGCTGCGACTGCCAGCATGGCCATTCGCCGCAACCTGCGACCGGTTCCGGCGAAGTCGACCACTGGCTCCCTGGTGGCCACAACGCCAGGGTTCGCCGCTTCAGCTGCCGCAGCGCCATCGTTGACCGGCCCATCGGATCGTTCGGTTGAGGTCACAGGTCCGGTGCTCCCAGATCAATGCGCAAGGTTGCCAGGACACGAGTCATCTCAGCCCCCACTGCCTCGATATCGCGGGCGATTTGAACGTCGTGCTGGGGGTACAACTCGGAGGCAGATGTATCGGAGACACTCAAGCGCCAGCCTCGCTCCTCGAGATACTCCCCCAGGCCCAACGCCCAACTGAGTACGACATGGCTTGAACCATCGTCATGAACAGCGAATGTCAAATGCCGATTGAAGGGCAACGACCAGACCCGACCGCCCTTGCGCGACGTGCCGGTGACCTGAAATCCCAAACGCTCCAACGCAACATCAAATGCTGTGCGGTCGGCCACCGTCCGCTCACCCACGGGACAAGACCACTGAACGTAGGCTCTGCAACATGAACATCCTTCGGTCATTGATGATGGTAGTGGTCGTCGCAGCGTCAGCCTGCTCTCCCAACGAGACCGACAACACGGCCGAAGCACCCGCTGACGAGGCGTCCGTGACATCACAGGTCATCATCATCGATGACATCCAATCCCGCCTTGAGTCGCTTGAGTCGATCGTCTCGAAACTTGTCGACGGAAGCGACAGCGGTGGCCTGACGTCCCCGTCACAACTCACCACCCGCATCGACGGGCTCGACGAACTCGTCGCAGATCTCGCCGATGATCTGGCGGACGAGCGTTCGGCCCGATTGGAATTCGGAGGTCAAATCGACGGACTTGAAGGGGATTTACGCGCATCGATCGCCGACCTGCGCGACATGATGAATGAGCTTCGCGCGTTGATCGAGGACCTTGAGATCCGTTACGAGATCTTGCAGATGAGAATCGACCAGATGCAACAGTGAGGCCGCGAAGCGTTCGGCCCATGGCCGCTGACCTCAGTCGGTGTCACCTCCACGGACATCTTCGGCCGCTGACGTACGATCCGGCATCGTGAATGCTTCGTCCTCGACGACCGTCGCAACCACCCGCGTCGGTGGGCGGTATCGGCTGCTCGGAGAACTTGGACGTGGCGGCATGGCAACCGTCCACAGAGCTTTCGATGAGGCGCTCGACCGTGAGGTGGCAGTCAAGATCCTCCACCCGCATCTGGCGGCAGATCCAACCTTTCTTGAGCGCTTTCGGCGCGAAGCGCGTGCTGCTGCAGCGCTAGCTCACCCCAACGTTGTCGGCGTCCATGATTGGGGTGAATCAGACGAAGGTGCCTATCTCGTACTGCAACTTGTTGAAGGCCCCACCCTCAGGGAAGTGCTGCGCCACTTCGGGCGCCTTGAGCCAGCGGAAGCAGCAGCGGTCCTCATTCCTGTTGCGACCGGATTGGGCGCCGCTCATCGCGCCCGGCTCGTCCACCGTGATGTCAAGCCCGAAAACGTGCTCATTGGCCTTGATGGGACCGTACGCATCACCGACTTCGGCCTCGCACGCGCGGCAGCTACCGCGTCGACAACGTTCGGCACGGACGTGCTCGTCGGCTCTCCTCACTATCTGTCACCCGAGGCGGTCAAAGGCCACGCACTCGATGCCCGCAGCGACGTATACGCGCTCGGTGTTGTCCTGTTCGAGTGCCTCACGGGCAAGCCCCCACATGAAGGCGAGTCGGCCTACGCGACGGCACTCGCGCACACTTCCCACCGCGTGCCGGCCCCGTCAGGATTCGTCGACGATATCGACCGTGCCTTTGACGAGATCGTCGGCTGGTCCACCGCCATGGATCCATCTCACCGCTATGACGATGCCCACGATTTTGCGCGGGCATTGTCGAACGCTGCGCCGACCGTGCCCGCAGTCAACCTCCTCGTCGACGAACTTCCCGCGTTTGCGCCGACGACCGGCGATGTCGGTGATGCTCGGGATATCGATGACGCCACCGAAGTGGAAATCGTTGATCCGGACGCACCGACTGAAGCAATCGAGTTCCGTGCTGGGCGCCGGGTGCGCGGATGGCTGCGCCTACTCATGGTTGTCGCCCTCATCGCCGCCTCCGGAATCGGTGGATTCCTGACCTACACGCATTTCTTTGCTCCGATGACCGACATTCCCTCCGTGATCGGGCAGCCGGAGACGGTGGCGACTCGCACGCTGTCTGATGCGGGATTTGACGTGGCCACGTCACATGAAACCGTGCACCACCTCACGATTCCTGCACGCCACGTCATCGAACAGAATCTCAATGGGCAGGCCCGTTTCGGGTCGACGGTCACACTCGTGCTGTCGGCAGGGCCGCGACAGATCGAGGTGCCGCATGTTGCCGGTCACGAATCCGCAGCCGCTCGTTCGGAACTCGTTGCGGCGGGATTCGAAGTGGCCGTTCAGTCACGCCACGACGGCACGGTCCCCGAAGGCAGGGTCATAGCCACTGATCCCGAGGCTGGAGCATCGATCGACGAATCCAGCACGGTGACGTTGCTCGTCAGTGACGGCCCCGAACCAGTGACGGTTCCCACTCTCGTTGGCGAGTCGCTGACCGACGCGACGAGACTGCTCGAAAGTGTCGGGTTGGCTGTCGAGGTCATGGAACGTCGCTACGACACCTTGCCACGCGACACGGTCATTGAGCAGACTCCAACGGCCGAAGCGAATGTGTTGCCAGGCGGCACCGTCAACGTCATCGTTTCTGACGGTCCCCCGCCTGTTGAAGTGCCGTCGTTGCGTGGTGAGCGTGTCGCCGACGCCGTTGCAACGCTCGAAGCGCTGGGACTGCGCGCCACGGTCGAACGACGTGGAGGAATTGGTGCCTTCTTGAATCCTGGCCGCGTGTTCGATCAAGATCCGGGTCCTGGTTCAACTCGGCGGGTCGGTGACACGGTCACGCTGTTCGCTTACAACGACTGAGCCGGGCCAACGCCTGCCACTAGGTACCGTGGAAGATCAGTCGAGCCGAGCGCACCGATCCCGCTAGAACCCTGTCCCAGTTGCCGGCCATGATTGGGCTCTGGCGATGGCCTCATCGGCATCCTCATCGGCTGCGATCCGCCCTCTCAACTCCAGGTCGGAAATCGCCACGCCCGCATCGGTACTCCCGGGAAACACTTCCACGATCTCAATTCTCATAGTGGTCGTCAATACGGGCGCTGGCAGCTCAACGGCTTGCGGAATGCGGCCGACGTCAAGCAGGTCAACGACGTAGCGGACTCCACCGTCAAAGGTGACCAGCGCACGATGAACTCTTGCCGCCCAGCCGTAGCTTTCCGCATCAAACTGGTCACCGTTGCTGACCAGCAACATCTCAACCCACGATGGCTCCGCGAGAAACAGGTCGATGATCTCTCGTTGACCGTCGGGTTGTGCCGGCAGTGAACGCCACGCAGTGGTGGGGTCATCATCGACCATCTGCACGGGACTGAAGTCGCGACCATCGGCAGGAGGACTCACAGTGACCGTGGCAATGTCGGTCAATTCCAGCACGACGCGTGGTTCTACATACGTATCGCCATCCAATTCGACCGGAGGAGGTGGAGGCACCGCTCGTGCGAACGGTCCAACTCCAGCGATAAACAAGCCGGCGACAACGCTGACCGTGATGATGGCCATGGCTGCCAGCGGCCACCATCCTCTGCCCCAGCGGATCCGAGGCTCTGCGACGACGGATGGTACGCGTGGTCGGTCAGGTCGTGACGGCCACGGACTCACCATGGCCGTGTCAAGATCGACGCCGCAGTCACCACAGATCTCGCGGCTGACGCTCTGAGGCTGATCACACGCCGGGCACGCGAGTGCAATCGCTGCGCCAACGATGTCGCGGACTACCCCTGACCCGCTGTCCTCATCGTGACCGTTCACGGCGGCGGCATCGGCTGACTCGATCGTCGAATGACGACCAACACCGTTTCCACGACCCGATGGGGCGGTCACGTCGCTTACGCCTCCGGATCTCGACGGCACGGTTATCGGTCAGCGTAGACCCTGACGAGGGCAATGTGGCAGCCGAGCCGCAAGCCAGGGATTCTATCGAGGCGACATCAGTGCTATGCTGCGCGGCATGACGCACCTCAACAAGTTCCGTACTTTTTTGGGGACCTGGTACTACGCCACCGGTCCCGGGTCGGCGTGCGTCGTGAACACCTGCTAAATCCCCCACGAAGCCGCTTGGACCCCGGGAATCCCCCGGGGTTCGTTGGTTCCGGGGCCGGGTGAAGAGCACGAGCAGAGAGGACACCACGATGGTTGTGGTCATGCGATCGACAGCTGGCGATGCCGACATCCAAAAGGTGGTCAAGGCCATCTCGGAGGTGGGCGGTGAAGCATTCGTCTCCCGCGGCAAGAGCCAGACCATCATTGGCCTCGTCGGAGACTTGACGCAGTTCAGCGAATTGCCGCTTCACGCCTTCCCAGGCGTTGAAGACGTCATCCGTGTCTCCAAGCCTTACAAACTGGTCAGTACGGAAACGCACCCTCGCCCGTCGACGGTGATGGTCGGAAATACGCCGATCGGCCGAGATACCGTCACGCTCATTGCGGGGCCTTGCGCCGTTGAAACCGAAGCGCAGACCGAAGCTGCTTGCCGGATGGCAAAAGAAGCCGGCGCGACAATCTTGCGTGGCGGTGCGTACAAGCCGCGCACTTCGCCCTACGCGTTCCAGGGCCTTGGTGAAGCCGGACTCGACATCTTGCATGGTGTGTCGCGCGATCTTGGCCTGCCGTTCGCCACAGAAGTCGTCACCCCAGCAGATGTCGAGATAGTTGCAGCCAAGGCCGACATGTTGCAAATCGGCACCCGCAACATGCAGAACTTCCAACTTCTCAAGGAAGCTGGCATGTCGGGCCGCCCCGTCATGCTCAAGCGTGGCATGACAGCAACTATCGACGAGTGGATTATGGCAGCGGAATACGTTGCCCACACCGGCAACCTCCAAATCGTCTTGTGCGAGCGAGGTGTGCGCTCATTCGAGCCTCTCACCCGCTTCACGCTGGACGTCTCGGCAGTGCCGGTGGCTCAGTCGCTGACGCACCTGCCCGTCATCATCGACCCGTCGCATTCTGGTGGCCGCCGTGACCTCGTGATGCCGCTCATCCGGTCAGCGATCGGCGTTGGCGCCGATGGTGTGATCGTCGATGTGCATCCGCAACCAGAGACGGCGCTTTGCGACGGCCCGCAGGCTCTGGTCCACGACGACATCAATGAATTGCGCGACACGGTCGCGCGCTTCAGTGAAGCTATGGGACGCCAACTCATCACCTTCGAGTCGCTGGGCAAGCCCGACGCTGCCTGATCGCCCCTGACGCGGCACACGTCACGTGACCCACAGGCCGGGCACGTGACGCTCAGGCCCGTCGCGGGCCTGCCGAGCTCCAGCGCGACTCGGTCAGGTGCGGCTTGATCTCACGCCGTGGCGGACAGCGCCTTGATCACCACGTCGGCCGCGCGACGGCAATCAGCAGCATCGACATCCAGGTGGGTGACCAGTCGTAACAGGTGCGTGTCCATCGCGCCGATGAGCACGCCGTGGTCACTCACCTGTCTGACGACTTCCGCCGCAGGGCGTGATCCTGTCGAGACATAGACCATGTTGGTCGCGACATCATCGGGTTCAACGACACCCTCAACAGCCGATGCAATCCGGTCTGCGATTGCCCTGGCATTGGCATGATCGTCAGCGAGGCGATCAACGTGATGGTCGAGTGCATAGATGCCAGCCGCCGCGAGCACGCCTGCTTGCCGCATGTCGCCTCCGAGACGTCGGCGCCAACGCCGCGCCTCGCCCATGACGTCGGCATCCCCAACGGCAACCGATCCCACCGGTGCCCCCAGTCCCTTCGACAAACAAAAGCTCAACACGCTCGCGATCGCTCCGTAGGCGGCAGGGGCGACACCGGTGGCGACGATGGCGTTGAAGATCCGGGCCCCGTCTACATGCAGAGGCACTGACCGGCCATCGGCCACTTCACGAATCTTGCGGAGGCGCGACAGTCCGTGGATTGCACCTCCGCCACGATTCGTGGTTTCTTCGACCGATATGGCGCCGAGTTGCGTCGCGGGAAACATCGGCGGTCGCATCGCAGCACTAACAGCGGTGGCATCGAGCCGGCCTCGGTCACCGTCCACCGTGCGCGTTTGCAAGTTGGCAAGAATGGCAACCGCACCTGACTCATACGCTGCCAGGTGAGCGTTCGACTCGCAAATGATCTCCGATCCGCGAGGACATGTGGCCGCCAGCAGGGCTTGCGTCGCCATGAGCCCGGAGGCAGTGAACATTGCCGCTTGCCGCCCGAAGAGAGTGGCTACACGTTCCTCGAGCGCCCGGACCGTTGGGTCTTCGCCGAACACATCGTCGCCAACATCAGCTGTCGCCATGGCGTGCCGCATGCCATCGCCTGGGCGCGTCACCGTGTCCGATCGCAGGTCAACAAGATTGGTCATCCGAAGAAGACTTCCGCAACCTCGTAGAGCCCCTCGGGCACCGTCTTGAGACATTCAGTCGCATCCGCAAGCGAGACCGGTTTAACGAATCCTCCCCGGAGACCGGTCATCATTCCCCATTGTCCCTTCATTGCGAGGTCGACCGCTCGTACACCCATTCGGGTCGCCAACGTGCGGTCGGTGGCGTTAGGAGTGCCCCCGCGTTGAACGTGACCTAGCACCGTCACGCGGGCTTCGTAACCGGTCCGATCTTCGATCTCATCGGCAATCGTGAAAGCGAGACCACCTAGTCGCGGCCGGCCGAACTCGTCGACAGGCACCTGTGGGATCGTGATGGTCCCCTCTTTAGGTTGAGCGCCTTCGGCGACTACGACGATGGAAAAGTCTCGTCCCGTTCCGGCGCGATGCTTGAGGTGGCGCGCGACTTGCGCGATGTCGAAGGGCACTTCCGGGATCAGGATCGCGTCAGCGCCTCCAGCCATGCCAGCATGAGTTGCGATCCATCCAGCATGGCGCCCCATCACCTCCAACACTTGAACTCGATTGTGGGACTCGGCTGTTGAATGCAGCCGGTCAACCGCCTCGGTGGCGATGTCAACCGCGGTCGAGAACCCGATGGTCGCATCGGTGCCGCCTACATCGTTGTCGATGGTCTTAGGGATCCCGATGATCGGGATCCCTTCCTCCTCGTAGAGCCGGCGCGCAGCCGACAACGTGCCCTCTCCCCCGATGACGATGAGCCCATCAAGGCTATGAACGTCGAGTGCTTCATGCACCCGGTCCACCCCTCCGTCCTCGTAGTGAGGACTCACGCGGGATGTCCCCAGCACAGTGCCACCGCGATGCAACAAGCCCCGCGTCGACGCCAAGGTCATCTGTTCGATTTCGAGGGCCAGCACCCCCTTCCAACCACCACGGAATCCATACGGGGTGACTTTGTACGAGATGGACCTGCGGACAATCGCGCGGATGGCAGCATTGAGCCCAGGACAGTCGCCTCCTCCCGTGAGCACGCCGATACGAGACACCATGGTCAACCTGTTCTGCAGTGGTCAGTTAAGTCACAGCGATCCTACGTGAGGATCCCGTAGGATCGATCAGTCAGCAATGCACACGTCGAGACACCTGTCACCGGACTTCGATGTTTCGCCACGCCAGGACACGGCTGTTGTGGAGGCGCTATGACGGACAAACCCACGGGGCCTACCCGACCGACTGAGGACGAATGGCACTCGAAGCTGACGCCGGAGCAGTTCCGTGTCTTGCGTCAAGCCGGAACAGAGCGGCCATTTGCGGGCGCATACTGGGATACGACCACTCCTGGGACTTACCGTTGCGCTGGTTGCAACGCCCACCTGTTTGACAGTGACACCAAATTCGACGCGCACTGTGGGTGGCCGAGCTTCTATGCCCCGGCAACCGATGACGCCGTCGTTGAACATAACGACATGACCCTGGGCATGCGGCGCATCGAAATTCGGTGTGCCCAGTGCGACGGCCACCTCGGCCATGTCTTCGACGACGCGCCTGACCAACCAACCGGCCTGCGCTACTGCATCAACTCAGTGTCGATCGCGCTCGACCCCGAATGAGCGATTGGCATCGTCGTCACCAGCGGCCGGGCCCCGATTTCCCGGCACGGTCGATGGCAGTACGTCAGCGGGACCGACGGCTCCCGACTTGATGTCGCTTGCGTAGGCATCGACGTAACGTTGCCCCGACAACCCCATGATGGCTGTCATCAGTTCATCGGTTGCGGTTCTCAGCACGCCGGGATCTGCCGTGTCAGTGCGGTAATGCGACAGATCAAGGGGTTCGCCGTATCGGACGGTTACTGGATGTCGACGAGGCACACGCTTGCCCGACGGCATGGCCCGGTCAGATCCAAGGACCGCGCATGGGACAATCGGCGCACCGGCCTCAAGCGCCATCCTCACCGGACCGGTCTTGCCTTTGAACATGCGGCCGTCGGGGCTTCGGGTGCCTTCTGGATAGATGCCCAGCAAATCCCCGCGACGCAAGATCTCAACACCGGTACGGAGGCTTCCCGCCCCCTTCTCCCCACCGTCTCGATAGACAGGAACAACCCCGGTGCCTTGCACGAACCAGCGGGTCCTCCACGAATCCCAGTAGTCCGCTTTGCCAAGAAAATAGACTGGGCGCGGCACGTAGAGGGGCAGCACGATTGAATCGATGAACGATAGGTGGTTGCAGGCCAGCACTGCCGGACCATCTGCTGGAATGTGGCCAAGACCTTCGATCTCCAGCCGCAAGTAGGGCGTGGCGATCGGCGGGATGATGCGGCGCAGCATCCGGTACATGCCAGGGGCGCCCCGCATTGAACCCAAAGAGCTTGCCTCCGTCCGATGCCGGCCGAATGGCCGCCGTAGCATCGGTAGCCTACGGATATGCCCTGCACACGTCGACCCAACCGGCATGATGGCAGGACCTGGCCGGCACGTTGACTTCGGCAAGCCTGGCATCTTCACTCGTGACGTTCAACCCGGAGGAATTGTGGCCGAGGATCTCGGAACCTGGCCGCCTGAGCAAGCAACGGTCCTCGTACAAGCACTGGCGCAAGCGGGATTGTCGCCGCAGGCGAAACGCACCCGCAAAGGTGTCATCGTGACCGTGCCCGACGAGCAGGCGGCGACAGCGCATCAGACGCTCGTCGCCAATATGGATGCCATCGCCCGTGCAGCACGCCGGCAAGCAACTGGCACGGCGCAGAAGCGGCCGACCCAAACGGGCAAGGAATCACCAGCGCGGCCGATGGCATCAGAACGAATGAATGCACTAGCACGCCCGCTTGGACTTCTGATGGTGGGACTGCTCCTGTCGGCGGTGATACGCCCGCTGAGCATTCCCATCATGGTGTTCACGATCGCCGGGATCATCTACCTCCTCGGCAAGCAGACGCCGGACGACCGGCTTCGCTAGCGGCAGCACCGTGAAATTCCGAAGGCAGCCGTCCCATTCCCCAACCGTGCCGGCGGCGTGGTCTGCCAGCGGCACGATTACCGTGCGGACCGCGGTCGGAGCAACTCTGGCACTTGTTGGCACGGCCATCGTGGCAGCTGTCGCCGCATTCAGTCTTTGGAGTGTAAGCGGTTCAACTCCCGCTGACAGCGACGAACCAGTCGATCTCGAAGCGTCTCGCGATCACACCGGCAAGGACCAACCGACTGGCGACCGGACCTCAGCCAGCCCGTTCGCAGTCTGGGGCCATAATGCCGATGGGGGGCCGATCAGATGGGATCCATGCCGACCGATCAAGGTGGCGATCAGCCCCGACGGCGGGCCTGACGGCTGGATCGATGACTTGGAGGAGGCATTGCGCCGCGTCGACGAGGCGACCGCCCTCACCTTCGACATCGTAGGCACCACGGCCGAACGTCCGCGATCGGACCGATCGCTCATCAGCGCCCGAAATGGCACCACCGGCTGGGCGCCTGTGTTGATCGCCTGGGCATCTCCAGGAGAGACCGACCTTGATCTCGGCCACGCGGATCGAGGTCTTGCCATTCCGGTTGCCATCGGGACGGCGCAACAGCGAACGTTTGTCACGGGCCAGATTGTCTTCAACGCTCAACGGGCCCACTTTGGGACCCACCTAACCAGGCACGACCACATCACCACCGGCTGGGATGACCGATCTCATTCGTGGGGCGCAACCATCCTGCACGAGGTCATGCACCTCGTCGGACTTGACCACGTCGACGACCCCAATGAACTGATGTATGGACCACCAGGCGAAGGTCCAATCGAGTTCGGACCTGGTGACAAAGCTGGCCTGGCCTACGTCGCGGGTGACGCCGACTGCATCGAGGTGCCGGCGGTGGAACGCTTCACCTCTCGGTGATTGAATTCTCACCTACCCGCGTTGTCGATCC
>JBBDSU010000038.1:0-4378 GCA_040904825.1 Nitriliruptoraceae bacterium | reverse complement strand
GCTCAATGGTTCCTGGATCCGTCCTGGCTCGCTCCGCACGCACGCTCGGGTTCTACTCGTCGTAGGTGATCTGGATGCTGCGCGCCATGTCCAGATCCTGTTCGGTCACACCGCCGGCATCGTGTGTCGTCAACCGCACCTCGACAGTGTCGTAGATGTTGCGCAACTCTGGATGATGATTCGCATCGTCAGCCAACTGTGCAATGCGGTTGATGAAAGCAATCGCTTGGAGAAAATCGTCGCACCGAAACGTTCGCGAGATTTCGTCGCCGTCTCGGGCCCAACCGTCAAGTTGTTCGAGCGCTTCCTCAATGTCCTCGTGATCCAACAGTCCCATCGCGCTGGCTCCTCTTCAGGTGGTGATCTGAGGTTGCCATCGCTTTGCACCTGGCGCTAGGGCCACTCGCCCACCACCTCAATGGTGGCTACGTCATCTTCTGCCAAGCCCGAGACGATGCCACGTCGGAAGCCCACTGCACCTCGCCCTCAAGGCAGGTCAGCGCGCGCTCTCGAACACAGCATGTCGGCCATCCTCGTGCGCGACGTGCTCACATGAGTCTGACGAGATCGCGTACCGCCTCAACCGCCATAGGAAACAGCACCGCGAGCGCACCGACGAAGGCGATCAACGCAATCATCCACCGTATGGTCCGCCATACGACGGGATCACGACGGATCCGGTCTTCGACAGGATCGAATTGCGCCATCTGTCTGCAACCTCCTGGCTGACCGGCACGGCCTCAACGACGATGCCACCATCGATGCCGCACGGATGGTACTAACGGCAGCATCAACATCCAGTGACATCACACCGAAAGGCGGCCACATGTGCGGACGATACGTCTCAGCGACTCCGCCCGATCGGCTGGCTCACCAATTGGCGGTCGACACTGTGCAACTCGCAGGCCACGATCACACCCCGCGATACAACGTTGCACCGACGTCAGACATCTACTCAGTGGTCGAAGGCGCTGCTGGCCGAACACTGCGCACGATGCGATGGGGGTTCGTGCCGCAGTGGGCCAAGACAGTAGGTGGACGGGGGCAACCGATCAACGCTCGCCTCGAAACCATCACTTCGAACCGCATGTTCGCCTCATCGTGGCGACAACGCCGCTGCCTCGTCCCAGCAGACGCGTACTACGAATGGATGGATCCCGGTGATGGAACCCCCAAGAATCCCTATGCCATCGCCGACCTCGATAAGACTCCATTGGCCTTTGCCGCCATCTGGAGGACGTGGAGTCCCGATGCAGCGAGCGACATTGGATCGCAACCCACGACCAGCACAGCGATCATCACCACCGAGGCGCGCGGCAATACAGCCTTGATCCACGATCGGATGCCGGTGATCCTGCCAGCGACATTGTGGGACACGTGGCTGAGTGCCGAAGCCGACGAAGCGCCCTATCTGCACGATGCCGTGCTGGCACTCGACCCTCCCGAACTAACCATGACGCCGATCAGTACGCGCGTCAACAACGTGCGCAACGACGGACCTGAATTGTTGGAACCGGTGATGGCGTAACGACATTCACGGCATAATCAGCTGAGCCAGGCGGTCGGCCTCGGCGGCACGAGCCGCAAGGCCGAGCCCATCGAACGCCGCCCCGGCAAGGTGAATGCCCGGCCCGCTCGCTGCCAGCCGATCTCGCAGACCCGCGACCGTCTCGAGATGGCCGACGGCGTACTGGGGCAACGCTGCGGGCCAGCGCATGACCATCGTTGCTACCGGACTGTCCACCATGCCGGTCATTGCGCGGACTTCGGCATCTACCTGGGCGATCAGCGCCTCATCATTGAGCGCCAGGGCCCGCGTGTCACCGATGCGTCCCACGCTTGCCCGCAGGAGCACTCGGGGATGCGCCGCCATGTGAGGCCACTTTCGGGTGCTGAACGTGACCGCCTTGACGATCGACGTGTCATTGCTTCGAGCCGCCAGAATCCCGCTGGCCGCCGGAAGCGTGTCGCGGCTGGCGTTCGGGTATGACAGTGCGACAACTCCAACTGACGCTGCGGCAAAGTCGCTCAATTTCTCGGCGACGACCCTGTCGACCGTGCTCAGCACGCCTGACGCGACAGCTGGCGGCACGGCCACGATCACGTGATCGGCCTCATATGACGTTGCATGCTTGGTCGTAATACGCCATCGACCGCCAACGACAGGGTCAATGCGCTCAACGACCTCACCCAGACGCAGTGCACTGCCAAGCGTGTCGGCCATTCGTGTGACGAGCCGCGACAGACCGCCCCTGACCGTCAGGAACACGGGAGTGTCGACGGCAGGCTTCGTTGTGGACTGTCGCTTGAAATGGCGCCGGATCGAACCCGTGGTGGCAGCGTGCCACAGTTGCGGCACCGTGGCCCGAGCGCTGAGGTCGAACAAGTCCCCGGCGTACACGCCGGCGAGTAGCGGATCCACCAGGCGATCGGCAACCGCACGGCCAAACCGTCGGCTCACCAATTCGCCCACGCTGATGTCGTCGAACGCCCTGGCTTCACCGCGACGGAACAGCGCCACGGCAGGTTCAGCAGCTGCCCTAGCCAGCTGGGCTGGTGACAAAACTCGCGCTGTTGCCAAGCTCACGATGTCCGTCGGAGCGCCCATCACCGTGCCACGCGGCAGGCGGCGCAATCGTCCATCCCGCCACAGCAACACGTTGCCCGTCGCCGGCGCAACCAGGTCTTCATCTCCGAATCCCAGATCACGCGCCAGGCGTTCAGCTTCCGGACGTCGAGCCAGAAACGCATCCGCACCTACATCGAACCGGCACCCGTCGAAATCGACGGTGTGAATCATGCCACCTGGCCGGTCAGAAGCCTCGAGAACCGTGACCTCGGCACCGTCGCGAACCCTCCAGGCGGTCGCCAAGCCGGTAAAACCGGCACCGATGACCACAACGTGTGGCCTTGCAGACTTCGGCGCGGCCGATGGAGATGCCATCGTCATCGGTGTGCCACGGTCACCGTGCTACCTCGTTGACGACCCCGACACGGTGAACCAGCTCGACGATCCGCGCCAACACGGCTGGATCAGTCGCCGGCAGCACTCCGTGGCCGAGGTTGAAGATGTGGTCCACCCGTCCGTCTGCGGCAGACAAGACGTCGTTCACGCGCGCTTCGACCTGCGGCCATGGCGCCAGGCACACCGCAGGCTCAAGATTGCCTTGGAACCCGACACCGTCCGGTATCCGTCGTCGACCTTCGGCCAGTTCAACCCGCCAATCTACGCCGACCACGTCAGCCCCAGCCGCAGCCATCAGCCCCAGCAGCTCGCCGGTGCCGACTCCAAAGTGAATCCGAGGCACATCGAGATCGGCGAGTGATGCCAGAATCCGCCGGCTGTGGGGCAGGACATAGCGCTCATAGTCTGCCGGGTGAAGCGCGCCGGCCCACGAGTCGAACAACTGGACGGCCGCGGCGCCCCGTTCTACCTGCGCCCGCAAGCTGGCGGCAACAATGCCCGCCAGGTGATCCATCATCCGGTGCCAGGTCGCTTCATCGGAGAACATCAACGCTTTGGTTTTCGTGTACGACCTAGACGGGCCCCCCTCGACGAGATAGCTCGCCAAGGTGAAAGGCGCGCCCGCGAAGCCGATGAGTGGCACGTCAATCTCGCCAGCCACAATCCCAACAGTGTCCAGGACATAGGAGATGTCCTCGTCGGGCTCAAGCGGACGTAGGCGGCGCAGATCAGCCTCGGCTCGAAACGGCTCGGCCACAACGGGACCAACTCCAGGCTTGATTTCAATGCCGACACCGATGGCTTGAAGCGGTGTGACAATGTCGGAAAACAAGATCGCTGCATCAACGCCGTACCGGCGGACTGGCTGCAACGTCACCTCAGCCGCCACTTCAGGGGTGTGAACCACCTCTTCGAACGAGTGGCGCTCACGAATCGCTCGGTACTCGGCCAGCGCACGGCCCGCCTGTCGCATGAACCACACGGGGACGATGTCGTGCGGCTCGCCTCGCGCCGCCCTGATGAACGGCGAGTCAGCATGCCGGCGAACTGCAGTCACATCAGTCATTCTCACTCCGTGTCCACCACACCTCCACCCCACCGCCCGTCCGTCACCTGAGCCCTACTCGCGGAGGCTTCAGCGGGCAGGCCACCGGTGGATGACGGCTGCCTGGAGCGCCAAGGCTATGGGCGAACCGCCTCGTCGTTTGACGATGCCGACGGATGTCCAGCATCAACGATGGCTTGCATCACCGCGGCGACATCGACAGCCTGGACCGCTTCGGCAAGTGTGTCCACGGCCGTCAGTCCAGCAGCCTCAGCACGCTCGACAGTTCCCGCACTTCGCCCGTGGCTGATCCACATGACATGGTGGCCAGCATCGCAAAACGAAGCAGCGACCGTCGCGCCCATCGA
>JBBDSU010000037.1:0-6989 GCA_040904825.1 Nitriliruptoraceae bacterium | reverse complement strand
CGACTCGGACAAGCAAGACAAGACGGACGGCAAGGCAGAAAAAGGCGAGTCGAAACGTGCGGACTCAACCAACGGATCCGGCTCTTCCGGCACCTCCCAGTCAAGTACGACCTCCAAGTCAGCCGAGGCTCCGACCGGACCCCGCCGTTCAACATCTGGGGAGTCCGGGCCGATCCTTGCATCACCGCTGGTTCGTCGTCTCCTTCGCGAGGCAGGCATTGATGCCAGCTCCGTGGCTGCAACAGGTCCCGGTGGGCGCATAACACGACAGGATGCCGACGGCGCCATCGCTCGCGGCGCAACGCGTGATGCATCAGACGGATCGGCTGGTTCTGACCGTGCACGTCGGGAACGTCCCAACGCATCACCTGTAGAGATCGACTTCGATGGGGACCGCGAAATCACCCAGGACTTGTCACGCATCCGCAAAGCAATTGCCCGGTCGATGATGGATTCGCTCCACAACACGGCGCAGTTGACCGCAGCCGTTGAAGCGGATCTGACCGCGATCATGCAATTGCGGAACGCCATCAAGGATGATTTCAAGGAACGAGAGGGGGCGTCCCTCACACCCTTGGCGATCATTGCTCGGGCTGTCTGCATGACGCTGCCGCGCCACCCTGCCCTCAACGCTTCGATCGACCAGGAAGCCGGCACCGCGACGTATCACTCATTCATCAACCTCGGTATCGCCGTTGACACCGAGCGTGGCCTGCTGGTCCCGAACCTCAAGGACGCCCAAGATCTTGATGCCGCCGGCGTTGCCCGCGCCATTGGCGACATCGCCAAGCGCACCCGTGATCGAAAGCTCGGTCCTGACGACATTGCCGGCGGAACTTTCACCATCACCAACACCGGCTCGATGGGCACATTGTTCGATACCCCAATCCTAAATCCACCGGAGGCTGCCATTCTGGCGACGCCGGCAATCGAGAAGCGTCCGGTCGTCATATCCGATGGCTTGTCTGACGCGATTGCCATTCGTTGGATGACATACTTGTGCCTGACGTACGACCACCGAATCGTCGATGGAGCTGACGCCGCCCGTTTTCTCCAGGACCTCAAGTGGGTGCTGGAAGAGCACGATTTCGGGCCGGAACTCGGCGCTTGACGCGACTGGACATGACCACCTGCATTGCCAACCAAGCACAGCCCGACAGGTGTGTCACGGGCACGGAGCCCCCGAATCGCGACAGGCTTCGAGCGGCCACGTCTGACCCCGTAACCGTCGTACGTCCGGGACTGGTCCCTTATCTGGAGGCCTTTGCACTCCAGCACCGACTCGTCGACGCGCGTCGGGATGACCGCATCGGCGACACCTTGTTGCTGCTTGAGCACCCCGCCGTCTACACCATGGGTAAGCGCACCGATCGAGCGAACTTGATTTGGGATGCCAACCAACGGCGCGCCCATGACATTGACCTCGTCGAAGTTGACCGCGGCGGCGACGTCACCTATCACGGGCCGGGCCAGCTCGTTGGCTACCCCATCCTGAGACTGGCTTCGATCCGCTCGGTTGTCGACTATGTCCGGGCACTTGAGGACGTCATCATCGACGCGCTCGCCGCGGTCGGCATTCCAGGCCAACGAAGCCAAGGTTTCACCGGCGTATGGGTAGGCGACCGCAAGATTGCCGCGATCGGCGTGCGAGTGGCCAGCGGTGCGATTACCTCTCACGGGTTCGCGTTGAACGTCACGACCCATCTGGATGACTTTGCCGGCATCGTTCCATGCGGCATCGCTGATCGTGGCGTCTGCAGCATTGCAAGCCTCGGTGTGAGCACCGACGTTGCCACTATCACCCGACACGTCAGCACAGCCTTCGCTCAACGCTTCGACGCTACGCTCGACGCTGCTGGCTTGGCCGATATCGATCCGCCCGCCCCAGGGCACAATCCGCTCGGTGCGCGCGAGCCGCTGCCCACCTGACGAGGATCCCACCCCCATGTCCGTACCCCCTGTGGTTCCGCCCAACGCCCGCACCCTGGCGGTGTTGCCACGCGAACGGGTTCAACGTGCGGGAGTAGTCCGCCGAACGATCGACACAAGCCTTCCCCAAGAACGCAAACCGGAATGGCTCAAGGTCAAAGCCAGTTTCGGCGACAATTTTCGCGATGTGACCCGGTTGATGGAAGACCTCGATCTCAACACGGTCTGCGCCCAAGCTGCCTGCCCCAACATCTACGAGTGTTGGGAAGTGCGTGAGGCGACGTTCCTGATCGGTGGCGACGACTGCACCCGTCGCTGTGGGTTCTGTCAGATCAAGACCGGCAAACCTGATGGTTACGACCGCGATGAACCCCGCCGTGTCGCCGAAGCCGTCGAACACCTGGGCTTGAGGTTTGCGGTCATCACGATGGTGGCCCGTGACGATCTGGATGACGGAGGTGCCTGGCTCATCGCCGAGACGATCCGCCAAGTCAAACAGCGAACGCCAGAGGTCGGTGTAGAGGTGCTTCCCAGCGACTTCGGATATGGCAATAACCCGGACGCTGGCTTGTCAGCACTCAAACAACTGGGCGACGTGCCGCCGGATGTCTTTGCGTTCAATCTGGAGACGACCCGCCGCTTGTTCCCAACGATCCGCCCAGCCTTCGACTACGACCGAGGGCTTGAGTTCCTGGCTCACGCTCGTGACATGCTGCCGTCATCAACTGCGATCAAGTCGAACATCATCGTCGGCATGGGTGAGACCGACGATGAGGTCCGTGAATGCCTTCGCGACCTTCGATCATCCGGCGTTGAACTGGTCACGATCGGGCAGTATCTGCAGCCATCCGCGCAGCATCTGCACCTGGACCGTTATGTCACCCCCGAACAGTTCGCCGCATATCGGGATTACGGACTGAGCAAGGGTTTCGCGCACATCGAATCAGGCCCGATGGTGCGATCGAGCTACCACGCGGGCCAGCAGGCCCAAGACGCCGACGCGTGGGCGCCCGCGGCACACCACCCGCAAGGTTGAGGACTATTGGTCGCATGGGACCGACCGTCAGTCCCGCGGGCCAGGCATGCTGCGGGACTACATATTTCGGACAGCCTCGACAGGCCTTCGCGCCCTAGAAACGTCGATCGTCATCGTCAGCGCTGCTCTCAACAACGTCTTCCAGCGCATCAAGTTCCTCGTCGACCGGAGGCGGCGCCTTGGTGAGCGCGACGGCCTCATCGATCGTGGCAACGTCGGGAATTGGCGTATCGAACGCCGGTGTGGCCTCATCGCCGACCGCGACCGGCGCTTCGGTTCGCAACCACACGGTGCGTTGCGGGTAGGGAATCTCGACGTTCGCCGCGTCGAAGGCCATCTTGATGCGCCGACGAAGCTCGCGTGTCATGGCCCACTGGGTACCTGGGACGACCTTGATGACCAGGCGCAAGTCGATGCTCGAATCGCCGAGTTCTTGCACTCCCCACACCGATGGTTCTTCGATCACGTTGGCAGCGAAATCCGGTTCGGCAACGAGTTCGTCAGCTACTCGCTGGATGATCTGCTTGGCGACATCAAGGTCCGTCCCATAGGACACACCGACGTCCAACAGGACGCGCGCCCAGTCCTGGCTTTTGTTCCCGACACGGCGAATCTCACCATTCGGGATGTGCCACAGGGTTCCGGTGACATCGCGAACCCGTGTCGTTCTGAGCGTGACCGCTTCGACGATCCCTATCGCTTCGCCTGTATCGATCACATCACCCACGCCATACTGATCCTCGAGCAACATCAGCACGCCAGACAGGAAATCTTTGACGACGCTCTGCGCGCCGAAGCCGAGCGCGACACCCGCGATGCCAGCGCCCGCAATCAACGGACCAAGGTTGATGCCGAACGTTCCGAGCACCATGAACAGCGCGAGCGTCCAGATAACGAATCCTGCGACGCTGCCAGCCAGTGCGCCAAGCGCTTGAGCTCGCTGGGCGCGACGCGCCGAGAATCCGCTGTCAAACTCGTCGAACATGCCCACACGTTCTCTCAACTTGCGGCCAGGCATTCCTTCGGGGTCCTGTACCCGCTCGATACCACGGTTGATGGCTCGACGAATGAACCGAAGACCAATCGATGCGAGAATCAGAACGATCAGAATCCGCCCAATCGGCTGGATCAAGTGGTCACTCGCCCACAGCAGGACATCTGAGTCCGTGTACGTTGAAATCCAGTCGGCCATTGTCAGCTCCACTCGTCGCATTCTCTTGGCTGGCGCAGACGCCCGGAATCTTCCGGGTCCGGGAAGAAGGCGGGAACCGGATGGCACGTCGGGCGAGCCCAGGATCACCGGAGGCTAACGGTACGAACTCGATCGCGCGGGCGACAGTTGGCGTCACAGCCGCGTTCGTCGCGATTGGTATCTCAGAATTGGTGGCCGGGATCCTGCCAGGCCGCCGATCCCCATTGTCTGCCATCGGCGATGCAATCATCGATGCGACTCCCGGCCCGGTCGTGCGTTGGGCCATCGTCTGGTTCGGTTCCGCCAATCGCTTGGCGTTGTTGTCATCGATGGCGCTCGTCGTCGCTGCGCTCGGCATCATTGCAGGCATCATTGCGACCCGACGGCGCCTGCTCGCGCGCGCCATTTTCGCGTTCGTTGCTGTCGCAGCAGCCACAGTGCTCGCAGCCGACGCGCTCACGCCTATCGTGACGGCCATCACAGCCCCCTTGTTGGCAGGGCTCGCGGGTATCGCTGTCCTCGAATGGCTTCTGCGTCGCGTGCCAGGTCGCAACACCGACATTGCGCCGGCGGTGACTGCCCCTGGCACGGCGTCATCCGACCCTGACGAGGCGTCCCCCGACGCCAACGGTGCCGGTAGCGCCGATGAGTTCGATCCTTCCCTGGCTCGAACCCCCACAGCGGGGCTGCGGTCTCGTCGAAACTTCCTTCTTGCGACTGGCGGTTCACTTGCAGCAGGTCTTGCCGCAGCGCTCGCAGGCCAACGGCTGATGGCACGGCAAGTACTACAACAGGTGCGCGACCAGATTGCGCTGCCACGGCCACGCGCACCGCTGCCTGCCCCAGAGCCGTCAGCCAGCTTCGCCGTCGACGGCCTGTCCCCCATCATCACGCCGACCAGTGACTTCTTCCGGATCGATGCGCGGCTCAACCCACTCAGATTGGATGGCACGGGTCACGTTGTGACCATCAAGGGCCTTGTCGACAACCCGTTTGAGATCACCTACGAAGAAATTCTCGATCTTGCGGTGGTCGAGGCAGATGTCACGCTGTCTTGCGTCTCCAACGAAGTCGGCGGCCCTCTCATCGGCACTGCCCGATGGCAGGGTGTGCCGCTGACTGATCTGCTTGACCGCGCTGGCGTTCAGGATGGCGCCGACCAGATAGTCGGTCGCGCGGTCGATACGTGGACGGCAGGCTTCCCGTTGGAGGCTGCCTACGACGGACGCACCGCGCTTGTCGCAGTCGGCATGAATGGCGAACCGCTCCCAGCACGACATGGGTTTCCAGTCAGGCTCGTTGTCGAAGGACTTTACGGCTACGTGTGCAATACCAAGTGGCTGTCGGAGATCGAACTGACGACTTTCGCCGACTACCAGGCGTACTGGATCCGCCTGGGTTGGGCTCCTTTCGGCCCCATCAAGACCCAATCGCGCATTGACGTGCCCCGGCACCAGGCAACAGTGCCGGCTGGGACGGTGACCATTGCCGGCGTCGCATGGTCGAACGAACATGGCGTCGACGGCGCTGAAGTCCGCATTGATGACGGTCCATGGATGGTCGCTGAGGTCACTGAGCCTTTGGCGCGCGGCACATGGCGCCAGTGGCGACATCTCTGGGACGCCTCACCGGGACGACACCGGATCAGTGTCCGCGCCATCGACGCGCAAGGCGAGCCTCAAACCGAGGTTCGGCGTCCACCGGACCCTGACGGCGCAACTGGCCACCACACGGTGACCGTCACGGTCAGCTAGCCCGTAACAAAGACGTAACAAGGGTGTCACCCAGTCAACACACCGGCACCTTAGGGTTCTACCCACAGCAGGAAGGATCTACACACGACGCTATGCCGCCTGGCGTTCCGAATCCGTTCGGACCAGGTGCCAGTCGAGTGAAGATCCACCCACAGACGGGCGGGGCGCCCCGCCGAGCCCAACCGTGGCGCGGCAGGCCAGCGGGCCACGTCGGTCCGGGCGTCTCGCCCACCTGCTGACGACGACCACCACTAAGGAGCGAGAAGTTGGGAAGCTCACCGCAAACGACCCAAGAAGTTCTTTCCCTCATTGAGTCTGAGGGCTACGAGTTCGTTGACATGCGCTTTGTCGACTTGCCTGGCCTGGTGCAGCACTTCACCGTGCCGGTCAGTTCTGTCGACGAGAGCGTGTTTGACAACGGTTTGTATTTCGACGGCAGTTCCGTCCGGGGATTCCAGGGCATCCAAGAATCCGACATGCTGCTGCTTCCGGATGTGACGACTGCGCAGGAAGACCGGTTCCGCGATCGCAAGACGTTGATGATCTACTGCCACGTCCACGACGCCATCACCGGCGAGGCGTACTCGCGCGATCCTCGCAACATCGTGCGCAAAGCCGAGGCATACTTGCAGTCCACGGGTATCGCCGACACCGTGTTCATGGGACCGGAAGCCGAATTCTTCATCTTCGACTCCATCCGGTTCAGCAACCAGCCGCACACCTCCTACTACGAGATCGACTCGATCGAAGGTCCGTGGAATACCGGCCGCGACGAAGAAGGCGGCAACCTGGGCTACAAGCCACGCACCAAGCAGGGCTACTTCCCTACCCCGCCGATGGACCACTTCCAGGACCTTCGTTCTGAAATGGCCCACCAGTTGGAGCTGGCCAAGATCCAGGTGGAGCTGCAGCATCACGAGGTTGGTGCCGGAGGCCAGGCTGAGATCAACATCCGTTTCGACACCTTGGCGGCGATGGCCGACAAATTGATGACGTTCAAGTACATCATCAAGAACACGGCGCGTCACGCGGGCAAGTCAGCGACGTTCATGCCAAAGCCCATCTTTGGTGAAAACGG
>JBBDSU010000036.1:0-7439 GCA_040904825.1 Nitriliruptoraceae bacterium | reverse complement strand
AGGGGTTCGTGCTGCTTGCCACCTACGCCGCGGCCGTGCCCATCCTGTTCCTGTAGCCCCTGCTTAGCTGAACGCTCCGATGATGGCGCCGACAAGCGTCAGCCCCAGCGTGTTGAACACGCCGTTGATCCAGAACCACCCGATTGGGTCAGGTTTCTGGTCATAGATCGCAGAGACCGCTGCGGCGGTCAGTGCATACCCGACCCCGACGAGAAGCCCGAGTGCTGCACCTTCCACGGTTGACGACACGGCGGTTGAGACGGCCAGCGCTGCCGTGACGGTCGCGGCGACGACGTAGGCAACGAAGGTCAGGACGAAGACCTTGGGGTCAGGACTCGCATCTTCGGGAACGTCGATGCCCCCGGCCTGCTGCCAGCGTCGCGCAATGGGTGGGGCCATGTACCACGCGGCCCCAAACACGAACCAGGCGGCTGCGGCAATGAGCACCGCCAACCAGTTGATATCAGCCAGTAGCGTCATCGACATGATCCAACACCTCGATCTTGATCATGACGGCCAGGCCCCATCCGGCACCGGCGCGTCGACGAGATCGAAGCGTCGCACCCGGTAACGACGGCGTCAATCACCAGATGTGGCGCACCAGGTGTAGCGATCGGGGCGGCCGGATCAGCCGCCAGCGACCGCTGGCACGATCGACACGGTGTCGGTGTCGCCAACCTCGGTATCAAGGCCATCGAGAAAACGCACGTCTTCGTCACGAACAAAGACGTTCACGAAGCGCCGAAGTTCACCATCATCGTCAAGCATCCGCTCGCCGAATCCGGGATGGGCGGCTTCGAGGCCATCGACGACCTCCCGCAGCGTCGCCCCTTCAATGATCACTTCCGAAGCGCCCCCTGTCAGGTTGCGCAATGGTGTGGGAATTCGGACCTTCGGCACGTTTCGGCTCCTCACTGTTGTCGTGCGCGGGCCGGGATCGCGGCACGGCGCAAATTCGTCGGGGGCAGGACTACCTGGCGATCGCTGCTTCGAAGGCATCCAGCGACGGCGCAACCTCAAAGGTCGGACCGGTGTCGGCTTCGAGCGCATCGAGCGTCTTGTAACCGTTGCCCGAGATCACCGCGACCACCCGCTCGTCAGGCTGAATCTTGCCTTCGGCAGCGAACCTCGCCAGGTTTGCGACGGTCACGCCGCCAGCAGTCTCAGCAAAGATGCCTTCGGTCTCGGCCAGCAAGCGCATGCCCGCCACGATCTCGTCGTCGGGGACGTGGCCGATGACCCCACCGGTCTTCGCCGCTACCTGCAAGGCGTAGTAGCCATCGGCCGGGTTGCCGATCGCCAGCGAACGAGCGATCGTGTCAGGGCGCTGCGGCTTGACCTCGGTAGCACCGTTGACGAACGCTTCTGCAACCGGTGAACAGCCGGTGGCTTGCGCACCACTAATCCTGGGGATGTCACCATCCACCAGGCCGTAATCGCGCAATTCGTTGAATGCCTTGTGGATCTTGACGTACATCGCGCCTGAGGCGATCGGTGCGACAACGTGGTCGGGGAACTGCCATCCGAGCTGCTCGGCGATCTCGAACCCGATGGTCTTGGAGCCCTCGGCGTAAAACGGCCGCAGGTTGACGTTGACGAACCCCCAGCCCCGTGTATCAGCCACCTCGGCACACAAACGGTTCACATCGTCGTAGTTGCCGTCGACGGCGACCACGTTGGCTCCGTAGACCGCTGCACCGATGATCTTGGCGCGCTCAAGCGTGCGCGGGATAAACACGTAGGCGGGCATGCCGACCGCCGCGGCATGGGCTGATACCGACCCCGCGAGGTTGCCGGTCGAGGCACAGGCGATCGTGTCAAGACCGAGCCACCGCGCAGCCGAGATCGCCATCGTCACCACGCGGTCCTTGAATGACCCTGATGGATTGCGCGTGTCGTCTTTCAGCCACAGATCTTTGAGACCCAGACGTGCGGCCAGCCGTGGCGCAGGCCGCAACGGCGAAAAGCCCGTCCCCAGGTCAACGCGAAACTCATCGCCGACATTGGGGAGGAGTTCTTCGTAGCGCCACACCGATCTTGGGCCCGCTTCGATTGCGGCACGACTGACCCGCGCGGCGATGCGGTCAGCGTCGTAGGCCAGCTCCATGGGCCCGAAACACATTCCGCAGACATGCTGGACACCCACATCTTCGGTGGCGCCACATTCGCGGCACTGCAAGTGGGTGATGTTGGATTTGGCAACGATCACATCGGCGACCATGCATCTCTCCTGTCCTCATCGTCCCGCCCTAAGGCAGCGATGTCACCGTTATCTACGGACGACATCCACCATCGACGACGAGGTGGAGGATGAAGAGGGGTCGACGCGACCCACGCTCATCGACCACGCCGTCTCCGACGGGTCCGGGTTTGGCACCTTCCCCCCGTGAGCCACATCGGCCACGAGCGGGGGTTGCCGAGGTTTCAGCGGGCCCGAGCCCTCCACCTCTCTGGATGAGCAACCAGTGCCATCAGGATGCCATGCTCCTCGCCGTAGTTCAAACCCAATCGGCCAATCAGCGCGCGAGGTCATCGCGCCGGCATATCGCTGACGGCGGCATCAGTCCGCATGCGGCGTAGCTTCGAACAGTTGGTGGACGGCAAGGTGGAGGCGCCACCGACGCCGTACCCTGACCTTGCATCACCGCCGGGCGCCTGCTCCGCGCCCCGACATTCCGGAGATCAGCGTGCCCTCGCAACCGGTCGATCGGTTCAATTCTCTCACCCGCCACCACGCCGATTTCGATCTCTCGGCGCTGGCTGGCTTCAAGCGCGCATCCAACACCACCATCTCGGTCGTCATTCCTGCGCTCAATGAAGAAGCCACGGTCGGCACCGTGGTGGCAACGTTGGTGAAGGCACTCGTCGATGACGTAGGGCTCATTGACGAGATCCTGGTGGTGGACGCCGATTCCACCGACCGCACCGCCGAGCTTGCCGACGCCGCTGGCGCCCAGGTCGTGCGCCAATCCGATGTCCTGCCGGGATCGGGAACCCGGCCGGGCAAAGGCGAAGCCTTGTGGAAGGGGCTGGCGGCCAGTTCCGGCGACATCATTGTTTTCATTGACGCAGACATTGTCGATATGGACGAACGGTTCGTCATCGGTCTCGTCGGCCCGTTGCTCACCGACGAGACAATCGCGTTCACCAAGGCCACCTACGACCGGCCATTCCGCCTCGGCGACACGGTGGCCCCATCCGGTGGAGGCCGGGTCACCGAACTTCTCGCCCGACCCCTGATCGCCGCATTCTGGCCGGAGCTGTCCTGGCTTGCCCAACCGCTCTCTGGCGAGTACGCCGGTCGTCGCGAGCTGCTGGAAGAACTGCCGTTCGTCTGCGGCTACGGCGTGGAGCTCGCCATGCTCGTTGACATCGCTGAGCGACGTGGCCCGGACAGCATCGTCCAAGTCGATCTCGGCAGTCGCACGCACATCCATCAGCCTCTCGAAGCACTCGGACGAATGTCGGCCGAAATCTTGGCTGTAGCGGTTGGCCGGCTTGAACGTCAGGGCAGGCTGGTACTGAGCGAGGCGATGGCCACCGCGCTCATGCAGCCGGTGCGGGCCGCCGACGGCACCTTGGCGCTTAACCACCATCAGGTGACGATCGCCGAACGCCCCCCACTTGCCTCATGGCGCGCCCGCCGCTGACCATGCCTGCCGATCACACCGTCGACAGCACAACCTTGCCACGTCACAACGGCAGGTCATGGCGCTACGTTGCACCACGACATTGCACCAAGTGAGACTCGATCACCCTTATTGACGGTGAATCGTGGCGATCGAAACGGTACGGTAAATCGCGTTGGCGAAGCCGAAACGTCAGATTTCACGAGAAGCGCGACAGGACGATGATGGCTGAGGGTCCCAAGGTCCTCGTGGTCGACGACGAGCCCGATGTCTTGTTGCTGTGCCGCGTCAATCTCGAGTTCGAGGGCTACCGCGTTACCGAAGCCGCCGACGGCGAAGAAGCGCTGGAACAGATGCGCTCAGATCGCCCCGACATCGTCCTGCTCGACGTGATGATGCCGAAGCTCAACGGGTGGGAAGTCCTGCGGGCAGCCAAGGCTGACGAAGACCTCCGAGAGATCCCCATCGTGATGCTGACCGCACGCGTGCAAGATCAGGATCAGATCCGCGGATGGTCCGAAGGTGCCGCGGACTACATCACCAAGCCCTTCTCGCCCCTGGCGCTCTCACAGGTTCTGCAGGATGTGCTGGCCACAGGTCCCGAGGAAGAAGAACGACGTCGGCAGATGATCCTCGAAAAGTTGCAGATGCTGCGCGATTCTTGAACTGGTGCGACGCCCGTTCTAGCTCGCCCGGTCAGCGCCGACGACCACGTGGACCGTCACTTGCGCCGACAGGTTGCCGGGTTGTTCACGAACCTCTGTTGCACCGATGTCTTCGGCAAGCTGGCGGGCAGCGTCCTCGTTGCCTTCCGTCCATAACACCGTGGTGATCTCGTAAGCGATCGCAGGATTCTCTGCCACCACTTGATAGCCAAGCTCGCGCAATTCAGCGGTCACGGCCCCGGCGGCATCGCCCCCGTCTTGCTGGTAGCCGTCAAGGACCTGCACGGTGATGCTTTCCGGCGAAATCCTGGTGTCCTCAGGCTCCTCAGGCTCGGTCTCTTCAGGAACGATGGGAGCCTCGGGAGTTGGGTCTTGTTCCTCGGCAGGCGCGTCTGACTCGCCACCGGGGTCACCCGGCTCCGCAGATTCGCCGCCGTTTGTCGCAGACCCGTCAGGCAACTCGCGTGTCCCCAGCAGCGCAAAAGCCGCCCCTACCACAAGCACGAGACCAAGTCCCGCCGCGAGGTTGCGGATCAGCGCAGTGGAAGCACTCGCCTGTTCGCTACGCCAGCGCTCCACTCGCACCTCACCTCATCGAGTCAGCGAGCATCGGCACCGACGCGACGAGCAGCGCGCTGGCGTTGCCGGGCGGCGCGCATCCGTCGCAGTCGCTTGACGAGCATCGGGTCGTAGGCAACCGCCGACTCGTCGTCGATGACGCGGTTCAGCAGCTGGTAATAGCGGGTCGGCGACAGGTCGAAATATTCGCGGACCGCCAGTTCCTTTGCCCCAGCGTGACGCCACCATTCTCGTTCGAAATCGAGGATCTGGCGGGAACGCTCGTCGAGCCCCGAAGTATCCGCGTCACCATCGTGGAAAGGCGCCATGAACTGTGTCTCCTCGTCACCCGCAAGCGTCGCAGATGAATTACCACGGTGCAACTACACCATCGTCATACGAAGATACCCCGTCGGCCGAGTGAATGGAATGACCACGCTACGGATGTCAGCGTCTCATCATCGATGCGTCCCCATGTGGGGCCCCCAAGATGCCGTTCAGCCAGACGGGCAGAGGCAAGCGCACAGGCGTCGGAACGATCCGAGGCTCAAGGGTCGGTTCACCCGCGATGATCTGGTTGTTGAAGTAGTCAAGGACACCCACACCCGCGCTACCCCCGCCGCCGTAGCCAGCGAGCGACCAGTCGACAGTGGCAGGCCGTGAACTGGCTCCCCGACTATCGCCCTGGCGTCAAGCGGCGCATCTGCTTCAGAGAGATTCCCCGCGCAATCCTGATTCGACGGTCAACGCAGCTGCCGCGAGTTCCTTGGTAGCTTCGGCCTGAGGATTATTGAACAATGTTGCAGGGTCGCCAACTTCAACTACGTCGCCGTCTGACATAACCATGACTTCATGCGCCATGTAGGCGACGACGGCGAGGTCATGGGCGATGAGCACCAGACTCAGGTCGAGGTCGTTCACCAGGTCCTTGAGCAGGTTCAGGACCTGCGCCTGGATCGACACGTCAAGAGCACTGACCGGCTCGTCGGCGATCAGCACCCGCGGATTGGGTGCCAGGGCACGGGCAATGGCGATGCGCTGCATCTGCCCACCAGAGAACTGATGGGGATACTTCTCGAGCGCATCTTCACCCATGCCAACCTGATCCAGCACTTCACGGATCCGGGCTTCATAGTCGCCTTCGACTTTCAGCGAACGCATCGGTTCGAGCAGCGAGAGCCCGATTGGCTTGCGCGGATCCATCGACATGCGCGGATTCTGCAGGACGATCTGCACCTTCCTGCGAATCTCGCGACGTGTTTCGACGTCATTGCGTTCCCAGACGTCCATGCCATCGAACAGCACCTGGCCGGACCGCGGCTTCTCGTATCCGACGAGCATGCGGCTCAGCGTCGACTTGCCGCCGCCAGATTCGCCCACGATGCCCAGCACCTCACCGGGACTCACTTGCACGTTCGCTTCGGACACGGCGACAAGCTCTTCGCGCGGCTTGAACAGGCTCGTTCGCGGCAGCTTGTAGACCTGGCGGGCCTTGATGGCCTCTAAGGTTGGAGTCGAAGATCCGTCGTTGGTCATGATCCTGAGGCTCCGGAGGTATTCGGGTTGTCAGAGGACTGCGGCGGCCGGACCGGATCCCAACATGCCACCAGGTGATCCTCCCCTTCCATTGCCGGGAACTCCTCACACGCATCGTGCGCGCGGTCGCAGCGGGAGCGGAACGCGCAGCCACTGGGCATGTCGACAAGCGACGGCACCTGGCCAGGAATCGATGGCAGCCGTGTATCGCCCGTGAGGTCAATATTGTCCAGAGTCGGCTGTGAACGCAGCAACGCCTCGGTATAGGGATGCTTGGGCTCGGTGAAGACCTGCTCAACCGGACCCTGCTCGACGATCCTGCCGCCATACATGACCGCGACGGTCTCGCACATTGCGGCAATGACCGCCAGGTCGTGGGTGATCATCAACAGCGCGCACTCACGCTCGATGACCGCGCGGTCGAGCATCTTGAGCACTCTCTTCTGGACGGTGACATCCAGCGCGGTCGTTGGCTCATCGGCAATAACCAAGCTCGGATAACACGAGATGGCCATCGCGATCATGATCCGCTGACGCTGGCCTCCCGACAACTCGTGCGGGTAAGCGCGCAGCACCTGGGGAGGCCGCGGCAAGTCCATCTGCTTGATGAGACCCAGCGCCTGCTCGTAGGCCGCATCTTTGGATGCATCGGTGTGCCGTCGGATCACGTCGGTGATCTGGACACCTACTCGCCGAACAGGATCGAGTGCCGTCAACGGGTCCTGGAAGATCATCGACATCGTGCGTCCGCGCCGACGTGACATCGCCCGATCGCCGAGTGTCGTGACGTCCTCGTCGCCGTGGATGATGGAACCCTGCGCCCACCACCCGTCGGGCAGCAGGCCCATCAGTGCCAAAGCCGTCATCGACTTGCCGGCTCCCGACTCGCCGACGATGCCCATGCGCTCTCCAGCAGAGATCGCAAACGACACCCCCTTAACTGCCGTCAGGTCGGGATTGCGCACCACGAGGTCGGCGACCTCAATGACGGTCTCCGTCTTGGCCGGGCTGGCTTGCATCACGTCAGTCATCGGCCACTCCGGGAAAGCTT
>JBBDSU010000035.1:5757-7679 GCA_040904825.1 Nitriliruptoraceae bacterium | reverse complement strand
TAGACGATCGACGCCCAGCCACCCTCCTCAACATCCAACCAAGGTTGCATCGGATACGTCGACACCGTCAACACCCCAGGGCGCGACTCCATCTCACGCGCCAGGTCAAACCACACCTTCATCGGCGCCTGACGCGTCAAATACTGCTCCTGATGGGTAATCATCGGCGCCTTACGCATCGCCACCGTCGGCTTGATCCCCTCATCGATCGCACGAAACAGCGCCTTGGCTGTCTCAGCACCCGTGTGCGGCGGATCATGCGGCTGCGTGCGATGACCCACAATGATGTCGGCATTAGCAATCTTGCGCTCAGTGATACACGCATGATGATCCGTTGACGCCACCACCCACACGTCCGGGCCAACCTGACGTCGAACCTGCTCAAGCAGCAGACCTTCCGGATCATCATCATGCTCGGCAACCATGGCCCCGTGCAGTTCCAGATAGACCGCGTCGACCTCACCGATCTCTTCTAGGCGCGCGGAGAACTGACTGAGGATCTCGGTGCAGGTTGACTCGGGGACCTTGCCGCTCGGACCGCTGGGAGCTTTGACCAGCGGGACCAATTCAACATCGCCACGGGCATCGGCGATCTGGATGAATGACATCGTCGCGGACCGTTCGGAGTCCTGTCGCACATCAAACGCATCGCCGACCGCATAGCCGTATCGTTCGAAGGCTGCCATGTCTGTCGGCACGGGACTGAACGTGTTGGTTTCTTGATTGAATTCGCCGATTGCGATCCGCATTGACGTGTACTCCTTGATGATTGGCCGACCTGACCTGTCGGCAGGCTTTGCGCCGCTGGTCGCGTGCACCTGTTGGTCCTCACCGTAGCGAATCCCAATAGGCGACTATCGTGGCGACGCGGGCGTCAGGCGACGCAGGTGTCAAGCGACGCAGGTGTCAAGGGGTTCGAAGACTGGGTGGCGGATGCCAACCCACGCGGGCCTGCAAACCATCCGATACCGCCCAGGTTGACCGAGGAAGCGGAGTTTGTCTGTGGACACTGTCGAACAGTTGCCAACGGCACTGTGGATCGTCGCTGGCGTCGCCGCGATCGGAATCGTGGCGAGTCTGATCGACCTCGCGCTGCACGATGTCAAGCAACTGCCGCGCGCGGCCTGGGCAGCCATCATCGTGCTGGTCAGTTTCCCCATCGGCGCTGCGCTGTACTTCGTCGTCGGCCGTGTCAGCGGCCCGAAGGGCGCCGGCCGCGAGCCACCGACCTCATCACCGTCAAGCCCACTGCAGAGACCGGTAACCGAGATCGACATCCGTCCCGCCGACAGCGATCCTGCACAACCGCACCCACAGCCTCGAACCAGCACTCTGCGGTCGCCGATCATTTCGACTTCCGGCCTCGCCAAGCAATATGGCGACATCTGGGCACTTCGTGACGTCGATCTTGAGGTTCCCGAGCATTCGATCTATGGCCTCATCGGACCCAACGGAGCAGGCAAGACGACGATGCTCTCCATCCTTGCGGGATTGCGGCGTCCGAGCCACGGCCAGGTCACGATGGAAGTTGACCGAGCACAAATCGCAGTGGTGATCGATACGCCTCAGTTCGAACCGTGGCTCACCGCCCGCGAGATTGTTGACTTGGCCCGCCGTCTGACGGCTGGCGCGCTGCCAGCCGACCGGGTCGATGCAGCCCTGTCACGCGTGGGACTCACCGAGGCGGCTGACCGGCGGGTCGCCGGTTTTTCGCGCGGGATGCTGCAACGCCTCGGGCTTGCTACGGGCCTGGTCGGCCAGCCCGACGTGCTCATTCTCGATGAACCGTCGTCAGCACTCGATCCGGCCGGCCGGCGTGAAGTCCTCGACCTCATTGGCGAACTGTCAGGCACGATCACCATTGTGCTGTCAACCCATGTGTTGGCCGACGTCCAGCAAGTCTGTGATGTCGTCGGTGTCAT
>JBBDSU010000035.1:0-5657 GCA_040904825.1 Nitriliruptoraceae bacterium | reverse complement strand
GCGCTCGCGGTCGATGCCCGGCCAGAAATTGCCGCCTTCTTGCGCACCCGCGTCAGCAAGCCTGCTGACTTGGTGTGGCCGCGATACGTCGTTGTCACGGTCACCTCCGCGACCGGACTCGTGGTCGGCACGATCGTCGCTGTCGCAACCACTGTGATCCTCATCGGTGAGCTTCCGATCGGTCGCGTGGTGGCAGGGACCGGGTTCGGCATCGCCTATCTCGCATTTGCGACTGCCGCGGTGGCGGCCATAGCAGGCTTCCTCCGCAGCCAACTCGTCGTCGTCTTCGCCACGATTGTCGCGCTGTTGACCCTGCCGATACTCGGCATCGTCGAGGCGATCCGGCCCTGGCTGCCGAGCTCGCTGCTGATGTCGGTCGCGGCGATCGTTGCCGGTGAACCCTCGACCGAGTATCTACGTGCCCTTGCGGTGACCGTTGTTGCCACAACCGGGTTGCTGGCCATCGCTATCCGCCGAGTGGCTATCCGCGAAATGTGACCGTCCGTTCGGGTTGCTGCAGCAACCCGCGCATGCCGTCGTCAAGATCGAGCAGATCGGCAGCACGATCAAGGAGTCGCTTCGCCTGATTCAACAGGTCATCGCCCACAGTCTGCTCCGATCACGTTGCCCTCCTGAACGCTGTCAGGCGAGGATGAGCGCCAGCAACCCTCCGGCGGCGAGGTAGATGACCGCAACGCCCGCGGTTTGGCGCAGCACAGAACCTTCAGTTCCCGTCAACCCGACCGTCGCACTTGCGGCGACGATGTTGTGGGGACAGATGACATTTCCGACGGCCGCGCCCATGCCTTGTGCTCCAGCCACCGGCCCGATTGCAAGACCGGCTTGTCGCGCTGTAGCAACCTGCAGATCCGTAAACAGGATGTTGGATGTTGTCGCAGATCCGGTCACAAAGGTGCCCAAAGCGCCGACGGCAGGCGCCAGCAACGGCCACCAGGTGCCCGCCAGTCGTGCCGCATCAACCGCGATGGCATCGACCATTCCGGCGTGAACCATGACCCTTGCCACACCCAGCATGGCGAGCAGCGCCAGCGTCACAGGCAGCAGCGCTGTCGTCGCGCGGTTGACAACATCCGCCAACCGGCGAGCGGGAATCCGTTGCACGACTACCCCGGCGCAGAACGCCGCCAGCAACATGCTCCCAGGGTGATGCAACGGCGCAATCGTTCCGGAGTAGCCACCTTCGAGTTGCCATGACCATTGCCACTGCATCGAGGCAGCCCGGATCGGCTCGACCAGGCGCGTTGCAAGCACCAGCGCGACGAGTGCCAGATAGGGCGAAGCCGCCTTGGTGACGGCCCGCGCAGACACGTCATCGTGGATTGCGTCTGTACGTCGAGCGGGTCGCCAACCCGCCGCGTGACGTGCCCAGGCAACCAGCCCTACGAACACACCCGCACCGATCATTCCACCGGCCAAAGTCGGCAATTCTGGCCCGACGAACTGTGACAAGATCGTGAACGGGATGAAGAAAGCCGCACCCGCGACGGCCGTCCAGATCACGATGCGACGTCCACGCACGATCGAGTCAGGTGTGGCGCGTGCGACCACCACCATCATGGCGACCAGCAAGATCCATCCCAGCAGTGAGTGATAGATGCCCGTCGCGCGCGACAGCTCGAGACCTGACATGTCTGTGGCGGCGATCTGAGGAAGGATCGGTGTTCCTACAGCTCCAAACGACACCCCGGCCGCGTGACCGAGCAATGCCGCGACCACTGCGGTGACGGGCGAGAAACCCGCACTGACCAGAAAGGGTGCAGCCAGGGCAACTGACGCACCAAAGCCTGCAGCACCTTCGAGAAACAGCGCGAAGAACCATGCCACCAACAGTGCGAGCAGGCGGGGTTCAGGTGCGACTTTTGCCATGGCGGCCCGCAAGGTTGCGGTAGCACCCGAGATCGTCTGAGCATGGTGGATACCCAGCGCCGGGCCAATGATCCACAAGATGGTCAGGGCAGTGAACCCTGCCTCCGCGCCAGTTCCGACCCCAACTTCAGCGGCGCTGACCTGTCCGAACCCGAAGCCCAGCACCGCGACAGCCGCCGTCGTCGCCAGCGCAACAGCCCCAGCCCTGGCAGCCGACCACCTCAGGCCCACCATCAGGACAAGCAGCATCCCGATCGGTGCCGCGGCAAGAATGCTCACTGTGCCGCAACGAGATGAGCGGCGTCGCGGTCTCGGCGTTGCAGCGCGGCAATGTTGGCCAGTGTGGTTGCAGCGATCTGCTCGAGAGCTTCGCGCGTGAAGAAGGCTTGATGGGCGGTGATCAGCACGTTCGGGAACGTGAGCAGGCGGCTGAACACGTCGTCGGTGATCACGGTGTCTGACAAGTCCTGGAAGAACAGGTGCTCCTCTTCTTCGTAGACATCGATAGCAAGCGCACCGACCTGTTCGGTCTTGAGAGCTTCGATGACAGCCACGGTGTCGATCAGTGCCCCTCGGCTCGTATTGACGATCATCACCCCACGCTTCATCTGGCTGATCACGTGCGCATCAATCATGTGGTGTGTCTGTGGCGTCAAGGGACAATGCAGCGAGATGACGTCCGACTTGGCATACAACGTGGCAAGATCGACTGCTGTTGCGCCGAGTGCTTCGCATTCTGGATTGGGATACGGGTCATAGGTCAGTACATCGCATCCAAATCCCATCATGATGCGAGTGAAGACGGTGCCGATAGCTCCGGTGCCAACCACACCGACGGTCTTGCCATGAAAATCGAATCCCAGCAAGCCGACCAACGAGAAGTTTCCGTCCCTCACGCGTGCCGATGCGCGATGGATCCGCCGGTTGAGTGTCAGCATGAGACCAACCGCATGCTCGGCGACAGCCCACGGCGAATACGCCGGAACACGCACGACATCGATACCGAGACGACCCGCCGCATCAAGATCGACATGGTTGAAGCCAGCACAGCGCAAGGCAACGATCCGCGTGCCACCCGCATGCAGTGCTTCGAGCACATCAACACCGAGGTGGTCGTTGACAAACACGCATACCGCATCGAAGCCAGCCGCCAGCGGCGCCGTCGCCATCGTCAGCCTCGCCTCGAAGAACTCGATCTCGCATGGCGAAGTGCTCTGCGCATCGCTCCCGGCTGCACGCGTGAAAAACGTGCGGTCGTACGGCTTGGTGCTGAACATGGCCATGCGCATCAACAGTTCCTCCCTGTGACGAGATACGTCCGGCAGTGGTCCTAGTAGTGCCGTCCGACGCTCAACCCCGGTGGGTAGTGCCGTTATCGGTGGCTCGACGCTGCGATCCAACGATCAATGACGAGGTCCTGATCTTTCCAATCTGCAAGATCAACGGTCGGTAGGAACACGAACGCACCCTCGGTACAAGAGCCTTGTTCTAACGCCGCACCGTCGGCTGACCCCCCGCTTTCAACAATTTCTACCGACACGCTCGCCTCGTCGGCGTCAACCAGTCGCCAGAGGACTTCGGCGACGTGTCCGTTCGCAAGGTTGACAACGGTGCCGGTCGTCGGGCCAGAGCCCACCGCCCATCGTCGGTCAGTCCCCTCGGAGCTCGCTGCAGGTTGAGTTTTGGGAGCGCTAGTGGGCGCAACGGCTGATATTGCCGCTTGGAGACGTTCGCGAGCATGCCCGCGGAACCTCCAGCGATGGGGCGCATCATGACCTCGGACCGCCACCAGCATCGGGACGCTGCCATCACAGGTGAACGTCGTGACATGCGCGTGTCCAGCCGTCATTGCCCCTGGCCCAGCTGTCCACTGATCGGCATCAGCGTCAGCGTCGCTATCCCGCAGCACTACATCAAACGCTGCCAGTATCGCCGCCAAGTTTGCGACAGCGCGAGCACCGACGCGCGGGTTGAAGCGGCGATCGAACAACCCGACTCTCGGGAAATAGCCCCTGTCATGATCCAGGAAAGTGTCGAACACAACCCGCGTACGCCGATGGGCATGCGCCGCAACCAGTGCCGCCAACGCCCTCGCGGCAACCTCATCTTCGTTGTCTCTCGGGGCCGAAGGCACATCATTGCCCGCCTGGACATGCACGGTGGCAGCAATCCTCCAGTCATCGGCAATGCGTTCTGCGTCCTTGACGGCCTGCCAGACGTCATCGTCGCCGCCCGCACGAAACGTGACACGGTCAACAATGCGCGCGAGCACTGCCACTGCGGAACTCGCGCCTGCGCCGAGGCCAGTGCCCATCACACCGTGACGGATCGCGTGCACCGTCGGCGACGCGGCGGGATCTGAGCTGTCATCGCGGACAGCGTGATCGGCCTGCGCCAGGGGTGACATCGTCACCGTTCCGTCATGAACGCTGCGCAACTGTGTGATGACACGTTCGAGTTCACCCATTACGCCCGCGTCGAGTGGTGCGATGAGTTCGACATCGTCGACGTAGTCGCGCAACCCATGCATGGTCTCCAACAGACTCGGCGCATCCGCGTACCAGCAGAACACGCTGAAACGCAACCCCATCCGGCCGAGGTCGGCGATGCGTTTTGCCGCGACCGGCGTGGAAAGATCGGCGGCGGGGACCCTCAGGTTCCACAAGCCGGTTTCCCACAACGCCTGGATCACATAGTCGTTGCGGACGAGCTTGCGACCCATCTCGTCGACGCCACCAGTGTGGGGAATTTCTGCTTCCTCGGCCCATCGGTGGCGCAGGTCGAGCACCAGCGGAGGTGCCATGGCCGTGGCGGCCGGGTTGGTCCGAACCACAGGCACAAGGTCAGGCGCCTCGTCGACGGATGATCGCAAGTTGCCGGTCCGCCGATGGTGGACCACATGGCCGTCGTCATACACATCAACGATCAGGTACCCGAGCTTGTCGGCGTCACCTCGGCCGTGTTCATCATCGCCGGGAGCGATCCTGAACAGTTCGGCATAGTCGTGCCGGATGAATGCCGTCGACGGTGCGACGTACATCTCGACGCCGCGGTAATGGTCGTAGAAGAAGTTGTGAACGTGCCCGGCGAACACTGCTTCCACCGCGTGGCCTGCGACCAGTTCCAGCAACCGGGATCTTCCGGGCTCATCGAGGTTGTCGTAGTGCGACAGCTCAGATGGGTTGTGCAGGTAGGGCGGATAGTGCAGGAAGACAAAGACACGCCGGTGTCGCGTTCGGGCTGCCTTCAGAGCGCTGGCCAGCCATTCCTCGTGACGATCGGCCTCGCCCATGGGAGCGTTGAACAGCTGGGCATCGACCACGATGAACGTCGCATCGTCGTGATCGAACGTGTAATGGTCAGCGCCGAAGTGCTCGCGGTAGCGGGCCAGGAACTCATCGTCGATCGTCGGCGCTGGCGTCCATGCGATCGGCTTGTCACCGACATCGTGGTTGCCCGCCACGACATGCAGCGGTGGGTCGAGGTCCCCAAAGATCGTGTGAAACCTCTGCGCCGCGACCGGATAGTCGGGATGCGAAGGAATCGGGTGGATCATGTCGCCTAGGTGCACAACGAAAGCGACGTCGGCCGCGTTGAGTTCTGCGACGATGGCACGACTGCGGGCGTTCGCTTGGGCGTTGGTCTGCCAAGGCGAGGTCGACACGTCGTCGACGGGGTTGAGATGTGTGTCGGCCACAACCGCGAACGAATAGCGCGGACGGCGGATGGGGTCACTGCCGGCCCGAAATCTGGGACGAGCATCTGTCAAG
>JBBDSU010000034.1:1892-8078 GCA_040904825.1 Nitriliruptoraceae bacterium | reverse complement strand
ACCGACGGCCCCTTCGTTGCGAACGAAGTGCTCTGCCAAGCTGAGCTACACCCCCGAACAGGCGCATGTGGCCGAATTGGCCGAGTCTGCAGGCGAAGCGTAGCGGCTGGCTCTCGGCGTGTGTCGCCACGACATCCATGCCGAGTACATATTCGTGTCGTCAGATATCGCCTATAGCCCGTTGGAACGCAGTCTCAGCCGTCCCAACGACGCAGACGCACCGTCGTGCTCGCCCAATCTTGGCCTTGACCGGCACCAACCGCTGCCGCCTGGCCGCCGGCGACAACCTGGAGGTCTGGTGGGCGCAGGTGCAATTCGCGCACCACGCTGCGAGCTTCGTCGCGCTGGACCTTCAACCGTCGCAGTACCACCGCGTACCCCGCGGTCACCAGCACGACCGCTATGGCAAGGATCCAGACGCTGCCGCCAAACACAATGGCACCCGCAAGGGACAGCACCGACAAGGCCACCAGTCGGATGAAACGCGTGCGTCGCAACACGGTCATGGGGTCCTCTCGACGTCGAACAAGCGGGGGCTGCGCACGGCGCGGCCCGGAACGGTCAGCTGCCGTCCTCGGATCGATCTCCAATGCGTTCATCGCGCGTTCATACCCTCCGACCGTCGCCAGCAGCGAGGTCTGCCGTGACCGAAGTGCGCTGGCCGCTAGGACAGCGACCCAAGTGGCAACAGCCATGAACGCGAGGTCGCTGACACCAACCTCCGCGCACTACCCGCATATACCGGGCACGACCATGCACCACTCCGTTCCGACGAATCCGAAGGTAACACTGGCATCACTTTCAGCACAGTAATTACAACAACAACATTCGTCACTTGAGGAACATTATCGCCGGAATTCGTCAAGGTCACGCATCCGACCCCATCGTAGGGAGGTAGTGACACCGTCCTAAAGGGCGAACGCGACCCGTCTTGCCAGCACTACTCCGGCCAACTCCCGGCAAACGAGACCTATGCCCGGCTTGCCGCGAGTGCACAGCGATAGCCCGGAGCGAGCCGCACCCAAGCGACGGAGACGAACTGATCGCGCCAGCAGGCCGCGACAGTCAGGCGTGAAAATCGCCTGAGCGTCCGCCAGTCTTGGCAATGAGGCGGACATCTTCAACGACGACGTCGCGCTGGACAGCCTTGACGAGGTCATACAACGTCAGTGCCGCAACCGTCACGGCCGTGAGCGCTTCCATCTCGACGCCGGTCCGGTCGTGAGCGATCACCTCAGCATCGATGACTGCTCGCCCAGCGTCGACGTCAAGGTCAACGATGACATCGACCGTGTCGAGCCGGACGGCGTGGCACAGAGGAATCAACTCATGGGTGCGCTTTGCCGCTTGAATGCCTGCGATTCGCACGACGGGCAGCGCATCGCCTTTAGGCAATCGGCCGTCGGCCAGCAAACGTGCAGTTGCTGGGGCCATCGCGACCGTTGCACGTGCGGCTGCGGTGCGGCGCGTCGTTGGCTTGTCACCAACATCGACCATCTTGGCGCGCCCACGGCCATCAAGGTGCGTCAACTCTTCAGAAGGTCCGTCGCTGGACATTCGCTGCCTCTCAGCCCGTCGAACCGTTCAATACCGCCGCGAGCACGCCTGTGTGCTCGCCGACTTCGTTCGGGGGAACGATCATCCTCCAGGTCGGCTTAGTCAACCAGTAGATGGACGACTACCCGGCCGCCTTCGGGAATCTCTGTGACGTGTTCGGGCACGATCGCCAGACCGTCTGCCTGCGCGATGGAGGTGATGATATGAGAGCCTTGGGCACCAGCGGGAGTCGCAAGCCATGTTGCGCCTTCTCGCCGGAGCGTCACCCTTGAATAGCCGCGCTTATGCAGCGGTGCAAACAGCGGCGCCGTCGCGATTGCCGTGACCATCGGCCGTGCGACATCCCGGCGGCCTTGGAGTGCACGAATCGCGGGGCGGGCAAACACCTCAAACGAGACAAAGGCCGACACCGGGTTGCCCGGCAGCCCGATGACCGGAACATCGCCGACCCGGCCCCGAATCTGGGGCATTCCGGGCTTCATTGCCACCTTGGCGGTGGTGACTTCACCCAACGATTCGAGCGCCGCCGGGATGAGGTCGCGTGTGCCCGCACTGGCACCGCCGGTACAGATGAAAAGGTCAGCGTGGCCGCTGTTGGTATCAAAGGCGTTCATCAGTGCCTTGCGATCGTCAGGAACGATTCCCGCCGAATAAGGCAGTCCACCCGCCGCACGAACAAGGCTGGAGAGCATCGGCCCGTTGCTGTCGCGGATCTTGCCGAGCGGCACCTCGTCTTCGGCGCGGACGAGTTCATCACCGGTCGACATGACCACCACGCGAGGTGGCGGCACACACGTGATACGGGTGACACCGGCGGCCGCCAGCAACGCGATGTCTGCCGACGAAATCCTGCGCCCGGCAGCCATCAGCGGTTGACCTGGCCTGATGTCCTCACCCGGACGACGGACGTGCATCCCAGCGTTGACCGGCGTGTGGAAACTGACGTGAACCAGGTCACCCACCGTCAACTCGACGGGCACGACAGCGTCAGCTCCCGGCGGGATCGGTGCGCCGGTCATGATCCTTACCGTGCGTCCGTGGTCGACCTGCGGCACCGATTGGGCGCCGGCAGGGATTTCTCCGTCGACAACCAGCGTTATCGGCGTCTCCCGTGACGCCAGCGCTAGGTCCGCAGACATGACCGCGTAGCCATCCATCGCCGAATTGGCGAAAGCTGGCACGCTCACTGGGCTTGCGACGTTCTCGGCCAGCACCAGGCCCAGAGCATCAACCAGCCGCAGCGAGATCGCTTCGAGCGCAGGCAGCATCTCAAGGATCCCGGCGAGATGATCTTCGACACCCACCAACTGATCTGCGGGTGTCACCTCGTCGAGCCCGTGGCCGACGAAACCGCTCATTGTTGCTGCTCCGCGACCCATTGCTTCAGCCACGCCACAAACGGTTCGCCGAGCTCGTCATGGGCGGCTGCCAGCGCAACGGTGGCCTTCAGGTAGCCGAGTTTGTCGCCCACGTCGTGGCGCGGGGCGGTCAGGCGCACTCCTGCCAGCGGTTCGTCGTGCGCCATGTCCCGCAGCGCGTCAGTGATCTGGATTTCGCCACCACTTCCGGGGCGGGTTCGTGCAAGGTGGGTGAAGGTTGACGATGGCAGCACGTAACGCCCGATGATGGCCAGGTTGGATGGGGCCTGACCTGGTGGTGGCTTCTCGACGAGGTCGGTAATGGTCAGCAACCCGTCGCTTGACTCATCGGCAACCGTTGCGATGCCGTACATCGACGTCTGATCGTCGGGGACTTCCATCAGCGCGAGCACTGCCCGGCCGGTGTCGTTGTGCACGGCAATCATTTCTTCGAGAAACAAAGCCGCCGGATCGACGATGTCGTCACCGAGCAGAACCGCAAAGCTGTCGTCACCGACATGCGGCTGGGCCATGAGAATCGCATGCCCCAGACCGAGTGGTTCCGGTTGGCGGACGCTATGCACCGTTGCGAGGTTGGCGAGGCCACGGACCAGCCGAAGCTCGTCATCTTTGGACTTGGCCGCAAGTTCCGCTTCCAGGTGGGCGAGACGATCGAAGTGATCTTCTATCGCGGACTTGCCGGCGGCAGTGACGAACAGCACATCATCCAGGCCAGCCCGCGCGCATTCCTCGACCATGTACTGAATGGCGGGCTTGTCAACAACCGGCAGCATTTCTTTGGGGATGGCTTTGGTAGCCGGCAATGCACGGGTACCCAAACCAGCGACAGGCAGCACCGCCTTGCGAACCAAGTCGTCCTCCAGTGCCAGCCGGCCACGTCTATGGATCGTGGGTGTCGCACGTCCACCGTAGGCAACCATGAACGTGATCGCGCGTCATTCGGGAGCCTATCGATGCCGATGACCGTGCACGCCCGTTCACGCTGGCCTTTGGTCGACCCCTAGGCTGGGAGCATGACTCCCCAACACGACCAGCGCGCAGAGCCGCGACACAGCGACGCATCACCAGCCGCAAGCTGGCGCTCACCGACCGCCAGCAGCACCAGCGGGATTGGCGAAACCGGCGAGGCCGCAGACGCATCCAACGACGGTGATCCAACCGCGGGCGCCGATCCCGACAACCTCCGCGACACCGGTGACGACCACAACGGCGGCGAAATCATCATTAAGGCGAAACGTCAGCTGCGGTCACAGATGCGGCAGGCGCGCCGTCGACTTGATCCCGCAACGGTCGCCACTGCCAGCGAAGCGGTCGCCTCCCGGCTGATCACCCTGCCGGAAATCACACACGCTCACGTGGTGATGATCTACGGCGCCGCACCCGATGAGATCGACCCGCAAGGTTGCGAACAGCCGCTGCGTGATCGCGGCGCGCGGATCACCTATCCGCGCGTTGAAGGTAACCGTCTCATGGTCGTTGAGGTGGCGGCGAACTCAGCATTTTCCACGGGTTTCGCCGGAATTCAGGAACCATTAGGGCCGCCGACTGACCCGCAGACGGTCGACGTCGTCGTCGTTCCAGGGCTTGGATTTGATCGAACTGGACGACGACTGGGCCAGGGCAAGGGCTACTACGATCAGCTCCTGCCCACGATGCGCGCTATCAGGATTGCGGTGGCATTCGATGAACAGATCGTCGACGAAATCCCGACCGACGCACACGATCAAGCGATGGATGTCATCGTCACGCCATCACAGTTGATCCGCTGCAGCTAACGCGGCTTGCAGGAGTTGGCGCGATACGGCATCATCAGCACTCACCAGTCGAGAGTGCCAGTCGAGGTCTCGCGTCCCGGCGTGCGACGCAACGCGATGGTTCGGCGAGCCTGCGGCCAGATGGCTCGTGCCGCCACTGGTTGTCATCCATGTTCGAGGAGCGTGATCGATGCCGACGTACGAATACGCCTGCCGCGACTGCGGCGAGCACCTTGAGGTCGTGCAGTCGTTCAAAGACGACGCACTGACCGAATGCCCGAGCTGCAAAGGTCAGTTGCGCAAAGTGTTCAGCGCTGCTGGCCTCATTTTCAAGGGTTCGGGCTGGCATGTGAAGGACTACGCGACAAGCAGCAAGGGCCCATCCGGCTCGTCAGATAGCGCGCCGAGCGACGCCCCGTCGAGCTCGGGTTCGGGTGGCGGTTCGTCAGGTTCGTCGGGGGATGCAAGCTCGTCAGGCGACGGGAGTTCTTCGAGTACATCTAAGGGAACCAAGTCGTCGAAGAGCGACACGTCGACCTCGTCGAAGGGATCCTCCGATTCGGGGTCCAAGAGTTCCTCCTCGACCAGCACTCCCGACAAGAAGAGCGCCTGACTTCGCAGTCGGCCTGACTGACCCTCAGTGCCGTCGCTGGGTGATCCACAGCCCCCGGCACCATCAGAGGCCTGCTCAGTTGTCTGCGTGGTCCCTTGGGTAGATGACCCACCAACCCCTAGAACGCCGAGAACGCCCGCGACACCAGGCGACGTCATGGCTTCGCGGTGCGCTTGACGGGCCACCGTTCGCACTGCCCGAGCCTCTCGACCGCTGGTCGGAGCAGTGGTGGTCGTTGCGGCCCAGGGCGCGTCTGCTCGCGACCAGCGTCGTGGTCGGAGCCCTGGTAGCGATCGCGATCGTGCGCACCGCAACAAGCCCTTACGGGGCTCCCGTCACCGTCCTTGTCGCCGACCACGACCTGACTGTCGGACACGTGGTCACACCGGCTGATCTACGCCCGCATGCATGGCCGAGCAACCTCGTACCTGACGATGCCCTGCGTGTCGATGACCGCGCCTTCGCCGTAGGCCGCACAATCACCGCGTCGTTGCTGGTCGGGACCGTGGCCACCCGACGACATCTCGGAGACCTCGGCATCGTGGAGGCGTTGCCTGATGGCAAAGCTGGCGTGCCGGTTCCTCTCACCGCGCTCCCAGACCTCCAGGTTGGTTCGCGGATCACCGTTGTCGCCCACGAGCTGGACGGTCGTGCCGTTGAGTTGACGTCGGACGCTCTCGTCGTCGGCCAGGACGCTGGACGTGTGTGGCTGGCAGTCGACCCGATCCACGGTCCACGGATCGCTGGAGCTGCCGCAGCGGGACGACTCACCGCTGTCGTTCACGGCCGGTAGGTCCGTTCGCCATGCGCAGCACGTTCAACACCCGCAGCACGGTTATCGTGCACAGCACGGTCATCATGCGCGACACGGTCATCATGCGCG
>JBBDSU010000034.1:0-1792 GCA_040904825.1 Nitriliruptoraceae bacterium | reverse complement strand
CACGGTCATCATGCGCGACACGGTCATCATGCGCGGTACGTGCGCTATCTATCCAACGTTCCCCCTGAGCGAACCGTTGCCACTGTGCAACAAGTTTCCGACATGCGATACGAAGGCACTGCGGAATCGACACTGCCCCTAGCAGTCATTGCCAGTTACGGTGCTCCCTGGAACGCCGAGCTGTGGGGCACTGAGGAGTGGCGTCATGGAAGTAACGGGCGCGGTGCTGGCCGGTGGCCGGTCACGCCGCATGGGCCTCGACAAGGCTCAGGTGCCCATCGAGGGAGTGCCACTCCTGGAGCGCACGCTCTCAACACTCGCAGTCATTACCGATGATCTCATCGTCGTCGGCCCGACCGAACCATCTGAGCCATCCACACCATCCGCACCCGCTCAATCCGCACCCGCGCAATCCGCACCTGCGCAATCAGCCCCGACGCCATCGGCACCGACGTCATCGACTCGCACCCAAGTGGCATCTCCACCGTCCCCAGTGCCGCCACCAGCGCTGCCAGGACGACCACCATCGACCCCATCGCCTGGCTTCACACGTATTGCGGACTTGCGGGCCGACAGTGGCCCGCTGGCTGGGATCGAGACAGCGCTATCTGCCAGCCGCCACGATGTTGTGCTGGTCGTAGCCGTCGATCATCCATGGCTCGCACCGGACGTTCTCAAGTTGATGATCAATCGCCTCCTCGACAACGAGAGCGCCGACGTCGTGATGCTCGGCACCGACGCAGGCCCTCAGCCACTGATCGCCGCATATCGCCGCCGGAGTCTTGAGGTTGTCACGCACCTGCTCGACAAGGGACACCGCAGGGCTATGGACCTTGTTGAGGCGTTGACGACCGACATCCTGCCGCCGACCTCCTGGCGTGACCACGATCCATCGGGCCGCACCGCGGTTGACCTTGATACGCCTGCGGAAGTGTCATCGGCACTCCGCCAACGATCGATATCGATCCGCGTCATATCGACCGACCGACCATCCACCGATCGCGACGACATGGTGGTGGTCGAAGAACCGCTCGAGATCCGTGCCCATGGGCCCGGTCAGGAACCACGCACGCTGGTCACCACGATGCGGACTCCCGGTCACGACGTTGACCTGGCAGTCGGATGGCTGTTCAGCGAAGGCCTGCTGGCCGTCGGGGACATCGTTGACGTCTCGCTCGGCGATCCGGTCGCGCTGGCCCGTCCCGATGACCAGGTCACCATCCAACTCGCGAGCCCGATCGACCTGGAGGCAGCCGCCCACCGTCACACGACGGCGACCGCGTCATGCGGCATCTGCGGACGGGCGGCCATCGACGAACTTGCGTTGCGCTGCGCTGGCGTTGACTTGGCGGCGCTCACCGACCCTCCCCTTGCGTTCGATCTCCTCGCCTCGCTGCCTGGACAACTCCAGCACAACCAAGCGATCTTTGGTCACACCGGCGGGTTGCACGCCACCGGGCTCTTCGACCGGCACGGCAGCCTGGTGACACTACGCGAAGACATAGGACGCCACAACGCACTCGACGCTGCCATAGGCGCGCGGGTCATCGATGAAGAGGTGCCGCTCGATACCACGATCGCGGTTTTGAGCGGCCGGGTCGGCTTCGAGCTGGCCGTCAAGGCCGCCATGGCAGCTATCCCCATCCTTGGCGCTGTCGGCGCACCCACCGACCTCGCTGTCCGCACCGCCGATCGATTCGGCATCACCCTGATCGGTTTCCTACGCAACGGGCGCGGCAACATCTATACCCATCCTCATCGCATCGCCGAACCAACCCCGTAATCGACCTGG
>JBBDSU010000033.1:3112-44833 GCA_040904825.1 Nitriliruptoraceae bacterium | reverse complement strand
TCCGACGCCCCGTGCCCTCATGCGCCCACCTCACGATGTTCACTTGGTTCTCAACCGCCGATCAGTCTATGTCGGCTGGGCATGCTCCCTCCGACGCAGAAGCCCTCAAGCCTGCATCGTTGCCGGGCACCCGTCTCATCTCAGGCCCATCGATACCCTGGCGCGGTGCCGATGTCTCGCCGAGTCCAGCATTCATCGAGAAGGAACCGTCTCGTGCCACTCCGCCGCATCGGGGCCATCGCCGCCATCAGCGTCGCTGGTCTCGCCGTCGCCGTGACTGCCACACTCGCCGTCATCGTCATCCTCCAATGGGATCGGGTGTTGCCCAACACATCGGTTGGCGGCGTAGATGTGTCGAGCGCTTACGAACATGAGCTCCGAGCGACGCTCCAGTCTGTGGCTAACGACCACCGCGACACCTCGCTAGTCCTGTCATTCGAAAGCCAGGAATTCACATTTAGCCCAGCAGATGCAGACTGGACGCTCGACATTTCCGCGACTGTCGACGCCGCCTTCGCCCGCGGACGATCCCACTTTCTATCGTCGACGATGACCCGGTTCGCGTCCTACTTCGTTGCTCATGACGTAGCACCCATCGAAACCTGGGACAAAGCGAAGGTGGCCGCGTGGGTCAAGGATGTCGCCGCCACCGTTGATCGTCCAGCGTTTCACGGCAACATTGTCATCGATTCGACGTCGCTATCCGTTGAAGTGCACGAGCCCCACGGCAGCGCCACAGTCGACCAAGGCGCGACAACAACGATCCTGGTGGGCACGCTGACCCGAGTGGCCACCGAGGACTCCCGCCGTCAACTCCCGGTCGATACCACTCCAATCCTCGTTGATCCCGCCGCATTCGCTGGCGTCGGCCGGGATATCGAAAGGGCCATCAGCGGCCCGATGCAGTTCGATCTTGCTGACGGCGTGTTCACCGTCACACCCCAGCAGATCGCAGAAATGATCATCGTGGAACGGACGCCTGACGGCGACCAGCAACACGTCGACATCGCGGTGACGCCAGGGACAGTGCAGCGTGTCATCGACCTAGCCACCCAGGCCGCGTTCGCAATGGAACCGGTCAATGCTGAGTTCGACCTTGAACGCGCACCGCCCGTCACGTTCGACGCTCAGGGATCCGCAGTGTTCGAGCCTATCGAGGTGGAGGTTCCCGTCGTCCCTGGACGGGCTGGGGCACAATTCGACCGGCACCTGTTCGCTGACCAGATGACATCGATGCTGCGCACTGGACTTCGCCGCAACCCACTTGCGCTCGACCTGACCGAACCGTACTTGCCGACCGAGGTTGCCTCGGAATTGGGTCCCACCCACTTGCTCGGGACCTTCACTACCTACCACGAAGCCGGGCAAACTCGGGTCCACAATATTCAACTGTTGGCCGACACCATCGACGGGACGGTCATTCGTCCCGGCGACCAATTCTCGATCAACGAGATCTCCGGTCGCCGCACCTGCGAGAAGGGATATCTCCCTGCTGGCACGATCGTCCGAGGTGTGCTGGTCGACACCTGCGGTGGGGGCACGTCGCAATTCGGGACGACCACCTTCAATGCGGCTTTTTTCGCGGGGGTGCAACTCGACCAATGGCGCGCCCACAGCTGGTACATCTCCCGCTACCCGATGGGTCGCGAAGCAACACTGAGCTACCCGGAGCTGGACGTCAAGTTCACCAACGACACCGACGCGTTGATCTTGGTTCGCACGTCGTACACGCCGTCCTCGATCACCGTGTCGATCTATGGGCGACCGTTGGCCACGCAGGTTGAGGCCCTACTTGGCAATGCGACCAACCCCAGACCACCAACGACGCAGGTTCGTTGGACCGACGAACTGTTTGAAGGTCAGGAACGAGTCGTCCAGTCAGCTGGCAGCAACGGTTTCACGGTCCGGGTTGTTCGCGCCGTTGAACGCCTCGACGGGTCCAGCTCCACCGACACGATCGACACGGTCTACCAGCCGCAACACCGTGTGGTGGAACGAGGCACACGGCCACGGCCGGACTAACCACGCAAGATTCGTCAGGTTGGTCCTGGTATCGCGCCTGTCGGGCGCCGCCGACTTCCGGGTGGGCGGCCCCACAACCGCACTGGGCGCTCGGCCGCCATCGACGGCATTTCGTTGGATGGCCGCGGTCGATAGCTGGTGGACGACATCGTTTCGACTCCGTCACCGTGCTGTGACCGGCTTTCGGCCCTGCCAGCCATCGCGAGCCCGAACACGGTCGCGTCGACAGCAACGACTGGACGTTGCCAGCGGCCGTCGGGCTCGGGAAGCCAGCCATCGAACGTCGCCGCGGGGGTCACGCCGTCATCGAGTCGTTCAGCAACTCTGGCTGCGACAGCGCGATCGAGATACCCCAACCTCCAGAGATGACGGCCATCGTCGTACCAGACGGCAACAGCAAGCGGGTCCGACGGGTTGGTGACTTCGCGGACCAATTGGACCGCGCTTCCTTCGACAGGCCCTGATGAATCGGGAGGACGGGCTGCAAACGCGTGGCCACGCACCACCGTGCGAAGTGTGATCGGTCGCTGTTGCACCCTCGTCCTCCTGCAGTCGCCATCACCGAACGGTGGCGGTCGATCGATTCGGTGCGTCGATGTCGATGATCGCCACAGAGGGCCGAACGTGTTGGCTCACTTTTTGAAAGCTCAACTTCCGGGCGGTCGGCCGACAATTGCACTGTGGCATGCGCCTGTGACATCGCGTGCGGTCATGACGACTGAGCATGCCCCTGGCTAGCCGCGACTTCGCAAGTCTCGCGTCGCTGGCAGAAGCGACACCACGTCCCAGCCCTGATGGTCAAGCCCTCGCTTGCCCCCGATGCAAGCCCTGCGATGCGCACCTGTTGCTTGACCCCATCGATGACCCGACGGGTCGTCGCCTCGAGCGTTTCAACCCTCAAGTCTTCAACGTCGTAGCGGCCCTCTTGGACGTAGTAGGTCGCCCATCTGAATGGCAGGCGGCCCGTAGCCAGTGCAATCAGCAACGCGTAGAACCGCACCTCGGCACGATCATGCTCCGGACGTGGGCGCCCGGTCTTCAGATCAACGATCAGTGTGCGCGCACGGTGGTCGTTGCGAGGTGACGTCATCACAAGGTCGGGTCGCCCGAACATGGCAACAGTGCGACTGGCAATAGGAACGTCGTAGGCACGTTCCATATGCACGTTGACCACGTTGTCGTCCAGCGGCGGCCACACCTCGCGAAAGGACTCGAGCAACCCGGCCAATTGGCCACGCATATCGTCGGCCTCATTTCGCGGCAGCGCATTCATCCAAGCGGACAACGACGATGGATCGCCCGGAGCCCGACTGGATTCGGCATGCCACACCGCCGCAGCGACTTCATCGCTGGTCGCCGATCGATCCGTGAGCCAGTCGTGCTCGACGACGGCATGGGTCAGGATGCCGCGCACACTTGCCCACGTGAAGGTGAACGGTTCTGCGTCAATGGCCAAACCATCGCACGAAAGCCGGTCGAGGCGAGATTTGGTGACAAGGAGCCGGCCATGGCGCGCGGATGCGGCAACTTCCGTCACGCTGTCGCCCAGCGCTGCGATCCCGTCGTCGAGTTGACGTTTGAGCGCGATCGCGGCTGATCCGTCATCAACTGGACGATCACCGCCCCAGCCCAGCAGTTCGGCGAGTAACCGTTGTCGTGCCGGGGTTTCAGTCATGCGCCACGGTCAGCTCACGACATCCCAGACGTTGCCGGAACTCAACAATTCCGCCAAGTCACCCGGCCCCTTCTGGCGCCGCGCCTCGTCAACCTGCGCTCGGACCATGTCGTCGTAGACGGGTCGCTCAACTGAACGAAGTATCCCAATCGGCGTCGGTCCGGTCGGATTGTGCGACAGGCGTGACAACGCGAAAGCCGTGGTGGGCTCATCGCGGTGCGGATCGTGGATGACCACGCGGTCGCCAGCGTCCTCGGTGGGGACGATCGCCATCGATCCGTCAGCGCGAGCGACGACGGCATGCTCGCCGTCCGGACCAAAAACGATCGGCTCCCCCGCTACCAGGCGGATCTGGTTGTGCTCACGCTGGCCAGCATCCTTGATGGCCGCGAACGCGCCATCATTGAACACGTTGCAATTCTGATAGATCTCGATGAACGCAGCACCACGGTGCTGATAGGCAGCGGTCAGTACCTCGCTCAGATGTTGACGGTCTGTGTCGATGCTCCGAGCGACAAACGTCGCCTCAGCACCCAGGGCCACACTTACCGGGTTCAACGGCTGGTCGATGGACCCCATGGGCGTCGACTTCTTGATCACACCCATCGGCGACGTCGGTGAGTACTGGCCTTTGGTCAGTCCGTAGACTTCATTGTTGAACAGCAAGATGGTGATGTCGACATTGCGCCTCAGCGCATGAATGAGGTGGTTGCCACCGATCGACAACCCATCACCGTCACCCGTCACGACCCAGACATCAAGTTCGGGACGGGCAATCGCCAGTCCCGTCGCGATCGCCGGCGCGCGGCCGTGAATCGAATGAATGCCGTAGGTGTCCATGTAGTACGGGAAACGCGACGAACAGCCGATGCCGGACACGAAGACCGTTGATTCCGGACGAGCGTCGAGATCCGGCAATACTGACTGGACAGTCGCCAAGATCGCGTAGTCCCCACAACCGGGGCACCACCTGACCTCACGATCAGAAGCGAAATCCTTGCGGGTGAGCTTCTCGTTGGTTGTCGTCACGCGTCATCTCCCCAAGCGATCGTCTCAATGGCATCGACCAATTCTGAGGCAGCGAAAGGCTGGCCGCTGACCCGGTTGTAGGGCCGAATATCTATCAGCGTGCGCGCCCGGAGAATGCCAGCCAACTGCGCCATATTGTTCTCCGGACAGATCACCTTCCGATACGACGACAGGATCTCGTCGAGATCGTTGGGCAATGGGGCCAGGTGCCGCAGATGCACGCGGGCAACGTTGCGACCGCGGTCCCTGAGGAGTTCGCAGGCAGCTCGAATCGGACCAGCCGTCGAGCCCCAACCTACGATCAGCACATCAGCCTCACCCGACGGATCCTCGATCTCAGTGGGGGGCAGCGATGCCGCAATCCGGGCCACACGCTCGTGGCGCAGCAATGTCATCGCGTGATGGTTGTCGTGCTCGTAGCTGATATGTCCGGTGCCTTCTTCCTTCTCAAGTCCACCGATCCGGTGTTCGAGGCCGACCGTTCCAGGAATGGCCCATGGGCGCGCCAGCGTCTCGGGATCACGCAAGTAGGGGTGGAATGCTCCCTCATCGGCGTTGGGTTCGGTGGTGAATGCAAACGCCGTCGACAGGTCCGGAAGGCTGTCAACATCCGGCAGCAGCCACGGTTCGGCAGAGTTGCCGAGGTACCCGTCCGACAGCAACACCACCGGTGTCCTATAGGTCAGCGCAATACGTGCCGCTTCAATCGCTGCATGGAAGCAGTCTGCGGGCGACGACGCCGCTACCACTGGGATAGGGGCTTCGCCATTGCGGCCATGCAACACCTGGAGCAAATCAGATTGTTCAGTCTTGGTCGGCAACCCGGTAGATGGACCTCCACGCTGGACATCCACCACGATCAAAGGCAACTCGACCATCATGGCCAGGCCCATCGCTTCAGTCTTGAGTGCTATACCGGGGCCTGATGAAGCAGTCACCGCCAGCGAGCCGCCGAATGCTGCACCGATCACTGACCCAATCGCGGCAATCTCGTCTTCCGCCTGAAACGTGGTCACCCCAAAATGCTTGAGTTGCGCAAGTTCATGCAGGATGTCTGAGGCAGGCGTAATCGGGTACGAACCGTAGAACAGCGGCAGACCGGAGCGCACGCCGGCAGCGACGAGTCCGTAGGCGAGTGCCTGGTTGCCGTTGATGTTGCGATAGCGCCCCGGCGGGAGTCGTGCGCTCTCGACCTCGTAGTTGAAAGTGAACGCCTCAGTCGTCTCCCCGTAGTTCCGACCGGCGCGCAGCGCTGCAATATTGGCTGCCGCGACTTCGGGACGCGACGCGAACTTCTTTTCGAGCCACTCCTCGGTCTCTACAGTCGACCTTGAAAACATCCATGAGACAAGCCCGAGCGCAAGCATGTTCTTGCACCGCTCTGCGTCCTTCTTGTTCAAGTCGCCACGTTCGATGAACTCCTCGAGCGCATTGAGTGTCAGGGAGGTCACACCGACTTCGTGCACCTGGTAATCGGTCAGCGTGCCGTCTTCACGGGGATCGGTCAGGTATCCCGCTTTCTGCAGATTGCGCGTGGAGAACGCGTCGATATTGATGACGAGCGTGCCACCTGGCTTCAGCGCCCCGAGATGCTTCATCAGGGCAGCTGGGTTCATTGCCACCAAGACATCCGGGGCATCACCCGGCGTGTGGATGTCACGATCTGAGAAATGGAGCTGAAACGAACTCACTCCCGCCAACGTTCCGGCAGGGGCTCTGATCTCTGCAGGGAAGTCAGGCAGCGTCGCAAGGTCGTTTCCCGCCAACGCCGATTGGTCGGTGAAACGATCCCCCGCGAGTTGCATTCCGTCACCCGAATCGCCGGCGAACCGGACGACGGCGTTCGACAACTTGACCGACTCGCGTGTTGACGTGGCTTGGCTCATCGTGACATCACTGTGGAGTCTCCTCGCATCCGCACCCGAACAACCTGGGTCGCACGTCCGGTCAGCCGCCAAAGTTCCTGACGACACGGCGAGCGCCATCGACCAGGCAAGCGCGGCCGTTGGTGGCTCACCACGTGCGGCTACCAACGACGACGGTAGCGCGCCACGATCAGGTGTCGAAACGAACCAACGCCACGTGCCGGGTGGCTCGCCAGCCCGAGGTCAACCGCACAGGCTGCGCAGCAGCGGATACGGGTTGACCGCCGATGCACCGCCGGGATGAGCCTCGAAATGCAGGTGAGGAGTTGAGGCGTTGCCGGTGGAACCGTTGCGCCCGACTTCCTGGCCAGCGGTGACACGCTCGCCGTGGTGCGCTGTGTGGGCTGACAGGTGCAGGTACCGATAGGTCGCACCGTCGTCACCTCGCAACACACCCCAGATTCCTGCACTGCGGCCAGGCCGCTGATGCTCCCAGACTCCGTCGGTGATGGCACGCAGAGTGAGTCCATGAGGGGCCATCAAGTCTGTCCCGCGGTGTCGTCGGCCCCCGCTTCGGGGATGGCCCCAACTGTCGATGAAGTTGTGAGGCTGGTCAATAGGGCATGCTGTAGGCGCAGATCCAGACGACACTGGTGTCGTTGCGGTGCGATTGACCGGTGCCGCTGGCACTGCCGTGGCGGCTGCGGCTGCCGCCTCTTGGCGCCGCTGACGTTCCTGGCGCTCAAGTTCAGCGCGGACTTGCGCGTCGAGCGATACCTCAAGGCGTTGCGCCCGTACCAAGTCGTCTTCAAGCGCCTTGGTCAGCATCGAAAAATCTTCACCGAGACGATCGAGTTCCGCGATACGGGCATCCAGCAGTAGTTGGGAAGAGGCTGCTCGCGTCCTTGCTGCGGCCAGTTCTTCAATCCTGGTGCGGTCGCCGGCGACAAGCCACCTGATCGTCTCAGCTTTGGCGAGCGCACCGGCCGGATCCTCAGAAGAGAAAAACACCGCGACGGGGTCGACCGCCGAACCATGCATGTACGACTGGCGTATGCGCGCCGTCATGCGATCTTCGAGCGCGACCGCTTCGGCGAGCTGCTGGCTGAACTGGCGTTCGAGATCATCACGCTCTGCTTCGAGTTGCGCCTGGCGTTCGTACAGTGACTCGATTCGCGATTGTGTTGACCGCATCCTGGATTCGAGCAGCGCTCGATCTGCCCGTACCTGTTCGAGGGCATGCTGCACGACTGACAACTGACGGTCGTCAGCAACGGCCATAGAAGGCATGCCCAAAACAGCAAGCCCAACGGCTATTGCGAGAAGGGCCGATGCAGCACGTTGCGCAGGGCGATGGTCCCTCACCCTTCGATGCCCGTTCGGTCGCACAAAGCCTCGACAGACTCGACGAATCACGTTGAAAAACCTCGCAAGGCGGCAGTCGCGGTCTGCGCAGATGCGCAGAACAACACCACAGCACTGGCCATCGAGGTTACTGGGCTTGAGGTCGAAACCCGTGTACCTACGGACGCGATGTCATCCGGCGGCGGCCTGCGATCCGTGTGCCGATGCCACGCGTTCAAGTTCGGTCTTGGGTGCGATGCGCCACACTCGTGGTGGCCGGTAGGACCATCGCTCCAGCATCCTGATCGCGCTCGACGAGCCAGTTACCGTCGCATGCCGTTCAACGAGCCCGCGCATGCGCTCGAGTTGCCGGCCGTCGGGACGACGCGCTTCCACGAGCTGCCGATTCACGCGCGCGAGGACGTCGCCTGTCTCGTCCACTACGAAGCATTCCCCACCGCTCATTCCGGCTCCGAGGTTGCTCCCGGTCGGCCCCAGGATGACGACGGTGCCTCCGGTCATGTACTCACAGGCATGGTCACCGACACCTTCAACGACCGCGACCGCACCCGAATTGCGCACAGCGAATCGTTCACCGGCTCGTCCAGCGACGAACAACTCCCCGCCCGTGGCGCCGTACAGCACGGTGTTTCCTACGAGCACCGGCTCTCCGGCATCATCAGCCGGCGGCCGCACGATGACCGTTCCCCCACCCATGCCCTTGGCGACGTAGTCGTTCGCCTCGCCATCGAGCACCAGCTCAATGCCATCGGTGATGAACGCACCGAACGACTGGCCAGCAGATCCGGTGAAGCGCATGCGGGCAATGCCGGCAGGTGGCTCCTCCCCGAACTCCAGGCCCACGGCACCACCGAGACGCGCTCCTACTGTGCGGTCGGCATTGGTGATCGGATGGGTGTATTCCACGATGCCTCCAAGAAAGACCGTTTCAGCCGCGTCCTCGTAGACCAGGTCACCCAATTCGCTGCGCGGCCGCTGCACAGGGTCATGTCCGATAAACCGGCGTTCGCCGACCTGCGGATCTTCGATGAGGGCCGACAAGTCGAGCCGCCGTGCACGACCTTCAAGGTCGTCCCGTTGCTCCAGCAGATCCACGCGACCGATGGCGTCATCAAGGCTGCGCAAACCGAGACCTGCCAGAAGGTGCCGCACTTCTTCGGCAACCATCGTCAAATATGCGGCGACCATCTCGGGCGTGCCAACGAACTTGTCGCGCAGATCGCGCCGCTGGGTCGTAATGCCCACCGGGCACGTATCACGGTGGCAGGCGCGAGCCATGATGCAGCCTTCAGCGAAGAGCGCTGCGGTCCCGAAGGCGTACTCATCGGCCCCTAGCAGTGCCGCCGCGATCACGTCGTGGCCGGTCTTGAATCCCCCGTCTACACGCAGGCTGACCCGGCCACGCAGGCGGTGACGACGCAACTCCTGCTGCACCTCGGCAAGCCCGAGCTCCCAGGGCATGCCGGCATGCTGAATAGACGACAGCGGTGACGCTCCTGTGCCTCCGTCGTTGCCTGAAATATGGATCGAATCAGCCAGCGCCTTGACAACACCGGCAGCGACGGTGCCAACGCCCGACTCCGCAACAAGCTTCACGTCCACTTCGACGGCAGGGTTGACCTGCTTCAGGTCGAAGATCAGTTGCGCGAGATCCTCAATGGAGTAGATGTCGTGGTGAGGCGGCGGGCTGATCAGCGTCACTCCGGCGGTGGTGTGACGAAGCCTCGCGATTTCATCGGTCACCTTGTGCCCTGGGATCTGCCCACCTTCCCCGGGCTTCGATCCCTGCGCCATCTTGATCTGCAGCGACTGCGCGTTGGCGAGATATTGAGGCGTCACACCAAATCGTCCCGACGCGACCTGCTTGATCCGGCAGTCGAAATCGTGCCGCTCACCCCTGGTCATGAATCTGGCAGGGTCCTCTCCGCCCTCGCCGGAATTGGCCCTGCCTCCGATGAGGTTGAGAGCCGCAGCCAGTGTCTGGTGAGCTTCAGCCGACAACGCTCCATGCGACATCGCTCCGGTCGAAAAACGCCTGGTGATGGCTTCGACAGGTTCAACGTCAGCGACCGGAACCGGATCGCCAGCCGGAATCGTCCTCAGGAAGTCCCGCAGGAAGGCCGTGGGACGGCTGCGCACCTTGTCCGAAAAGACTTGATACAGCTCTGTGCGGCCTTCGGCGAGTGCGGTCCTCAGGAGCGCCGCAGTCGTACCGTCGATGTCATCGGCGCGCAGACCATCGAGCACGAACGGCGTTGTCGACGGTGAGCGTCCCAAGCCCAACACATCGTGCAGGGCCTCGATCACCGGTTTGTTCATGTCATGGAATTCGCCCTGCTGCTTCCACTTGATGATCCCGGGGCTTGCAAGCGCACTGACCTCGTTGGCTTCAGTGTGCTGGGCCAACAAGTCCGCGCCGAGGTCATCAAACGTCAATCCTCCCACGGTCGAGACCGTGCCAGTCAGACAGCGGTCAACAACCTCAGCAGACAAACCAAGCGCCTCAAACGTCTGAGCACCTCGGAACGCATCAAGGACCGAGATGCCCATCTTTGCCATGATCTTCAGGACACCGTCTTCGATCGCAGTTCGATACCGCTCCTGTGCCACGCTCGCGCTGGGATTGTCACCCCCGATTCTTCCTTCGTCGGCGAGGTCAGCAATCGTCTCGAGTACCAGCCGTGGGACAATGACATCGGCTCCGAAGCCCAGCAGCGAGGCCATGTCATGAGTTTCGCGAGCTTCGTTGGTTTCGGCCACGAGTGACGTGCGCGTCCTGATGCCTTCGGCGACGAGGCGTTGGTGAACCGCACCCACCGCGAGCAGAATGGGCACTCGGCATCGATCTTCGTCGCTGCCGACGTCAGACACGACGATGATGCCGGTGCCCTGCCGGGCGTGCTCGACTGCCTCAGTTGCCAACTGTTCGACCGCAGCCGCCAAGCCCCCCACGCCTGCAGCGATGGGGAATGTTGCATCGAGCGCCTGCACAACAAGGCCAATCTCTGGGTCCAGCACAAGTCGTCGCAGTCCGTCAGGAAACATGAAGAAGGACTCGAGTTCGAGGAGTCGCGCCGCTTCAGGCCGTTGGGTAAGGACCGGCTGTCTCCCGCCGAGCTGGGTGCGCAAGCTCATCACTTCGTGCTCGCGATAGTGATCGATCGGCGGGTTGGTGACCTGCGCGAAACGCTGCTTGAGGTAATGCGACACGGGGCGCCGCACCTGACTCATCGGTTCAATGGGAGTGTCGTCTCCCATCGACGAGATGGCCTCTTTCGCTTCGGTGGCCATGGGCCTCAAGACCGAGATGACTTCTTCGCGTGTGAAGCCGTAGACGTGCTGGCGGGCCAGCAGGTTCGGACCAGCACCATCGACCGGACGCCCGGCCGGCACACTTCGCAAATGCTCAGCAATCCAGGTGCCGTAAGGAGCATGGTCGGCAAGTGCCGCCTTCACTTCAACGTCTTCCTGCAGCCCACCCTCGGCAGGATCCACACACATCATCTGCCCAGGCCCCAAGCGGGCCCGGCGCACGACTCCCACACGGGAACCTTGCAGATCGCCGGTGCCAGCCAGCGATGCCGGTGAGGGAACAGCACCGACTTCCGACGCGGCCACGACGAGACCATCGTCATAGACGTGATAGCGCAAGGGACGCAGCCCATTGCGGTCAAGGCTCGCTCCGACCCGCACACCATCGGTGAAGATCAAACCTGCTGGCCCATCCCATGGCTCCATGAGCGTCGCGTGGTAGCGGTAGAAGTCACGCACGCCCGGCGCCAAGTCACGAGCCCCTTCCCATACCTGAGGCACCATCATCGCCATCGCGTGGCGAACATCGCGCCCACCTCGAACGAGCACGTCGAGCGTTTCGTCGAGTCTTGCCGAGTCGGACTGATCCTCGTCGAGCAATGGCAACAAGTCAGCCGGACGAGCCCAGTCAGTACCGTCGATCGACAGCGCCCCAGGCACCAAATCTCCATGGCGCGCACGCATCATCGTCGTATTACCGCCGACCGTGTTGATCTCGCCGTTGTGGCAGGACATGCGAAATGGCTGTGCCCGCTCCCAACTCGGCGCAGTGTTGGTCGAGAATCGTGAGTGGAACACGGCCAGCGATGACACCCAGTCGTCGCGACGCAAGTCCGGGTAGAAGCCAGCCAGTCGGTCCGAGGCCACCATCGCCTTGTAGGTCACGGTCACGAACGAACAACTCGCGGCGTAGAAGCGGAGCCCGGCGGCACGACAACGCGCCGCCGCCAACCGACGCAGCCGATGCGCCTGGCGCTCACCGTCAACGCGTTCCGCATCAGCCGAGTCAGTTCCGGCATGATGCCCGCCCTCTGGGCGGTAGAGCACCGCTTGCGTCAAAAATGGTTGTGCATCTGCGGCCATGTCACCCAGGACAGACCGATCGATGGGAACGTCGCGCCAGGCGACGACCTCAATATCGACGTCTCGCGCTGCGGCTTCCAGGTGCGATCGAGCCTGAGCACGCTCGTGGCCGGCGGCTGCCGTCGTCCCTGGTGCGAGGAACAGAAACGCAAGACCGAGCCGGGATCGATCAAGAGGCACGTCACCATCGGCATCCGTACTGGCACGGGCCCATTCGGCGACAATATCGCGCGGTATCTGGGTAAGGATCCCGGCACCGTCTCCCGACACGGCATCTGCGGCGACAGCTCCACGGTGTTTGACACCCGCCAGGCCTGCCAGCGCAAGTTCAACAACTTCGCGGGATGCCTCGCCATCCGATCGTGCTACGAATCCGATGCCGCAAGCATCGCGTTCCTCGGCAATTGCACGCCGTACGCCAGACCGGCCCTGCACGCGCGGTACCGCCACAACTGGGGCGCTGGCGTCTTGATCGTTCAGCTCCGTTGGGATCGCACTCATTGCACACCTCATTGGTCGGCACAGACGGCCTGACGTGACTGGCACGGCCCGAGGAGGTGGCACTCACACATCACAAACGGCACCCACGGACCCGCTTCAGACAGGGTCGGAGCGCCGTTGCTCGCAGGTCCCTAACGTACCCGGATGACCGCCCCCTCGTCGCCTGGCGCCAGTGTGGCGCAGTATTGCTCAGCTGGCGCCAACTTCTGCCAGGGCCGGCCGAGGTCATGAAAGGACATCCGTATGAGGCTTGTTGGGCCCATCCTGCGGGCCATTACCATCCCGTCTGGCGCCAGTGGAACCCGCGCTGTGGCCAAGCTGGCGGTCGTCTTCATCGTCATCGTCATCACCTTCAGCGCCGGCTTTCTGGCCGTCATGCACTGGGAGGGCCAGCAGCATTCGGTGGCCGCAGCGATCTACTGGACCGTCGTCACGATGTCGACCCTCGGGTTCGGCGACATCGTCTTCACCTCCGACCTCGGTCGGCTGTACTCGCTCATCGTGCTGGGCGCGGGTGCGGTGCTGATCCTTGTCATCTTGCCCTTCACGTTCATCCAACTGGTCTACGTGCCGTGGCGTGCCGCAACTCGCCAGGCTCAAGCGCCTCGATCGCTGCCGGCCACGATCACCGACCATCTGTTGGTCACCGGCCATGGGGAAGTTGAAGAGGTCCTCATCCGGAGGGCTCGCGCTGCAGGCATGCCGTACGCCATCTTGGTCGATGACATCGATCGCGCGCTGGCACTCCACGACAACGGGCACGCCGTCATGGTCGGGGACCTTGACGATCCTGAGACGTACAGATCTGCGCGGGCAGAACACGCCGCGCTGATCTTCTCCGCACGCAATGACCAAGCCAACACCAACGTTGCCTTCACCGTCAGACAGGTGACCGAACGACCCCTCCTGGTGGTCACCGCCAACGATCCGGACTCGGTAGACGTGCTCGAATTGGCCGGAGCCGACCATGTCCTCCAGCTCGGCCAATTGCTCGGCAACGCCCTGGCTCGACGGATTCTGTCACGCACTCGTGGCTGCCAGATCATTGCGCATTTCGAACACGTCGTCATCGCCGAAATGATCGCGGCCGGCACCGACCTCACCGGACGCTTGCTATCCGACATTGATCTACGGGAACGCCATCGGCTCTCCGTCGTCGGTATTTGGGACCGCGGGACTCTCCAGCAACCCAGCGGCGACATCCGCATCGCCGATACGTCAATCCTCGTGCTCGCCGGCCATGCCGATGACGTGGCCGCCTACGCATCGGCGACGGCTGATGCCAGCGACAAGGGCACGCCGGGCCACGCTGAGAGTGCCGACCAAGATCGGCCTCGCGCGCCCGTCGTGATCATCGGCGGAGGTCGTGTAGGCCGCGCGGCTGCCGACACGGTGCAGCAATCTGGGCGGACATGCCGGATCGTCGAGAAGGACCCTTCACGCCAACGCAACGGCTTCGACTATGTGATCGGTGACGCGGCCGATCGTTCAAAGCTCAGCGATGCCGGCATCGACGATGCGTCGGCCGTGCTGATCACGACCCACGATGATGACATCAATATCTTCCTCACGTTGTATGCACGACGCCTGCGCAACGACGCCCTCGTGCTGGGGCGCGTCGCCCATGAACGCAACCTGTCAACGATGTACCGCGCCGGCGCAGACTTCGTCCTGTCGTACGCATCGACTGGGGCCACCGAAGTCTGGAACCGCATGCGCTCGGAATCAGCAACGCTGATCACTGAAGGGCTCGTCGCTTTTCGGCAGACAGTGCCGCCAAAACTGGTCGGCCGCCGACTGGCTGAGCTCGATCTGCAGGCCACGACGGGATGCACGGTGGTAGCCGTGTTGACCGACGCCGAGACATCCTCCTATCCCGACCCGCACACACCGCTGACACAAGGGGCGCGTCTGGTCCTTATCGGCCCTGAAGACGCTGAAGACCGGTTCATGCGCCGTTTCGTAGCCCGTCGACGTATCACGCTCACTCGTCGCCGACGCGGTTGACCGACCGATGTGTCACACCCGGCCATGCCGTCCACAGTGTCGCTGCCCCGACCACCGAAGCGGCCAGCAACAAGGCACGTATCAACGGCTGGCGACGTGTTGCAGTCGCACCTGTCCGCGAGCCACCATCGCATCGTCATCCCGCCGAAGCGCGACCTGCCAAAGTTGTTGTGTGCGCCCGAGGTGAATCAAGCTCGCCTCACCTTCGACACGGCCGGCGCGATGCGGTCGGAGAAAATCTGTCGAATTGTTCACGCCCACCACAACATGACCGTCTGGAGCGTGGAGGGCTGCCGCCACAGAGGCCATGGTTTCTACGACAGCGCACCAGATCCCGCCATGGACAATGCCATACGGCTGGTGATGACGTTCATCGAGGACCAGGTGTGCGGTCAGTCGTCCGTGCGATGCTTGACCAAACTCAAGACCTAAGACATCGGTGACGAATGGCCCACGAGGCATGCCTGCTGTGGATACGTCGACGGTTTCACCTGCACGCACACGCTCTGCGACAAGGACGATCGCTTCAGAATCAACGGACTGGATCGGATCCATCGTGGCGCCTTCATGCTGGGATCGACCGCCACGCTAGCGGTGCACGTCCGGGCAGGTACGTGCCAGCGACAGTCTGGTTGGCGCTGCACGGTTCGACGTGGCACGGTCTGTTGTGGTCAGATAGCCCTCCCTGGTGATCATCGACAACGAGGATGAGCATGCCGGACGCCAAACACCGCAGCCGCGATGTGACCGATGGGTACGAGCGTGCCCCGGCCCGGGCCATGCTCCGAGCTGTCGGCATGTCCGACGACGATTGGGGAAAGCCGCAGGTTGGCGTCGTCTCATCGTGGAACGAGGTCACACCGTGCAACTTGCCGCTCGATCGCTTGGCCAAGCAAGCGAAATTGGGCGTGCGGGACGCTGGCGGCTTTCCGATCGAGTTCGTGACCATCGCTGTCTCCGACGGCATCTCGATGGGCCACGAGGGAATGCGCGCCTCGCTGGTGTCCCGTGAAGTGATCGCCGACTCCGTCGAGACGGTGATGCATGCGGAACGTTTTGACGGCATGGTGACGTTCGCCGGGTGCGACAAGTCACTGCCGGGCATGGCGATGGCAGCGGCACGACTCGATGTTCCCGCCGTGTTCGTCTACGGCGGATCCATCATGCCGGGACGTCACAAAGGGCACGACATCACTATCCAAGACGTCTTCGAGGCCGTCGGTGCGCGGGCCCGCGGTCAGATCGACGATGATGAACTCTCGCAGATTGAACGCAGTGCGTGTCCCGGCGAAGGATCGTGTGGCGGCATGTTCACTGCGAACACCATGGCGTCGGCGATCGAAGCGCTGGGCATGGCCCTGCCCGGTTCTTCGGCCGCACCCGCACCAGACCCACGGCGTGATGAGATAGCCCGCCGATCAGGCGTCGTGGCTGTCGAAGCGCTCCACGCCGGTCTCACCTCGCGCCGCATCATCACCCGCAAAGCGCTTGAGAACGCGATCAGCGTCGTGATGGCTGTTGGTGGATCGACCAATGCCGTGCTGCACCTACTGGCCATCGCCCGCGAAGCGGAAGTCGAACTGACCATCGACGACTTCGATCGCATCGGTCGCCGCGTGCCCCATATTGCCGACACGAAGCCCGGCGGGCGCTATGTCATGAACGACATCGACCGTATCGGTGGCGTGCCTGTGGTCCTCAAGGAACTCCTCGACGCCGATCTCCTCCACGGCGACGCGCTTACCGTGACGGGGCGTTCTCTTGCTGAGGAGATCGAAGCACTGGACCCCCCGGCTCCGGATGGTGACGTCGTGCGCCCACTGAACCGGCCTATCCACGCAGATGGGGGTCTGGCGATCTTGCGCGGTTCGCTGGCGCCTGACGGTGCCGTGGTCAAGATCGCTGGCATGACGGCCGAACAGGAACGACTTGAGGGGCCGGCTCGCGTCTTTGATGGCGAGCAGGCCGCCATGGCTGCCGTGCTCACCGGCCAGATCAACCCTGGTGACATCATCCTTATCCGCTACGAAGGCCCCAAGGGCGGACCCGGCATGCGTGAAATGCTGGCTGTGACGTCGGCGGTGAAAGGTGCTGGTCTTGGCGGGAGCGTTGCGCTCATCACCGATGGTCGTTTCTCTGGCGCGACGCACGGCTTCTCCATCGCGCACGTTGCACCCGAAGCGACAGACGGTGGCCCGATCGCGCTTGTCGAAGAAGGTGACACCATTCGCATCGATGTGCCAGCGCGGAGCATCGATCTCCTCGTCGACGACGACGTCCTTGCGCAGCGACGGACGACGTGGCAACCGTTGCCGCCGCGCTACACGCGCGGTGTACTCGCCAAGTACGCCAAGACCGTCCGTTCGGCGTCCGAGGGAGCGACCACCAGCGTGTGAGGGCTCGATGCAGTTCGACGAACTGAAGTTTGTCTGTCAACAGGCGGCCAGCGACCTCGCCACCAAGCGTGAGCGACCGCTCCCTCCGACCGTCGTCCTGCCGGGTCCCGACCGCACCCAATTGGTCACGCTGCCCGATTTTCCAGCCGACGACGAATCCCGGCACGCGGTCATTGCGCAGTTGGCGCTGGATCACGTGGCCGGACCAGGTGTTCCGTGCTGGGGTTTTATCGCCGAGGCGGAAGCATCCGGTCGCGATGTCGTCGTGGTGGTGTTCGGCGCTCGGCGACATCCTCCGCGCCTGACCGCCGCCGCCTTCGATGACCAGGGTCTTGAGGAATTCATCGACGATGAACCCCTCGACCCGACCGCGATGCCATTTCTTCATCCGCTCCAACATGCCGTCGACGCGATGGAAGCCGTCACCGACGTTTTCGCCGAATTCGATCCAAAACGGGGTTCGCTACCGACCTTGTGACAAAAGTTCAACGCCCGCGGCAACAGCGACCTGCCGATACCAGGCGGCCAACGACGCGATGGTTTCATGAGCGTTGAGGCCGCTCGGATTTGGGACCACCCACCATGCTGTACCGGGCGTCATTGCGTCCCCCTGCTCACCCATCGTGGCTCGGGATCGCGCAAAAGCGGTGCGATATGCGGTTACCCCGGCGACTGCCACCACTGTCGGCCGCCATTGAGTCATGCGCGCAACGAGCGATACACCACCATCGCGCAGTTCTTGGGCGCTCAGCTCCGATGCGCGCGTCGTCGCTCGACTCACCAAGTTGGTGATCGCGATGCCCTTGTCAGTCAGTTCACGTCGATCGGTCTCGGGCAATCCGTGAACCCGATCGAACGGCCGCGACGTGAGACCAGCTGCATGCAGCGCCGGGTAGAAGCGATTGGTCGGATGCGCGAAATGGCTGCCGGTGGCAGCTGTCCACAGTCCCGGATTGATGCCGACGAAGACCAGGCGTGGTCGCGTGTGGGCAAGGTCGACCAGGTCAGCCACCTCCCGGTCGCGAAACGCATCCAGTTCGGCCGCTGTGAACGTCACTCGGTCATCCATGTGCGCTGGAACCAGTTGCGGACACCAGACCACGCCGCGGTGCAATGATCTCGATGCGGCCTGCCCGTCGACCTTCAAGGTTCAGCACCCTCAAGCGCCAACCGTCAACGACAGCGGTATCACCGGCCTTGAGCAACCGGCCAAGGTGTTCGACGGTCCATCCCGACACCGTCTCGCTGACACCCTCCAGGCAGAGCCCTGTCAGTCGCTCGAGTTCATCGCGACGCATCGTGCCGGGCACAACCCACCGCTGGTCAGAAGCCACCAGTGACGGATCGACATCATCGAACTCGTCGATGATGTCGCCGACCAGTTCTTCGAGTACATCCTCCATCGTGATCAAGCCAATGGTGGACCCGAACTCGTCAACAACCAGCATCGCATGGTGGCCGTCCTCGCGCATATCGGCCAACAGCAGGTCGAGACTGCGACTCGGCGGAATCGCCGCGAGCGGTCGCAGCAACTCCGCGGCGGTGATCGTCGTCTGGTCTTCGTCCAACACGATCACGTCCTTGACATGGACGATGCCAATGGCGTTGTCGAGGTCCCCGCTGTAGACAATCAAGCGTGTGTGACCACTGGCGACGGCTGTGGCGACGATGTCGTCCAGCAGCGCTTCGGCTGGCACAGCCGCAAGGTCTGTGCGCGGAGTCATGGCCGATTGCGCGGTGATCGATCCGAGGCGCAGCGCCGCACCGAGCACTCCAGCATCCTCGCTGGGGATCATGCCTTGCTCGACAGAATCAGTGACGACGAGGGCCAACTCATCCGCCGTGTGCATCAACTGATGGCCTTCGACCGGATCGGTCCTCAACACGCGCAGCACGACCGTCGACGTGACGTTGAGCACGATGATCAATGGCCTGAAGACGGCGACGAACCAACCGAACCATCGAGCGACCACGAGCACGACATCTTCGGCGCGGGCAATCGCCAGATTCTTAGGGGCCATGTCGCCGACGACCATGTGCAGAAATACCACGACAGCCAGCGCCAGTGTGACAGCAATAACCAACGTCGCGCCCTCAGGCAACCCTGTCGGTTCCAACCATCGGACCAACAGAGCTGCCACTGCGGGCTCAGCGATAACACCCAGTCCGAGCGAACTCATCGTCACACCAAGCTGCGTAGCCGAGAAGCTCGTCTGCAGATCGCCGAGCGCCTTTAACGCCCATTCAGCGCGCCGGTCGCCTTCCTGGTGGGCGCGTTCGATCCGTGCCGGCCTCGCCGCCAACAGACCGATCTCGGTCGCAGTGAACGCCCCATTGACCACTAACAGGACGACCGCAACAACGATGGCACCAACACTGAACTCGGCAGTCGCCATCGACGGTGCTGCAGCGATGGTCATGACACAGCCTCGGGATTCTCCAACGACAAACGGGTGATGCGCAACTCGTCCATGGTGAGCACCGTCAGGACCCATCCATCGAAGACAATCTGATTCCCAGGCTCAGGGATCTGACCCCATAGATCCAGGAAGAAGCCAGCGACCGTCGCGTAGTCGCCAGCGGGCAAGGCGAATCCGCACAGTTCGTCAAGGCGCTGCGCGTTCATCGCTCCATCAACGATGAACCGCCCATGGCCAGCCCGCCGCACTGGCGCAACCTCGACATCAAACTCGTCAGTGATGTCTCCCACCAGCGCCTCGAGCAGGTCCTCGACGGTGACGATGCCGGCAGTGCCACCATGCTCATCAATGACGAGAGCAAACGTCCGGCCGTCCCGTTTGAACCCTGACAGCAGTGCCCGTCCGGACGCAGATTCGGGGACAATGAGCACGGGCGCCACCAACGGAGCGATCGCTGTTCGCTTGTACTCATCGAAGGGCACGGCCAGCGCATCCTTGACATGGATGGAGCCCACTGCCTCGTCTTCATGCTCTCCTCGCACCGGAAACCGACTGTGGCCAGTGGCCCGCGCGAGTTCGCGGAGGTCCGCGACTGTTGCATCCCATTCAATCCAGACAATGTCAGGTCGTGGCACCATGACTGACTCCACAGTCATGTCGCCGAGTATCACAGCACGCCGCAGCAGATTCGTTTGAGCGTCAGTCAAGCTGCCTTGCGCGCCGGACTCGTCGATGATGCGTGCCAGTTCATCCAGTGAACGGCCTCCTTCGAGTTGGTCTGATATCTCGATGGAGAACAGACGCCGAGCGAGTGCTGCAGCGGCTTCGTCGAACAGTCGGATCACCGGCCGCAACACTTGACCGAACGCACGCGTCGCAGGTGTCAAGGCCAAGGCAACGCCAAGCGGTCGTGCCAGTGCCAGCTGCTTGGGCACCAGTTCCCCCATAACCACCTGGACTGCAGTCGACAGCAGCAATGCCCCGCCCAGTGCGATCGGCAGTGACCACGCTTCCGGGACACCGGCAAACGCCAACAGGGGCCGCAGAAAGACGTCGCCAACGGCGCGTTCCGCCAAGAACCCGACCAACAATGACGTCAGGGTGATGCCGAATTGTGCCACAGACAAGGCAAACGACACATCGCTGAGCTCACGGCGCACCGCACGTGCACGGCGGTCCCCGGCAGCTGCACGTTCATCGACCACCGGCCGGCGAACCGTCACCAACGCGAACTCAGCGGCAACAAATACGCCATTCGCGCCGATCAGTGCCAGCACGGTCGCAACGAGCAATGTCTCGTTCACGCTGATGTAGACCTTGACGCACGGTTACCTGATAGTCGAGGCGATTCAGACCTGGAACTCACGCTATTCGCCACGGTCGCCAGAGGCCTGTCCCTACGCATCTGACACAGCAGCTGCGTCGCATGAACCGGCAAGTCAAACCTGCCGTCAAGCAGCGCGTTCAGCGCAAGGCCTGTCAGCCCAGCGAGCATCATCTCCGCGCGTGTCCGCGCCTGCGCTGCTGACAGACCGGGATCATCGCGCCGCCACGCGTCAGCGAACCGCCCCAGCCGGCGCTCATGGGCTCGCACTACGCGTTCGGCAATCGTGGGATCGACAAGTCCGCGCCCAACCGCCATGCGCAGGTAGATCCTCGCGATCGTGGGATCATCCACCACAAAGGTGACAAATGCTGCAACGAGCTGGTCGAGGCTCTCGTCGCCCGCGCCGGACGGATCGGGATCCACTGCGGCGATGGCTTCTCGAATGACTTCGAAGATCACCTCGTCTTTCGAGGCGAATAAGTTGTAGAAACTGCCGGCACCGACCCCGGCCTCATCGGTAATCGCTTTCAACGTCAGCGCATCCAAGCCCATGCGCGATAGGAGGCCGCGGGTTGCGTTGATGATGCGTTCTCGGGTTTCGAGACCGACTCGATAGCGGGCCACCACGTCTCCTGGAATCCGCGCGGCATCGTGCAGCGCGTCTGCTATCACCGCCTGGGTGTCCTGGGTCCTGCCGTCCTCCGGCCAGCACCAGACCTCACAGGGGAGACCGAAACGGTACTGCACCGCCAAGTGCCCGCCCTGGACCTGAGATCATCCGGATGCCAGCCCGAAATCAAATTGGAGCAGACGCTACAATAGTGGTGCCGATTGCCCAGGCGACCACTCGATCAAGCGGGGAGCCGATGAACCATTACAGGAGCAACGTCCGCGACCTCATCTTCAACATCTTCGAGGTGTTCGGCGCCGACGACTATTACGGCAGCGGTGCGTTCGACGCGATCGATGGCGATCAGGCACGAATGATCCTCGATGAACTCGATCGGTTCGTGGCGACATCACAGTGGGCCTCTTCGTTTGCGCCGACCGATCGCACTCCGCTGGCTTTGTCTGATGAAGGCGACATCACCATCCCGTCAGAACTCCACGCCGCGCTCCGGGACCTCTACGAAGCGGGCTGGCATCTTCTCCCGCTGCCCGTTCACCTCGGCGGCTCTGGCGCACCTCCCACGTTGCGATGGGCATCAACGGAACTGCTGGCCGGGTCGCATGCGACCGCGTCGTTGTGGCCCATCGGACCTTTGATGGCTGGCGTGATCGACCGAGTCGGCACTGACGGCCAGCGGCGCGAGTTTGTCGCACCCATGATTGACCGTCTGTGGGGCGGCACGATGGTGCTTACCGAACCCGATGCAGGGTCAGATGTCGGCGCAGCCGTCACGCGAGCGCACCACATCGCTGACAACGACGAGGCCGACCGGGGTGCGCTCTACCACCTCGAGGGCGTCAAGCGATTCATCACGTCAGCTGATTGCCAAACGCACGAAAACACCGTTCATCTCGTCCTCGCTCGCCCCGACGGCGCAGGTCCTGGCACCAAAGGCCTGAGCCTGTTCATCGTGCCCAAGCGGCACGTGGTCGACGGGCAAGCGGGAGAACGCAATGGTGTGCGCATCACAAACCTCGAACACAAGATGGGTATCAAAGGGTCGGCCACCTGCGAGATGACCTTTGGTCTCGATGGCGAACCGTGCGTCGGGTACCTCGTCGGTGATGTGCATGACGGCATCGCCCAGATGTTCCAAGTCATCGAGTACGCCCGCATGATGGTCGGCACCAAGGCCATGGCAACCCTGTCGACCGGGTATCTCAACGCGCTCGACTACGCCAAGACCCGCATCCAGGGAGCCGACCTCACTCAGGCTCGGGACAAGGCTGCCCCCAAGGTTCCGATCATTCAGCATCCCGACGTCCGCCGGATGCTCATGCAACAGAAAGCCCACGCCGAAGGGATGCGCGCGTTGGTCATGTTCGCGGGTTGGATCCAAGACCAAGCCGAGATTCATCGAGCAGCGCATGACGAACAGGCTGATGCCGGCGACACTTCAGAGCATCAACGGTGGGTGGCCCGCGAAGACCTGCTCCTGCCGCTGGTAAAGGGCTACTGCTCCGAAAAAGCCTACGAACTTCTTGCTCTCTCACTGCAGACATTCGGAGGCTCGGGATACACCCAGGACTATCCGATTGAGCAGTACCTCCGCGATGCCAAGATCGACACGTTGTATGAGGGCACAACCGGCATCCAGGCACTTGACTTGCTGTTCCGCAAGATTGCTCGCGACCGGGGTGCGACGCTCGGTTGGCTGGTCGATGACATGCGCGACGATCTGACGCCGGCGGACGACAATGACCCGTTCACCCAAGAGCGCCAACTGGTAGCCGAAGCACTCGAACAGGCGCAAGCCCATCTCGGTTCACTGCTCGGGCATGCGATCGCCTCGCAAGAAGACGGCCAGGCTGACGAGCTCTACCTCGCCGGCCTGCATACCACGGACTTCCTGTTTTCACTGGCAGAGGTCGTGATCGGCTGGCTGCTGCTCAGGCAGGCCACCATCGCGCAACGGGCCCTCGACGATGAGCATGCCGGCAGCAGCTCCGACCAGAGTTTCTATGCAGGCAAGACATCTACGGCACGGTGGTACATCCGCTACGTGCTTCCCAAGATCGAGATTCGCGCGCGAGCGGCCGCCATAGAAGACGGCGCCCTGATGAAGCTGGATGACGCCGCCTGGTAATCAGCGGGGCGACGTTCAGTTCACACCGAGGGCGGCAGCGGGTGCTGATGGAATCGTTGGTAGCCGAGCCGGGTGAGGCGGACATCTCAACCGCCGGGCGGCATCTACGCACTGGTCGCCGTTCTCGGCGGCCGATCGAACGCCGCGCATGCCAGGCACATGGCGGACGGCACGACCGGCATCACGAAGACGACCGCCACCGCCGGCAACCCCATCCCGGCGCGACGCCCCCGTGTGATTGCGCTGGGATGGCGTCAGCATCCGAGGCGGCTGGTGGTGCCGGCTCTGGCCGGGTCACACGTCGACGAGCCAGGCCAGCAGCGCTGTGGGGACCGCGGCCACCTGCGGGTCATCGAGGTTCAGCGCGGAGCGAGTCGCCACGATCCCTCGCCACGACGAGGCCTGCAACGTCTGCGCTTCGCTGCGCCATCGCCCATCGACGTACTTCGACTCGAGTGCGACACCGCCGAAGTCCGGCCCGACGAAGTCAATCTCCTTGCGGGTTGAGGTGCGGTGATGCAGCACCCGTGCGAAGTCCGTGTAACCACCTGGCACGTCGTGCTCGAGACCCCGCAGCAGCCCCGTGCCCAGCTGTTGCTCGGACAGCGTAGTCAGGTCCAGCCGCGCCCCTGGTGCCAGCTGCGTGTAGATCGGGTCGGTGAAGTACACCTTCTCCTGGGCGCGCAGTTTCGGCTTGAGGGCGTCCTCGCGGTACGACGGCCACACGATGAACGCCTCACGTAGGTCGTTGAGACGACGGCGCACCGTCGGCGGTGACGAGTCGATGTCCTCAGCGATCGCGGTGTGGTTGGTCGGCGACGCCAGCCCTTCGGTCAGCCGGGCCAGGAACGCGACCGTCTGGGTCCGGGACCAGTCGGCGTTCGCGAACGCATCCCCGTGGATCACGTCGAGCAGGCCCCGCTGGAGCGCCTCGTCGGGTTGTCGTGCCGACAGGTGGCTGGCCACGGCGCGCGGGAACCCACCGACCTGCAGGTAGACCTCCCAGGTGGACACGAGCTCGCCGAGCCAGGGGACCAGCGCGTCAGCGGCCGTCGCGAGGTTGGCCGTGGTCAGGTCGGCGACCCGCAGCCGCGGGACGTCATCGGGCGGCGGATCGGTGGCCAGCAGCCCGGCGAAGGTCCGAAACCCCATCGGCAGCAGCACACGGTCAGGATCGGTCGCCTTGCCGCGACGGTCCGCCAGCGCCTTGACACTCGCGGTCAGGTTGGCGGCCGATGAGCCGGTCAGCACCACGGTGTCGGTGCGGAACTGGGCATCGTTGTCGCGCAACCACTTGAGACGTTCGGGCCACCCATCGGTGATGCTGGTGATCTCGTCGATGAACCACCAGCGCTGCCCGTCGGCTGGCAGCAACTGCTTGGCCGCCTCAATGAGCAGCCCGAAGTTGCCGGCCCGCCATCCGTCCACCGACACGTGCAGGATCCGACGTGGCTCCACCCGGTTGTGGTCGATGAGGCTGCGAATGGTCCGCTTGATCTGTACGGACTTACCCACACGCCGCGGACCCCGCAGCACGTACAGGCCGCCGGGCGTGAGGTTGTCGAGCACCCCGGGGTTGTACGCGAACGGGGCCTCGTCGGCTTCACGCAGGTCCGGGTCGTCCGCCGCCCACCCGTTGGGGTTGCGCCACCACCGGTTCGAGGTGGTCAGCAGGTGCTGCACCTCTCCCTGTTTCATGACGCCACCCGCTCACTTGGATGCACAATAACCATCACAACGTGATCGAAATAGTACCCCAAAACCGTCACGCTGTGGCGATCCCGGTGCCGGATGCGCGATGGCTGCGCCCGAGACCGTGGGTGGACGGCATCTACACCGGGGTCGCTGTCCGGGAAGGTCGGCTGAACGCCGCGAACGCCAGGCACATCGCGGCAGCGACCAGGAACACAGCCCCGACCGACAGGATGCCCAGCACACCGATCGGGAGGAACAGCAGTGCCGCAAGCAAAAGCGCCACCCTGCGCCTCGACGGCCGCCTGACCGCCACGATGACCGCAAGAACCCCGAGCGCGGCGCCGGCCCACATCGCCACACGGATGAGCAGGCCCCACTCCGCGAGAAACATTTCCACGTCCTGCCCTCCGCGTCGATGACATTCTACGGGCAATTGACACCGAGGGCGGCGCGTAAGAAGTTGACTTCTTCGTGCAACATGCGTCGTGTCATGTCCGCATCAGTCGAAAAATGCGTCACGGACCCCAACGGCACGAACCGGTGCGGCCACCCGGCGACGAACAAGGCATGGGCCAGCCTAAGGCTGTGAGCAACGACGACGTTGTCATCCGCCATGCCGTGCAGAATCAAGATCTCTGGGCGCTGATCGGCAGGTGGAACCTCGCAACACAGCGCACCCTGGGCATCGATCAAACTCGAGACACGATATGCATCGGGATCAGTATCTGGATGTCCCAGATACCGCTCGGTGTAGTGGGTGTCGTACAGGCGCCAGTCCGTCACCGGAGCACCGGCGATCGCTGCACGGATTCGATCCGGTGCGCGCAAGGCAGCCAGCGCAGCCAGATACCCGCCGAACGACCACCCTCTGATACCCACGCGATCGAGATTGAGCCGCGGTTCGACTCGTGCGGCTGCATCGAGCCCATCGAGCTGGTCTGCTAGCACTGGGGTCGCCAGATCTCCATGGACCGCTCGTTCCCATTGAGGGCCTCGCCCGGGCGTTCCCCTCCCATCGATCACCAGCACAGCAAACCCATGATCGGCCAGCCACTGCGATGAAGCACGGCCCGTTCCTGCAACCAAGGCTCGTTGCGCATGGGGGCCGCCATACGGATCCAGCACTACCGGCAACCGCTCATCACTGTGATGAGGTGACGCTTCGCCAGGCAGGAACAAGGCCGCCTTCAGCTTGCGATCACCAAGCGTCAGCATGCGTGGGAACGGCGTCACCGATGGCACCGCGCTGGTCACGCGTATGGCAGTGGTCAACTGCAATGACGTCACTGATCCGGCCTTCAAAGCATCGGCCCGATCGGTGTCAGCACGCTCCCCTGGAGTGCTAGCACCTCGGCGATCGCCGACACTGCGGTCAAGCAACGCGACATGCACCTGGGGGCGGTCTCTGGCTTCATTCGATCCGACGATGGCGACATGGCCATCCCCAACAACCGCCCCGTACACCCCGTCGGCATCGGTGAGCCGGATTGATCCCTCCTCGTGACTCCAGGTCCACACATCCACCGACGTGGGATCCTCCGACGCAATGAACACGACTCGGTCCGCCGTCGCGCCTGCAATCGAACGAACCTGGAGGCCAGGCGTGGTCGCCGGGGTGCCGTCGACAAAGAGGCGTCGGGTGCCCCCTTCGCCAGCACCAATGTCATCCTCGACGGTGACCAGTTGATCCCCGAGCCATGCCGGACTGCCTGCGACCAACTCCAGCGCGCCACCATCCTCGATGGTGCGCTGGACCCGCGCTGACCCGTCGTCGGGGTCAGCGACCAGGATTTGGATGGTCTTCTGATCGCGGGACTGGACCTGCAAGGTGAGACGTTCACCCCCGTCGCTCATCCGTCTCCAATTGACGCGGGTGAGGTAGGGCATGCGAATGCGGTCCCAACTGACGTCCACACGCCGCGTTCCATCGGTGTTGACTACCGCGAGTCGAACGTCAGCATTTGATGTGCCAGCAGCCGGATAATGGTGGGCGACAGCCGGGCGACTCGGTTGGGCTGGGTCAGCAATATGCCAGCGGGTGACTGGCCGCTCGTCGACGCGACACACCGCCAGCCTGCTGCCATCGGGCGCCCACCAATACCCACGCTGACGTCCCATTTCTTCGGCAGCAGCGAACTCAGCAATCCCCCAGCGAACATCGTCTTCGGCGCACAATGTCCGCGTGACACCGGGCCGATCCGGTCGATCCCGTAGATCGACGATGCACAGGGTTCCTGCGACGACGACAGCTATGTGGCGGCCGCACGGCGACGGCCTTGGGTCGAACGCCGGGCCCGAGGTCGGGTGTGCAACCGTTGCACCACTGGGTACATGGTGGGTGTACAAGCGACCGGCCATGACAAACGCGACCAGGTTGCCCGACTCGTCCTGCGACCAGGCAGTAATGCCGCCCGCGAGCTCACGAGCCCGTTGCCGTCGAGCCTGTTCTTCAGCGCCGTCATCGCCGTTAACGTCGGCGCTGTCGGCGTTGATCACGAGCGGGTCAACCAGTATCCGCTCAGCGCTGCCTGCCCGTCGTTTGCGTGTGGCTTCAGGCGCAGTGTCGTCGGGAAGCTCGACTTCCCACAACCGGTTGATCGGGTCCGTGGGCCCCGAGGAGCGAATGAATCGCACGCGTTGCTCGCGACTGAACGCAAGGGCCCGCGGCACCCCGAGGGTAAATCGGCGTGTCGCCGCCACCTGATAGGAGAATTGCTCCAGGTAGTCAGCCGCCGAGGGCGATTGTGGATCTGTGCTCACCGTCTGATCGTCGATGAAGCGTCACCTGCACCATCGGTGGCGCTGGCTCGTGTCTCGCCGAGCACTTGAGCCGGAACCCGGGAAACTTCGACAACCACTGGCCGATGCTTGGCAGCTTCCGAGACCGGAAATGCGCCGTCAACCATGCACTGTGCAACACGAAGGCGCCGATCGACAAAGACGAAATCGTGGCGCGCAACTGGCTCTGACGCTGGATAGGTCTCGGCAGATCCCACCCCCGCAACCGCAAAAGCGTCATGCCATGTCGCCGCCAGCTCCCGCACGACAGGGCCAGATGTTGACTCATGACAGCTCGCAGCAATAATGGTGGGCGGAGAAATCCCGGCAAGGAATCCTGTCAGCAACTCGAGGTTGCGACGCCGCACCTCACCACGCAGACCGAAGTCCAGTGCCGATACCGAAAGACTGCCCCCTTCGCCGCCGACGATCGCATGAGCCGCACTCCTGCTTGTCGACCCGCGCGATGTCGCCAGCTCGATGCGTTCAGCCGACCGTACGTTCACTCCCGTCTTCACAAGCACGGCGCTGATCGATCCACGTGCTGCCCCCTTCGCCGCGACTTCGAGGTTGGCTGCACGCGCGAGCCCTCGAAGCTCTCGGGATCCTTGGACACCGTTGAGGCCCACCACGTCGGCATCGAGGCGCACCAAGATCTCCCCGATCTGCATGAGGCTGACTCGTGCGGTGATGTCATAGGCCACAATACGCATTCAGGGATTCTCCTACTGGCTGCGGCGGTCGGTTCGCTCTGCGATGAAGATGGCGGCACCAACGGCTCCGGCATCATCTCCTAATGCCGCCGCGACGACATCGGGAAGCGTACGCATCGACGCGCAGAAGACCAGATTCGCGAGCTGCTTCTGCACACCAGGTATGAGCCAAGGAGCCACAGCCTGACCCGCCCCACCTCCGATCACAATCACCTGAGGGTCCAGCAGCGTCACCATGCTGGCCAACGCAGCGCCAAGGTGCGCTGCAACGTCGCTGATGATTGCCGCCGCAGTTGCATTGCCCTGCTGAGCTGCGGTCACAACGTCATGGGCATCGCCGATGCCTGCGTGCTGGCCCCGCCGGGTGAGTGCGTTGCCGGATGCGACGGCTTCGAGGCACCCGTCGCGTCCACAAGCACATCGTGGGCCACCAGGCTCGATGATCACATGGCCGAGCTCTGACGCCAAGCCGTGGCTTCCGAGCAGCAGCCGACCGTCGGCGACGATGCCAGCGCCAACACCGGTCCCGATGGTTACTGCGACCACATTGGCCTTCCCTCGAGCCGCCCCTGCTCGCTGTTCGCCCAAAGCTGCTGCGGAAGCATCGTTGACCACGGCCACGGGTCCTGAACGTCGCGCGGCTAGCCGCTGTTCCAGTGCCAGATCATGAAGATCGAGATTGGGACTGAATCGCACGGCTCCATCGCGATCGACCAGTCCGGCAATGCCGACGCCGAGCGGGGCACCAGGATCGAGTGCTTCAGCGATTGCCAAGATGTCGTCGACAAGTTGATCCGGCCGACCCGTCGGGCTCGTTGCACGCATGCGACGTATCACGGACCCGTCGTCCGCGAGCACGACTGCCCGCAGGTTGGTGCCGCCGACATCGAATCCGAGTGCAACTGGGCCTTCCGATCCGTCGCCGGCGGAGCTACTGCCCGAGTTGGCTCCTTCCCGGTCTACGCGTCGATCAGTTGAGCTCACAGTGGAGCCATCCCCATGATCACGGCCAGGACTACCCCGACAAGCATCACGGTCACGCCGACGACGAGCCACAGGAGTCCGCGCGACCCGAAGGGCTCAGTGCGACGACGCACCATGGCGATGGTGTCCACAAGCGTCGCCCCCCACAGTACGACTGATCCACCTAGAAGGACGACGCCGGCAAGGCGCACATCCTCAAGATCGCCCCACGTCCACAGCCACCCGGCAGTCACCCAGCCCGCGAAGATCACGAAGCGTGCGGCCCCGGCTGTTCGCTTGCCCCACAGCAGATGACCCAGTCCTGGCCCGATCATCGACAGTATGACAGACATCGCTGATCGAACCGGCCGGCGGTCCTGACCCCGGTCGTCACTCGCCGGAACGTCGTCAACGAGCGGCGGATCGGCAAGGACCGCCAACTGGCCTCGTTTGGCGCCACAGCGGGTGCACTCGTTGTCGGCGAACGCGGTCCAGTGAGCACACGACAGGCAACGCCATTCAACAACGCCGTCATCGACTCGAACGAAGCGCCGGTCAGCAGTCATGGCGTGGGAACCGATCGGTCACTGGTCAATTGCTGCACATGTTCCTTCAAGGACCACATTCCTTGCCGCATTACCCGTCGAAGGACTGGGGCCGACCGCGCTCGGCGACTGGCCCCAGGCCACACAAGGTGGTGAACGACAACGCAGTCGTCGAGATCCTCCAGCCAGACCTCACTGGTCGCATCAACATCGCCGCCAACATCCCAGACCCAGCCGACACCCTGGCGCACGTCGCGGGCGCGCAAGGTCATCCGCACAAGCTTGAAGGGATTCAGCACGACCTCCAGCGTGCCGTCAATCAGGACCGACGCCATACCGGTCCCATTGGCGTCCGGCTCGCGTGACGCAGATCCTGGCGACCAAGGCCTGTGAAAGCGCACACCAGGCCACCACAATGCCCAGTCACCTACAGCGGCCATCGAGGCAAACACGATCCGCCGTTCGGCTCGAATCGCGACACGATCATCCCCTAACAGCGGCGCTGCTCCATGACGGACAGAAGGTGGAGCCGGAGCAAAACCAACAGCGTCGGACATCGCATCCCTTATGGAGACAGTGGCGGTCACCGGCCATTTGACAGGATAGGAAGCACGCGCGGGGGCGTTATCCATGGGATCAATGCCTGCTGTCGGTGTTCTCCTGACCGGCGTCGATCACCATGCATCTCGGATGATGACCAACGAATCATGCTTCGCCGCAAGGGAACCGTCGTTAGGCTCGCTCGCATCCTGAAGGGAGATCGTGTGGGACAGACGCACTACTCGTCGCTACGACTCCCCGCTGTGGCAGCCATTGCTGGCCTGCTGTTTTGGGATGCAGCCCGAATCTGGATGCCGTCGGTCTTGTTTGTCGTCGGAGACGCTGGCGACACGCCAGCGACCATTCTCGGTGCGTACGCGCTGGGAACGGCTGTTATCCCGTTCCTCGCCGCGATGGCATTGCGGGGGGCCACCGTGTCGGTCGGCTGGACCGTGGGCGTGGCCGGACTCATCATTGGTCGGCTCGTGCTGGTGGTCGCCGATGGAGGGATGGCCCAGGTCATCGGATCGTCATTGTCGGTGGTCGCGGCCGGCTTGACCGTCGCGGCGCTGGCCACGCGAGCCGACCGCATGCCGACCGTCCGCGTGGCATTTCTCACCGGCATCGCCGCATCGTGGGCCCTCTACGCCGCGATGGGTGGCATCGACGCGCTGTGGCAGCAAACCGCCCTGGCCACGCTGTGGTCATTGGCGCTCGCTGTGGGCACTCTGGCGCTCTTCAGGAGCATCGGACCGACACTCGGTCCGCGCGATATTGACAACACCGCCCCTGTTTCTAGTCCACCATCCCAGCAAGCCGAGAATTCGGCAGTCGAGGCTCATAGTGCGTGGCCGTGGGTCGTCCTCGGTCTGGTTGTGGCAGTGCTGGGAATACTCGCCATGCCGACTGGACGCATAGCTATCGCCACGGGATGGAGCGACCGGGCGACGGCGGCAACGGCCGTTGCCATGGCCGGGTGGCTGATCCTTTCCGCCTTGGCAGCTCGCAGCCTTCATCCACGAACCAACGGATTCCTTGCTGCGGCTTTGACGATGCTGGGAGCAATTGGCGCGCTGCGGCCGACGTCGTTGATCACTGTCGGGGCACAGTTCGCGCTGGTGGCCGGCATCGGCTTGTTGGCCGGGAGCCCAATCCAGCGATCGGCCCATCCCACCGGGCGATCAACCGACGACGGCAAGCGCGGCCAACGAGCCGCCCAACGCCGAAAAGCACGACATGGCGCAGCATTCACTGCAACGTTTGCGATTGTCGGCTTCGCCTACTACGCGCCCTACGACCTGTCGCTGCCCTACCCGTCCCGTGGCGTCTTGCTTGCAGCCGCAGGAGTTCTCGCGCTGGTGGGCCTGGCGACCGCACGACCGGCCGCGAGCGCACAGGCAGCCCGGGTATCTGCTCGCGTCACTGTGCGAACCGCTTCGCTGGCGCTGGTGACGCTTCTTGGCTTGACGTCCATTACCGCCGTCCTTGCCGCATCGCCAGATCAGCCAACCCAGGAATGGACAGAGCGCGATGACCTGCGTGTCGTGCTCTACAACATCCACATGGGATTCGATACCCGAGGCAGGCTCTCGATTGAACAGCTCACGGCAACGATGGCTGCCACGCAAGCCGATGTACTGGTGCTCAACGAAGTCGACCGTGGCTGGATGACGACTGGGGGGCGTGACAACCTGCGTATCTTGCAACGGACGATCGCCATGACCTCAGCATTCGCACCTGCTGCTGACGACGTCTGGGGCAACGCGATCATGAGCCGCCCGCCCATCAGGGACTTCCGCTACGAACGGTTGCCACGCGGCCGCGACGCCATGGCCCGCAGCGTGTTCACGGCGACCTTGGAAATCGGCGTCGACCGCCATATCGCGGTGATCGGCACGCACCTGTCACACGTCGACCAACTCGGCGACACGCGCCTTCCTCAAGCACGAACTATTGCAGCAGAAGTTGCCCGCATGCGCGACCGGGGCGTTCCCGTCATCGTCGCCGGCGACCTGAACGCTGAACCAGGCGCGCAGGAACTCATGACGTTCGGAGACCTTGTCCGCGCCGCAGTGCCGCCTGGACATCCGACCTGGCCGTCGTCGGACCCTGAGGTGCAGATCGACCACATCCTGGTGTCACCAGATTTTCGTGTCACCGGATGGGAATACCTGATCTCTGAGGATTCCGATCACCTCGGCGTCGTGGTCGACCTCATGCTCGCACCTCGGACGCCTTGATGTGTGATGCTGGCGTGCTTCAAGACGGTGCTGAGTCTCCGGCACCGCTGGGGCGAGCTTCGGCAGCGACCGCATCACTGCGACCGCACCACCGGCATGTCACCGACTCGATGCGATGATCGAGGACTTCCTCTTCCTCGATCCGGCCTTCGCCAGAGAGATCGAAATGGTGATAGCGACGGGTTCTGGCCGTTGACCACACGTCAAAGCGTGTGACATTGCCACAGGCGCCACAGCGGTACCGCTGATCGTCGCCGAGTCCGACATCACCGTTGGCTTGCATGGTCCTTGCTCCTCCACGATGCCGCGTGCGGCGTTGCATCACCGGGCCGCGCTTCGCTGTGCGGCACGTTCCGTCTCGCTAGCCCCATGGTACGGCGCGACATCAATCGGTCGGCACACCTGTAGTTTCTGTACATGCCCGAGCTTCCCGAAGTCGAATCGGTACGCAAGCAACTGGAGCCTGCCCTCGTCGCGCGTTCGATCGTCGACGTGTGGTGGGACCGCCACCCTCACTCCCGATTTCACCACGTCGATCGCGCACGGGGCAGCACAGTGACCGCGGTCCGACGGCGCGGCAAATTCCTCATCGTCGCCTTGGCCAGTCCTGCCCGCCCGTGGGAAATGCTGCTGCACCTGGGAATGAGCGGCTCGCTGCGCTTCAGTGCATCGAGTGACGAACATCACACAGGGCACACCAACCAACCCGACCACAACCCGCATGATCGCGCGTGGTTCGCTCTTGATGACCGTCGGGTACTCCGATTCCGCGACCCGCGACGTTTTGGCCGCGTGTCAATCGTCGCACCTGGTGTGTACGGCCAGGTAGCGCCGACCCTTGCCACCCTTGGACCGGAACCGCTGACTGCCGAATTTGACGTTGCGACCTTCGCGAGCGATCTGCAACGAACCCGCGCCTCGATCAAGGCGGTCCTGCTCGGCCAACGCATCGTGGCGGGGGTAGGCAACATCTACGCTGATGAGGCGCTGTGGCGGGCGAGCATCCATCCCGCTTCCCGTCGCGTCGGGCCTGCCCGCGCGGCACGCCTGCACACAACCATTCGCGATGTGCTTTCAGAGGCCGTCGCACGCGAAGGAACCACCTTCCGCGACTACCAGATGCTCAATGGACAATCTGGTCGTTTCGCTCCCCAACTTGCGGTGTACGGCAAGTCGGGCCTGCCATGTCAACGATGTGGCGCACTCCTCCGACGAACGGTCATCGCCCAACGTGGGACCACTTTCTGCCCGCAGTGCCAGCGGGCCTGACCACGGTGCACACGGATGAGACAGCCTCGTGATAGAACTGGTGTTCGATCCGCCGCGGGCCAGCGGACTGTCCGCCGGTCCGTCCGGCTGGCCAGTGCGGTTGGTCGCACACCTGTGACGAAGGCACACGATGACCGGCCAACAAGCCCCGCTGAGCTTCGATGACCTCGGCACCCCCCTCATCGATGCAACGTTCGTAGTTATCGACCTCGAAACCACCGGGCTCGATCCCGCCACCGATGCAATCACCGAGGTTGGCGCCGTCAAGATCCGAGGTGGTGAAGTACTTGGGGAGTTTGGCACGCTGGTGCGTCCCCAGCAGCGCATTCCGGCAAGTGTCGTCCGGCTTACCGGCATTACTGAAGACATGGTGCGTGACTCTCCGGGCATCGGAGAAGTCCTCGCGAGCCTTGAACCGTTCTTTGGAAACGCCACCATGATCGCCCACAATGCACGATTCGATCATGCGTTCCTCACAGCGGCGGCCCAGCGCCACTATCGGGCCTTCGATCCGCCCGTCATTGACACGGTGCGACTGGCGCGGCGTCTGCTGCGCGACGAGGTGCACGACCTGCGTCTGTCGACCTTGGCTCACCATCTCGGCGCACCCGTGACACCCGACCATCGGGCATTGACTGACGCTCGCGCGACCGTTGCGGTCTTCCATGCACTTCTCGAGCGCGCAGGAACCTTGGGCGCAACCACGCTGGAAGACCTCAAGGCTCTGACTCGGTCGGCTTCGGATCGCCGCTTCCGCAAGATTGACCTGGTCACCGACGCACCCCGCGAGCCAGGCGTCTACCAGTTTCGCGACGCAACAGGACGCGTGCTGTATGTCGGCAAGGCGTCCAACTTGCGCTCGCGGCTTCGTTCCTATTTCACCAGTGATCGGCGACGGCAGGTCGAAGCGATGGTGCGAGAGACAGCCGCGGTGACGTGGCGCGCTACACCAACGCTCCTTGAAGCCGAAGTCATTGAGTTGCGCGAGATACACCAGTTGCTTCCACGCTTCAATCGACGTTCGACGAAGCGGATCTCCGGTTGGCATGTCGCACTGACGGACGAGGCTTTCCCCCGGCTGTCGATTGTCCGCACGCCGGGGCGGCATCACCGGCGTGCGATCGGACCAATCGCGTCGCGAGCCGTAGCCCGCCAGTTTGTGGACGCGGTCACAGCGGCCGGCGGACTGCGTACCTGCACGTTCAGGATCCGCCGAAGCCAAGATCATTCAGCATGCATGTTGAAGGAATTGGACCAATGTGCAGCCCCTTGTGACGGGTCACAGTCAACCGAGGACTACGAACGCGCAGTGTCCGAGGTCGAATCGTGGCTCGACGACCCTTCGGAACTCCTCGACCGGATTGAGTCGGGCATGCAAAGTGCAGCCGCTAGCCAACATTTCGAGCACGCACGGGACCAACGCGCCGCCCTGCACGCGACTGCCCGCATCTTCTGGGAACACCGTTGGCTCAATGCGTTGGCAGCCGCAGGAGAGCTGATCGTGGCCCGTGACGTGTCGGCTGGCGTCGAAGTGTTGTGCCTCAGCAACGGGTCCTTGTCACATTCGTTCACCGATGCAGCTGGCACACCCGACGACGTCTTGATCGCCAGGGCACGGCTGACACCAACAGCTGTGTGCCCACGGACTTCACCCGATGTCACCGAACGCAGACTCGTCGTCAGCACGCTTCAAAAGGAAGCGTTCAGAATCCTTGACGTAACCGGGACGTTTGCATGGTCGCTACCCGCAGGAGACCGTTTGGCTGGCCTCGTCGACCAAGCTCGCCAATTCAATCGTCCGACAACGGTCACCCGGCAAGTCGCCGGGCAAGCGCGACCCACCGTTGTTTCAGGTCGAGGGCAGCGCCTTGGTTGAGGACCTCGCGTGCGAGCTCGACACCAGCGGACAGATCCTCGACAGCGCCTGCGACGTAGAGCGCGGCTGCCGCGTTGAGCACAACCACATCCGCTCGAGGACCCGGTTCCCCAGCCAAGATCGCGTCTGCGATCTCCACATTGCGTGCGACATCGCCCCCTGAGAGATCTTTGGGCGTTGCACGAGCGATGCCAACCTCGGAGGGATCGATCAACGTTTCCTGCACTTGGCCATCAGCGACCTCCCACGCCTGGCTGCTCGTGGTCGTGGTCAGTTCATCAAGGCCATCACCACCAGAAAACACCAATGCCCGGCGCCCCAGACGCGCAAGCGCCGCCGCCATTACCGGCGCACGAAGCGGATCAGCGACCCCGACGGCCTGGAACGGTGCGCTCGCCGGATTCGACAACGGTCCCAGAAGATTGAACGTTGTCCGGATGCCCAACTGCGCCCGTATTGGGCCGACAACCTTCATCGCCGGATGAAAGCTGCGCGCAAACAAGAAGCCGATGCCCAACTCCTCGATGCACGTCGTGATAGCGGCAGCCGGCAGTTCCAGGTCGATGCCCCAGCCCTCGATCAGATCGGCGCTTCCACAGAGGCTGGATGCCGACCGGTTGCCGTGCTTGGCAACCGGCTGGCCTGCGGCGGCAACAACCACCGCTGCGATCGTAGAAATATTGAACGTGTCGGCACCATCGCCGCCGGTACCGACCACGTCGACCAGGCGAGCGGCGATCGCCGCATCGATATCGATCGGGGCGGCGGCTCCGGTCATCGCGCGCACAAAGCCAGCCAATTCAGCTGCCGACTCCCCCTTGGCGCGCAGCGCGATCAGCAACGCGGCGATCATGACAGGGTCGACCTCATCTTTCATGATGGACCCGAGCACACTGCACGCTTCGTCCTCGCCCAACGATTCGGCCGCCAGCAGGCGATCCAGCATGCCGGACCAGTCGAGTGCCGTTGAGTTCACCGCTGCAACCTTTCGGCGATCATGCGGCCTGGGTTGAACGTCGCACAGCCCTTCGCGCGCAGCGGGCCAGCACAAACGGATCAACCGGTTTCGCCACCGTGCCGTCGGCTCGTGCCCACTGGGCGAGCCAAACATCCTGGACGCGTTCACCAAGCACGATCGCTGGCGTTGGCTCACGGCCGTGCAGATCTTCAGTTGCACGCATTTCGTACAAGGCTGCGTAGCCACCACGAGGTTGCAGATCCCCGTCGACGATGATCACGTCGAACGGTTCGCCGTCGGCAAGCATCTTCGAACGCATCTCTTCCGCCGAATCGGCCGTATGGATCTCGCCTTCAAACGCCAGCTTGACCCCGTCAACAGCACGGGCGAGTTCATCGACATCCTGCGACACCACGAGCACGTTCACCGCGTCGCTCTCCTCGATCACATTGGGTGCACCGCCATCCGTCGCAGACCTGCGCTAGGACCACGGTGCGAGCACGAACCACCACCTTACCTGTGCAACTTTTCATGGGACGCCATCAAGGTTTGCGCGGGGCCCCATGGAGTGAACGTGCCTGGCCCCCTACTGTGGCGGTGTGAACGCACCCGTCTACCTTGACCACGCATCTGTCTGGCCGCTGCGCCCAGAGGCTCGACGCGCGATGGATGATGCCCGCGACCTTGAACTTGGAGACCCGGAGCGTGCTCACGGACCGGGGAGGCGTGCACACGACCTCATCGACAGCGCCAGCAGATCGGCGGCCAGCGACGTCGGCGCGCCTGCGGACGGAATCGTATGGACCTCAGGAGGCACTGAAGCAGTCCATCTGGCGGTACTCGGCACCGCTCGCGCCGCTGCAATCACTGGCGATACGCGGCGCCATGTCGTCGTCTCTGCGGTCGAGCACTCCAGCGTGCTGCGGGCGGCACAACGCCTTCGCAACGAGCATGGCTTCGAACTGGATGTCGTTGGCGTCGATGGCGCTGGCGTGGTCGACGCCAACGATGTGGCCCGGGTCGTGCGGTCTGACACGCTCGCGATTCACATTCAGCACGCCAATCATGAAGTTGGAGCCATCCAACCCACTTTCGAGATTGGCCAACTTGCACGTGAGGCCGGCGCCTTGTTCCACGTTGACGCGTGCCAATCGGTTGGCCAAGTTGGCGTGACACTCGACCAATTAGGCGCCGACGCCATCTCGGTGTCAGCCGCCAAGTTCGGTGGGCCTCCGGGTGCCGGCTTTCTCGCCATGCGACCTGCCACCCGCATCGCGCCGCTCCTGGAGGGGGACCAACGTCAAATGTCGCGACGAGCTGGCCTCATCGACCCGGTGGTCATCGCCGGATCAGCGGTCGCACTGCGCATAGCCGTCGAGCGTCAAGGCGCTGAACACCGCCACCGCGAAGTGCTTCGCCGAACCCTCCGGGAAGCGTTGATTACCGCGGTGGATGACGTGCAAATACACGGGCCTTTGGCTGACGCCCATCCTGGCATCGTTGCCGCCAGTGCGCTTTATGTCGACGGCGCAGCTCTCGTCTCCCGACTCGACGATGCCGGCTTTAGTGTCCACTCAGGCTCATCGTGTGCATCCACCTCTGGCGAGCCGTCGCACGTCCTGGCCGCGATGGGAAGCTTGACCCACGGCCATATACGCGTGTCCATCGGCCCCGACACGTCCGACCGGGACATTCATGCGTTTGCCGATGCGTATGCAACCGTTGTCTCGGATCTTCGACAGTTCGCGCGCCGGCCCAAGAGCCCTCAGTGAGGCAGTGACGCCCCGCCCGACGACCATACTCCCCCGAGTTGTGCTGGGTACAGTGACCCAAGGCCGCCAACCACGCAGTGCACAGGCGGTTGGAACCACGCCTTCAGCGCGATGCTGCACCTCCCTACCGGAATCGGCCGGAGTTATCGCCTCTGCGCTGACGCTTCATCGGCGGCGCAGGTGGCAGACACGGCGCGCGAAGGCGCCGCTCGCGACAGTGGGACGCGCGACGGTGCCGCTCACGAAGGACGGGCCATTGCTTGCAGATCCGATGCGCCGGCTGAGCGAACACAGTGCGCAGGGACGATAAGGAGGCCAGAGATGCCCGAGGGCGTCAGCGACACGGCCTCATCCCTCGGACGCTCAATCTTGGTGCCGGTGGTCAACCCTGCATCGATCCACGCGCTGTTGTCGTGCGCGGCTGCGTTGGCTCGCCGTGACGGTGGCGCTGTCGACATCGTCACGGTGCTGACGCCCGGCACGAGCGACGAACAGCAAGCCACGGTCCAACAGCGGCTTGCTGAAGCCCAGCGAACAGCGAGCGAGCTCGGGGCCGACGCCACGGCTCATGTCGAGATCGCTGATGACGTTTCTACCGGCGTCCTCAACGCGATGCGTCAGACAACACCTTCGCTCGTGCTCATCGGATGGCGGGGGGAAACGTCATCGACAGACGTGTGCGGCCGGTTGATTGACCGCGTTGTGGGAAGGACTCGCACTCCCATCGCAGTGCTTCGAGCAGGCCGGGAGCTTCCCACGCGTGGTGTGCTACCCGTCCACGCCGACCATCTCCTCCCGGGTGGTGTTGGCGGCTTGCGCCTCGCAACCCACGTCGCAGCCGGGCTACGTGCCGACCTGTTGCAGTCGATGGGCCTGTTGGCGACCGGTCACCAGGATTTCACGATCCCTGATGACCTGGTCACGTTGTGTGACACCCTTGTCCGGGACCAACGTCGCAACCATCTCGTGGTCGCCGAGCACGCCACGCCGGACACCCTGATCATCTCCCCGGTAGCCCCGACTGCGGTGGGATTTCGTGCGGCAACGACGCACCTTGCCTGGTCCGCCCCACGGGCCGGCTTGTTGGTGACGATCGACCCGGGACCGCCTCTCGACGTCTCATGACGTCGCTTGATGCCGAGGTATGACGCTGATGACCGAACCCATTGAGGTTGATGCTCGTGGCATGGCCTGCCCATTGCCGGTCATCGAACTTGCCAACATGATGGACACCGTCGAGGTGGGCACCTTCGTGCGCCTGCTCGCAACTGATCCCGCTGCGAAAGTTGACGTGCCCGTCTGGTGCCGTATGCAACGGCAGCGGCTCGTCGAGATCAATCGCACCGGCGACGTTGAAGAATTCCTCGTCGAGCGGATCCGCTGAGGGCCCTGCAGTTACTGCCCCGGCTCTCGCGCGAGCCGGGGCAGCCGCCGAACCATCAGAAGGTGGCGCTGTCACCACATGCGCATGATCCACTGGCGTTGGGGTTCTCGATGGAGAACCCTGAGGCCTCTAAGGACTCTTTCCAGTCGATGACGGCGCCAGATAGGTACGGCGACGACATCTTGTCAAGGCGCACCTTGATCCCGTGATGCACTTCTTCGAGGTCACCATCGAGTTCGCGATCGTCAAAGAACAGCGCATACCGGAACCCGGCACATCCACCCGCCTGTACCGCGACACGCAGCGCGATATCGTCGACGTCGGACTGATCCGCAAGGAAACTACGGACCTTTTCCGCCGCCGTTTCCGTCAACTCCAGGGTGGTCGTGGCCTCGGTACTCGTCGCAGTGTCAGCACTCACGCGTGGCTCCTCGATCGTTGAGGCGTTCGGTCGGCACCGGCCCAGTCATCGGCGGGCACCTAGGTGCCAAGTGTACCGACGGACTGCCGCATGACGCAGACACGCTTGGCAGGTTCATCGCTGTTGAGGAGATCTCCCCCAACTGGTCATCACCATCGCCTGGGGTCGGCCGCCGCTTATGTGAACAAAGTCCTGTCGATCATGGGACCCTCCGCACGAATATCAGGCCTTAGTCCCCTGCGCCGATCTGCGCCTGACTGGCACAGTACGCCCAGGTTCCCGTCCGGCCTACGGCCACAAGCCGGCAGCGCTCCCCCAGGCTGCTGAAGGTCTTAGCCGCATAACCGCCTCACTTACCGAGGAGAAAGTGATCAACATGGACATCCGCAAACTCGCATCCATCGGCTCGCTGGTGCTCGGCGTCATCCTCATCCTGGGTGGCATTGGCACGTGGACACTGGTCAACAACACTCTGGGCGAACAGCGCATCACGGTTCCTGAGGGCGATGACTACATGTTCCCTGGCCGCGAAGTTCGTGGCCCGTTCACCGCGTACGCCCAGACTCAGGCCATTGAGCTGCACACGATGCGCATCACCGATGGCCAGACCTACGCCGAGTTGGACCGTGAGGACCCGCGCCGGGCGACAGCTATGAACGCCTCGTTCTTGCAGGCATCCCTGTTCACCTCAATCCTGGCCTTTGGTGTCTCAGCGATGGCCATCGGCATGGGTGTTCTGTTCGTCTTGATCGGCCTCGGTATCAAGGATGTGAACAAGCGACTGGCAGAGCTCGCTGGCGCACCTTCGT
>JBBDSU010000033.1:0-3012 GCA_040904825.1 Nitriliruptoraceae bacterium | reverse complement strand
CTCGGTATCAAGGATGTGAACAAGCGACTGGCAGAGCTCGCTGGCGCACCTTCGTCCTGATACAGGCTCGCGACTGACGTCGCGTCACACAGACCCATTGAGGGGAGCGCAGCACCACCGGCGCTCCCCTCAATGCTGTTCGAACCCGGAGCTCGCCCAGGACCATCGCGCTCACCGGCCACCATTGATGGGCGACCGACCGATGAGGGCGATTCGTGCCCTGACGGCCAGCGGGAACCGACCATTGACTGCCCTGCGAGCACCGCAGGGTCACAGGAGCCTTGTCAGACGCGTTCAGCCAGACGGGCTGCCGCCGCCGACACTTCAGTTGCAGGATCTGGGCCAGGCCCAGTTTGCGCGGATGCCTCAACGTCATCGAGCGAAGGCGCACCTTCGCCGACTTGCCCCACAACGGCCATGACACGAGCGCCTCTGGATCGAGTCCGTTCGGTCACCGACGCGATGACCTTGCCTTGGGCAGAGGTTGCATCAAGCCGTCCCTCTCCGGTGACGACGATGTCAGCACCATCAAGCTGCGCATCAAGGTCGACCAGGTCCGCCACAGCGTCGATGCCCGGAACCACTCGAGCACCGATGGCAGCCATCAGCGCATAGCCGAGCCCTCCCGCGGCGCCTGTACCCATATCGTCACGCACGCGCTTGCCCGCAGCGAGGTCACGCTCGACGACATCAGCCCATCGCTGCAGTGCAAGCGTGAGTTGTTGCACTGTTGCATCGTCAGCCCCCTTTTGGGGGCCGAATACTCGGGCTGCATCTGCCAGGACTGTGGTCACGTCGCTCAACAGTTCAACCGCAACATCGTCACACGATGGCGCCCATCCCACCTCGATCGATGCCACGTTGCCAAGGTCGGACGCGCCGACCTTGAGGCCGGATCCATCTGACACGGTCACGCGATAGCCGAGGCCGCAGAGTGCTCCTGCACCCCCGTCGACTGTGGCCGACCCTCCCAGCCCCATCAGGATCCGACGAGCCCCACGACCGATCGCATCGTGGAGCATCTGACCCACGCCATAGGTCGTCGTTCTCATGGGGTCACGCATCGCATCGGGTACCAGCGCAAGCCCGCACGCCGCAGCAGATTCGATGACAGCCGTCGACCCGTCTCGCATGACATACCGGGCCTCAACTGGGTGGCCCAGCGGCCCGGCCACTTCAAGGATGACCTCCTCATCGTCGTCGGCCATGACAACATCGAGAAATCCTTCGCCACCGTCAGACAGTGGAACCTCAGTCACTTCGTCGCCGGGCCGGGTGCTTCTCCAACCATCTGCAATGGCGCTTGCAGCCTGCCGAGCGCTCAAGGTGCCACCAAAGCCGTCTGGAGCGATCACCACCCGCATTCGAAACCCTTCGCTGTGTTCGACTCGCCCTCACGACTAGGGCCCGGCAACAGACCGGATCGGGACGCTACACGGCGTCCGGAGGTGCTACCATCGTGGTCAGTTATAGTCACAGTGACCTGAACCGATGTGCATGCGCCAACCGCCTGATCCCAATGCCAAGAACACCGGCGCATGCCGGCCGCTTCGATCCGACGCCCCGCGTGATCACCAAGTCTCTCGCCACGACAGGAACCTTCGTGACGGCCTCCCGCCTAGCAGCGCCTCGCGCCGCATCCATTCACAACCGGACAGGCGTGCCGACGATCCCGCCAGATTCGCCTCTCCTTCTGTTGGGCCGTGGCACCGATCCAGGTAGCGAACGAGGTGTCGTCTGCCCCGGCGACCTGCCGTCACCCGACGATCCAACCCTGTCCGACAGGATCCGCCTCGCGCGCGAACAACTCGGCGATCAAGTGGTAATCCTTGGGCATCACTACCAACGTGACCAAGTCATTGAGTTTGCCGACATCCGTGGGGACTCATTCGAGCTATCCCGTCAGGCCGCGATCGCTGCAGCTCCCTACATCGTGTTCTGCGGCGTTCACTTCATGGCAGAGTCGGCTTCGATGCTCGGCCGCGATGATCAGACGGTGATCCTGCCCGACTTGGCTGCTGGCTGTTCGATGGCTGACATGGCGACTGAACGTCAACTCATCGATGCATGGGCTCGACTGGACAGGGCTGGTATCACCGATTCAACGATCCCTCTGACCTACATGAACTCGTCCGCTGCGATCAAAGCCTTCTGCGGCGAGCACCGAGGTGCGATCTGCACATCGTCAAACGCGGCTCGCGCGATGCGCTGGGCCTTCGACCAAGTGGAAGGCGACCACGGTCGCGTCATGTTCCTGCCCGACCAGCACCTTGGCCGCAACACGGCCGTCCTGGGGCTGGGAATGGACCTTGACGATTGCCTCGTGTACGACCCTTGGAAACCGGATGGAGGCCTCACTGATGATGAGCTTCGCCAGGGTCGCGTGATCTTGTGGAAAGGCCACTGTTCAGTGCACGCAAGGTTCCAGCCAGAGATGGTTGACCGCATCCGGCAGGAGATCCCCGGAGTCGAGGTCATCACCCATCCGGAATGCCGTCACGATGTCGTGCTTCGCGCAGACCGGGTTGGATCGACGGGGCAGATCATCGAATGGGTAAGGGAAGCGCCTACCGGCGCCAGCATTGCTATCGCTACCGAACTGAACCTGGTGCGCCGCCTGGGTGACGAGTATCCCGACAAACAGATCGTGTTCCTTGATGACACCGTGTGCTTCTGCGCCACGATGAACCGCATCGATCTCCCTCATCTCGTCTGGGTGTTGGAGGCACTGGTCGAAGGGCGTGTCGTCAACGAGGTGCGAGTCGCTGATGACACTAGGCGGTGGGCGCGGATCGCATTGCAGCGCATGCTTGACCTGCCTGGCGACGGAGCATCGCTTGCCGCCCATCATCCGGCACCTGCGTCGGCAACTGGGGTCCGCTAGCGTCGCTCACCCGCACGCAATCGCGAGACCGACAAGATCCCGATCTGTCCGTGGGGTCGCGGTCTCAACCTCTAGGAGCGAAGCGAAGTGGCTGAAGTCCAGTTGCCCCAACTCGGCGAATCCGTCAC
>JBBDSU010000032.1:4010-8359 GCA_040904825.1 Nitriliruptoraceae bacterium | reverse complement strand
TGCCCTCGACGAAGTCGAGTTCCATGCCGAAGGTCTGCGACTCCTCGACGGTGATCACGCCATCCTTGCCAACCTTGTCCATCGCGTCGGCAAGGATCTTGCCGATCGTGGTGTCGTTGTTGGCGGAGATGGACGCAATCTGGGCAATCTCGTCCTGGGTCTCGATGTCACGAGCCTGGGACGCGATCTCGTCCACGACGTTCTGGACGGCCTTGTCGATGCCGCGCTTGAGCAGCATCGGGTTGGCGCCTGCTGCGACGTTGCGCAGGCCTTCTTTGACGATGGCCTGAGCCAGCACGGTCGCGGTGGTCGTACCGTCACCAGCGACATCGTTCGTCTTGGTTGCAACTTCCTTTGCGAGCTGGGCGCCCATGTTCTCGTAGGGGTCTTCGAGCTCGATCTCGCGAGCAACGGTGACACCGTCCTTGGTAATGGTGGGTGCGCCCCACTTCTTGTCGATGACGACGTTGCGGCCCTTAGGGCCGAGCGTCACCTTGACGGCGTCCGCGAGCTTGTTGACGCCCTTTTCAAGGCGTCGGCGCGCGTCCTCGCTGAAGCTGAGGATCTTCGCCATGCGGTGGTTCCTCCTCGTGATCGTGGTGCGGCCTCGTCAGTTGAGGCCGATTGCAGTCGCTGTCGGTTAGCCGATGACGGCGAGGATGTCGCGAGCGGACAGGATCAGATAATCCTGGCCTTCGACCTTTACCTCGGTGCCGCCGTATTTCGAGAACAGGACTGTGTCACCTTTTTTGACATCCAGTGGGATGACATCTCCGGTGGTGTCCGAGCGCTTCCCCGGTCCAACAGCCACAACAGAGCCCTGCTGGGGCTTCTCTTTGGCGGTGTCGGGGATGACCAGCCCAGAGGCGGTCGTCTGCTCGTTCTCGTCGAGTGTGACGAGGACGCGGTCCTCGAGAGGCTTAATCTTGACCTGGCTTGCGGTGGCCAACGTGCCCTCCCTGCGTGATCGTGGTGCGACCGCGTGCGCGGCCGACCGTTGGTCGGTGCGCGACCGCTGGTGGCCGCGCGGGTCTCACCGTTGGTTAACGATGGGAAATATCGTCCGCCGTCGTTGCTCGTGAGGCACCCAGACGGTGCCGTGAGCCGGTCGACGAACGGCTAGCACTCTCCTAGTTCGAGTGCTAGAGCGAAACTAGCAATCGCACCCTGCGAGTGCAAGGCGACCTTCAAGCAAATGAGCCGACCAGGCTCAACCTTGCGAGTGCCAGCGAGCAGTCACCTGATGCGTGTGCGGCGAGATCGTCCCGGTCGAGGCCGGATATGTCGCCGGCAAGATCGTCCCGGTCGAGGCCGGATATGTCGCCGGCGCGACCGCCCTGTCCGCGTATGGCGCAATCGGAGCCGACGCACTCCGACGAGCGCGACATCGAAGCAGTAGGGTCGTGCGCCGACGCGGGGCGAGTCCTGCCCCGCCCTTGCACCGTGGGGACGAGATGGCATCGGGCACACGACGTGGCGGGCTTGCGGGCACCACCGACCCGGTCACAGGGCGAGGACCGTTCGACGTCGGCGTAGAACGAGACCTGACAGTGGCCACGCGAGACGGCGTGCGGCTGGCCACCGATCGCTACCACCCGATCGCAGGCGGTGCGCCGGTGGCCGACGCGCGCCCGGTACTGCTGGTCCGCACGCCCTACGACAAGCGCTGGGCGGAGACATCTTGGGCCGCCTACTTCGCGTCGCACGGCTACATCGCACTCGTCCAGGACTGCCGGGGGACCTTTGCCTCCGAAGGCACGCTCGACCTCTTCGTCAACGAGGCGCACGACGGAGCGGACACCCTGGCATGGATCGATCGTCAGCCCTGGTCCAACGGCGAGGTCGGCACCTGGGGCGGCTCGTACGCCGGCTACACGCAGTTCGCGGCCGCGACCCAGTCCCCCACCAACCTGCGGGCGATGACCGTGCGACAGAGCGCATCGCACTCGTGGCGTACCTCCGTGCGCCATCACGGCGCGTTCGAGCTGCGCTGGATGGCCTGGGCATTCTGGCACGCCGCGGCCAACACCCGGACCGATCTGCACGTCCACGACGCGGCCGCCACGGTCCTCAGCTCCGAGGCGGCATCACTGGAGCGCTGGCTGCACCGGCTGCCCCTGCGTGCCGGTACCTCACCACTGCGGCTCGCACCTGACTACGAGCAGTGGTTGCTGCGCTTGATGCAATCGGCGGACGAGGACGACTTCTGGCGCCAGCCTTCACTTGCGCCAGTGCTTCACATCGACGCGATCCCGCCGTCGGCGATCCTGTTGCTCGGGTCCTGGTACGACTCGTATGCGCGCAGCGTGGTCGAGCTGTACGAGGCGATGCGCTCGCGTGAGGACCTCACGGTCGAGATGATGATGGGCCCGTGGACGCACAATGGGCTCGACAGGTCGGTCGCGGGCGATATCGACCTTGGTCCCACCGCCGCGATCAACGACCCGAAGTCTCTGCACCTGCGATGGTTCGACACCCACCTGTGGCCGCAGCGTCCCGGGGCGATCGAGCAGACCGTCGGAACCCACGAGATGGCAATGGCGGACGACCCGGTGCGGGTCTTCATCATGGGCGGCGGCAGCGGTGGCCACACGACCACCGGCCGCCTTGACCACGGTGGGCAGTGGCGGACCCTGTCGAGCTGGCCGCCACAAGACGCGACTACCAGCACCCGGTGGCTCGCCGGTGACGGGACGCTGCCCGGCCAGCCTCCTGCCGACGAGAGGTCGTCGACGACCTACCGCTTCGACCCGGCGCGGCCCGTGCCGTCGATCGGCGGCAACGTGTCGTCGCTGATGGTGATGCCGGGGCCTCCCGTCGGCATGGCGTCCGCCATCCAGGCAGGCGGCAGCGGACGGGCAAAAAATCTCGTCGAGCCGGGCGGGTTCGACCAGGTAGAAGATGGACGGTGGCTGGGCTGCGACGCACCGTTCCTGCCGCTGTCGTCGCGATCAGACGTGCTGGTGTTTCGAACCGAGGAGCTCAGCGAGGACCTCGAGATACTCGGTGCCGTGCGCGTCCACCTGTGGGTGTCGACCTCGACTGTCGACACCGACGTGACCGCGAAGCTGATCGACGAGTATCCACCTTCGCGTGCGCATCCGTTGGGCTACGCGCTCAACCTCAGCGACAGCATCGTGCGGCTCCGCTATCGCGACGGCTCACCGGCCCAGTTGGTCGAGCCGGACGAGATCGTGCAGGTCACCGTCGAGCTGTACCCGACGGGCAATCGATTTGTCGCCGGGCACCGGCTGCGCATCGACGTGTCGAGCTCGAACTTTCCCCGGTTCGACGTCAACCCCAACACCGGCGAGCCGATCGGCCACGAGCGTCGCCGGGTCGCTGCCGACGTCACCATCCACCACGACCGGCATCACCCGTCACGAGTGGAGATCCCCGTCGTGGCCACGAGATGAGGCCGCCCGTCGCTTGCCTGAAGTCGTGTTCACGACAGTTCAGGTGATCGCCCCAGAAGCGATGGCAGCGAGGTAGGCGCCGTAGGGCGAGTCCGGCAGACGCTGGGCCAGACGCGTCAGGTCGTCGGCCGAGATGAATCCTTTCCGGAACGCAACCTCTTCGGGACAGCCGACTTTGATGGCCTGCCGGTCCTCGATGACGCGTACGAACTCGCCTGCGGCGCTCAACGATTCGATCGTGCCGGTGTCGAGCCAGGCAAACCCGCGGCCGAGCCGTGTCACCGACAGCCTCCCTTGCTGCAGGTACGCCTCGTTGACCCCGGTGATCTCGATTTCGCCGCGTTGCGACGGCTCCAGCGAGCGGGCGATAGCTGGCGCCTGATCGTCGTAGAAGTACAGCCCGGTAACCGCCCAGTTCGAGGTGGGTTCCGCCGGCTTCTCCTCGATGGCGGTGGGTTGCCCGGCACCGTCGAAGGTCACGATCCCGTAACGGTGAGGATCGTGGACTTGCTGCGCAAACACCATCGCCCCATCACGGTCTCGCGCAGCACTGTCGAGCAGGCCACCCAGTCCTGCGCCATGAAACAAGTTGTCACCGAGCACCAACGCAACCGGGCTGCCGTCGAGGAAGTCCTCACCGATGATCAGCGCTTCGGCGATACCTCGGGGTTCGATCTGCTCGGCATACGACAGCGCGATCCCCCAGTCGCTGCCATCACCGAGCAGACGTTCGAACATGGCACGTTGCTCTGCTGCGGTGACGATGAGAATGTCGCGGATGCCAGCGAGCATCAGGGTCGACAGCGGGTAGTACACCAGCGGCTTGTCGTGAACTGGCAGAAGCTGCTTGGAAACCACGGCGGTCAACGGGTGCAGTCGCGACCCGCGGCCTCCCGCCAGCACAATGCCCTTCATCGTCACAGGTGCCTCCTC
>JBBDSU010000032.1:0-3910 GCA_040904825.1 Nitriliruptoraceae bacterium | reverse complement strand
TCTTCGTCACGGCTTGACCGCCAGGATCCATGCTTCGCGATCAACGAATCCTGCCGCACGGTAGGCCGCGATCGCCCGTTCGTTGTCACTGCGGACGTGCAGCGATATCGGCGCGGCTGGCGATTCGGCGCGCGCCTCACGCACCGCAGCGGCGACTGCCGACCGCCCGAGCCTGCGATATCTGGCGGCAGGGTCGACGACGATGCCTGACAACTGCACGCCCCATTGCCGAGATGACACCGATCGTTCCACCTTGCATTCGGGAGCGCCGGGTGGCCCGACACACCATATGAGGCCTCGTCGGACGTTGGAAGCCAGTCGTTGGCGATAGCCACGCCATCCAAGCTCACCTGGGTGGGGCCCGAAGCGATCATCGACATGCAGCGTCACGGCAAGGTCTGCGAGTCGATCCACGTCGCGCATTTCTGCTTGTCGCAGCCCCGGATCAGGCAGATCGGCCTCAGTGGGGACACGGCGCGCATCGACGGTCATGAACCGCTGCTCGTGCACGATGTTCGGGCCGGCCGGCGGGGATACCGCCAGCATCGCGTGGCAGGCAGCCGCGTCGCCGACCATCAGGCGCCATCGGCGTGACGGGGCAACAAGCTGGCTGATGATCTCCGGGTCTCCGCACGGGACAAGCAGCCGGCCGGGAATGACGATGGCCAGCGCCCAACGCTCACCATCGGAGGCGACCCTGACGGGTTCAGCGCCTTGGGTTTCGATCAGCGACAGGGCCAGCATGTGGCGGACAGCGCCGTCCACCGACGCCGCGGGCCATCGCGCAAGCCGCAGGACGATGTCGGGGAGGTCAGCCTCCTCTACGCGCCGCCACCGCAGCCGGCGTCTCACGTCACGGTGGCAGGCAGGTCAGCCGATAAGGCGAGGTTCGGATCGACACCGAGATCCAGGCTCGAACGGGCGCCGTTGACCAGCAGGTTCGACCCAGATGCCGCCACCATCGCCCCGTTGTCGGTGCACAGGCCGATCGATGGGACGATCAGTCGCTGGCCATTGCGTTCGCACTCTTGAGCGAAACGCTCGCGCAATCGGGAGTTGGCGGCAACCCCGCCAGCCAGCACGACCTGGTCGAGACCTTCGGCCGCCGCAGCGCGCAAGGTCTTGTCGACCTGCACATCGACAATCGCTTCCTGGAACGATGCGGCGACATCCGCCAGATTGGGTTCCTCACCGGCAGCATCAAGGCGGCGCAATTCGCGGATGACTGCGGTCTTGAGCCCGGACAACGACAGGTCGTAGCCGGGGTCGTGAGCCATGGCTCGAGGGAAGGCGAACGCCGCCGGATTGCCTTGCTTGGCCAGTCGGTCGATCTGAGGTCCACCGGGATAGCCCAGGCCAATGAACCGGGCGATCTTGTCGAAGGCTTCACCGGCAGCGTCATCGATGGTCGCGCCAAGCTGGGTGAACGCTCCGGCCTCGTCCATCTTGACGATCGAGGTGTGGCCGCCTGACACCACCAGCGCGATGAGCGGCGGCTCGAGCAGACCGAATTCGAGTTGTGTCGCCTCGACGTGAGCCTTGAGGTGGTTCACCCCGATCAGCGGCAGGTCACGTGCCAGCGCCAGCGACTTGGCGGCAGCGACGCCAACCAGCAAGGCCCCGACCAGTCCAGGTCCTGCCGTGACCGCGATGCCGTCGATGTCGTTCAGGCGCACGCCAGCTCGCTCGAGCGCTTCGTCGATTGTCGGCAGCATCAGTTCGAGGTGAGCCCGGGCGGCGACTTCAGGCACGACACCGCCATACTTGGCGTGCAGGTCAGCCTGGGAGGCGACGATATTCGACCTGAGCGTGGTGCGATCTTCAACGATGCCAACCGCCGTCTCGTCGCAAGAAGTCTCGATGCCGAGCACGAGCATCCCGGTCACCTCCTCCATGCGATGACGGCGTCTTCACCGTCGGCGTAATAGCCCGGTCGGGTTCCTGCGTCGATGAACCCCGCCCGACGATACATGCGACGCGCGGCGAGGTTGCCGACCCGAACCTCCAGCGTCACTCCCGCCAACCCGGCAGCGTCAGCGGCATCCAACAGTGCTGCGATCAACTTGGATCCGATGCCAGCACCTTGCCAGGCTGGTGCAACAGCGACAGTCAACACGTGCCCTTCACCGGCAAGGTGCGCCATCCCAGCAAACCCCACGACGTCTGAACTCACGGATGCGACACACCAGTCGCGGTCATGCCGGACCAGTTCATCCGCCAATAACGTCGCCGACCAGCCGGTCGCGTTGGTGGCCATTTCAATCGCCAAGAGGTCATTGACCAGATCTGCGTTCAGTGCCCGCCGGCCACGACCGTCGCCACCTCGACGGTTGGCGTCACCGTCGGCTCCGTCCAGCCACTCGACGCAGGCACCGGCACGGATCTTGTTGTCCACCGTAGAGACGCTCATGCTGGTGCACCGCCACGCAAGCGTCCCCGTGTCGCCCAACCGATCTTGGCATCTGCTCCTCGCAGATAGATGGGCTGGAGTTGCCGCGGCCTGACAGTTTCTTCACGGACGAACTTCGGCACCGCAAGCTCAGCGAGCACGGCAGCGTCAGGACATGCGGCCTCGGGACCTGCCAGGGTGGCATCGAGCACCTCCAGGCGGTCACGGTGCAGCCATCCCCCATCACCAACGATCAAGACCGACTCCCCGGTCGCAGCAATCTCGGCCTCGAGCGCATCGAGCGTGCCGACCTGGAGCTCACCTTCGCGCTGAACGCCGCCCGGCGAAGGACGATAGAACGCCCAGAACAACTCGCGCCGTTTCGCATCGATCACCGTGCAGATCAGCCCCTTGGTGTGGCGGGCTTGGAACGCGAGCACATCGAGTCCGCTGATCCCGACTGTGGGCACACCACACGACATGGCCATCGTCTGCGCGGTGGCGATCCCGACCCTCAGTCCGGTGTACAGCCCCGGCCCGAGCCCGACCGCCACGCCCGTCAGCTTGTCAGGTGTCATGCCCGCCTGGCGCAGACAGAAATCGATCGCTGGTGCAACAAACTCGCCATGACGGCGGTCGACACCGAGGCTGGCTGACGCGATGACACGCTCCGCATCAACGAGGGCGACCGACGAGCGGACGGTGGAGGTTTCGATCCCCAGTACCAGCATCAGGTGTCAGTCCCCGTGTCAGGAGAGTCCATCCCGGCGCCGTTGGAGCCGGCGGCCTCTGCGTCTGCAGCATCCAGGCCGGCAGCCTGGATCTCGGCGGCGGCCGAACCCGTTGCGCCCAGATTGCCGCGATCTGTTGCCGGGCCATCGCGCCGGTTGCCCAACGGGCCATCAAGCAGCGACAACCGGGCGGCCCACGAACCGTATCCGTGCAGCGTGATTTGCCGCTCGGCGTCGACATCCTGTGGATCGACCAGCAGCATTTCGACATCGAGCCGGTCGTCAGGAAGGAGACTGGCAGCCGCGTCGCCCCACTCGATAAACGTCACCGATTCGGGATCGAAGACCTCGTCGCCGAGATCGACCACGTCGTGCAGTCGGTCGAGGCGATAGATGTCAACGTGGACAATAGGTGGGGTTGCTTGCGGGTACGAGCGGATGAGCGTGAACGTCGGCGAGGTCACTCTGCCGGTGACTCCCAGGTGCCGTGCTGCGCCCTGAACGAAGCAGGTCTTGCCTGCTCCGAGCTCGCCGCCAAGCACGATCACGTCGCCCGGCTCGATCTGTGATGCCACGACCGCAGCGACCTGCTGGGTGTCTTCGGGTGTCGAGGTTGTCAGTGTCAGTCGCGTGCCGGGCAGGTGCCGATTATCGGCGTCATCGGCGCCTGCATCGTGCGCATCATGGCCTGCATCGCGTCCATTGCGGTCTGCGCCCGCCTTCACGTCTGAGCCTGATAGTCCGGCACGGCATGCAGGGTCCCATCCGGCTTGAGCGTCCCATCAGCCAA
>JBBDSU010000031.1:3288-8382 GCA_040904825.1 Nitriliruptoraceae bacterium | reverse complement strand
GCCGCCACGACCTGGACCAACGCCGAAGCTGGCGTGACCATCCACTTTGCCGAATCGATCGACACCGTCCAGGCCAACCTTCGCGAGGTCCAGCCGACCTTGTTCTTCGCGGTGCCGAGGATCTGGGAAAAGATCTACGCCGGCATCCTGATCAAGATGAGTGCCGCCTCGCCGCTGAAGAAGCTGACGTATGCGGCGACGATGAAGCTCGCCGAAGCCATCGGCAACGAGCTGGCGCGGCGTGACGGACGTCACTCTTGGCGCACCAGGCTGCTGTATGCCATCGGGTATCCGCTCATGTTCCGTCCGTTGCGCGACCGCATCGGGCTGCGCAAAGTCAGGGCATCCGGATCGGGGGCAGCGCCGATCTCGCCAGAGGTGCTCAAATTTTTCTCAGGCATCGGGGTGACCATCTACGAGATCTACGGGATGACCGAGAACTCGGCGGTGGCGACGGTCAACCGGCCCGGTCGCATCAAGCTCGGCACTGTCGGCGAACCACAGCCCGGCACCGAACTCCGCCTCGACGAAGAGACCGGTGAGATTCTCACACGCCATCCGGCCGTGTTCATCGGCTACTGGAACAAGCCTGAAGCCACCGCCGAGACCCTCGACGCCGACGGATGGCTGCACACCGGCGACGTCGGCGAATGGGTGGATGGCACTCACCTGAAGATCGTCGACCGCCTCAAGGACATCATCATCACCTCGGGCGGCAAGAACATCTCACCATCCGAGATCGAGAACGCGCTCAAGACCTCCCCGTTCGTCAAGGAGGCGGTGGTCATCGGAGATCAGCGCCCGTACCTGACCGCGCTGATCGGCATCGAGCTGGACACGGTTGGCAACTGGGCCCAGCGTCGGCGCATCCCCTACACCACCTATCGCGACCTGTCTGAGAAGCGCGAAGTGCTCAAGCTGATCCAGCAGGTCGTCAAGGACACCAACGACCGTTTCGCGCGCGTCGAGAACATCCGCAAGTTCCGGATGATCGTCAAGGAACTCGACCACGAAGACGGCGAGTTGACCGCCACCCAAAAGGTCAAGCGCGCCTCGCTCAACGACATGTTCTCTCCACTGGTCGATGACATGTACAGCAACGCCACGCGCTTGCCGGGTGGCGATCTTGTTGACGTGCATTCGGGAGAACTGGCCGCCGAGTCGGCTGCGGACGAGTCAGGCGACGCGTCGCCGAAGGAGCGCTGACGTGGAGGTCCTGGCGCCTGCGCTGGTTCGCGGCCTCGGTATCGGCAGCACCTATGCGCTGCTGGCCGTCGGGTTTGTGATCATCTACCGCGCCACGGATGTCGTGAACTTCGCCCAGCCCGGGTTGATGATTCTCGGCGCCTACTTCGTGTCCCGCTTTGTGCACGGTGCCGGGCTGCCGTTCCCGGTTGCGGTGCTCGCCGCCATGCTGACCATGGCGGTCATCGCCGCGCTCATCGAACGGATCGCGCTGCGCCCGATGGTCGGTGAGCCGCCGTTCACTGCTGCGATGGTCACCGTGGGCCTCTTCATCGTGCTGTTCATTGCTGCATTCCGGCTCATCGGCACGAACCTGATCACCGTTGGCGACCCGTGGGGGCTCGAGCGTGTGACGCTGGCCGGGGTCACCGTGTTCCGGTCCGACCTCGCCAAGATCTTCGTGTCGCTGGCAGCGATCGCCGTCGTCGGCGCCTTCCTGAAGCGATCCCGGATTGGCTTGGCGATGCGGGCGACGGCACTCGATCAAGAGGTGGCGCTGGCCCAAGGCATCAACGTCGGCCGCATGTTCGGAGCATCGTGGGCCATCTCCGGCGCGCTGGCCGCTCTGGCCGGCATGCTGATTGGCACCGGCGCTGGTGGGGTCGATCCGTTCATGGCGCTGGTTGCCCTCAAAGCGCTGCCGGTCATCATCCTCGGTGGCCTGGATTCGATCAAGGGATCGGTCTATGCGGGGCTGATCATCGGAGTTGCCGAGTCGATGACCCGCGCCTACCAGCCGAGCTATGCACCCTGGCTCGGTGCCAATTTCGATGTGGTCGTGCCCTACGTCATCATGGTGATGGTGCTGATGGTGCGGCCGTTCGGCCTGTTCGGGACCCGGGAGGTCGAGCGCGTATGACCACCGGATCCGGACATGATCAACCGCGCGAGGGTGCCAGCTCACTTGGTGCCAGCTCACCTGGCGCCGGCGACCAGAGTGTTGCCGTCGTGAGCGACCGTGACATGGACGCAGCCGGGCGCCGCTCAACTGCGCGATCGTCGTTGCGAGGCCGCCCGGCGTTGTACACCGACTACGCCCGGGACCAGGCGATCTGGAACACCAACGCCAAACGGGTGTGGACGTTGGTGCTCGTGGTGGTCGCGCTGCTGGTGCCCTTCCAGATCATGCCGGTGATCGGTGCGTCACTTGGCACCCCCAACATGGTCAACCTGCTGACGACCGTGGCGATCTTCGCCATCGGCGGCATCGGCCTCAACCTCGTCACCGGGTATGCCGGCCAAGTCAGTCTCGGGCACGCGTTCTTCCTCGCCATCGGGGCCTACACGGCCGCGATCCTCGGCGGCAGTCCGGACCGCGGCCTGGTCGGCTATGAGCTTGACGTGTGGATCTGGCTGCCGCTCGCCGGTCTTGTGCCGATGGTCATTGGCCTGATCGTCGCCCCATTGGCGGCACGGGTGCGCGGGCTGTATCTCGCCATCCTCACCCTCGGGCTCGTGATGGTCGGCGAGCACGTGTTCAAGGAAGCGCGCCCCTTGACCGGCGGTGCAGGCGTGGGGCGTGCCGCTGCCCGGCCTCGTATCGGCGAGTGGGATCTGTTCTCACGCCAGACATTGTTCGGGTTCGAGTTCCGGCGCGGTGACCTGTTCTACCTGCTGTGTGTCGTGCTGCTGATCGTGCTCGGGATCCTGGCTCGCAACCTGGCTCGCTCGCGTCAAGGACGTGCGTTCGCCGCAGTGCGTGACCGTGATATCGCTGCCGAAGTCATGGGAGTGCCGCTGCTGCGCACGAAAGTGGTGGCCTTCGGGGTGTCATCGTTCTACGCCGGCATTGCCGGAGCGCTGCTGGCCACCTCTATTGGTCACGTGACTGCAGAGCGTTGGAATCTGTTCCTGTCGATCGACTTCCTTGCCGTCATCCTCATCGGGGGAGTGGCCACGATCTCCGGGTCGATCATGGGTGCGGCGTTCGTCGTCCTGCTACCTCGAGGTGTCGAACTCTTCGCGCCGCACATGCCGTTCGTCGGGGGTGTCGGCAGCGGGGCGTTCATGACCACCTTCCAGCTGCAGCGCATTCTGTTCGGCCTGCTCATCGTCGGATTCCTCGTGCTTGAACCCAGAGGACTGTTCGGCCTATGGCTGCGAGTGCGCAACTATTTCAAGGCGTGGCCGTTCTCCTACTGAGCGCCTGACCCACAAGACGACTGTCGTGCAAGGTGGGCTGGGACGACCGCCGCGTGGAAACAGTAAAAATTCCTCGCCTTGGCTACGAATCGAGTAGTAGCATCGTCAGCGGCCGACGAACTTGGCATGGATGATGGTGTCGAGGGGATTGGGAGGGCCATGACATTGTGGGAGCGCGCAAGCGCTTCGCGGGAGGAGATGGGGATGCGAGAACTCATGAGATGGCGCCGTTCAGCCGCCATCCTGGCGGTCGCTGCGCTCATTGCGGCGGCATGTGGCAACGGCGAGGAAGCAGCTGTACCGGAGCCCGATCCAGCACCACCGAGCAGCGAGGCGCCGGCCGCAGAGGAAGAAGCTGGTCCCGACGTCGTCTTCGATGTCGGTGTGACCGAAGATCCATGTCCCAATGCGGTCAACCCTGACAACGGATGCATCTACCTCGGCATCCTGTCAGACCTGTCCGAGGGACCATTCGCTCCGTTGGCCGTACCGATCACTGACGGCCAGGTGGCGTTCTGGCGGACGATCAACGAAGCCGGTGGCATCGGTGGATTCGACATCGACGTGTCGACCTACACCCGTGACACCCTCTATCAAGAAGCCGAGCACAGTGCTCGTTACCGCGAGATCGAACCGAACATCCTCGCGCTGGCGCAGACGCTTGGCACCCCAACGACTGAAGCGATCCTGTCGGATATGGATGACGACGATGTCATTGCCGCACCAGCGTCGTGGTGGTCAGGCTGGGACTTCGACATCGCCGACCGAGGGCTGATCTTGAACTCCGGCTATTCGTACTGCATCGAGTCGATGATCGGCCTCGACTGGTACGTGGCCGAAAACGGCCCGATCGACACGGTTATTCACGTCGGCTACCCGGGTGACTACGGCGGAGATAGCGCTGCCGGTGTCGAGCATTGGGCCCAGGCCAACGACGTGACGTTCGCCGGCCGTGTCGAGACCGCTCCCAACATCATCGTCGGCTCGCAGGACGGTGCCGTCGGAGCGGTGTTGGGATCCGGCGCTGACGTGGTGTTCCTGGCAGTCGGACCTGCTGAGACCGCTCAGATTGTTGGTGGAGCGGCCGCGCAAGGGTTCACCGGACGCTTCGTCGGCTCCGTGCCGACATGGAACCCGGCGTTGCTGCAGACGCCGGCCTCAGGTGCGCTTGAAGCGCTCTACACCAACGTCTCTCCATGGGAGCCGTTCGATGGTGAAAGCGCTGCGCATGACGCAATCCGGGCGTCGCTGGGAGGCGAACTGCCAGACAACGACGGCTACGTGTTCGGGTGGATCTGGTCGTATCCGTTCAAGGCGGCGATCGAAGCAGCCGTCGCCAACGGCGACTTGACGCGGGCAGGTTTGCGTTCAGTCGTCGACGGACTGGTTGTCGACTACGAAGGGTCGTTGCCGACGCGGACCTTTGGTGGCGACGCCAACGTGTCTGCGGTGCGTACGGCAGTGATCAACGTGCCGGACGCCAGCACCTCGCTCGGTCTGCGGACGCTCGCAACTGGAGTGACCGGACCGACCGCTGACAACTACGACTACTCGGCACCTTGCATCATGTAGCCAGTCGCGGTCTGTAAAGCCCGGCTCGTCGGGGGCGGCTCGAATTGACCGAGTCGCCCCCGACGCATGTCGCGGGGGCGGACCTCATGCTTGCGGCTGAGTTGCACGCGTACGTGCGTACGTGCGTGCGTGGAT
>JBBDSU010000031.1:0-3188 GCA_040904825.1 Nitriliruptoraceae bacterium | reverse complement strand
CTTCGTGGCTCCCGCCTCGTAAGTCTGCTGGCGTAGATAGGGTCTGGCGACGGAGTCCGTTCCGGGACGTAGTCGAGTCGATGCAGTCGCGCAAAGAGAAGGAAACGTGATGAAGTGTCCCGGGTGTGCTGCGCCGGTTGCTGAGGTGACCCCTGCCTTGACGAGGTGCTCCGTCTGTGGGGCTTCGCTCACTGGTGGTCCCGCCGGCGGCGATCCGGCGGAGGGTTACTCCGCTGGTGGTAATCCGGCGGGTGGTGACTCGGCCGGTGGTGACTCGTTCGGTGGTGATCCGGCCGGTGTAGGGGCAAGTCCCTACGGTGCCGGCCCTTCGAACTCGGAGACGGGCACGCCTTCACCTCCGTCGGGGCCGTCGTGGAACGCCGGTCATCAGTCTGATAGCGATGCGGGTGGCGGGGCTGGTGTCGGCGCTGGTGCTGGTGCTGGTGCGCGTGCTGCGATCCCTGCCGACAGTCGCTCGTGGGCTATCGGAGCGCATCTGTCGGCGCTGGGCATCGGCCTGCTGAGCGCTGCGATGCTGGGCTTCGTGGGACCACTGGCCGTCTGGTTGATGCGCAAAGACGATGACCCGTTCGCAGAGCACCACGCCAAGGAAGCCCTCAATTTCCACCTCACTGTCCTCGTGGTCTTGCTGGGATCGGTCGTGCTCGCTATCCCCGCTGCGCTGTTCGGCATCCTCACGCTCGGCCTCGGATTGGTGCTGATCGCTGTCGTCAGTGTTGTCGCAGTCGTCCTCTGGTTCGTGCTGCCTATCGTCGCGTCCATCAAGGCTTCCAACAGCGAGGGCTACCGGTATCCCGTCACCATCAGGTTCGTGCGCTGACGTTCGGTCCAGCGGACTTGGTGCCAAGCTCGCTGCCTCATGTTCGCGGTGGTCCTGGTGGTCCTGGTGGTCCTGGTGGTGCCGAGTGGTCCTGGTGGTGCCGAGTGGTCCCGGTGGTCCGAGTGGTCCCGGCGGCCCCGGCGGTCTCGGTGGTCGAGGCGCTGTTGCGGAGGTGTTGCGGATGCGCCGGGTCCTCAGCGGCGACGTGAGCCGGTTGGCGTTTCAGAAAGCCGTGAACACGGCGCGGTGGTTGTTGGCGCCACCACTCGCTCGTCGGTGTGACGGTCGTGTCAGTGGCGCGGCGTATCGTTGCACCTCCGTGCGGATCGGAGACTTGTGACCCGCGAACCTGACGTCGAGACCCTCAATCCCGAACAGCGTGCAGCCGTCAGCCACCTCGACGGCCCGTTGCTCGTGGTCGCTGGCGCAGGATCCGGCAAGACCCGCGTGCTCACCCACCGGATCGCCCACCTGATCGGTGAGCACGATGTCCACCCCAATGCGTTGCTGGCGATCACGTTCACCAACAAGGCCGCAGGCGAGATGGCTGAACGGGTGGCGAGCCTCGTCGGGGGCATGGTCGGCCAGCGCACCATCAAGGGAATGTGGGTCACGACGTTCCACAAGGCCTGTGTGCGCATCCTGCGACGGGAGATCTCGCGCCTGGGATACCGCAGCGGCTTCACGATCTACGACCAGCTCGACTCGCAACGGCTGATCACGATGATCAGCAAAGAACTCGGGGTCGACGACAAGAGGTTGAGCCCGCGGGCGATCCAGACTGCGATCAGTCGTGCCAAAGACGGGCTCATCGATTTCGACACCTACCGGTCGCAGGCGCAGGCGTGGCCAGAGGTCGAGATCGCTGAGGTCTATGCCGCCTACCAGGACCGACTCTTCCGGGCCAACGCGCTCGACTTCGACGACCTGATCGTCAAGGCCGTCGAGGTGCTGCAACTGTTCGACGACGTCCGCGAGCACTACCAGCGCCGCTTTCGCTACGTCCTCATCGACGAGTATCAAGACACCAACCGGGCGCAGTATCACCTCGTCAACCTGCTCACCTCGAGCCACCGCAACCTCATGGTCGTCGGTGACCCGCAGCAAGGCGTCTACTCCTTCCGAGGCGCAACGATCCAGAACATCATCGACTTCGAGCAGGACCATCCGGACGCAACCGTGGTCGTGCTTGACCGCAACTACCGGTCGACCCAGACGATCCTCGATGCCGCCAATCACATCATCGCTGAAAGTGCTGTGACCACCCGTGCTGAGCTGTGGACCGACCGGGGCGGAGGCGACCTCGTTGTGCGGTATCGAGCAGAAGACGAGCATGACGAGGCGGCGTTCGTCGCTGCTGAATGCGCGCGCCTCGTCGACGAAGGCATCGATCTCAACGACATCGCCATCTTCTATCGGACCAATGCCCAGTCTCGTGTCCTCGAAGAGATCTTCATCAGGCTCGGACTGCGCTACCGGATCATCGGCGGCTTGCGCTTCTACGAGCGCAAAGAGATCAAGGACGTCTTGGCGTACGCCCGGCTCATGCTCAACCCGCAGGACGACGTGTCGGCGCGACGGATCGTCAACACCCCACGCCGAGGTGTCGGGGATCGCACCGTCGAGCAGGTCGACTGGTTCGCGCGACGGGAAGGGTTGTCGTTTCTCGAGGCGTGCCGGCGTGCCGAGGAGATCCAGGGGCTCGGAGCCCGAGCGGTCGCGGCGGTTACCTCGTTTGTTGACCTGCTCGACGGGATCCGTACGGCCCTGGAGCACGACCTCCCTGTCCCTGAACTGATCGAGCTGATCTGGGATCGCACCGGGTACTTGCGCGAACTGCAGGCCGACAGGACTGAAGAGGCACTGTTCCGCGAGGAGAATCTGCGCGAGCTGCGATCCGTCGCCCAGGAAGTGCACGAGCGGGGTGAGGCCTCGGGAGGTTTTGAAGGGCTCGCTGAGTTCCTCGAGTCGGTGACCCTTGTCAGTGATCAGGATGAACTCGCCGGGCGGGCGGCTGCCGCTGGAGCGGCTGCGATTGCGGCTGGTGGCGCGGCTGGTGATGTTGCCACGGCTGGTGATGTTGCTACGGCTGGTGATGTTGGCACGGCTGCGGATGCTGCTGGCCGGGTGACCGGCGGGGCCGGCGATGAGGCTGGTGGGCCAGGTCCAGCCGGTGCGGTTGGTGCAGCCGGTGCAGAGAGTGCGGTTGGAGTGGTTGGCGAAGGCAGTGCGGGTCGTGGGCCGGCTGCCGACGCTGCGAGTGGCGATGGAGGTGCGACCGATGACGGGGTTGGGGGCGAGACCGGTGACGGGGATCGCGCTGCCGGCGTGGCTGGTGTGGATGGCG
>JBBDSU010000030.1:146008-153367 GCA_040904825.1 Nitriliruptoraceae bacterium | reverse complement strand
GGACACACGGACCTGAACCGTGCGCGTCTGCCAATTCCGCCACCCGCCCGGGTGATGAACCTGAGGCAGGGTAGCAACGGCATCGATCTGCCGACGACCGGCCATGGCGGCCTACGTCGTGCACCGGCCACCGACCAGTGGACGACGATCGGACGGGTTGTCGTCGTACCCCTCGGCTACGATCTCGACGCGTCGATCGCGGCGCTCCGGCGTGGTGGCACGGACAACCCACCTGCCGGTGTGCGCGAACCGGACTTTTCCGCAGACCGCGAGGCGATGGACCGATGGGAGTGCTCCAAGGGTTCGAGCGACGCCTCGAAGGCGCCGTCGAAGGCTTCTTTGCCCGTGCCTTCAAGTCCGGCCTGCAGCCGATCGAACTTGCCAAGGCCGTCCAGCGTTACATCAGCAACCACCAACATGTGACCTCTGCCGGCGTCGTCGTCCCCAACGTCTTCCTTATCCAGGTCAGCCAGAAAGACCACGAACGCTTGTCCGCATTCGGAGCGTCACTGCCTCGCGAACTCGGAGAAGTCGTCGTCGCCACTGCCGAAGAACGCGGATGGATCCTGAGAGGTCCCGCCAAGGTGCGCATCGCCGTCGATGAGCGGATTCGCGTCGGCCGCTACCGGATGCAAGGCCGCATCGAAGTCGTCGACGAAGCAGCGTGGCCAGCCACCTCTTCCGATGACCGCTCTGCTTCGGCATCAGACGCGACGGCTGCCTCCCCCGTTCCCGATGACAACCGGCTTGACCGCACCCAGGTCGTCACAGCACCGAAGTCGAGCCAACTGCAGTTGATTGTCCGCGAAGGCGCGACCCCCGGAATCCAGACCGCAGTGAACGGCACCCGCGTCACGGTCGGGCGCCAGCGCTCGTGCAACCTGACCCTTGATGACAGCACCGTCTCACGCGAGCACGCCGCCTTGATCCGGCGCGGCGAAGCATGGTGGGTCATCGATCTCGGATCGACGAACGGAACCAGGGTTAACGGCACCGCCGCCGCCGAGCAGCCGGTCAGCCCCGGCGACATGATCGAGTTCGGAGGCGTGACGGTGGAGTTCGCGGAGGCCTGAGGTGCCGATCGAACTCCTCACTCTGTTCAAGTTCGGTTTTCTCGCCATCCTGTACTTGTTTCTCGCCTGGACCGTGCGAGCCGTCGTCGTGGACGTCTACGGTCCCCGGCGCAAGCCGGTCCGAACGTTGCGTCGCACTGCAGCCGAAGCACCGCCCGTTGCCAGCCGGCGCTCCGGGAAGACCCCCAAGGAGATCGTGATCCACCCCGTATCCGGTACACCACGCGTCCTGCCTCTGTCCGACGACCCCTTGGTCCTCGGACGAGCAGACGATGTCGACGTGTACATCGACGATGTCTACGTATCGGACGAACACGCCCAGATCCTGGCTGATGACGGCGGCTGGGCAGTGCGCGATATGGGGTCGACCAACGGGACGTTCTTGAACGGCACCCGTGTTGCACGACCCACTCCCCTGGCGGCCGGAGACCAGCTCCGTCTAGGCAAGACCCGAATTGAGGTGCGGCGATGAGGCGCCTGATCGCCGCCGGGATCTCCGACATTGGACGAGTGCGCACCAGCAACGAGGACGCGTACCTCGCCGGAGACAGTGTGTATGCCGTGGCAGATGGCATGGGCGGCCACGTCGCCGGCGAGGTGGCCGCCTCGACCGCACTTGAACCGATTGCCGCCCTCGAGGGCAAGATTTTTGCGGATTCCTCGGCTGCCGTCACCGCACTGCGGGCTGCCGTTGTCGAGGCCAATGATCGCGTCACGCAGATGGCCGAAGCCGAACCCTCCTACCACGGCATGGGCACGACGTTGACTGCCGTCATTGTCGAAGGCCAAAGGCTACATGTTGCCCACGTCGGCGACTCGAGGGCGTACCTGCTACGCGACGGGCAATTCAGCCAGCTCACCGACGACCACACCCTCGTACAACATTTGGTCAACGAAGGTCAGATCACCCTTGAGGAAGCCGCTCAGCATCCTCAGCGATCCATCATCACTCGCGCGATCGGTGTTTCACACGACATCGACGTCGACTCGATGACCCTGGAACTGCTGCCTGATGACGTGCTCCTGCTGTGCTCGGACGGACTCACCGGAGTCGTCGGCGACGCCACCATCGCTGGCGAGATCAACCGGCCGGACGATCCGTCCGACGTGGTCGCCCGCTTGGTCAAGCTGGCTAACGACGCTGGCGGGCCGGACAACGTCACCGCAATCCTGCTGCGCTATGAGGATCCAGATGCTCCTCGAGCGACCGCACCGCGCACCATCACCATCCGTCCCCCAACGGTGCCTAGCGACGGCAACTGGATTGCTGGCGTGGGCGCAACAGGCTCATTTGGCACCACCGGATCGCTGGCGGCCGCACTGCATGATCCCGGTGACCGAAGCGACACGATGCGCATCGTGCGGAGGATCGTCGCCATCGTCTTCGCCGCTGCCGTGGTGGTCGCCGTGCTGGTCGGGGGTGCTCGCTTCCTGCTCTCGCAGAACTATTTCGTTGGACTTGAAGACGACACGGTGGTCATCTACCAAGGCTTGGACGTCGAGTTCGGACCGCTGGACTTGGCCACGGTCGTCGTGCGCACCGATCTGGTTCTCGACGACATTCCGGCCTGGTACCACCCCACGCTCGAAGCTGGCCGGCCCGCTGCCGATCTGAACGACGCACAGCGGATCGTTGCCGGCATTCCACGCCGCGACGACAGCACCCCGTGACCACCGCCGACCGCCTCGCGTTCGGGCAAGGACCCCGCGCGATCGAGGCACGGCTGCTGACCGGCGCGGTCGTGGTGGTGGTGGCGGCAGGAACCTTGCTGGGCTGGTCGGTCGACCGCGACCTGCCACCCGCTGGCCTGATCACCGGCATCGCACTTGCGGCGATCGCCGTCGTGGCCCACGTCGCTGTCAGAGCAACAGCACCTGACGCTGACGGTGCGGTGCTCCCGCTGGTCATGCTGCTCAACGGCTTCGGCCTGGTGTTCATCCGCCGAGTGGACCTCGCGACCGGAGACGGGCTCGCAGCAGCACAAACCGTGTGGACGGCCGTCGCCGTCGGAGCGATGGGCCTGGCACTGCTGTTCCTTCGCGATATTCGTGCGCTGGGCCGCTATCAGTACACGCTGGGCCTCGCAACGATTGTGCTGCTCCTGCTGCCTCTGTTCGAGCCCATCAGCGCCGGGGTCATCAACGGAGCCCGGTTGTGGGTCGAAGTTTTCGGCATGCGCTTCCAGCCGGGCGAGGTGGCCAAGATCACGATGGTGCTGTTCCTCGCTGCCTATCTGGAGCGCAACCGGCAACTGCTGTCGGTCGCGACCCAGCGCCTCGGCCCGATGCTCGTTCCAGCAGCACGCCATCTTGCGCCACTGCTTGTTGCCGCAGGTGTTGCACTGGTCATCACGGCTGGCTTGCGCGATCTGGGATCCGCGATCCTGGTCTTTGGCACAGTGGTCGCGATGCTCTATGTCGCAACAGGCCGCGTTGCGTATCCAGTGCTTGGCGGCCTGGCCTTCATCGTCGGCACGTTCGTGGTCTACCAACGCTTCGCGCACGTCCGCCGCCGGTTCGCCATCTGGATTGACCCGTGGGCTGACGTCCAAGACGCGAGCTACCAGCTGGTCCAGAGCCTGTTTGCGCTGGGAACGGGGGGACTCACTGGCACAGGCCTCGGGTTCGGCCGCCCCCAGGACATCCCCTTCGCTGCAACCGACGCGGTCTTTGTCGTTGCCGGCGAGGAGTTGGGCCTGCTCGGCGCGACCGGTTTGCTCATCATCTTCCTGCTGCTCGTCGTCCGCGGCTTTCGTATCGCCCAGACTGCCCATGACGAGTTCAGCACGCTGGTCGCGCTGGGGTTGACGGTCACTTTTGCGCTCCAGACCTTCGTCATCATCGGCGGATTGACGCGCCTGGTTCCGCTCACAGGCATCACCCTGCCATTCGTGTCGTATGGAGGATCATCGCTGCTAGCCAACTACCTGATCATCGCGCTCTTGCTCCGCATCAGTGACGACTCACGTGCGGCCGCCAAAGGACGCAAGGAACCGGCAAACCGCTGGTTGGCCGCGACTGACACCCCCCATGGTCCGCCCCGTGAGACCTCGGCATGAACACGACGATCAAGCGAGTTGCAGCCGTTGTGCTCGGTCTGTTCGGAGCGCTGTTCATCAACCTGAACATCATCACGCTGTTGCAAGCCGACGACCTCGCCAACCATCCGGCCAATCGCCGACTCATGGTCCGCGAATACGAGATCGCCCGTGGACCTATTGTCGTCGGAGAGCACGCCATCGCCCTGTCGACTCCAACCGAAGGTGAACTTCGCTACCTGCGGACCTATCCCGAAGGTCCCCGTTACGCCCACCTCACCGGCTACTACTCACTGGTCCTGCAGCGTTCAGGCCTCGAAGCAGCGGTCAACGAGCAACTGACCGGCCGTCCGACCGAGGTGGTGGCGCAGAACTTGGGAGATCTGCTCGGTACACGTGACCGTGCTGGCAACGCCGTCGTCCTGACGATCGATCCGCGCATTCAGGCTGCAGCAGAAGCTGCGCTCGGAGACCGTCAAGGCGCCATCGTCGTGCTAGATCCCCAGACCGGCGCCGTGCTGGCGAGCTATTCGAATCCCACCTTCGATCCGAATCCGCTGTCGAGCCATGACCCATCCGCCGTCGTCCGATCGTGGGACGAACTGCTGGCACGTGACGACAACCCTCTGGTCGATCGAGCGCTGCGCGAGCTGTACCCGCCCGGATCTGCCTTCAAGATGATTGTCGCTGCAGCCGCGCTCGAGCACGGCATGATCCCGACGCAATTGTTTGCCGACCAGCCTTTCTATGACGTTCCACAAACGACGGCCGACATCGGCAACTACGGCGGAGGAGTCTGTGCCACTGGGCAGACCATCAGTCTTGAGGACGCCTTCCGATTGTCGTGCAACACCGTGTTCGCCCGCATGGGGGTTGACCTCGGAGCCGACGCGCTGGTCGCGCAGGCAGAACGGTTCGGCTTCAACTTTCCTGTGCCATTTGAGTTGCCTGTCGTCGCCAGTTCGATTCCACACGACCTCGACGTGCCAGCGACAGCCCAGAGCGCGATTGGTCAACGGGATGTGCGCGTCACCACCCTGCACATGGCCATGATCGCGGCCGCCATCGTCAATGGGGGCGAGATGATGCGACCCCACGTGGTCGACTCGATCCGCAATCCAGAAGGTGGCCGGGTTCGCGGCTCCATGGGTGGTCGGTGGGAGGCGCCACCCGGCGACGGCCGGGCCATCTCTGCCCGCACCGCCCAGCAATTGCGGCGAATGATGGTGTCGGTGGTCGAAAGCGGCACAGGATCGAGGGCCCGAATCCCCGGGATCGAAGTTGGTGGCAAGACCGGCACTGCGCAGACTGGGCTCACCGGGACAGAAAACCCACCAGTAGCATGGTTCGTCGGATTTGCAGGCCACGATGTCGCAATCGCTGTGACCGTGCCGGGCAACTCTGCGCGCGACACGGGCGGACTGGTGGCCGCACCCATCGCCAGAGACGTGCTCGAAGTCGCGGTTGCCACGCGCAACGCGTCGACTTCTGGCCGTACCTCAGGTCCGAGCACCCCATGAACGCACCGGTAGGCTCAGCCGTTGATTCCTCACTCCCTTTCGGAGGCTCGTGGTGAGCGTTGGTCGCATCCTTTCGGGCCGCTACGAGTTGTCTCGGTTGCTAGGACGGGGAGGCATGGCCGAGGTCTGGGCCGCGCACGACCACACGCTCAGCCGCGAAGTGGCGATCAAGCTCTTGCTGGATCGTTTCCTCGACGACGAATCGTTCACGCGCCGATTTCAGGACGAAGCACGTCACGTCGCAAGGCTTAACCACCCCAACCTCGTCGGTGTCTACGACACCGGTGCTGATCAGGGCCAGCCCTACATTGTCATGGAGCTGGTCGAGGGTCGGTCGCTGCAGCAGGTCATCGCTGCAGGCGGGCTGCCCGAAGACCGCGCACTGCAGGTCGTTGGTCAGGTGTGCGCCGCGCTCGCGTATGCCCACGACCGCGGGCTGATCCACCGCGACGTCAAGCCGGGCAACATCCTCATCGCCGACGACGGCACCGTCAAGGTCACCGACTTCGGCATTGCGCGCGCCGTCGACAACGAAACGGTCACCCGCACCGCTGCGGTTCTCGGAACGGCTGCGTACTTGTCGCCCGAGCAGGCTCAGGGCCTCGATGTCGATCCTCGCAGCGACCTGTACTCATTGGGCGTAGTGCTCTATGAGCTGCTGACCGGCGACCAGCCATTCGTCGGTGACACGCCGGTAACGGTCGCTTATCAACATGTCCAGCAGGCGCCTCGTCCGCCTCGTGAACTCGACATTTCGATCAGTCCGGCAGCTGAAGCCATCACCATGCGCGCGCTCGCGAAAAACCCGGCGAATCGCTATCAGCACGCGGGCGAGATGGCGCACGACATCCACAGCGCGCGGACCGGCGGGCCGATCACTGCCCCCGCTGTCCTCAGCGACGACGAGACGGCACTGCTGCAGCCGGACTTCGGCCATGTTCGCAGCCCCGATCAACAGCGTCGATGGCGTGCCATCGCCTACACGATCCTCGGAGTCCTGGCCGTTGCTTCGCTTGTTGGCATCGGCATGGTCCTAGCCAGCCTGTTCAATGGTGACGCACCCGAGCGTGTTGTCGTGCCTAACGTGGTCAACCTCCCACTCGACGACGCGGAGCGCGCGCTCGAAGCCAACGACTTGCTGGTCGGCGAGGTCACCGAAGAAGCCTCGGACACGGTGGCGTCCGGCCTGGTCATTCGTCAGCGCCCAGGTCCGGAGATGCTGGTCGTTGCCGGTTCAGCCGTCGACCTTGTGATCTCTGCGGGCCAAGACACGACCTTCGTCCCCGATCTCATCGGCCTTCTCGAAGATGTCGCAGTTGCTCGGCTTGTCGAGCATCGGCTTGTCGCTGGCGACCGCACTCGGGAACACCACGATGACGTCGAAGAGGGTCGGATTATTCGTCACGACCCCGCCGAGGGCGCTGAGCTGCGTGTCGGTGATCGCGTCGCGCTGGTTGTCAGCCTTGGCGTCGAAACGGTCATTGTCCGGCCGGTCGCCAATCGGTCTGAAGACGACGCGATCTTCCGGCTCGAGGATCAGGGGCTCGAAGTAGAGATTGAGCGTGAACACAGTTCTGTTGTCTCTGAAGGGTTCGTCATCCGGCAGGATCCTGAAGCCGGCACAGAAGTCCGTCCCGGCACGATCGTGACCATCGTGGTCAGCCTCGGACCAGAAGAGACCGAGGAAGAGGCGGAGGAGGAAGCCGAAACTCCTCCGCCTTCCAATGG
>JBBDSU010000030.1:44290-145908 GCA_040904825.1 Nitriliruptoraceae bacterium | reverse complement strand
AAGAGACCGAGGAAGAGGCGGAGGAGGAAGCCGAAACTCCTCCGCCTTCCAATGGAGACGGCGGCAATGGAGGTGACGACGGCGGCGGCGACGACGGCGGCGACGGAGGAGGGGGCGGCGGAGCTGACGGAGGAGGGGGCGGCTGAGCAGCTGAGCGGCCCTAAGAACGGCGAGGTATCGCGGCCACTGACCAGGCCGTGACCAGCACTGCCGCGACGACCGCTACCGACATCCGTACGACGCTCGCTGGCCACAGGTTGGGCACGATGGGCCGCACGAGGCTGGCAGCCTGAGTCCCGACCCAGCCGGCCAGTGGCAGTGTGGCAGTTGCCGCGATGCCCGCAGCTACCAGCCTCCCGCGTCCGTCACGACGCTGGCTGGCGACCGCCACAGACCCGGCCAACAGAACGAGCGCCGAGACCGGCAGCACCACCCCTGCCGCGTCACCCTCGGCACCGTTGGGCAGGTTCACCCAGCCTCCGAGACCGCTCATCACCGCGACAACAGCCGCCACTGCCAGCACCAGGCGAACAGGCCCACAGCAGTCGCTGGTCAGCCCGGTCGGCTGTCTCCTCTGGCTGCGAGCGGCCAAACGCATTCCCCATCCTGCCAGCGCCGCTGCCGCCAACCCAGCCGCCACTACCGCAATGTGGGAGGTCGCATCGGGGCCGGGTATCCATTCGAGCTGGCCGGCGATAACGACCTCACGGCCATCGACCACGACCGGGACCTGCCAGTCAAAGACGTGCTGCACCTGCCGACGTGTCGGATCGATGTGGCGCGGCAGCTGGGGCGACATGAAGTGGATCCGGTGGTCGTGCCAGGCAAACTCGCCGTCATCCCCCACCACCGTCCAAGCCGGTGGAGCAGACGAATCGGCGCTGGGCGGCACGGAGATCTCAAGGCTTCCGTAGCGCGCGTCATTGAGCCATCGTGCAGGCGATCGCTCATTGAGCTCTACGACCCCGTCCGGCTGGATACGAACATACGGTTCATCGTCATATCCGGGCACCTCGACGTGCTGGCCGTGGGCGCGAATGACCACCAACGCATCGCCACCAATGATGTCGACCTGCAGTGCGACACCTGTGGAGTCATCCGGTCCCGAGCCGTTGTCGAGCTCGGCGAGGCGAACCTCCGTGACCGTCGACCGGTAGTGCGTCGGAACCGCCGGGTCGGCCCACGCCAAGGTCGGCATCGAGAGGAACACGACGACCGCAGCGGCGCCGACGACAAGGCGTCTCACCGGCGGCGCGATGCTGACTGGATCCGCCACAGTCCCCCGCCGAGCGCGCCGACCCCAAGTGCCACAACGAGCAAGGTCACCACATCGAGATCCTCCGCATCGACGTCGTCAGCGTCTGACGACGGTTGCTCTCCGGTCGGCGCGTCACTGTCGTCGGCCTCGTCGACCGGCTCAGTCTCGCCCGCTGGCTCAGTCTCGCCCGCTGACTCAGGCGCATCCTCCGGCTCAGGGGTTTCTTCAGTGCTTGGCTCCGGCGCAGGTGCGTTGGGGTCAGCTTCGATGAGGCGAACCCGGATGGCAGGATCTGACGCTGGCTCGTCGGGCGTGCCCACCCAGCGGTAGGAGAAATCTCCGCAGTCCTGGAAGACCTTCAGGTAGACCTCGTCGCCGGGTTGACCGGTCAAGACAGCCTGGAACATCAGTTCAGGCGCAGGGTCGCGAGCCTCGCCCGCCGTCCAGACGACCACATCGGGTGGACCGTCCTCGAACGAAACGCTCCAGCCCGGCGGCGCCTCCGCGCCGATGATCCGCACGCCTTCAGGGGCTTCCATGGCGATTCCAAGGGTTGGATCCCCTCCTCCAGCCTGTTCGGTCCCACACCCATGCGCCATGGCCAAGGTCAGTTCAGCGAGACTGTCGACCGGCGCTTCACCCCCTCGCACGAACGGGTGAGCCCACGCTGCACTTGGCGTCAGCACCATCATGGCCAATGCCGCAACGACCACGCGGGTGCCTCTCACGCGAACGATCATGGTGTGATCTCCCATTGAACGGTGCGGCGTATCTCGGTGAACCGGTCGAGTCCGACAATGATGTCGACTTGCCACTGTCCCGCAAATGCGAAGATGTCAGTGCTGGTAATCCAATGACCCGTGCCGGCGAAGAACGGCTCGACCCGGAAGGGTCCGATGCCTTCATCCAGGTAGGTGAACTCCATCGCGATATCGCCAATCGCGTCGGTCGGCATTCCGATGGCGTCGAGCGCATACAGATGGACCGTGTTCAGGCCGACCCGGCTCGGATCGACGACAAGTTCGAGCTCTACCTCTGCATCGACCTCAACGATCGTGACAAGCATGTCCTGGGTTGCAGCGGATTGGACAGGTGGCGGCAACGCAGCCAGGAACCCTGACAGCACGAGCACAACTCCGAGCAATCCCGCCTCGATGCGCGTGGTGACGACCAACTGGCGCGGCACCGTCGGGTCACCATCGACCGACGTCGGCGTGTGGATAACACTGTCTAAGCCTGGCACAAGGCGCCAGCGATTCCAGGCGGCGATTCCCACCACGATCAGCACAATCGTCAGCTTGGCCACCAGGGTCCACCCGTAGGTCGTGGTGATCCCTCGCGGACTAGCCACCAGCACCAGCCCCATGATGGCACCGGTCACCGCAACGACACCTACAGAACCCAGCGACATCGCGCTGAAGCGTCGCACTCCTCGCGCAGCGATCTCGGTCGCCTGAGGGGAGGTCCCCACCCCGTTGCGGTTGAGCAGCGTGCCCAGCATGACCAAGCCGCCGGCCCATATTCCAGCCGCCAGCAGATGCGCGACGTCAGCCGACGTCAGCAACCACGTCGGATCAATCGACCGCTGGTGACCATCCAGTGCGAAACTGCTCGCGGCAACCGCTGAGGCAAACAGTGCGACGAAAGCCGGTGCGCGCCACCTCAACAGCACCACCAAGGCAGCGAGCCAGATGACGCGCAAGAGGGTCGACTGGCCGAAGCTCGATGCCATTACCGCGCTGACGACATCGCTGTTGAGTGCCTGCCACCCACGGCCGGTGACCGCAGCGGCTTGAACGCCGACCCCGACGACGCTCGCCATGATCGCAACGATCCCGGCCCGCACGGCGACGCGTGACGCCGCTTGCTTCGTGACCCCGAAACCAGTGGCAACCAAGGCACCAAACGCCAGCAGTGAGGCCGCGTAGGTGACCGTCCGCACAAGGGGGCCGATTACCCCAGTGAGGTCACGACCAGCCCCACCGAACAGTTCGGCGACCACCTCGTCCGTGACCGTCGCCCCGTCACCGACCGAGAAACGAATCACCCCGGCAACAGGATGACTGTCGGCTGACACAACACGCCAGACGATGACGTAGCCATCCGGTCCAAGTTCCTCGTTCAGCGGTACCAGGACTTCGAGAGCCGTGTCGGTTGTTGGCGCCACGGGCGCATCGACGCGGGAGAGTCCGCCGTCGTAGACACGAATACCGTCCGGTGGCACGGTCACCGGCTCGTTGAAGGTCAAGACGACCATCGACGGCGGACTGTCGAGCACCACGCCATCCGCAGGGTCAGAAGCGACCAGCGCCGCGTGAGCCGCGGCCGGAGACGCCGCAGCGACGATTACCCACATCGCCAGGATCGGCGCGAGCACCACACTGACCCACCTCGACCGGGTGGCGTCTGCTCCTCGACGGTGAGCGAGCTGGCCCGCTGATGTCGTCATTGCGCTCGCCAAGTTGTGCTCACTCGTGACTAAAGAGTTGCTCCGCGAGGCACAAGCAGCCACCTCGTGGGTTCGACGGTACGGCCTGGACAGTTGATGGTGCCAACTCGCCGGTACCGTCACACCATGCTCCGACGCGCAGTCCGTGTCATGACCCTGCGACGGATCGAGGTTCGCCTCGATCCGTCGCTGGTGTTGATTGCTGTGCTCGTTGTGTGGACATTCTCGACACGCTTTTCTGGCGACCATGGGACGCTCACCGGCTGGGTTATGGGTACTGCCGGGACGCTGCTGTTTTTCGGGTCGATCCTGGCCCACGAGCTGGGCCACGCTCTCGAAGCTCGCCATCGGAACATCGCTGTCCACGGCATCACGCTGTTTCTTTTTGGCGGCGTGACTGAAATGGGATCGCACGGTCACCGTCCCCGCGACGAATTCGCCATCGCAGCCATCGGTCCGTGGATCAGCCTGCTGTGCGGCGCGATCTTTGGATTGCTGGCCACGGGAGCAGCGCGGCTGCCTGCAGGACTCGGTGCCCCCATCGCTGACGTCGCCGGGCTGCTCGGCTGGATCAACGTCGCGCTGGCCATTTTCAATCTTGTGCCGGGAGCGCCACTGGATGGCGGGCGCGTCCTGCGGGCTGGCTTGTGGTGGGCACTCGGCGACCGCTACCTGGCCATTCGGATCACTGCATGGCTGGGCCAGGTCCTTGGCGTCGCACTGGCCGCGTTCGGGGTCTGGGTGCTGATGTCGACACCACAAGGTGCCATAGGAGCCGCGTGGTACTGGATCATTGGAGCATTCCTGGTGATAGCCGCACGCAGCGAAGCAACGGCAGCTCGGCACGAACGCCTCCATCAGTCCGACGAGAGTGACAATCCCGTCGCGTCCCTCGCCGGACCTGACAGCCCGACGAGCGGGCGGTGACTCATTCGCCGCCAGGCTCGACGGATGGTTCGATCGACGCTGGGTACCCCCGCGGTGGGTGGGGCCGGTCAGTCTTCCACGGGGCCAGCGTTGCTGCAGTCTTATGGGCAAGTGTGGCTGTGCCGCTGCCGTTCGTTGAGTACCTGCCCAGCCGTCCGCAGGCCATTGCTCCCATGATTTCCATCGAGGATTACGACGAGGACATCAAGCACGTCGACGACGAACATGGCCACACGGCGATGCTGACCGTGGTGACACGCCAACAACCGACGCTGGCGGTGTTGGCAGCATGGTTCGACCAGGATCGCCGGCTGCTGCCCGTCGAGCGCGTCTTTCCTCAAGACCTGGAACGGTCCGAATACCGGCGCCTCCAGCGCGAACGGTTCTCCCGGCAGTTCGAGGTCGCTGCCGCCGTGGGGGCCCGTGCCGCGGGCGTCGATGCGCAACTCGTCAGCGAGGTCGTGGTCGTCGATGTCGTCGAAGGCAGCGCGGCCGAAGGCACGCTGCATCCCGGCGACGTCATCCGTCACGTCAACGGCGTGCCCATTGAGGCATCTGACGAACTCTCCTCGCTCGTCGCCAATGGTGAAGTCGGAGATGCGCTTGACCTGACGGTCGTCACCGATGGCGAGATCCGTGAGGTCACCGTCCGGCTCGGCGCACTGCCTGGCGTCGACGGCCCGCGACTGGGCATAACGATTCAGACGGCCGTTGACGTCGTGCGCCTGCCTTTCGAGATCGCCTTGGCCAACGAGGTCAGCATTGGCGGACCCAGCGCGGGACTCATGATCGGACTGACCGTCTACGCGATGCTGTCGGGGGACCCCGCCCTCGACGACTTGGTGGTGACCGGCACGGGCTCACTTGACGCCAATGGGGGCGTCGGCTCAGTGGGAGGCGTGCCGGAGAAAGTGCGAGCAGCCGTCGCATACGGCGCTGACGTCGTGTTCGTGCCTCACCGACAGATCGACGAGGCCTTGTCGGTGAGAGGCATCGACGGGATGACCATCATTGGGGTTGCGACCTTGAGTGAAGCGATCGAGGCGCTGCAGGAACTGCGTCGAGGGCGCGACATAGCCAGCTCAACAGGCACCGAATCTTACTCTTCGGCTGCTGACGCTGGCAGTCCATCCTGACGCTCCTCGCGACGGGACCGGCACCGCTCGACGAAGTTGGCCAACAACGCGGGACCATCGATCGTCAAGACTGACTCCGGATGGAATTGGACACCTTCGATATCCAGTTCCCGGTGCCGCAAGCCCATGATGAGTCCGTCATCGGTCGTTGCGGTGACCTCGATCACATCGGGCAGGAACGTCGAATCGACCACCAGCGAGTGATAGCGCGTCGCGTCGAACGGCGAGGGCAGGCCTTCGAACAGGCCCGTGCCATGGTGATGGATTGGCGACGTCTTGCCATGCACCAGTGTCGGAGCGACCACGATCCGGCCTCCGAAGACCTCGCCGATGCATTGATGCCCCAGGCAGACCCCGAGGATCGGACGATCACCCGCCAGCGCTCTGATCAGGTCGTTTGATGCGCCCGTGTCCGACGGTGTGCCGGGTCCCGGTGAGATCACGATGCCGTCTGGCGGATCAGCAACGACGGCAGTGACATCGAACTCATCATTGCGGACGACGGTCACCTCCGCGCCAAGCTGACCGAGCTGCTGGGCGACGTTGTAGGTGAACGAGTCATAGTTATCGACGAGCAGGATGCGAACCGGCTCGCGCATGACGGTCTCCTGACGCATGACCAGCCCGCGGGAGTGCGAGCCACCGTCGTGATCTGAGGATAACGGTGCGCGCCGCAGTGTCCGCATCACCGGCAGGCCAACGGCAGCTGTATCGTCGCTGGCCCGTGTCGCCCTTTCGCTGCTGTGCCCGGAGTGTCGTGTGGCCGCCAATGACATCGCACCAACCTTTGACGACCTGCGTGCAGCGATCGACCGCGCACTCGATGATCTGCTGCCTTCGATGCTGCAGCGACTCGCCGATCTTCATGTGGAGCTCAAACCGGTCGCAACAACACTCGCCGCATTCGTCAATGGGGGCAAGCGCATCCGGCCGGCGTTGCTGCACCTGGGCTTCTGGTGCGTAACTGAGCGTGATACGTCAGTCGTCCACGGTCCAGCGCTCGCCCTCGAGCTCCTGCACACCTGTGCGCTGATCCACGACGACATCATCGATGGCGCTGCTACCCGTCGCGGCCGTCCGTCGGTCCATGCGCAGTTCGTCTCCCGGCACACCGCGGCCGGATGGTCCGGTGACCCACAGCGCTACGGCGAAAGTGTGGCGATCCTCATCGGTGATCTCGCCTTCGTGCAGGCCGATGAGCTTTTTATCTCCTGCGGACTACCGGCAGATCGGGTGCTCGCCGGGTTTCGGGCGTTCACCCAGATGCGAGAAGAAGTCATGGCAGGCCAGTTCCTCGACCTCCAAAGCGCTGCTGCCGGGAACAGTGACCGCGAACAAGCACTCATCGTGGCGACGATGAAATCTGGGCGTTACTCGGTGACGAGACCCCTTGAGATCGGAGCGGTGCTCGCTGGTGCAGACTCTGGGCTGATCGACGGTCTCCGCACGTTCGGTGATCCGCTCGGCCGCGCGTTCCAGGTCCGTGATGACCTGCTCGGCGTCTTTGGATCCCCGTCCGACACGGGCAAGTCGACGGCGTCGGATCTGGCTGAAGGCAAGCGCACTCTGTTGATCGCAGAGGCCCACGCCCGCGGCAACCGGACACAGCAGCAGCAACTAGATCGGTGGATCGGCGATTCCAGCCTGACCGAAGTGCAGGCTGACGAACTGCGAGGCATTCTTGAAGCCACCGGAGCGCGCGCCGCCGCCGAGTCCTACGTCGAAGCGTGTTTGGACCAGGCTCTGACGGCACTCGACCGACTACCCGCTCCCGAGTCAGCACGCCAGGCGTTGGCCGACATCGCCCACCGTCTAGGGTTCCGCCTCTCGTGACGGCGAGAGAGCACTACGCTGTCTTACGTCACTTGGCCACACGCACATGCCAGATTGACTCGCCCGTCACCTGCGTCATTGCTGGCTGTTGGCTCTAGGGTGGGGCGTGACATGGTGCCAACGATGGGAGGAATTCGTGCCGGAGAGCAAGCATCGTCGCCACGGCCGTAATCGCCCGCGTGCCCACCAGACACACGCTCCGGCGAAGAATCCTCTCCCCTCGCCATCCTGGGTCCCGGTCACTGGGGTGACGCTGCTCGTCGCAGGCGTCGCTGTCATCCTCGTCGGCAACCTTCCTCCAGTCACAGCGATCCTGAGGACTTGGCCCTGGTTCGGCGGCAACTGGAATCTGATCGGCGGTTTCGCACTGTTAATGGTGGGATTCGGCTTTCTCACGCGCTGGCGTTAACCGACCACAATGCGACGCGACCGTTGCCCCGTAGTGCGCGACCTGCGCGCAAATGACATGCATATCTGTGGATAAAATGGCAGTAATTGCCGATCTGTCCCCAAAGATATCCACATAAGAATCACGGGACCCACGGGACCCACACATTCCACAGCAGCCACAGGCCCCGCTGCGGAGGCGTACCTCGAGCCCCTCCCGCATCAATTCAAGAGTTCTGTCCGTTCGTGCATCCGCTGACCGCAATGACTTGGTGGACGCTTCGACCCCCGGACGATCAGCAACAACTCGGTCCCGCACTCTTCACACCAAAAGAGCGTATTGGCATGTTCATCGACGTCATCGTCGACGGACTCGCCCGCGTTACGCCCGTCGTGCACTAATACGCGCAACGATGCGAACAGCCATGTCAACATGCCAAAGCCGAGCAACGGCGCCATCACCCATCGCCAGCCAAAATTCGTTCCGACGATCGTGGCGCCGAGCAGCGCACCAAACAGCGCCAGCCACTTCGCCACACGTTTCATACGGCACGGTCCTGGTTCTTCGAACTGGCCATCCTGCGCCTTCCCAGCTGACATCACACGTTGGCTGTCGCCGGAGGGTACGACCGCAGCGACACGATGGCCTACGCTAAGCGCCTCGCGGGCCCGTAGCTCAGTCTGGCAGAGCACCTGCTTTGCATGCAGGAAGTCGTCGGTTCAAATCCGATCGGGTCCACTTGGCGATGTCCTGTCATCGCCGCCGTGTTGATTCCGCAGCGGCAAATGCCCAGGCGTGCGGGTGGAGGTTGCTCGACGGTGGGACTGTTCTATCGGTTCGGCAGCCGCGTTATTGAGCTGGCTTTTCGCCTGTGGGCCATCGACTTGAGGGTCTACGGGGCCGAACACATCCCGCGGCATGGTCCAGCCATGTTGGCCAGCAACCACATCGGCTACCTCGATTTTGCCATTGTCGCGTTGGCGCCGCCGCGCCCTCGCCGAGTAGTCCATTTTCTTGCCCGCAAGGAATTCTTCGACATTCCGATCGCAGGCTTCCTCCTCCGTCGATTCAAACAAATCCCCGTCGACGTTCACGGAGATCCGCTGGCGGCGGCAGACGCGGCACGTTCCGTTCTCGCCGCCGGAGGTCTCGTCGGCATCCATCCTGAAGGGACGATCAGTCCGTCGTTCACGCTGCGACGTGCCAAGAGTGGAACGGTGCGCATGGCAGAAGCCGCCGGTGCACCCATCGTCCCCATCGCGATATGGGGAAGCCAGCGCCTGTTGACCAAGTGGCGCAAGGTTCGGCCGCCCCGAAAAGTCACCGTGATCATTCGCTACGGCGAACCCTTCATACCCGAGGGCCGCACCGCATCCTTGAGGACCCGCCAACTGATGGGTCGGATCGATGCCTTATTGCGCCAATGCCAGGCCGATTATCCCGTCCAGCCGGAAGCGGGCGAGGACTGGTGGCTGCCTGCGCACCTCGGTGGGTCGGCTCCGACCGCCGAAGAAGCAGAAGCGCTCCTATCAGCCCAGTCAGAGCGGCGCAGGCAAACCGACGCGGCTTGACCCCACAGGCCTCAACTCAACCATGCGGTCGACCACGGGACTCAGCATCCCTGTGGATAACCTGTGGAATATGTGGAAATCCCACGCGTGTTGTTCCACACGTGTGGGATTTCAGAGCGACTTAGGCTCTTCCCACAGCGAATCGTCAAGTTCTTGGTCTCGCTTGCGCTTCGCCACCATTCCCACGGCTGCGCCGACGGCCACGAGGCCGGCCAACAGGCCCTTCTTGCCCCCTCGTGGCTTCTTGTCGCGCTGAAGGTCGTCGATCTTGTCCGAGGCCCGGTTCTGCAGATCGTGGCCCTTCTTTTCCGCACGCTTGCGAAGACGGTCGGCCTTCTTCTCGATCTTTGCGACCTTCTTGGACAGACGCTTCTTCGCCATTTCGTTTCCTTCCGTATCACCCTCACCACGAGGATGGATGCGTATCAACATCGCGCTAGTCCACACCGATGCTATCGGGGGCCGTGGCAACGTCTATGGCTATCCAGGCGCCGATGGGCCATCGAGACCAGCACGTGATGAGACGAAGTTGGCTCAGGATGACTGCGAAGTGGGCCAAGGAGGACTTGAACCTCCGACCTCACCCTTATCAGGGGTGCGCTCTAACCAAGCTGAGCTATTGGCCCTAAGAACAACGAACGTGGGAGACAACTCATCCCGCACGAACGGCGAAGCGTAGCCGTCGGGCTACGGTGGCGCGAACGGCGAGGCTGTGCGGGCACCGCTACTTCACCGCGAACCGAACAGTTCATCCCCGTCATCCGTTGACGGTCGGCGCGCAGGCTGCGAACGCTGCGCCGGCTCACCAGACTCTGTCCGGGGCGGCGTTGTCGCCGAATTGCCGCTTGGCGCCTTTGCTGTGCGATCGATGGGCGACTCTCCGGCGGCCTGTCCAGGCCGTCGTCCCGAACCTTCAAACCCTTTACCGGTGTCGGTCGACGGGATGGCTGCAGTGTGCGACCCTGCCGTGCCGGACAGCGATCTCCGGCTTCTGTTGGAGGTCGGCTCATCAGTACTCGGCGTGTGGCCCGTTGCTGATGAGGCTCCGAACCGGCCGCCGGTCTTGCCACCACGAGGTGAGGGGACGGCTTCATCAACCGCAATGATGGCCACCCCGCCGGTGAGATCGGCGATCAGGTTGTAGAGGAACGCGAGGAACACCATGACTGCCGTCTGGACGACGACCCACAGAAGCCCGACCGTCAACGAAGCACGGAACAAGTTGCTCGTATTGAGGCCACATTGCGTAAAGCCGATGTCGATTGCGATCCCACAGACCTGGTCGACAATGCCAAGCCGATCAACGATAAACCACACCACCATGATCCCAACGAGCAGAATCGCGGTGATGGCGATGTTGGCCAGCACACCGAACTTCAACACCGACCACGGGTCGAGGTGCTTGACAGTCAGACGACGTCGCGCCACGAGCGCACACTCCTGGGTGAGGTGGATTCCGTTCATCGGACCGATCGCGGCCAATTCAACGGGAACGGCCGGTCCAACACGATCGTGGTAAACCGATAACTATGCCAGCTATGACGCCAGCGAAGGCTGCAAGATCCTACCGCTGCTGACGAACATCGGGTGGTGGTCATCCGGCCGGGTCGGTGGCTCAGTGCCCACGCCCCCTCGCCGTCCCCGTCAGCGGCTGACCATCCGGAAGGAACAAGTAGCAGGCCACGACCCGATCCTCCACGGCCCATGAACCTTGAGTCGGAACGATAAACCGAGCCAACAACTCGGACTGGGCGTAGCTGGCACCGACGAACGCTTCAAAGGCCCGGCCACAGCGATCGGCGGCTTCGGCTCGCAAAGTATCGAGGCCTGGATATTGATCGTCCGTTGACGCCGCCACGTTGAATCGCGCGAAGACCTCACTGTCGTGGGGCATCTCACAATCGACGACTGTGACCTCAACCACCAATCCATCGTCCCTGTCAGCTAGTTCGTCGAAACACATCCCCGCCTCGAGCGAGAACACACTGGTGTGTTCTGCCTCCGATGTCGCACCGGCCACGTCGCCACCTGTTCCGCATGCCGCGATGAGCACAGCCACAACAGCCATCCTCGACACCACGGGCAGCGATCGGGCCGGTGCCACCATCACTGTTGGTCGGACGTTGCCGGTTGTCCATCATCCGCACCGAGCGGCGCATCGTGATCACCGTCGTCTTCGACGACCATGGCGACACCGACCACCTGGGCGCCATCACCTGGGCGCATCATCGCGACACCCTGTGTCGCACGTCCCATGGGACGCACGTCGGCGAGGTTCATGCGGATGAGCGTGCCCGCGTCCGTCACCAGCAGAATGTCAGCTTCATACGGCACGACCAGTGCACCTGCGAGGCCGCCGCGGGACTCGCTCAGCCGTACCGTGATCATCCCTTGGCCACCACGACGCTGGGTGGTGTAGGCAGAAATCGGCGTGCGCTTTCCAAAACCTTGCTCGGTCACCACGAGCAGGAAACTGTCGTCGTCTTCGCCTTCCGGCGCGACCGGGGCCATGGCCAGAACCCGATCGTCAGCATTCGCCAGTCTCATGCCGCGCACACCGGCAGCGGTTCGGCCCATGAGCCGAGCATCGTCTTCGTGGAATCGGATGGCCCGCCCAGATCTCGAGATCATGGCGAGGTCGCGACTGCCGTCAGTGACCGCGACCGAAATGAGCTCATCGTCATCAGCAAGATTGATCGCGATCAACACGCTCCGCGATGAATCGAAAGCATCGAGAGTGGTCCGCTTGATCGTCCCCTTGCGGGTCGCAAACACCAGTACTCGATCATCGCTGAAGGAGTCCAGCGCCAGAACCGCAGCGATGCGTTCATCCGGGTCCAGCGCCAGGCCTGGCACGTTGGCGATGTAGACACCTTTGGCTGACCTGGACCGCTCCGGAACCTGGTACGCCTTGATGCGGTGCACCCGGCCCTTGTTGGTAAAGAACAACAAGTAATCGTGTGTCGAGCAGGTCACAAGGACCGACACGATGTCGTCTTCCTTCATGTCCGTGCCGCGAACTCCCCGACCGCCCCGGCGCTGGGTCCGGAACGTGTCGATCGGGATGCGCTTGACGTAACCCGCACGGGTGAGGGTCACGACAATGTCGCCGACCGGGATCAAGTCTTCGACCGTCATGGCCGACTCGTCGTGGACGATCTGTGAACGCCGCTCGTCGGCAAACCGCGACCTCACCTCCGACAATTCGTCCTTGATGATCGCCTTGATGCGCGTTGGATCCGCCAGAATGGCCTGCAACTCCGTGATCAACGACTGGAGATGGTCGTACTCGTCTTGGATCCGCTGGCGTTCGAGAGCAGCGAGCCGCCGCAACTGCATGTCGAGAATGGCCTGAGCTTGAATCTCCGACAGCGAAAAACGCTCCATCAACGAGGTCTTGGCAACATCAGCCGACGCACTGCCGCGAATCAGTTCGATGATCTCATCGATGTGGTCGAGAGCCACCAGCAAGCCCTCGAGCACGTGAGCACGTTCTTGAGCCTTGCGCAGCCGGTAGCGGGTACGGCGCGTGATGACCTCGACCTGGTGCGCGACGTAGTGAGTCAACGCCTGGTCCAGGGTCAACGTCTTGGGAACCCCATCGACCAGTGCGAGAAGATTGACCCCGAACGTGTCCTGCAGCGACGTGTGCTTGTACAGCTGGTTGAGCACGACCTGTGAGTTCGCATCGCGCTTCAGATCGATGACGACCCGCATTCCTTCTCGCGACGACTCGTCTCTGAGGTCGGCGATGCCGGTAACCACTTTGGTGTTGACCAATTGGGCGATCTTCTGCAGGAGAGAGGCCTTGTTGACCATGTAGGGGATCTCGGTCACCACGATCCGAGGACGATCGCGGGATCCCTCAGGCTCTTCGACCGTACAGACAGCCCTCACCTTGATCGACCCGCGGCCAGTCGTGTAAGCGTCGTGGATGCCCTGCTGCCCGAGGATCAATCCGGCCGTCGGGAAGTCAGGTCCTGGGACGTACGCCATCAGGTCGGTCGCGGTCAATGATGGATCGTCGATCAGAGCGATCGTCGCATCGATCAGCTCACCGAGGTTGTGGGGTGGGATGTTGGTCGCCATGCCGACGGCGATACCGGTCGCACCATTGGCAAGCAGGTTCGGGAACCGCGCGGGCAACACGACTGGCTCGTTCTCATAGCCGTCGTAGTTAGAGATGAAGTCAACGGTTTCTTCATCGATGTCCCGCAACAGCTCCATCGCCAGGCGCGACAGACGAGATTCGGTGTACCGCATCGCCGCAGCCGGGTCGCCGTCAACCGAACCAAAGTTGCCGTGTCCGTCGATGAGTTCGTACCGGATGGAGAAATCCTGACCCATCCGGACCAGCGCGTCATAGATCGCTGAGTCCCCGTGGGGGTGATACTTCTTCATCACGTCGCCGACCGCCGACGCGCATTTGCGGTAAGGACGATCTGGACGCAATCCGGTTTCATCCATCGAAAACAGGATGCGCCGGTGCACGGGCTTGAGACCGTCGCGAACATCCGGCAGCGCTCGGCCAACGATCACGCTCATGGCATAGTCGAGATACGAGGCGCGCATCTCGTCTTCAATGACTACCGGCTCGACACGCGCTGCCAGCACTTCCCCGGTTTCGTCGAGCGGGGTGCCGTCGTCAGCACGTGCGATCGGATCGGCCGCTGTCGGCTCAGGGGTTCCTACTGGGGGCTGTGCGTCGGGCACGTCGTCCTCGCTCATCGGCTGGTGCCGGTGTCATCGGTGGCAGTGTCGCTGTGGGCAATGGGTGGTTGTTCATCGGCAGGCACGGTCGGATCAGTCGCTGGCGGCACGTCCGGCGCAGGATGGAACGATGCCGCTCTTCGCGAGGCCGCCAACACCAGCGCACCCGCCAGCACACCACTGACTGCCCCGGCAATGACGCTTCCTGTCACCGGAAAACCCAAGAAGACCGCGATGCCAGCGACGGCGCCAAGCGTCACAACGATCGCGACGACCGCGGCACGGATTGTGCGGGCTCGCCCAGTCATTGGTGTTGCTCGTCCAGTCATTGGTGTTGCTCGTCCATTGGGGGCTCCTCGTTGCGGGACCGCCGCGATCGCAGGGCGATGGCGGCCACCAGCACCATGCCTGGCACTCCCGCGGCAAACACCACCAGCGTCATTGAGGCCAGGGCCGACACGTCGGCGTTGCGCAGCTCGGGCGCCGTCAGCACGAGCAGGCCCGCCAAGACAACCACGCCTGCTGCGAGCCAGATCAGCCCACGTCGCATCGTCCCATGGCGCATCTCCGGCGCCATCACACGTCGATCGTGGCGTACTTGGCGTTGGCTTGGATGAAGTTGCGGCGAGATTCAACGTCGTCGCCCATCAGGATCGAGAACATCTCGTCAGCCGCGGCGGCGTCGTCCATCGTCACGAGCTTGAGCGTGCGCCGTTCCGGATCCATCGTGGTCTCCCACAGCTGGTCGGGATCCATTTCACCAAGGCCCTTGAAGCGCTGGACATCGACCTTGTTGTTATCCGGCAGCTTCGCCATGATCGCGACGCGCTCGGCGTCGGAATATGCGTAGTGCACTTCTTTCTTCTTGCTGGGGTGGATGATCTGATAAAGGGGTGGCTGCGCCAGGTACACATAGCCGGCCTCCATCAATGGCTTCATGTGGCGGAACAAGAACGTCAGCAGCAGGGTGCGGATATGAGCACCATCGACATCTGCGTCTGCCATCAGAATGAGCTTGTGATATCTGGCCTTCGACACATCGAAATCATCGGCGAATCCCGTGCCCATCGCCGTGATCAGGGCCTGGACTTCAGTATTCGCAAGAATCTTGGGCAACCTTGCCTTTTCAACATTGATGATCTTCCCGCGAATCGGAAGAATCGCCTGGAACTGCCGCGCTCGGGCCATCTTGGCGGACCCACCAGCCGAATCGCCCTCAACGATGTACAACTCTGATTCAGCCGGATCACGCGATTGGCAATCCGCCAGCTTTCCTGGCAGCGACGTGGACTCGAGCAGGGACTTGCGACGGGTGAGGTCGCGTGCCTTGCGCGCAGCAATTCGGGCTTGGGCTTCCGCTTCAGCCTTGTGAACGATCGTGCGTCCCTCGGTGGGATGTTCCTCCAACCATTCTGCGATCCGGGCGTAGGTGGTGGTCTGCACGAACGACTTGACCTCGGTGTTGCCGAGCTTGGTCTTGGTCTGGCCTTCGAACTGGGGATCACCGACCTTGACGGACACGATGGCCACAAGACCGCTGCGCAAGTCGTCACCAGTCAGCGCATCGACTTCCTTCGACCGCAGCAGTCCGCGATCACGCGCCCATCGGTTGATGACCGAGGTGACCGCTGTACGAAACCCCTCTTCGTGGGTTCCCCCCTCATGGGTGCTGATCGTGTTGGCGAAGCTCAAGATCGCGTCGTTGAAATCGTTGATCCACTGGAGTGCGACTTCAACGGACTGGGCCCCGTTGGGGCCGATCTCCTCGGCTTCGAAGTGAATCGGCGTGTGCAGGCCATCTTTGGCTTTGGTCGTGCGCACGTGGTCGACGAAATCCCGCAGACCCCCCGGTGCGTGAAAGATCTGCGTCTTCGGTTCTTGCTCCGTTTGTTGATCCGTCGCGGCGTCGGGGTCGCCAGAGGCCTCGGCAACGTCGACGTCCGTGCGGATGCGCTTGTCGGTCAACGCGATCCGCAGACCAGCTGTCAAGAAAGAGGTGTCCCGCAGCCGGCGAGCAATGGTGTCAACAGAGAACTCAATGCCCTCGACAAAGATCTGCGGGTCCGGGTAGAACGTGATGGTCGTGCCCGTCGTGTCGGAGTCACCGACCCGCTCGACAGGACTATCGGGTTCACCGCGCTGATACGACTGGCGAAACAGGCCTCCGTCGCGTCGCACTTCTGCGACGAGCAATCTTGACAGCGCGTTCACCACAGAGATGCCCACTCCATGGAGACCGCCCGACACCGCGTAGGCCTTCGAGTCGAACTTTCCCCCAGCGTGCAGGACAGTCAAGACGACTTCTAACGCCGACCGGCCTTCCTTTTCGTGGGCGTCGACCGGGATCCCGGAGCCATCATCACTGATGCGCACGCCCCCGTCGGCCAGCAGCACGACGTCAATCTCGCTGCATCGACCGGCAAGAGCTTCATCGACCGAGTTGTCGATGACTTCCCACACCAGATGGTGGAGTCCGCGTTGCCCAGTCGTTCCGATATACATGCCGGGACGTCGCCGGACTGCTTCAAGTCCCTCAAGGACCGTGATGTTCTTTGCGCTGTAGGAACCATCCCCGAAATCGGGCGGGTTTGCAGCCACGGGAGGGGCTTCAGGCGGGGTGTGTGCAGCACCGTCGGGGTTCTGCGAGGCTTCGTGCATCGTGACTTCTGAGGCAGGCGCCAACCGAGATCCTCTTGTCGTGGGAACCGAGGCTCACGGTGATCCGCTGGGGCTCTATCGCCGCTGTATACGGATGGATCAACGGTGGCCTGACACCCTGCCAGTCTACCAGTCCGTACGTGGATAAACCCGGCGTTGAGACCCGTTTGGGGACTATTTCAGCGTGTTTGCGGGGCGGTGGGTCTGACCTGGTCTTTCCGGCTGCAAACCGTGTGGTCACTGACCTCTTGCGATGGCGACGAGGTCATCGAATTGAGCTTCGGACAGCATCCCCGCAAACCGCATTGCGATGTCCCCGTTGGCGTCAAGCACAACCCAGAAAGGCGTGGCTGACAACCCATACACCGATGCAACGGTTCCAGCAGCATCATCGACCAGCACTGGGCCGTCATAACCCTCCCGCTCCAGCCAGCGGTCCGGAGGCCAATTCGGCCGGCGGTCATCGAGTCCCGTCGAGATCACCACGAGATCGACATCCGCGGGCAACCCGCCCCTGTCAATCCAATCCACCAACACCGGCAGCTCCTGCTGGCAAGCCGGACACCAGGAAGCCATGAACGACAAGATGGTGGGCGCGCCCGGTTCGCCGATCGTGACCGCCCGGCCCTCGAAATCGGCGCCCTGCACACGAGGGCCGGGCTGGCCGACGTGAGGATCGCCCTCAACGGAGCCACCGAACTGGGTCAGTCGGTTTCCCTCGACGGTGACTGTGCCCGCAATGTCGTCAAGTGCCACCACATTGGCGGCCTCTCGCGTCGACAGCACACCAATGAGGATCGCCAGGCCCACCACGACCACTCCCGCCAGGATCGGAATGACTCGGGAACCCGACAGCGCCCCAGCACCACGACCGGCGGGACGGACCGGCTGGCGTCGAGATCGAGGAGTATTCGACTTGGCGGCAGTCATTGGGAGGCCTCTTCGTTGGTAAACGGACGCTTGTCTTGTGGCGAGATCGGGTCGGCGGCCTGCGATTCACGGTGTGGCTCGCCTTTGACAGCTCGTGCCGCCAAGGTCAACACAATGATGGTGCCAAATCCAATGAGCGCCATCGTGGGCAACGTCAGAAATCCGAACTCTTCAACCCACTTCAGGGCGCAAGGCGCGACCGGATCACACACCCCGCCCAGCGCCGGGCGTTGTTCGATCATGATGTGCCATCCTGACACGGCTGTGCCGATCGACGCGATCGGCACAGCCGTCAGCCACACAGAGCGGTCGCGTCGCAACGCAGCGACCCCGAGGATGATCACCAGCGGATACATGGCGATGCGCTGATACCAGCACAACAGACACGGCACATACCCGGCGACTTCAGACAGATAAAGCGAACCAGTCGTCGCCACGACTGCCACCGCTGTTGCAAGGGGCAAGGCGAGGTTGTGGGCGAACGAATCGGACACGCGCCGCCTCATCATCGCCACCACTGTGATGACCGTGATCGCCACAGCGACGAGCGCCAGAATCGCCAGCGTGCGCTGGATCGCCGCGGTCGCTGCCATCACCCCACCTCTCGTCACGTCTGTCATCGCAGGTTCATCGGTTTTGCCCCGGCCTGTCTGACAGATTCGTGTCCTACAGGCCGGGTTACGTGTCGCCTCACGCGTCGCCGCGCTCAGGCCGCTCACCGACAGTACCGACGACGATGACAACCTTGGTGACCACCTCCTGGCCGATTGCCTCGTTGGCGCGCCCAGCAATGTGGCGGGTCATGTACTTCAGCTGCGTCGCCCAAACCTGACTGGATGTCCTGACGGTCAGCACCCCTCGTTCGAGGCTTGACGGTTCACATCTGCCGACAAGGCCTTCGCCGACAACGTCTTCCCACTGCGCCCACAGCCGTGCACTGCGCAGGGCCTTGCTCCAACCCCTCCGACGTACCAGTGTTTCAAGCGCCTCGGTCAGCGGTACCGGAGCAGTGACCCGCTGCACACCGTCGGAAACATCGTCATCGACTGTCCAGTCGTCATCGGTTGGCGGCGCTGGATCAAATTCCTGGCGCTCGATCGATGCCCGCTTGCGTGCTTGCACTGCTCGCTTGCGGGCGTAGACCCGTTCGTCCCGGTCAGCCGCGTTGGCCCTGCGTTGCCTGGCTTGTCCGTCGCGGTCATTCACCGCCGTCCCCTTCGCGTGCTGTCACCACGGTATGCCGATCGGTCCGAACGACGTCATAGCGTCGACCCTCCAGAGGAACGTCCGCATCCACCGCTGCGGTGACCAGGACTTGGTCGTAGTCGTGACATACTTGGGACAGACGAGCCCGGCGTCGCTCGTCGAGCTCCGCAAAGACATCGTCGAGCAACAGAATCGGCCGGTCCCCCACCTCAGCCAGCAGGTCGTAGGTCCCCAGTTTCAAGGCCAGCGCAAGCGACCAGGCTTCGCCTTGGGATGCGTGAGTTCGAGCAGGCAACCCATCGATGGTGAGGTTGACGTCGTCGCGATGAGGGCCGACCAGTGTCAGGCCCCTCTCGATTTCCTTGTTGGCCAGTGCATTAAGAGCACTGCGCAACGTGGCGGCAATGGGTGCTGGATCGGGAACCAGAGGCCCCGAATCCAACGCTGCGTAACCGTCTGCCGACATGACATATTCGACGCCGACGCTCTCGTCGCAGTCGGCCAGTTGCTGGTAATGGTCTTCGACCGGTCCAGCCAGCGTCCGGATGGCTGCAATCCGGGCAGCGGTCAGTTGGGCTGCGTGGTGAACAAGCTGACCGGTCCAGGTGGCCAGCGTGTCGCGGGCGGTCGTCTGCGCAGAGTTCGACAGGGTCCTCATCTGCTTGAGCATCTGGTTGCGTTGGCGCAGAACTCTGTCGAACTCTGCTCGCGCCACCGCATAAGCAGGACGCCGCTGTCCCAAGACCTCATCGAGAAATCGCCGACGATCCGCCGGGTCACCCCTGACCAGCGCGAGGTCTTCGGGCGCGAACAGCACCGTCCGCAGGATTCCGTGCGCGTCGACGGACCGACGAACATCCTGGCCGTCGACGCGTATGCGCGTACGCACACCCGATCCGAACTCAATCTCCACTGTCCGACGGCGCACACCGTCAGTTTCAATGATCGTGCGGATGACAGCGCGTTCGGCTCCGCTCTTGACCAACGGACCATCTCCGGCGACACGGTGCGAGGTACCCGACGCGACCCGATAGACCGCTTCGATCAGGTTCGTCTTTCCCTGACCATTGGGACCGACGAGGACAGAAACTCCTCGATCGAGATCGAGCGTCAACCGCTCGTAGGACCGCATATCGGTCAGTTCCAGACGACGAATCAGCATGTCGGGCGCTCGTCGCCCAGGATCAGTTCACCCGCACAGGCATCAACAGGTAGGTGAAGTCATCCGTGTCCTCACCTTCTGGCCTGAGAACCGCGGGCTTGAGTCCATCCCGCAATTCGATGCGGATGCGCTCGGTACCGGTCGCTTCCAAGCCAGCAAGCAGGAAGGTGGGGTTGAAGGAAATCGTCAAGCCCTCGCCCTCTATCTCTGCCGGTAACGATTCGGACGCGTCACCCGTCTCCTGATTCGAGGCCTGCAAGTCGATCGAGCCGTCACCGAACGTCAGGCTGACCGGCGTGTTGGCTTGGCCCAGCGCAACAATCGCAACCCGCTGGAGCGCCTCGATCAGGGCCGCCCGTTCGACGGTAACGGTTGTCTCAGACGCATCGGGAAGAAGTGCGCGATAGTTCGGGAACGTTCCTTCGATGAGTTTGGTAGTCAAGCGTCGATCGCCGAACAGGAAGGAAACCTGGCCGTCTTCGATGACCAGGTCGACGGACTTTCCTACCTCGGAAGCACCTTTGGCCGCCTCTTGCAACGAACGTGCGGGAACCAGCGCAGTCCCGTCGACTGACGTTTCGAAGGCGAGCGAGCGGACAGCGAGCCGGTAACTGTCCGTCGCAGCCGCTGTCAGCGTTCCGTCTGCTGCCTCGATCGATACACCTGTGAGCACCGGCCTGCCCTCGTCGGTCGCGGCTGCCCGGGCTACCTGCTGCACCAGGCGCGAAAAGGCGTCGGCACGCAGCGTTCCCACCGCAGCGTCTTGCGCCGGACCCGCCAATGAGGGGAAATCTTCAGCCTGCATGCCGCGAACGTGAAAAACCGCTCGTCCGCAAGAGATTTCAATGCGCGACTCGTCCGCATCGAGTTCGACCGGAGCATCGGAGAATCTTGCGACCAGCTGTGCCAGCAGACGGCCCGGAAGCAGGATCGTTCCAGGCCGATCGATCTGGACGGGAATGCTGATCTCTGCAGCGACCTCAAGATCCGTTGCACGACAGGTCAATCGTCCTGCGTCGGCCTCGAGCAGGACGCCCGACAAAGCTGGCAACGTGATGCGGGTACCAACGGTCCGAGTGACCCATGAGACGGCCTCGGCGAATTCCGCCTTTTCGGCACGGAACTTCATGGCGATACTCCTTGCGTTTGTCCACACAGGTGATGAAGAAGAGGTTGGAATATCTCTACTTCGCCTTCATCATCGGGGCTGTGGAAAGAGGGGACAACCGGGCGTTGTCCCAGGTGGCGGGTGTTTTCGAAGTCGTGGAAGACCTGTGGGTGACTGGGGGTTTGATCCACAGAAGACAGAATCTCATAGGTGTGTTTCCACGGGTCGCGTGCATTGTCCACCGCTTGTCCCCGAGCCGTCCACGGGGCTCGGGTGCGGTGATTTGCGTGCAAAGTAACGATGTTCACGGGCGCCGCGCCCGGGTCTTGACACGGTTGGTGAGCTCTTGGATCTGATCGTAAATCGCTCGCCTTTCCTGCATGAGCGTGGCGATCTTCTGCTTGGCATGCATGACCGTGGTGTGGTCGCGTCCGCCGAACGCCTTGCCGATACGGGGAAGAGACAGGTCCGTGAGTTCGCGGCTGAGATACATGGCGATCTGGCGGGCGGTGACCAATTGACGGCTGCGTGAGGGTGAACACAGGTCATCAATGGTCAACGAGAAATACTCGGCGACCTCATCCATGATGAGCTGGACGGACACATCCTGTTCACGGTCGTCGGGGAAGAGGTCCTTGAGGACGATTTCGGCCATATGGAGATCTGCGGGAGCCCGCTGGAGGCTGGAGAAGGCCGAGACGCGGATGAGAGCGCCCTCAAGTTCGCGGATGTTGGACTGAACCTTGGAGGCAATGAGTCCCAGGACATCCTGGTCGACACCCAGGCGGTCGGATTCGCACTTCTTGCGGAGGATCGCGATGCGGGTTTCAAGATCAGGTGGCTGCACGTCGGTCATCAAACCCCACTCGAATCGGCTCCTGAGGCGGTCTTCGAGCTGGGCGATTTGCTTCGGAGGGCGATCGCTTGAGATGACAATCTGTTTCTCAGCGTTGTGCAGCGCATTGAAGGTGTGAAAGAACTCCTCTTGTGTGCGCTCTGCGCGCTCCAGAAACTGGATGTCATCGATCAAGAGGACGTCCGTCTGCCGGAATGTGCGTTGAAAAACAGTGATCCGGTCGTGCCGGATGGCGTTGATGAAGTCATTGGTGAATTGTTCGGTCGTGACGTAGCGCACCTGCAGTCGGGGATACAAGCTACGGACGTAGTGGCCGATTGCGTGAAGGAGATGGGTCTTGCCCAGGCCCGCTCCACCGTAGATGAACAGGGGGTTGTACGACTTGGCGGGGGCTTCGGCCACGGCGGTTGCCGCCGCGTGTGCAAAGCGGTTTGACGATCCGATGACGAAGTCATCGAACGAATACTTCGGATTGAGCTGCGTACCCGTGTCGTGGACTTCTTCGGGAGCAGTCCGTCGTTCGGAAATGGTGACGGTTGGTCCATCGGGTCGTCCGGGAGCTTGGAGCGGCTGGCCGTGCAGGTCACCGGTGAAGCGATGGGCTGATGAACGGTGGGAATCAGCCGGGCGGGACGCTGTTGTCGCGGGATCAGAGAGTTGGCCGGATGCGAGGGCACCTTTGAGTGAATCCTGGGCTTCTGGGGCATCTAGGAGGGCGTACGGATCGGCTGGATAGTCAGGTGTCGTAGTTGAATCGTTAAGGTCGGCACCGGTGAACACAGCTGACGGGTCGCCCTCAGCTGTCGCTGGGTGCCGATGATCCGGTCGGTCCGTCGCGCCTGCGGCGGGATGCTGCGTTGAGGCTGCGCTGTCGTCGAAGGTTTCGGGCCGGGGCTGGACGGTGATGACAACTGAAAGGTCCCGGCCCGCAGATGCCGACAGCGCACTGCGGATTCGGTCCCCACAACGCGTGTCGAGCCATTCTCTGGCGAATGCGTGCGGCGACGCAAGAATGACGGTGTCATCGCTGAAACCAACGGGATGGGTTGCGGCGAGCCACTGGCGCTGTGCCGGCGATTGAACAGTCTGCATGACCTCGTCGAGGCTGTGGCGCCAGAGAGAGTCAAGGTCAAGCGCCGAAGTCGAGGTCACGGGTGCTCCTGCCGTCGCGTGTCGTGCGACGAAGCGGGTCGGGTCTTCGCCGCTGTGTGCGGTGGTCGCACAGGCTGACAATATCGGCACCACCAGCGCCGTATCCACACATGTGGACAAACCTGTGGATACGGCGCGCATGGCGCGCTGCGCTGACATCGTCGTGCGGGGAAGGCCCGTGGGTCACACAACCGATATGAACGTGACGGTGCGCTGTCCAAGCGGCACCACGGTCACACGATTGGAGACCAGCGACGGACGGCTGCGGACGTTACCGGGTTGCCGGAGGATGCCGCAACAACTTTCATGCGTGTAATTCGTCGTAGGCGCCGGTCTGCGATGATTTTGGCCGGGGCGTTGGGCGCGGATCCGAGGGTGGTTTGACGCCGGTCTTGGAGCGATCTGGTGGTTCAGGGCTTGCCGGGCGTGCAAACGGGCGGATACGCTTTGCCACGGTCTGCGCTGTGCGGCGGCGACGTTGCACAACCGCAGTGCGCGTTCAGATTCGTCGGTCTTAGGTGTTGCACGTCGACCGACCACGGAGATGAACGAACGCATGTGGTTCCGGCAGGCCGTTCACGAGCCCGAAAGCGGGTCCGTGTTGCTTGTGCCTTCGTGTCGGGCCGACGCTGGTCGGTCCGATGGCATGGGCCTACTTCTCACACACGCCACCAGAGGGCCTGCCGTGAAGCGTACTTTTCAGCCCAATAACCGCCGTCGGTCCCGCAAGCACGGGTTTCGACTGAGAATGCGCACTCGCGCGGGTCGCAGGATCATCACGAATCGCCGCCGCCGTGGTCGGGCGAAACTGTCGGCCTGATCGGCGTGTCTGACTCTCATTCGGCCGTGAGCGATCGAATAGTGCGCCTGCGCGACGGGCGTGCCATTTCGTCGACGCTGCGGCATGGTGATCGCAGTGCAGGGCGATTCGTCGCGTTGCACGTGCGTGTGCGCCCTGCGACGACCCAACCGTCACGCCAATCTGGATGGCCTGATGAGGCCGTGAGGGGTGAAGTTGGTCGCCTAGCTGTGTCGCGAGTGGCCGTCGTGGCGTCGAAGAAGGTCGGTGGCGCGGTCGCGCGCAATCGAGCGAAACGGCTGCTGCGAGAAGCCGTGCACCGCGCGGCGGTTCCCCCGTCGAGCGATTCTGTGTTGGTCGCGCGACCAGGATGTGGCGAAGCGCGCGCTCAAGACGTCGTGAGCGAAGTGGCTGTCCTCTACGAGCGCTTACCGCATATTGCGGCGGGAAAATGAGCGATCAGCGTTCGTTTGCGCAAGCCGATCGCCGTCGAGGCTCGGTCGGTGCGATGGTGATGATCGCTGTGGTGACGGCCTACCGCTGGACGGCCTCGATGAGGACTCCTCGTTGTCGGTTTGCGCCGTCGTGCTCGACGTATGCCCTGGAAGCGCTCCATCGTCACGGTGCCGTGCGCGGTTGCTGGTTGGCGATTCGACGCATAGGGCGCTGCCATCCATGGAATGACGGTGGTTTCGACCCCGTTCCACCACGCTAAGGAGCAACGGTGACCGGCTTCTACGACCGGATCGGGGAGACATTTGCCCCGGTACTGCAGTTCTTTCATGACATTTTCGTGCCCATCTTTGGGGTGCATGCGTGGGGTTGGGGCATCATCGGACTGACGATTGTGGTGCGCGTGCTCTTGCTTCCCTTGGCGATCAAGCAAACGCGATCCATGCGGGCTATGCAGAAGCTTGCGCCCCAGATCAAAGAGCTTCAGAAGCGTCACAAGGTCGATCGCGAACTCATGCGCAAGGATCCTGCGCAGTATCGGGCGAGAAAACAGAAGCTCAACCAGGAAACGATGGAGCTGTATCGCCGGGAGAAGGCGAATCCCGCGGCGAGCTGCCTGCCTTTGTTGGCTCAAACACCGGTCTTTATTGCGCTGTTCGCGACGCTGTGGCGGACGGATGCCCTCAATGGGCAGCCGTTCTACTTCATCACGTCGTTCACCAATCCTGCTTCCGGCGGCCTGGAGATCATCGTCCGTGATGCTGGATGGCCAGGCTGGGTCTTGCTCGTGTTGATGTCCGGAACGATGTTCTGGTCCCAGAAGCAGATGATGGCCCGTACGCAGGCGACGCAGGGTGGCAATCCCATGGCTCAGCAGCAGAAAGTGATGCTGTACGCGTTGCCGGTGTTCTTGGGCTTTGTTTCATTGAATTTCCCGTTGGGAATCCTTCTCTACTGGGTGACGACGAACTTCTGGCAGATCGCGCAGCAGGCCATCATTTTGCGAGAAGTGCAGGGTGATTCCGAGCCCGTGAAGGATGGCAACGATGCACCACGCCTGTCACCCGGCGCATCGTCAGGACAGTCGAGCACCTCGGGGCGATCGGCGAGTAGCGGCAAGCCGCGGGATCGTTCAGGCACCGGCGATGACAACAAGAAGCGGCCAAACGGGGACAAGGCGCGTCGAGACAAGGGTGGCAACAAGTCATCTGGTCACGATAAGGATGCCACGAACGGCGGCAACGTGGACAAGGGAAGCACCGGAAGTGGCGAGGCCTCGTCAACGTCAGTTGATGACTCTGGGCATGAATCGCGCAAGAACGAGGCCGAAGGCAACGACGTCGGGTCTGGCAAGAACGAGCACTCGGGGAATGACTCCAGCGCAAGGGACGCTGACGACACTGAGACTCCCGGATCCCAGGGGGAAGATGACCTGAATCAGAAGCCCAAGCGCGATCATCTCCCCCGACGACGACGCCCCCCGTCATAGCGCAGCCATGAACGAGGTGAGAGGAAGAATCCATGAGTAGTGACCACCAAGAGACACACGCCGAGCTCGAGAGCGCCATCGCCGTTGCGTTGGCAGATTTTGCCGGCGTCGAGGCCGCATCCATCAGTGTGAGCGTTCAAGGCTCCGGACTTGAGGGCCTGTCGGGACCGTTCCACGTGGAACTTCGCACGGCCACTGAGGCAGCCAGTGTGGCGGCGGCACCCGAGTCCGAACGACCCGTTGGGGCGCGCCAGCGCGACGACCACCCCAAGGAAATCACGGCAGATGACCTGGATGCCGAAGCCGACGCTGCCGCAGACTTCCTGGAGGGCTTTCTGGACGCAATGGATGTAGCCGGGGACCTGAAGATTCGCGTGCATGCGGATCGTGCTGAGGTAGAAATAGCCGATGTCGGAACTGGCGCGCTCATTGGGCGCCGTGGGCAGACGTTGGACGCTCTCCAGGAGCTTGTGCGTTCGTCGTTGCAGCGACAGTTCCAGCGGCGATCTCACGTTCAGATCGATGCCGAAGGCTATAGAGCACGCCGGCTTGAGAAATTGCTCGAGAAGGTGGATGACGCGATCCGGGAGGTGCTCGACGCTGGAGAGCCTGTGCGCCTGGAGCCAATGGACGTTTTCGAGCGAAAAGCAGTGCATCAACGCGTCGCTGACGCCGAAGGCGTGGTGAGTCGGAGCCACGGCCGTGAGCCCGGGCGCCGTGTGGTAATTGAGGCAGGAGAGGCGTAAGGATCTCTTGCGCGAGATCTTTGGAGCTGGCCCGGGCGATTGCCCGGGCCAGCTCGTTGAGCGGTAGGGTTCGTTGGGTGAGCGTGATGTTGGTGGTCGACGACTGGTGCGGCGGCAACGGGAGCGTTCCACGTGGAACGTGAGAGACCGCAGGCGCTGGGCATCAAGGTCGGTGTGCGAAGGGCTTGGTTCGTCGCAATGTCTGGTCCACACTGCTCGCCTTCTCGCACGGAAGCGCCCTGACTTCTACGGAGGCGGTGCAATGCCCTCGTTACGCAACGAATCATCATCTTCCGAGGACGCACACGTCGAAGTGAGCGACGACCAGTTGCGAGTCCTCGACCTCATTGCCACGGCTATCGAGACAGCCCCCCACAACTTGATGTCTCGTCGCGGGATACAGGACTTGCGGATCCGCCACCTTCCAGAATGTGTGGCGTTTGCGCGCATGTTGCCGGCAGGCCCTGCGCGAGTGCTCGATATCGGCAGCGGTGGAGGCCTTCCAGGCCTCATCATCGCGGCGATCCGATCCGATCTTGAGGTCCATCTTCTGGATAGCACGGCCAAGAAGACGGCGTTTCTCGACGCGACGAGTCACGACCTCGGTATTCCGGCCACAGTGCATACCATGCGCGCAGAGGATTTTGCACGGGGACCACACGCTGATTCGTTCGACATCGTTACCGCGCGAGCTGTCGCTGCCTTGGAACAACTAGTTGAGTGGTCCGTTCCGCTGATGAAGGCGGGAGGTCTCCTCTTTGCCATCAAGGGTGAGCGGTGGAGTGATGAGCTGGATGCCGCAGCGAGCACCCTGCGACGCTGGCGCGTTCACCTTGTCGCCACCCCGGATGATCAGCTGTCGCGAGCGGATGCTGAGCCCAGGGTGGTGATCCTGGCCCGCGGGACCTGACGGTGCTGAAGGGTTGTCCCCAATGGACGGATCTTCGCCGCCCTCCGACACCACCGGAGGACTAGGCTAAGTGACGAAGTGTCGTGCTCGTTCGTAGCCAAGCGCGCCGATAGTTGTATGTACAACGAATAGCGCCGGGCGGCTCATGAGCGCTGCCAGGGAGAGGAATACTGGATGGATGGCTCAACCACGCGCAGTGCCATGGTTGTGTGCGTTGTCAACCAAAAGGGTGGTGTCGGCAAGACCACGACCACCGTGTCCGTTGCGGCGGCCCTCGCGCAGGCCGATGTCCGTGTCCTCGTGATCGATCTGGACCCTCAAGGGAACGCGACGACCGGGTTGGGTCAGCGTGTTGAAGACGATCAGATCAGCACCTACGACGTGCTGGTCGACCAGGTCGAGGTGACTGAAGCGGTGGTGAGCACGTCGGTCCCGAACCTGGATCTCGTTCCGTCGTCACTGGAACTTGCGGGTGCAGAGGTCGAACTGGTCCCTGCATTGTCACGAGAACACCGCCTTCGTCACGCCATTGATAGCGCACGATCGCAATACGACCTGGTGTTGATCGATTGCCCTCCTTCACTTGGTCTGTTGACCATTAACGCCTTGGTGGCGGCGGATCAGGTGCTGGTTCCGATTCAGTGCGAGTACTACGCGCTCGAGGGCCTGGGTCAATTGCTGCGAACAGTGCGACTTGTCGGGGAAAGCCTGCATCGCGAGCTCGAGATCGGGGGAGTGGTGCTCACGATGTTCGATGGTCGGACGAATTTGGCTGAGCAAGTTGTCGCCGAGGTCCGCGAGCATTTCGGGGACCGGGCCTATCGAACGGTCATCCCGAGGACGGTGCGGTTGTCGGAAGCACCGAGTTTTGGCCAGCCCATCACCGTCTTCGACCCGGAATCGCGAGGGGCAGAGGCCTATGGGCAACTGGCTGAGGAGATGGCACAGCGCATGGGCCTGCCCGTCACGCCAAAGCCAGCCGGCGGCCAGGTGCCGCCGGCAGTGGTGTCGGCGGCAGATGCACCGAGCGACGATGACGAGGTGACGACATGAGCGCGCAACGCAAGGGCGGACTTGGCAAGGGATTGGCGGCGCTGCTTCCCCAGGAACCGTCGCCCGAGCCTGGAAGCCAGGCTCTCTCGTCGGGAACGTCAGGGACGGGGCAAGGGGTCACCCTGGCAGAAGTCGCATTGAGTGACATCACAGCTAACCCGCGCCAGCCCCGAGACGTCTTCGATGAAGCCGAACTCGAAGGGCTTGCTACCTCGCTGAAGGACATGGGCGTCCTGCAGCCATTGGTCGTGCGTCCAAGAACGTCTCCGGGAGATGGCGCACGCTACGAACTGGTTGCGGGCGAGCGCCGGCTGCGCGCGGCGGCATTGGCTGGCCTCGACACTGTGCCCGTCGTGATTCGCCACACCGACGACACGGACCTGCTCAAGGAAGCCCTGGTCGAGAACATCCACCGTGTTCAGCTCAACCCTCTCGAGGAAGCGGCGGCATACGAGCAACTGCTCGATGAATTCGGCTTTTCCCAGGAAGAATTGGCGCGAAAGCTTGGCAAGTCGCGTCCGTCGATCTCCAACACCCTCCGGTTGATGGGACTACCCGCTGGAGTTCAGCGTCGGATCGCTGCGGGCGTGCTGTCGGCAGGTCATGCCAAAGCCCTGCTGGCGCTGGCTGACGAAGCTGCCCAGGAGCGGCTCGCCGAGCGCATTGTCGCTGAAGGGCTGTCGGTGCGGGCTACAGAAGAACTGGTGCGCATGCGGCTGGTCGACCCGGCAGGATCGTCGAAGGGCCGTGGCTCCTCAGGCCAATCAAAGCGTGTCCAAGCCCCCGGGTTGATCGACCTCCAAGACGATCTGTCGGATGCGCTGCGGACGCGTGTTCGCGTCACGATGGGCGCCCGGCGAGGTCGCATTCAGATCGATTTCTTGTCGGTTGAGGATCTTGAGCGGATTGTTGCCGTCATTGCCAACGGTCTCGACGAGTCCGCCAAGATCGGCCGGTCACCGCAAGCAACCAGGGATGCCACCAGCGAGTGATGCCACCAATGAGCGATTCCAGCGGTGGCCAGCTCGGCCGCCACTGACGCGCTGAGGTAGCCAGACGTCAGTTGCTGGGGCGTGTAACAGTCGCTACAGATCCACCTTCGTCGCCAAGCAGCGCCGTGTCGGCCATATTGATGAAGAGTCCGGTGGTCACGACCCCTGGGATCATCCCGAGCCGGATGTCCCATTCAGCGGGCTCGTCGAGCCCGCCAGCCAGGCGGGCGAAGAGGACGGCATTGCCGTTGTCGGTGCGGTAGGCACCGCCCTCGCGGGCAGTGACCGTGAACCCCAAGCGTGCGAGGTGTCGTGATACAGGACCGATCGCAAAGGGCACGACTTCAATTGGGAGGGGAAACGAGTCCCCGAGCCGATCAACCATCTTGTCAGCTGTTGCGATCACCACGAACCGTTCGGCCAGGGCCGCAACCACCTTCTCCCGAAGCAGCGCGCCACCGCCACCCTTGGTCAACTGCAAGCCATGATCCAGTTCATCGGCCCCGTCAATAGCGAGATCGAGCCGGTCGACGTTATCGGGCTCCACGAGCGAGAATCCGAGCCGGCGCGCATGTGCGGCAGTGGCTTGTGATGTCGGCAGCCCGTCAAACGCCACGCCACGTTCGGCCAGAGCGTCCAAGAACAAAGCAACCGTGGATCCAGTGCCGAGCCCAACCTGCATGCCCGGTGTGACCAGCGCCGCCGCTGCGTGTGCAGCCGCCTGCTTGCCTGCCGCCTGATTGCCTGGGTCGCCTGCACGCGGCGGTTGTTGACGGTGTGGTGGGGTCATGCGGTGAACTCCTCGCGCCACGTGGCCATGATGGTCGGCAACTCGCCGAGTCCTTCGAGGGACACGTCGACCTCGACGTCGTCCGGCAGATCCTGAAGCCGTCCCCACGGTCCTCGGCGCAGCCAACAGGTGCGCATCCCGACTGCTGACGCAGGCAGGACATCGTTGTCAACGCGATCGCCTACATACAGGACGTCGGCCGGGTCGGCGATCTGCATGTGATCACACAGGGTCGTGAAAAACGCTGGATCGGGCTTGGCAATCCCGAGTTCCTCAGAAGTAATAACCGCGTCGCACGACAGGGTGAGCGCTTTAATCTGTGCACTGCGCAGGGCCGGCTGGTTGCCAGCCACGATGACCCGGAAACCGGCATCAGTCAGTGCTGCACAGCACTCCCGAACGTCGTCGTACAGATCGGACGCGCCAAGACCGCCAAGTCGTGATTCGTGCTCGGCGGCGAGGTCGCGCCATTGCACGTGGGGCACAAGATGATCGAACGCTGCTTCGTGATCCAGACCCTGGACGATCGCCGCGCCCATGGCTGCAGCAAACGTCAGCGGCGAGACCCCAACGAGGTCGGCCCACAGGCTCCACACGCGAGTTTCATCGATGAGGACTTCGCCAATATCAAACGCCACAACCGCTGGCGCGGGCCTGTCGTCGATAGATGCCGCTGTGGCCGGGTCGCCTTCAAGCGATGACGCTGGAGTTGTCACGTCACGCCGATCGGGAGGCCGCGTCGCGCAATGCCATTCCCACCAGGCGTTCACACAAGTCCGGGAATGGCAACCCGTCCGCTGCTGCTGCCAGTGGTGCGAGCGAGGTGCTGGTCATCCCTGGACACGTGTCAAGCTCGAGGATCCACGGCTGACCAGATGGGTCAACGATCATGTCGGCCCGTGACAGGTGACGGGCTCCCACCGCGTTGTACGCGGTCACCGCTGCTGCCGCGCATGCCTGGGCGACGGCATCATCCAGGCGCGCAGGGACATGGAACTCGGTGGCGCCCGGTGTATAGCGTGCGGCGAAATCGTAGGTGCCCTCCTTGGGAAGAATCTCGACGGCAGGCAGCGCACGTCCGTCAAGCACGGCGACAGCGACCTCAATGCCGACGACAAACTGCTCAATCAGGACGACCTCGCCGTAACTGAAGGCGCCGATGATCGCCTGCGGCAGGCGTTGCGGGTCCTCAACGATTGTCAGCCCCAACGACGAACCGCCAGCCGCCGGCTTGACGACCAAGGGTGAACCAAGGGCCTCGCTGATCCGGTCGATTGCGGCACTGGCGCCCATCTCGCGAAACGCCTGTTGGCTCAGGGTGACACGTGGAGGCACCGCCAGGCCGTGACGGGCATACAGGCCTTGGGCGATGGGCTTGTTCCACGCCAGAGCACTGGCCAGCGCATCAGGGCCTGTAAAGGGGATCTCGACGAGATCAAGGAGTGATTGGATTGTCCCGTCTTCACCTGCAGATCCATGGAGGGTGAGGAATACCACGTCGAACGCGCCCCGTTCGAGAGTTCGGATCAGCTCACGATCGACGTCGATGCGTGTCACATGATGGCCGAGATCGGTCAACGCGTCCGCAACGCGCCCGCCCGACTGCAGGCTTACATCTCGTTCGAGTGAGAGACCGCCCGAGAGCACCGCGATGTCACACGATGCCGGGATTGCAAGGTCGTCGGTCACGATTTCAACCTTCCGCGACGAGATCGGTTGGTGCTGGCCGTGCGTCCTGGGATGGTTCACCGTAGACGGAGCGGACGAGCTCGACTTCTTCGGTGAGCACCTCTGCGAGGCGTCCGACGCCTTCGCGGATGCGGTCGACCGGGGGGTAGCTGAAGCACAGGCGTGCCTGGGTCGAACCGGATCCGTCGGCGTAGAACCCGCGGCCTGGCACATAGGCAACGCGGTGCTGAATTGCTTTGGCGAGCAGATCAGAGGTGTCGATGCCTTCGGGGACGGTCAGCCACACGTAGAACGCGCCCGTTGGCCGGGTCCAGTGCACACCTTCGGGCATCTCGGTCTCTAGCGCGTCGAGCATTGCGATCGCCTTGGCGTGATACACCTCGCGAAAATGCTTGATCTGCTCCCGCCAGGGCTGGGTTGCCAGCCACGTCTCGACGATCATTTGCGTCAGATTCGAAGGACACAGGTCTGCGGCTTCGCGCAGGACGATCAATTTGTCGCGTACTGCCCGTGGGGCGACGATCCAGCCTGTCCGGACACCGGGAGCGAAGATCTTGGACATCGTGCCGACATAGATGACACGGTCGGGAACGAGGGAGCTCAGTGAGGGCCACGTCGTTCCGTTGAAATCCAGCAGCCCGTAGGGGTTATCTTCGAGAATCAACAGGTCGCGCTGTTCAGCGATGACAGCGAGCCGGTGACGGCGCTCGACCGACATCGAAACACCCGCAGGATTCTGGTGGTTTGGGATCGTATAGACGTACTTGGGACGACGACCTTGGCGATCGAGCCGGTCGAGGGTGTCCTCGAGCAGGTCAATGCGCATCCCGTCATCATCCATGGGGACATGGTGGACTTCGGCCTGGAGGCTGGACAGAGCCGCAATGCCGCCTACGTATGTCGGGCCTTCGGCAATCACAATGTCGCCGGGATCGATAAAGCATGTCGCGACGAGCTCAAGGCCCTGTTGCCCGCCGACGGTGACGATCAGGTCATCGGCGTGGCCGGGGACGCCCTCCTCGCGCATCACTTCGACGAGCAGCTCGCGCAGCTGTGCCCGGCCTTGACCACCGCCGTACTGCAGGGCGGTGGCGCCAGATTCGCGCAGCACCTGCGTCGTCACCGCTTCGACGGCGTCGTACGGGATCTCCGAGGTCGCCGGCATGCCGCCTGCGAATGACACGATTTCCGGTCGCGACGCGACCGCGAACAGCGCGCGGATCTCGGACGCACTCATGCCCTGAACGCGCGTGGCGTAGCGTGCAAGGTATGGATCGGTGTCGAGGCGCATGAGCGACCCCCCGGCGATTCGATCGGCAGCGGAACGGACGATCGCTAGCCTCGCAGCGTACCGACCCGCCACGCTGTGGCCGCGAGGTACGGCGTGGTCGTCGGCGGTACACGGGCAAAGGCCCGGCAGCCTGGCGCAGTGACGGCCGTGCGCCGATTGCCTGCCATGCGAATCAACGTCACCAAGTGAGCGTCAACATGGGCCATCACGCCAAGGATCACGACGGTCGGCCAGCAGTGCCGCCGCTGGATGACCACCTGACTGTCCAAGGTGACACGGCACCCGGAGGCGACACGGCGGTTGCCCCGGGAGGGTGGCGCCGCGGTGTCGTGGGGTTGGTGGTCGGACTGCTAGCTGGGGCTGCTATCGCGTTGCTTGAGCCCCGCGAGAGCAGCGGCCGAGGATCTCGTTGCTGCTGAGGCGCCTGCCGTGATGTAGGCGACGACCGCATCGACGAGGGCGTCAGCGATGCAGCGCTGACCTTCTGACGATGTCAGCAAGTGTCCATCTTCAGGGTGTGTGGCGAAACCAACTTCGACAATGACGGCTGGGGCGCGGGATTCGCGCAACAGCGCCGATGTGGAGGGGTGGACGCGGCAATGGGCCGTGCCGGTTGTCGCGACGATGCCGTCGACCGCGAGCTCAGCCAGTGCGCGACCGCGTTCAGAGATGAAGGTGTCGGTCCCGAAATAGTAGGCAGCCGCCCCTCGAGCGTGGGGTGAGCGGTCAGCGTTGAGGTGGATCGACAGGATCAGGTCGACGAGTTCTGTGTTCGCGTGGCGGGCGCGTGCGGATGCTGAGGGACTCGATCGTGGTCCTCGACTGAAGACGACATGGGCGCCTAGTGCGGTGAGGCGACCATCAACGCGGGAGGCGATACGCCAGGCGATGTCGTGCTCGGCGGTCCCGTCCAAGGTCTGGAAACCCGGGTCGGTCACACTGTGAGCTGGGTCGACCATGATCCGGGCTCCAGCCAGGTGGCCACGGCCCGGACGTTGCAGCGCCTGGCGCTCTCGGACCATCGAGACGGAAGCCTGCTGATGATGACGGTGAAGACTCGACACCTGGGCGCACGTCTGAGGCCCTGCGATGCCGTCCACCGCCATGCCGACGTTGAGCTGAAAGTCACGTACGGCATCGGCAGTGTGGTCGCCGTAGACGCCGTCGTCGAAACCACAATCGAATCCGAGCAGATTGAGCCGCCGCTGAAGTTCCTGCACGTCATGGCCGTGCAGGGGAGGTTGCGTGGGGTAGAGCAATCGGTCGCCGAGGCGGAACGACGCGCCGACGAGCGCGTACCAGGTGTCGTCGCCGACGTCTCCATCGGCAGTGAGCCCGTTCGACTGCTGAAAGGCTCGAACCGCGGACCGGGTGCTGTCGCCGAACACGCCAGAGTCATCGGCGCACGCAAGACCGACCTCAGCCAGACGTCGCTGGACATCTTCGACTGCAGGGCCTGCATCGCCGTACCGGATCCATTCCACGAGGCTGGAGCGTACGCGCCCCGGCAATGAGCAGGGCCCCGTCCGTCGACGACGGTACGGGGCCCAGGTAAAGCGAGCTGGTCAGTTGATGAATGCGCTCAAGTCGCTCAACAAGGCAGCCTTGCCCTTGGCGCCGACAATCCGTGCCGCTGGTTGGCCGTCCTGGAATACCAGCAGCGTCGGGATCGACATGATGCCGTACTGCTGGGCTGTTGCAGGATTGTCATCGACATTGAGCTTGACGACCTTGAGAGCGCCCGCGTGTTCATCGGCAATCTCGTCGACGATGGGGCTGACCATACGGCATGGTCCGCACCACTCGGCCCAGAAGTCGACAAGGACAGGCTTGTCAGCCTCAAGCACTTCGGTCGCCCATTCGGCGTCGGTTACGGGGGTTGCACCCATGTGGTTCTCCTGTTGCTGGCCCTCGTTGTGAGCACACTCGTCGGAGCTGATCAGTTCTGGGCCTGTTGGTGGTAAGTCTGGTCGTATGTTGGTCGTGGGTTGGCACTCATGGTGTCGGACGCAGGCTACGCACGTGGCATCATGGATGGCCTTGAGCTTCAGTGCCACCGTAGTAGGGCAAAAGGATCACACGCGCGGTCCTATGATGGTGGAACGCAGTTGGCACCCGAGGTATTCCCGCGGTGGCCCGTTCCCTGAGCCTGGCTAGCCCAAGCTCAGCCTTCGTTGGCTGCGAGCCAGCGTTCTACGTCGATAGCAGCTCGACAGCCAGTTCCGGCAGCGGTGACCGCTTGCCGGTAGGTGTGGTCCATGACGTCGCCGCATGCAACGACACCGGGCACGTTGGTGGCTGTGGATGGCTCATCGACCACGAGGTAGCCCTCGTCATCGGTCGTGAGCACCCCGTCGAACAGTTGCGTATTCGGGATATGTCCGATGGCAAGGAAGACTCCGTCACAGGCGAGCTCGCTGGTGTTGCCGTCCCGATCGCGCAAGCTGACCGAGGAGACCTGCCCGCCTTCTCCGTTGATCGACGTGATCTGGTTATCAAGGACGAATTCAATCCGATCGTTCTTCAGGGCCCGTTCCTGCATGATGGCTGACGCGCGCAGTTCGGTGCGGCGGTGGACAACCGTCACTTTGCTGGCGAACTTCGTCAAGAACGTGGATTCTTCCATGGCAGAGTCGCCGCCACCGACCACCACGACGTGGCGGTCTTTGAAGAAGAAGCCATCGCAGGTCGCGCAGGCGGATACACCCGATCCCCACAGTTCGTCTTCACCCGGTATCTCGAGGCGACGAGGCCTTGCCCCCGTGGCGATGATCAGTGACTCCGTACGGATCTGCTGATCGGATGCCGTCGTCAATGTGAATGGCCGCTGTGAGAGGTCGACGTTGACGACGTCCTCGGTAATGAAGGATGTTCCGAACCGCTCGGCCTGCCGGCGCATGTCCAGGATCAATTGAGGCCCGTCGATCCCTTCCGGGAATCCAGGAAAGTTCTCGACTTCGGTCGTCAACGTCAGCTGGCCGCCGGTGGGCCCGCCGTCGGTGACCCCTTCGATCAGGAGCGGCTCAAGGTTGGCGCGTGCGGCATAGATCGCGGCGGTCAGTCCGGCTGGTCCAGAGCCGATGATGACGGTCTGATGCGGGTGGTCTTCGGGTGACATGTGAAGTCCTGATCAACGTCGGTGCGCGGTTGGTCTGCGCAGGCAGGTGCTCGGGAGAAAGCGGTGAGGTCGTGCCCCCAAGACTAACGACGGCGTGCCCTCGATTGTTCCCGTATCCGTATCCTGCATCATGTGAGCACAGCATCGACGACCTGCCCCAGGCATCCGGATGTTTCGACCCGGCTGCGGTGTTCGTCGTGCGAAGAGTTGATTTGCCCCCAGTGTTGGCGGGATGCCGTCATCGGTTTCCATTGCCCAGACTGTGCTGATGCGCGGGATCGGAACGCTCATCCCGGTACTCGTGACTCGACGTCTGGCTCGTGGCTCAGCCGGGGAGGCACGACGTCAGCGTCCGGAACTCGGGGCGCTGCCGGAGTTGGGGCACACAGGGCACGCAAGGAACGCAACGCGTCAGATCCCTCCAACTCGGCTCGCCTGTCGGTGGCCGCGGGTGCCCGCATGACCGTCGTGGGGCTCGGTGCGGCGGTCGCGGGTGGGTTGTTGCTGGGACCGGTTCTGGCAGGCGGCGCGTTCTTCTTGATCTCTGCGGGCATCATTGGGTGGCTCGTTGCGCGGACGGTGTACTGGGCCGCCGAAGAGAAATCGACCCCGTTTGTTCGGGCGGCAGCGATGACATTGGCGGGTTTCACCGTCGCGGTGGGCTTGGTGACTGCAGGCGTCGCCAGTGGGATCGGCCTCTTGGCGTATCCCGCCGCGTTGTGGGGAGGCTGGATCGTCGTCCGCCAGCGGTGATCGTTGTCCGCCAGTGCGTCGTGCCGTTGGTGCTGTTGGCCTGTCGATCAGGGCCGCCGCTAGGCGCTGAAGGCTGCGAGCAGTCCGCAGTTGTCCCGTTCGAGCACCCGGATTTCGCGACGTACGGGGGTCATGCCGCTCAAAGGGTCCTGTTCGACATCGAGCAGGACCAGACCCATGACGAGCACGGGCCGGCCTGCGACATCGGTCGCCAGTTCGACGTAGGCGGGGATGGCCGGTTCGGATTCGTCACCTAGTGCACTGACACACCGTTCGATGGTGGCGAGGTCGTCGGGAGCAAACGCCGCAGTCGTGGCCGAGGTGATGCGCAGGGGACCGGGCTCCACAGTCTCGGCATCTGGAGCCGAGGACGGTGAACGCGCGCCATCGCCGGCGGTGGGTGGTGAGGACTCCGTGGGACTGTCGAGTGCATGGACGTCACCGCCGACTTCGTCGAGCACGACTTGACGCCAGCGTTCTGCGGTTGTCGCTGCATCGGTGGTGAACTGTGCGCGGGCCGCGACGTCCATCAATTCGACACGGGTCAGAAGGTCGATGACATCGCTGTCATCGACCGTGCGGTCGATGGCGACGAGCAACGGGCCGCCAAAGTGACCGTCGGACAGGCTGGCAATCTCGGGCGCACTGAGCGACTCGGTCAGCGCCCTGGCATCGTCGGCGTGGGGGTCGGCCTGAGAGTCGACGTGAGACTCGATATCTCCGGCCATCACGACTAGGTCGTCGGAAGGTGGCAGATTTATCAGCGCGAGGCCGATTCCGGCGAGCGCAGCGATGCCAGCTGCCATGCCGGCAAACGCCGGCGCCCAGGTGCGGAACCGGCTAGGCCGGATGATCGGTGTATCGATCGGGACACGGGTGGTTGCCCGACGTCGTATCGTGTCGCTGTCGGGTGTGGCCGCTTCAGAGCGCGATGGGGAACTCGACAGGATGCGCGACAATTCGGCATCGATGATGGCGAACGTTCGGTCCTCAAATCCGTCAGGAGGGACGACCGGTTCGATCTGAGGCAGCGCATCGTCTGCCCGCCGCATCGCATCGAGGGTTCCGCGCAGGTCGCTATCGCGCGCGAGCTCGGCCTCGAGCAGCCGCTGCTCATCGGTCGTCAGCTCGCCCGCCAGATATGCGGCAAGGCGGTCAGTGGGTTCCACGGGGACTCCCGTCACTGGCGGGTTGTTGTGCGGTTGGGACACGAAGGGGTCCAACCGCAGCGCGCAATCGCGAGTGTTGTCTGAGGTAGGACGTCGGTGGGACCGGGTGAGTTCCACCACCGGACAACGGATGCGCGGCTGGTGTGTCGAAGACGGTCAGGCTGGTGGTCCTCGAGGCTTGGTGCGGGGATATCGGTCCGAGCCGTTGTGCGGGGTGACCGGCACAACGGAGCGGAGCGCGTCTTCGCCACCTCCAGCCAGCAGGACACCCAGTCGGGCGCGCGCTCGGGACACGCGGCTCTTGACCGTTCCGACGGCCAGCCCAGTGACCTCAGCTGCCTCTTCGTAGGTCAGCTCGTCGACCGCAACCAGAAGGAGCAGACGGCGGGACCGCTCGTCGAGTTGCGCCAACGCTCGGTGCAACACGCTCATGGTGTCCGACATCGCGAATTCGTCGCCCCCTGGGAGGTCCCCGGCAACGCTGGCGATGTCGTCAACCGGTGTTGCCGGGCGTCTGGCCGAGTATCGGATTCTGTCGGTGCATACGTTGCGGGCGATGCTGTAGAGCCAGGTGGAGACTTGGGCGTCGCCCCGGAAGCCGTGTGCGTGACGTGCAAGCCGGACAAAGGTCTCTTGGACCGCCTCCTCGGCGTCTTCGGAGGAGCCGAGTATCCGCTGGCAGACGCTGAACAGCCGGCGCTGGTAGCGGCTCACAAGCAGGTGAAAGGCGCGATTGCGTCGTTGGGTCGGGGCCTGATCGTCGGCCCACACCGCCACGAGCTCGGCGTCGACGGCATCTTCGAGCGGTACCGCGGCTGTGGTTGTGGTGCGTGGCCTGAGCGCAACCACCTCAGTGTCGGGAGCCTGGCGTGGTGCGGCGCCGGGACCGGGGACCTCAGGCGGGGCCACGGAACCGCACCTCGGCGACTTCAACGCGGTAGTCCCCAGCACTGTCGGGGGACAGGCCGGTAAACCACACGAGCCAGTACCGCTTGGTCGTGGGACTCAGCTGGAACGGTTGTTGGGTGCGGATGTCGCTTTGTGCGGCACGAACATCACCCCAGCCAGTCGGTGTTCGCGATGCGGGGGGCAAGTCGTCGGTCGCATACAACTCGACATCGACACCGCCTCGGATGAGCTCAAGGACCACCGAGCGAACTTCGCGGGGCTGGCCCAGGTCGAACACGAGGCCGATCCCGTCCCGATCATCGCCGAATCGGCGGTCGGTATAGACCTCGCTCACCCAAGCCGTCTGCAGGTCACCGTCGATGGCCAGCGAAGGATTGCCCGTCGAGGCATCGGCATCGGGATCGACAGGGTCGACGACCTCGACAACGGCGATCGGCCAGTCGAGTGTCTCAACCGGCGATGCTCCATCATCTTCCTGCAGTGCCTGGGTGGCAAAGACAGCGATAAGGGTGAGGATGAGTCCACCGACAAATGCTGCGGCCAGTCTGCGCGCGTATTCCTTGCGTGTGGCGGGGATAGGGCCGGAATAGGGCTGCTGGTCGGTCGGTTCCGGATCGGCCAGATTCTCCGAGGATCCGGTGATCAGCGTCGCGGTCAATTCATGCGGACGGGCGCTCAGCAGCGGTGCGAGAGCAGCGGCCATGACCGTTCCGTCCGCGAATCGGTCGAGGCGGTCGCGCCGCGTGGCACGGACGATGACATCGTCGAGGATGCGCGGAACGTCGGCGCGCAATTGCCGAGGTGGCAGCAAGTCATGCGTCAGTCGCATCGCCGCGGTCGCCGTCGGGGTGTCGCCGCTGAACGCGGGACGGCCCGTGAGGCATTCGTGGAGCACGACGCCGAGCGCGTAGACATCAGCGCGGGCATCGACGTTGGCATCCTCCAACTGCTCTGGCGCAACGTAGGCGGCGGTTCCGACCACGGTGCCGGGAGTCGTCAAGGTCGCTTCACTGCCGGACAGGGCCTTGGCGATACCGAAATCGGTCACTTTCACCGTTCCGTCGGCCGCGATGAGGATGTTGGCTGGCTTGACGTCGCGATGGACGAGTCCGTGCTGGTGGGCGTCGCCAAGCGCAGATGCCACCTGCTCGCCCACGGCCGCGACAACCAGCGGGTCCAAGGGACCGCGACCCCGCAGGATCTCACGCAGGCTCGGACCGTCCACGTGCTCCATGACGAGGTAGACGAGTGAATCCTCGCGGCCTGTGTCATAAATGCGCACCGTGTTGGGATGATTGAGCTGCGCAGCAGCGCGCGACTCCCGTTCGAAGCGCTCGACGACCGTCGGGTCATTCGCGTGGTGCGGGTGGAGCAGTTTCACCGCGACGGGGCGTGACAGGTTTTCGTCGTACGCGCGCCACACGATGGCTGCACCGCCCGAGGCGATGGGTTCCTCAAGGAGGTAGCGGTTTCCGAGCTCATCGCGATCCGGCCACGGGCGATCAGGATTGGCGGCCGTAGCGAAACCGTCGGTCAGCGTAGGGGCGTCACCGTCGGTCATGAGTGTCTCCAGCCGGCTTCGGGAGCCGGGGCTTGCTAGTGCCTTGGCGCCAGGCCCCAAAACCGATCAGCAAGGCGACCAATCCGCCGGTGACGATGAGTGCGGGCCTTGAGATCGCCGTCGATCGCACTGGCAGGGTCGCCGTTTGAAGCTCGTGGCGCCCCGAAGGGTCCAAAATCCTGACTGTCACGGGGAAGGTACCGGTGGACAGTGCTCGCGTCGCGAACGACACGGACTGATGCTCGTCGTTGGCCAGCACGATCGCAGGTGATCGGCGGCCATCCGGCCATGTCAATCTGCCGGGGGAGATGACTTCGACCGTGACGGCGATGGCGTCCCCGCTCGTACGGTGCAATGCCACCGGAATCATGCCGGTGTCCGAAGTGAGCGTGACGCGCGACGAACTGACTTCGATGGTGCCGATCGCCGCCTCGGCGACGCTGCGAACGTCATCAATGAGTGCTTCCGCTTGGGTCGTCCGGCCCGCCACCAACCAGCGTGACGTCGCCTTGAGCAGACCGTCTTCGAGCTCGTCAGTGGTGTGGCCGCCGATCAACGCCATCCCTTCGGGTGTGATCGCACGCGCGATGTCGAGGGCCTGGCGCGCAGCTTCAAGGTCGGAGATGAACGATGGCGACAGGCCCGGTCCGGGTCGAGTCGGCGACAATTCGATGGCCCGGGCGGAGCGCCTGCCCTCGGCGACCAGTTGGTCTGGGGTGACTGCGGTGATCCAGGTCGCTTCATTGATCCCTTCGAGCAGTCGCGTCGCTGTCGCCGTCGTCGGCTCCCACGAGGGCGGCGGCATCACCAGCACGACGCGATTGGCGGTACCGGCTGCCTGGAAGTACATCATCGCAGAACTCGTCAGGAATTTCTGGACCGTGATCACGGTGCCGTGATCGTCATCCGTGATCGCGGTGGTCGACAGATACGGGTCAGCAACGACAGCCCGCATGGTGCGTCCCGATGGCGTGGCCACCGGCCGGACCGTGTCAAAGCGGTCATCGCTAGCCCGGACCGCAGCGTTGTGGGGGAGCAGCACCTGTTCGACTGGCAGCAGGTCGAGTGCGGCGGGAGTCAGCGGGTCGGTGGCAAGGAAGGTGGTGGCATCGGGTTCGACCTCCAAGGCATCCGCCAGCCGGGCTGTGCCATCGGTTGCCGCGGATGTGGCCATGTCCTGGAGACGTGATCCGACCCCGGACGCGGTCAAGGCGTCGAGGTCGGCTCGGGCATAGATGCCCGTCAACGGTCCCGACGGCAGTGTGCGCGCGATCGAACGGATCCGCTGGAGGACATCGTTCGCCAGCCGGGCCGAGGCGTCTTCGGGTTCGATCGTCACGAGCTGTTGCGTCGATTGATCGAGGTGATCGATGCGTATGAAGCCGTTGGCGCGGTCGCGTAGCTCGTCGAGCAGGTGGGCTGCTGGGGCTAGGGCGATCGGTGGATCAGACGATCGCTCGATGGCGGTGAGCAAACGGTCGAGCCGCCCGCCTGGGCGCAGGTCGACATCGCTGGCTACGTCGTACACGCCTCCAAGTTGCCGGGCTGGAGCACTATCGAGTGGCCACACGGTCGTCATTCGGACGGGTGCCATCGGAGGCTCGGGCAGCCAGACGACGGCGGTCGTGACCTCGTTGAGCACCTCGGTCCCGCGCACCACGGCAATGCGGACGGGGTGGACTCCACCCTCAGGGGCCCAGGGAACACCGGCGCTCGGCAGTCGCACCCTGACGCCGGCGATGTCGTTGGTTGCCACGACGCCGCCTTGGCGCACCGGCTCGTCGAGGATTCGCATGGCAGCTGTCGACGGTCCGGTGGCGAGTGTTCGGTGAAGGCCTGCCCGGGAAGTTGCGGCCGGATGAATCTCGACGACGAGTCGCAACTGGTCGATCGGCTGGGAGTGAAGGTTGGCGATCAGCGCTCGGATCTCAAGGTCGGACGGAGCCTGTCGAAGGGTCCCGTTGGCCTCGGCGAGATCGACGACGGGAACGCTGCCGGGGCCCAGCACGCCGGTGAAGGCGGTGATCTCAAGATCGACGGCGAAGTGGTCATCAGCGGATGCCGGCAACACGGGCATCGCGGTCATCATCATGGCGATGGTGACGACGAGTCCGGCGACGACACCAACGTTGCCTGTGGCCGAACGTCGACTCAACGGTCGATCCGCGTCTCGGCGGACGCGACGCTGATGCTGCCGGCCGAATTCTCACGAGCACGTGACCGGGGCTGCCGGGTGGGGCCAGAGGTCAGCGGTGTAAACGGCTGGGGGATCGCTGGCGTCAATTGCTGGGCTCGAGTGACCAGCCGGCGCTCGTTGCGATGAGCCAACCGGAGCAGTGCGATGTCAGCGGGCACCCACTCGATGTGTTCCGCTTCGTCGTCGCGGTCTCCAGGCTCCTGGCCGTCCCACCACATGAAGTAGTAGTGGACGAACTTGTGGTATCGGACCCGGTCGGGCCGCCACACGAACCAGTAGTCGATGGTTTCGAGCAGGGTGACAATCACCGCACCATGTCCCGTTTCTTCACGGACTTCCCGGAGTGCTGCCTGTTCGTTGCTCTCCCCTTCTTCAATGCCACCCTTGGGTAGGGTCCACTGGATCTGGCCGGCCGCATTACGGCGGGCAATAAGAAGGACCCAACGGCGACCATCGGGACGGTCATCGCACACGACACCACCAGCGGACGTCGCACTGAGGGTTGGGTAGGTCGACATGACCCGAGGGTAGCGACCGCCTCCGTTGCAACGAAGGGTGAACTGGCCATGAGAACGCGGTCGTGAGGGCCTTGGTTCAACGGGTCAGCCAGGCGTGGGTCACCTCTGCGCTCGATCGGGATGAACCGGCCGTGGAGACCGGTCGGATCGGCGTAGGAATGGCCGTTTTGGTGGGTGTCACCCACGAGGACACGGTCGCTCAGGCGGACCGCTTGGCGGACAAGCTCGTCAATCTGCGAGTGTTTCCCGACGAGGCTGGAGGAATGAACCTGTCATGCCGCGATTCGGGAGGCGCCATGCTGGTGGTCAGCCAGTTCACGCTCTATGCCGACACGACCAAGGGGCGCCGGCCATCATTCGTCGACGCCGCGCCGCCGGAGATCGCTGAACCGCTCATCGAGCGCCTCGTCGTGGCCCTTCGCCAGGCCGGTGTGGAGGTCGCGACCGGACGGTTCAGGACCCACATGCAGGTTGGGCTGGTCAACGACGGTCCGGTCACGGTCATGCTTGAGGTGTGATCCGCTGGCGTCGTCCACCAGGTGCGAATGTCGCCTCATGGCCACGCAGTCTGCGGCATTGGTCACGTGGATGTCGCCCCCAGGTCCTGCGATGTGGGCGATTACCGTCGCCAGATGCAGGCGGCGCTGAAACCAACTGGAGCGCAGCGTCGCGGCCTGGATCCTGCGGGTAGGTGCGAACACGGTGAGTGAGCCGATGGTTCCGTTGCGGCTGGCAAGCACCTCTGAGCCGACACCATGGGCCAAGAGCCTGTATTCAGACAACCCAAGGATGATCGTTGCCAGGAGTGCGACGCCCACTGCGATTGCCACCGCAGGCAGTGACGAAGCCGCATACCCGGTCCCCAAGTCGCCCAACCAGCCGATCAATGATGCAGGTTGCAGGTCGGACGGCCTGGGAATCTCGAAGCGTTGGCGCACGTGTGTGATGAACCCGACGATGATCGCCAGCGGTACGAGCCGGCGTATCCACCTGAACACCGCACGACGGCGGGCCTGTCGTGGGTGTCCAGCGAGAGGCGGCAGCTGATCAACGTCGAGCACACTCCCCACGAAGGACGGCACCCGAGCATTCGTCATGAGTGGAACCACGATGCGGCCATCTGCGCCTCCGGCTCCCCCCGCCGAGTGGATGCGCACACTGGCGACCCGTAAGAGCCGCCTGAGCGGATTGCGGGCGACATGCACCAACTGGACTCGGCCAAGGGGAATGGACGAGCTCCGTGTACTGAGCAGTCCCCGCTGGACCACGAGGTCGTCGCCGTCTCGTTGCACGGTGAAGCCTCCGTCGCGCACGATGCCGACAGCAGCCGCGGTGACAATGGCCGCGGCGAGCAGACCTGTGGCGGCCACGGCCAGCGCCAGGCCGACCGTCACCTCGCCACTACCGATGACTCCACTGTCGCCTACCGCCGATTCGATCCGCTCGATGGTCCAGGCGAAAAACGCGCCGACTTGACCGCCGAGGAGCTGGAGGCTGGCGCCGAGAATCGCCGGAAGGACGAACAGTTGCCGTCCGGTGACGGCGGCAAGCGCGATATGCCTCAGCGGCACGGTGAGCAGGGTCGGCAGCTTCGCGCCGGGGTCGGTCGCTCCGGTCGCTCCGGTCGCTCCGGTCGCTCCGGTTGCGCCGTTTGATCCGGCCGTCAGGCGTTGGCTTGTTCTGACCGCCGCCCGCAGCGCGAGCGCTTGCATGTGGGTGAGCACACGAAGCTCGATCTCGGGACCGCTGTTGCTCCCAGCGGTTTCGATGCGCACGGTGGTGACACCGACCATCCTGTGGGCGAGTGAGCGGTCCAGCTCCACTTGCTGGATGCGTCCAATATCCACACTCCGGTGGTTGCGGCTGATCACACCGCTGGAGACCCGGATGACACGCCCATCGAACGAATACCGGAAGCGCTGCCATGCAAGGGTGCGCACAACGAGCCCTGCTGCCGCGACACCCAGAAGCAGCCACAAGGTGATGCGGCCGCCGGTGGTGACGGCGGCCGCCGCCGGGAAGATCAGTGCTTGGATCAGTTGGGTGAGGGGGATGCCCAGCGCAATCGATGCAGGGTGGAGCCGCCGAGGGTCGGCAAACGACGACGGTGACGGAGGCGGGACATCGTCAGACGGCATCGCGACCGTCACCGTCAAACGCTGCTGTTGCCGCGCGGGCACGTTCGATCAACGTGGTGCGAAGTGCCGGAGCGAGTCGCTCGTCAAGGCCCGGCAGCCGTACGGTGCCGGAGGCTGATGCTGTGGTGACTTCGAGTGCGGACAGACCTGCCAGTCGTTCCAGGGGCCGCCGCGTGACGTCAATCTGTTGGATGCGGAAATAGGGCACAGCGATATGCCGGTGGACGACGATGCCGTAACGCAGTTCAAGGGCTTGGTTGGTGACACGCCAGCGCCACCGACGAAAGCGCCAAGGGGGCACGATGACGATGACAGTGGCCGCGACAGCTGCCATGACGACCGCAGGCAGCCAGCGAGCCGACGTTGCCAGCATCGCGCCGATCGTCGCTGTCACCAGTCCTGCGACGGCCCAGCCGGCAGCGGCTTGGAGGCGCCAGAGGGTCACCACACCGCGATCGAGCGTGCGCTCCCGTTCGTCAAGATCCAACGGGCTGTCGAGGCCGGTGGCGTCCGCGTCGATGCTGTCAGTCTGAGTGCTCACAGGTTCGGCATCAGGAGGGGGTGGATCGCTTGAAAGGTCTGCCACGTTGATGTCTCCATGACCACATCAGGGTGCCGGTGTCAGATGTGGCACCGCCACACTGTCTGACGGAAGTAGCCTGACCTCCCGCTTGCCGACCGAGGCGTCCTTACCGATGGAAGCGCTGACCAGCGACCAGGCCGCCCAACTCGGGCGGCTCGTCGACGTGTACCCAGAAGCGCAGCAACTGGGGGAATTGTTCGCGCGAGCCGGGCACGAACTCCATCTGGTGGGTGGAACCGTACGTGACACGCTGCTCGCCGCCGATGCGGGTGTCCTTGACCAGATCGACCTCGACTTTGCAACCTCTGCCCACCCCGAGGACACCGAAAAGATCGTCAGTGGCTGGGCGACAGCGGTGTGGCTGACTGGAGCAGCCTATGGAACGGTGTCATGCCAGCGCGACGACGGTCGCGGCGACCCGCGCACCATCGAGATCACGACCTACCGGTCGGACCGGTACGAGGCGGGCTCGCGTCACCCCGAAGTGACCTACGGCGACCGCATCGAACAGGATCTCGCGCGTCGCGACTTGACGGTCAATGCGATGGCGGTCCGGGTGCCGGACTACCACTTCGTGGATCCGTTCGGGGGCCTGGGTGATCTGCGTGAGCGCGTGCTTCGCACGCCGGTCGATCCCCGGTTGTCATTTGACGATGATCCGCTGCGCATGGTCAGGCTCGCTCGCTTTGCTGCGGTGCTTGACGCTGATGTGGACCCGGCCGTCGAGGCAGCCGCCATCGCCATGTCGGATCAGCTGGCCACGATCTCGGCCGAGCGCATCAGAGACGAGCTTCTCAAGACCATCGCGGCGCCGCACCCGCGGCGCGGCCTCGAGCTTCTCGTCGACACAGGCCTGGCCAGATGGGTGCTTCCTGAACTGATCCAACTCCGGGAATGCACAGACCCGGCTCACCGGCACAAGGACGTCTACCAGCACACGCTGGCGGTCGTCGACAATGCCATCGCGCTCGAGACGGATGGTCCCGATGTGATGCTGAGATTGGCCGCACTGCTGCATGACATCGGCAAGCCCGATACGCGCCAGATCCATCGGGATGGGACCGTCACGTTCCATCACCACGATGTCGTCGGCGCCCGCATGACCCGTCATCGACTGCGCGAGCTGCGGTTCGACAAAGTCACTATCCGTGCCGTGAGTGAATTGGTGCGCATGCATCTGCGGTTCCACACCTACAAGCAGGGCTGGACCGACGCGGCCGTACGGCGCTATGTGAATGACGCGGGCGATTTGTTGGAGCGTCTCAATGCATTGACGCGAGCGGACGTGACCACGGGCAATACGCGTCGCGCGTCGGCGATTCAGCGGCGTGTTGACGAACTAGAAGAACGTGTCGCCCACTTGCGTCAGCAGGAAGAACTCGACGCCATCCGCCCGGCCATCGACGGCAATCGCATCATGCGCCACCTCGGCGTCGAACCCGGACCGATCGTTGGTGACGCCTGGCAATTCCTCCTCGACGTGAGGCTCGACCACGGCGAGATGTCGGAGGACGACGCGCTCAAGGCGCTCGACGAGTGGTGGGCCCGCCGGTCGGTCACCGGCGACGAGTCCTGATCGCTTCCCATGCGTGATCGGCAAGCGGTACGTCGGTGGCCGCACCGATGAGGAGGCTGCGTATATATGGCCATCGGCACAGGGCGACCCGACGGATGGCCGATGTGGCGATGGGTCCCCAGGTTCGGCTGTCGGTGGAGTGATCGGCTGCATCACCGACGACGACTGCGCGGTCGCCCGTGATGCGAACGAGCCGCTTGACCACCAGATGCCCGGCTGTGTGAGGGTTCTCGACGATCACGATGGCGCCAGGGACCAGCAGGCGCCGGATGGCGGGCACTGTTACGAGACGGTCACCGGGACGAAACAGCGGCATCATCGATGTGCCGTTGATCTCGACGACTGACCACCGCAGCCCGTGCACGGCCAGCGCGACTGCTATGGCGGCGGCAACCAGCCATCGCAGGCGGCCCCAGCCTTGCCCGGGATGGACCACTTGGCAGTCTCCTGTTCCGTTCGCGTTTTCGAGCACTACCCTGGGAGAGGAACGTACGCCGATCCGAGGAGACCCGAATGCGGATGCCCACCCTGTTGCGCACGCTGAACCCACTACGGGACGTCACGCGCGTCGACGCGCACTGCGATCTGATGTGTGGGGTGTATAACCCAGCACAGGCGCGCATCGAGGCGGAGTCGGTGCTTGAGGTTGCCAAGAAGTACCACGACTCCGACGACGAGACCTTCCGTCAACGCTGCGTCTTCATCAAGGAAGAACGCGCCGAGCTTGTCAAGCACCACCTCTCGGTGCTGTGGACCGACTATTTCAAGCCGGAGCACGTCGAGCAGTACCCGGATCTCCATGAGAAGTTCTGGCTGGCGATCAAAGCGGCCGGGGACGCCAAGAAGACGATGGACACGGCAGCCGGTGAAGACCTGCTGGCCAAGATCGACGAGATCTCTGACATCTTCTGGGCGACCAAGGGCGGCAAGCCGTCCTGGATGACTGACTGAAGCGACCGGCGTTCACGCCGATCGCCTCAGTCGTTTCCACCACGACGATGAGCGACATCACTCTGGAGCAGGCGACACGTCGGTCCCGCATCGACTACAGGATGCGGCGGCGTGCCCTGCTCCAGCAGGTCGCGGCGGGGACGCTGCGGGTCGAGGACGTCACCGATGCGCATCCGGACCTGCTGCGGGCGGCCAGCCACATCGGTGTTGCCGCGGGTGAGCCCTGCCCGTTGTGCGACGTTGATCTGTTGCAGGTCACCTATATCTTCGATGATGACCGCCGTCGTCACCCCGGGGGCCGGGCATTGTCGCCAGCTTCCTTGGAGCGCGAGCTTGCCCGGTGGGGCGAGCTTGAGGTCTACGTCGTTGAAGTGTGTCGGGCCTGCCGCTGGCACCACCTGCTCGAGTCGTTCGTGCTTGTTGCGCCCGCGACAGGTGTCGGAACCGGCTAGAGCATCCCGGATGTCGCAACGGTCGTTGGTTGGTCAGCGTGTCAAGCGGCGCAGCACCACTACGTCGTCGCCGTAACCGGCTGGCTCACGCTCCTCGACCCACTCAACGTGAAGATCCGGGCAGCTCAGCACCCGGCGTCCCATCCCGTCGGTTTTTCTCTGCTCAAGGTGGAGTCGGGCGTAGTCGTGGGCAACCGCACCGCTGAGGACGTTGAGGTGCCGGCAGCGACACTCTTGCATCGTCGACTCCTTGCCTGTTTCGTCGCGGGATCGATTCGCGACGGGATCGAACAGAACCGTAACGCCTGCGAGTGGGCCCGATGGACTCGACAGTGCGGTGGATAGGCTGCGATCCTGCTTCAGTCGACGCTAGGAGGCACTCGTGGACCCGTCGGATCCGTTGGATCCAGCTCGATGGTTTCACATCGAAGGAGATCAGCGACGGGGTCCGGTTGCCTTGGAGGCGATGCGGCACCTGGTTGCCGAAGGCGTGGTCACCTCAGACACTCTGGTATGGGCCGATGGCATGCCGGACTGGACACCAGCACGTGATGTGCCGGCCGTCGTCCCACCATCGCCGTTGCGCGAGCGGTTGGGGTGGCCACCGGCCAAGGACGCGTCTGCACGTGTGGCGCATTGGTGAGCGGACAGGTGACGGATCAGCCGCTCGAGATCTTGCGTGCCCGAGGGTTCGTCCAGGATGCCACCGACCTTGATGCGCTGACCGCCGCGTTCGCAGCCGGTCCAGTCACCTACTACGTCGGCTTCGATCCGACCGCGCCATCGCTGCACGCAGGAAATCTCGTCGGCATGATGGCCATGGCCTGGCTCCAGCGACTCGGCCACCGGCCCATCGCAATCGCCGGCGGAGCGACCGGCCGTATCGGGGATCCATCAGGGCGCGATACCGAGCGAACGCTGCTCGACGAAGCGACCGTTGCGCGGCACCTCGACGGCATCCGCCGGCAACTCGGGGCAGTCCTTGACTTCGGCGGCGGCCAGCAAGCGACGGCATCTCAGCGGCATGCGACTGACGGGGCAGCTCCCGGGCTGCTGCTGGATAACCAGGACTGGCTGGGGTCGTTGGGTTTCTTGGAGTTTCTGCGGGACGTCGGCAAGCACTTCAGCGTCAATGCGATGATCGCCCGTGAATCGGTCAAGCGCCGGCTCGCATCACGTGATCAGGGCATCAGTTTCACCGAGTTCAGCTATCAACTCCTCCAGGCTTACGACTTCCTGCATCTGTATCGCGAATATGGATGCACGCTGCAGGCGGGTGGATCCGACCAGTGGGGCAACATTGTTGCGGGGATCGACCTGATCCGCCGGTCAACGGGTGCCGAAACCTTCGGGCTCACGTGGCCGCTGTTGACCACGGCTGATGGGGCGAAGTTCGGGAAGTCAGCAGGCAACGCGATCTGGCTCGATGCGGACCAGACCTCGCCATATGCCTACTACCAGTATTGGCTGAATGCAGCCGACGCGGACGTCGTCCGATTTCTCAAGCTGTTCACCTTCCTGGATCTGGCCGAGATCGAAGAACTCGGCCAGCATCTGGCCGACGATCCGGCGGCTCGCGTCGCCCACAAGGTGCTGGCCGCCGAAGCGACCAGGATCATCCATGGCGACGAGGGGGTGATCGCTGCCGAACGAGCCACCTCGGCGTTGTTCACCGGAACGAGCCAGGCCACAACCGACGAGGCGCTGCGCGAGGTGTTCGCGGATGCACCATCGGTTGAACTGGATCGACAGTTGCTGGTGGCTGGAGTCGGTGTGCTCGACATGATGCGACTCGCTGGCGCATGCCGGAGCAACGGTGAGGCCCGGCGACTGGTTGAACAAGGCGCTGTCCGGATTGATGATCGCCCGATCACAGATCCGCAGGCAGCCGTGACGCAGGCTGATCTGCCGGAGCGCTCCACCCTGGTGCTCAAGGTGGGCAAGAAGCGGATCTTCCTGGTGCGATTTGTTGAAGACCCAACAGGCGCGTAAGCGGGCAAACGAGGCGCCGACAACCAGGCGCACAGGCAGGAACAGCACCCGTGACCGACAATGATGGCACCGCCACCGTCATCGGCGTTCGTTCGGCATGGGGTGCCCCGGTCCAAATCCCCATCGGTGATCGTGTCACCGTCCTCGTCGGACCCAACAGGTCCGGTTCGACGAGTGTGCTCTTCGCGCTGGCGGCAGCCCTCGACCCCGCCGTCGAGTTTGTCCCGGCACGTGATATGCCGTTTCAACCGGATGCCACCGCCGGACCGGAGGTGCGGATAGACCTGCCGCCGACCGTGATCCGCGTCACGTGGTCGACGGATGGTGTGAGGCAGGTTGAACCATCGACTGCCGCGTCGTCGGGCAGCGTCGTGTACTGCCCGGTCGAGAGCACACCCGCCCAGCTGGTGGCACGAGTTGCGCCATCCCTGCGCGACCGCCACGCTCGGCAGGCACTGTCATCGGCGGTGCTGCACGTCGCGCGGAGACTGATTCCCGAAATCACCGAGGTTGATGTCGAGTGTGGCGAGTCTGGGTGCGCCATCAGGCTGATCGATGACAGTGGTGCGTTATTGCCGGATCCGCAGGCCCGTGTGCCGGTCGCGCTGGGCGTGGCGATGCACATGGCGGATTCGGGTGACGATTGCGCACTTGTCGCCATCGAGGCTCCCGAAGCGTTCCTGCATCCAGCGGCCCAGGAAACGCTCGCGATCGTGCTGACCGACATGGCCGCGGCAGCCGCGACACGCGTCGTGGTGGCCACCTCCTCACCGTTCGCGGTGCCGCGTGCATCAACCACGGTCGTGGTCGCGCTTGCGCGGGACGGTGCGGGTCGCACGATTGTGGTCGGCACGGCGCCAGGTGACCGCCCCCAGTCGCATCTTTTGGGTGGACTCTTGCGCGACGATGGTTTCGCTGCGGTCTTCGATCGGCTGGGTCGAGTCGCCGACGGCACCCGTGCAGTGTTGATCGTCGAAGGTGGAACCGACGAGGCGTACTTGCGGCACGTCGCCGAGGTGCTCGGTCGTGGCGAGATGTTCGAAGGCGTGCTGATCTGGCCTGCGGGGGGTGCGATGGGCGCCGCTTTGACGGCGATCGTGCTCCGTGCCGAACTCACGGTGCCGCTGTTGGTGCTCCTCGACCACGACGATGCTGGCCGCAGGGCGCGCGACACGCTGGTGTCGCGCTTCGATTTCGTCCGCCAGCGGCATCTTCTGACCTATGCCGATGCGATCGACGGTGTGCCGGCAGGCGTTGAAGCGGAAACGTTGTTCGAGCTCGACTTCATGCGGCAATTCGTGGCGACGCATCCTCAGTCGGTGTCCGATGGAGAACGACGTGAACACGGCATCACCACCGTCGGACTGACGGCGTCGGGCAAGGCGACTTTTATCGGGTGGATGCGCCAGCACCTTCAGATGTCAGATGCCGGGGGATGGGCGGCTTTGCTTGATCTCATTGATGAGCGCCTCAAAGGCATCGCATGCCAGGAATCCACAGGCGCCAAGTGATTTCACGCGCTGATGTCACGACCTGCGCCTACGGTGTCGGTTGTGAGAGGACGGAAGGCTCGGGTACCGTGATGCTGTGACGCGCGCAGCTGCACATAGCTGCGCGCGTGGTATGTCGCCCACCGCGCAACGATGCGTGGCATCGGTGGCATGCATCCCGACCGCACCCCTGCCCCTGGCCGACGGGCACGCTTTGTGTCTGCGACGGTGGGGGCCACCACGCCGGTGGAGTCGACGACGTCGACGGCCACCGGCCCGCACCGCGCACGCGCGGGGCGGCGCGACCAGAGGAGTGCCTACATGCGCCGCTATGAAACCATGGTGATTATCACCGACCTGCTCGAAGAAGAAGCTGCTCTGGCTGCATTCGAGCGCATCAAGTCCACGCTCGCCGACAAGGGTGGTGAGCTCCTTGATGACGCATGGTGGGGCCGTCGCCGTCTGTCGTTCGAGATCGCCAAACGAGACCACGGTTTCTACGGCGTCCTTGACTATCGCGCCACCGCTGAAACGGTTACCGAAGTCGAGCGGCAGATGAAGATCGCCGACGATGTCGTGCGGTTCAAGACGATTCGCCCCGAGGTCCGTGTCAGGGCCACCGCCTGACCGACGGGATTGCCTGAGCGACCGTCCTCTCACGACAGGTCCTCAGCAACCAGAAGGTCAAGGAGCCACCATGGCGTTCGAAAGCAACTACATCACGTTCGTCGGGAACCTCACCGATGACCCTGAACTGCGCTTCACCCAAGGGGGGACACCGGTCGTCACCCTGCGGGTGGCGTCCAACCGCCGGTGGACTGGCCGGGACGGACAGCAGCAAGAAGAGACCACGTACCTGAATGTCAACGCTTGGCGCGATCTGGCAGAGAACGCTGGGGAGTCGTTGACCAAGGGTGACCGGGTGGTCGTTATCGGCCGTGTCCGCGTGCGCAGTTACGAAAATCGTGAAGGCCAGACGGTGTGGACAACCGAGATTGAAGCCGACGAGATTGCTCCGTCGTTGCGGTGGGCGCAGGCACGCCCGACTCGCACGTCGGGTAGTTCGGCTGGTGCCACCTCGCCGTCGACTGGCTCGGCTGCCCCGGAGCCACCGTCCGACGATGACGTACCGTTCTGATCCACCACTGACAAACTGACCAATCCGACCGGCGCCGGTACGAACACGTGCCGGCCGCGCCCCGCAAAGGAGCACGACCATGCCGCCCCGTTCAGCGAGCCCACGAGATAAAGATAAAGACAAGGACCGCAGGCCTCGCAAGCCCAAGCCATGTCCGGTCTGCGTGCAGGGGATCGAATACATCGATTACAAGGACCTGTCGCTGATCAAGCCGTTTCTCAATGAGCGGGCCAAGATCAAGGCGAGACGGACATCTGGTGCATGCGCAGGTTGCCAGAAACAACTGGCTGCCGCGGTCAAGAACGCCCGCGAGATGGCGTTGATTCCCTACACGACCCGCTGAGGAGCCGCACGATGAAGGTGATCCTGAAGAGCGAGGTCGACAACCTCGGACTGCCTGGCGATGTTGTGGACGTCGCCGACGGCTACGGCCGGAACTATCTCGTCCCTCGGGGGCTTGCGATTCTGGCAACCGCGGGTGCGATGAAGGAAGCGCAAGCACTGACGCGTTCGCGCAAGGCCGCCGAGGCGAAGACCGTCGGCGCGGCAACTGCGGCCAAGGATGCGCTCGAAGCCCGCGCCCTGAAGATCTCGGCCCGTGTCGACGACCATGGCGGCCTCTACGGATCCGTCAGCACTGTCGATATCCAGCGTGTTCTCAAGGAACGCGGCCACGACATCGACCGTCGGCGGATTGAGCTGAAAGGCACCCTCAAGCAGCTCGGCACCTACGAGATCCCTGTGCGTGTCCACCCGCAGGTCACCGCCACAGTGATCCTTGATGTCGTCGATGTTGAAGGTCGCGTGGGGGCCGGCGGCGCGCTGCTCGACGCAGACGATCAAGACGCGGAAGCGTCCTCCGATATCGACGTGCTGACAGAGCAGGCGATTGAGGCAGCAGAAGAGCTGGAGGCGGCAGAAGCCGTCAAGACCGAGGCTGAAGCCGAAGCGGCAGCAGAATCCGAAGAAGCTGTCGATGACACGGGTGCCGAAGAGGATGCCGCTACCGGCACCGTTCGCACCTGACATGCCCCACGCCCGTAAGGGCACCACCCGCCGGAAGGAGATGCGATCATGAACGATCGGCTCCCATCCGGCGGGGACGGGCCGTCTCCAAACGGATCGGACACGACGGCTACAGGCGCCGGCGCGCGCGGTTTCGACCGGGTACCGCCCCATTCGCTCGATGCAGAAGTGTCGGTGCTCGGTGCAGCCCTGCTGTCAGCCAATGCCGCGTCCGACGTTGTCCAAATGCTGATCGGCGAGCATTTCTACCGCAACGCTCATCGGATCGTGTTCGAGGCGATCCGCGCGTTGCAGTCAGAAGGCGAGCCCGTCGACACGGTGACGGTGACCGACTGGCTCAGTCGACGCGACCGCCTCGACGAAGTCGGTGGACCGGCAGCGATCCACGACTTGACGGTGGCCGTTCCTACGGCAGCCAATGCGACCCATTATGCACGGCTCGTGCGGCAAAAGGCGCTCTTGCGCCGCCTCATCGAGGCGGGGACTGAGGTTGCCCGCCTCGGTTACGAATCGAGTGACGACGCCGACGAGGTCGTCGATCGCGCGGAGAGCATCATCTACGACGTCGCCCAGACTGGTGCGCAGTCGGAGTACGCAAAGCTTGGGGACTTGCTGACCGCGTCGTTCGAGCAGATCGAGCAGCTCGCAGAGCGAGGTTCTGAGGTCACGGGGCTCGCGACAGGATTCAACGATCTCGACCGGCTCACAGCTGGTCTGCAACCGCAGAACCTGGTGATCATTGCTGCTCGCCCGGCGATGGGGAAGTGCCTGGCGGGCTCCACCGAGCTCGTTGAAGTCTCCGGCCGCCGCTGGACCATTCGCGACCTGGTCGCGCAGAAGCCGGACGAGGTCGTGCTGTTCGGTTTGGATCTTCAAGGCGCTCGCCGTCTCGTTCCGGTCACGCCGTCGGACTTCGTAGCCAACGGCCGCCGGGCCACGTGGAAGCTGACGACCGCTTCGGGCCGGACGATCACCGCAACCGACAATCACCCGTTTCTCACACCGGGCGGTTGGCGCGAACTGGCGCAGCTGTCGCCAACAGACAAGGTCGCGGCAGTCGCGAGACTTCCTGCCGCCGGTGACGACCAGGTCGGCGGCACCGACCTGCGCATGCTGGCGCATGTGCTGGCCGCCGGTGATGTTCACCAGGCAGCGAGCCCGCAAGCAGTGACAGACCACCGCTATGCACCGGCCTCGCCGGAGCTGACGCCAGGCGCCGTGCTGACGCGGCCACGTCCACGAGGTGGACCCGGCGTGACCCATCGCCGCCGCGCGACGGCGACATGGAACGAATGGCTGGCGAGCTTCGGGCTTGAGACGGCCAGTCCGGCCGAGCTGCGCGTCCCCGGCCAGGTATACACGGCAACGGCAGACCAGATTGCACTCTTCGTGACGCGCTTCTTGTCACTTGCAGAGCGGATCGACGCTGTGTCGTGCCCGTCGGCTCATGGCAAACCATGCGATGACGGCCGGACTGAAGCGCATCTGATCGTCGCTTCGCCTTCGGCGGCGCTGTTGCGCGACGTCCGCCACCTGTTGTTGCGGCTTGATGTGGCTGCCCAGGTGGCTGAGTTTGACGGTACGGCACATCTGACCGTCGCAGGGTGTCGCGCGTTGGAGCGCCTGGGCAATGCGTCTGGCGCCGAGCTCGATGTGGTGCAGCTGCTGGCACATGATGCCGGATTCACTGCCCTCAACCTCGATGACGCTGTGGCCGGCGGCGAGCGCGATGGCGATGTCCTGTGGGATCCCGTCGTTGCCGTCGAACCGGCCGGATATGACGACGTCTATGACCTGACGATTCCGCGCTTGCACAACTTCGTCGCTGGCGACCTCATCGTGCACAATTCGTCACTGGCGCTCGGTATTTCGCACTACGTGACGACGCGACTCCACCGTCCATCGATTCTTTTCAGCCTTGAGATGTCCAAGATCGAGATCGTCAATCGTTTGTTGTCGACAGAGGCGCGGATCGACTCTTCCCGGCTTCGCACCGGCCGGCTGGAGGACTCTGATTGGCGCAAACTCGGAGACGCACTGGGGTCACTGGCTGATGCGCCGCTGTACATCGATGACACGCCATCGATTTCCCTGAACGAGATTCGGGCAAAATGTCGCAGGCTTCAGCAGAAGCACGGCCTTGACCTCGTTATTGTGGACTACCTGCAGTTGATGCAGTCACACCGGCGCATCGAGTCGCGGCAGCAGGAGGTCGCCGAAATTTCGCGAGGCTTGAAGATGTTGGCGAAGCAGCTCGACGTCCCGGTGATTGCGCTGTCACAGCTCTCGCGTCAGCCTGAGTCACGTACCGACAAACGGCCGCAGCTTGCTGACCTGAGAGAGAGTGGGTCGATTGAGCAAGACGCCGACATTGTCGGCTTTATCTATCGCGACGAGGTCTATGACGACGACAGTCCCGATCGCGGCATCGCTGAACTCATCATCGCCAAGCACCGCAACGGAGCGACGGGCGTGGTTCGCCTGGCATTCCTCAACCACCTGACGACCTTTGCGAATCTGGCTCGCGGACCATCACCTTCCGGCCCGGGTGCCGGTCCTGCCGGCGCACCGATCGGCCCCGGAGGTTCGCCTGGGGGATCTGAACCGCCGCCCGTGAGCCCGATCTGATCTGTGAGACGACTGCCGAATCGACGGCTGCGGAATCGCTTGTGTGGGATTGATTGATGCGACAGTTTCATGTTGGACGGTTGTTGGCCGCCACGCCCTTGCTGGAAGATCCCAATTTCGACAGGACTGTGGTCCTGTTGCTCGATCACGATGACGAGGGAGCGCTGGGTGTCGTGCTCAACCGGCCCTCGAACGTGCGCGTGGCCGACGTTCTGGGCGACTGGGCCGACGTCGCGGCAGATCCCCCAGTGGTCTTTGGCGGCGGACCCGTTGAACCGACCGCGCTGGTGGCCATTGGCCGTGCCAGTTCCGACATGGCGGAGGTCGCCGACGGCTGGACGCCGGTATTCGAGCGCCTGCGTCTCGTTGACCTTGAAGACGATCCTGCGCTGGCACAAGGCGGGCTATCGCATCTGCGCATCTTTTCGGGCTATGCCGGATGGGGTCCCGGCGACCTGGAAACCGAAATTGCCCAAGGAGCGTGGTTTCCGTTGGATGCTGAGCCAGGTGACGCCTTCAGCGATAACCCGGACAACCTGTGGCGTGATGTCTTGGGACGGCAAGAAAGCATCGTCAAGATGTACGCGACCTATCCGGAGGATCCAACGTGGAATTGACGACCAAGCGGATGTCCCATGGGTGAGACCTCGTGGTTGTTCTTGATCATCGGATCGTTCGCCGCGCTCGGCGCGGCGATGGCTGTCGGCACGATCGCCGCCTTGGTTCGCCATCGCCGGACCGGGACGTTCCCCGGTTCTGACGACCCTGTCGAATTGTCGACTCGGCGCAGAGTCTTGCTGTGGACTCGGGTTGTGGTCGGGCTGGTGCTTGCGGGTATCGGCATTGTCGCTATCGATCGGGCGGGCATCTTTTAGCGGTGGTCCACCTTCAGGCTCAGGACGCACGATTTTGCACTATTCCACCGGCTCAGGGCCAACGGCGGGATCGGATTCACCGGCGATGGAACACGGGCGGTAGCCAACTGCTCCGGTGAATTCGGCGCCGAGATCGAAGATGGCAAAGGCCAGTGGTACGTCTTCGATACCACCTCGTTCGAGCTCATCTCAACGGCTTCGTCGGATGGTGTTGACGCGCGCGGTGTGCGCATCACCCCTGACGGGTCGGCGTTGCCGCGCCAGCGTTTGGCACGATCCCGGCCAGCGGGACTGGGTTTAGCGGCCACCTACCGGCGGTGTAGGTCCGGCGCCGATCCGCGGGCGGTAGCGTCGCCCGTCGTGTCGTCGCTCACGTCAACTGTGTCGCGATGGCTGCGCGAGTCAGTGAGGTTGATGCGACCCATCGGGTTGATCCGGTGCCCTCGCAGCCTCCACGACTGCGGGCAGAGTCGCCACGAACAGATTGAGGCGACGGGTCGCAGCCGCTTCGTCGCCGTGGACGACGTGGTGGAGGACGAGCCCATCCATCGTGGCGACGAGATAGGCCGCAAGGTCCTGCCTGATGGCGGGGTTGACGACCTGCCGAACCCGGTCGAAGACGGCCAGCACTGCTTCGATCGAGCGTTGGTGCTGGTGGCTGGCAAGATGCGCTAGCGACGGGTCCCGCAGCGCGTGGATCATCAACTCGTGCTGCGCGAGGTGCGTGTCCGGAGTGGCCGCCGCATGGTCCCAGTAGGCCCGGACAACGGCTTCCGCAATAGACAGCACGTCGGTATCGCGGCGGTCGATTGCGCTGACAAGGACCTGTTCGGCCTGGTCTGCCATGCGGCCGATCATCGCCGTGAGCATCTCGGACTTGTCGCGGAACACGTAGTGGAATGCGCCGAGCGCAACGCCTGCCTGTTGGGTGACACGCCGCGTCGTCAGTGCCGAGAACCCTTCCGCGACAAGGATGGCGACGGCGGAGTCCAGCAACTGCGCGCGTCGCGCTTCGACAGGTCGTCGTGTCTGTTGCCTGTTCACCACGGGACGTCCCATCTTGCTGTGTGCATGCCTCGGATCCGCGTCATCCAACGCAACAGCAGCACAAGCCGTCTGTGGCGACGTGACCAAGCGGGGTGCTTCAACCAAGTGATGGTTTCCGGCACCTGGAGCGGGTCGCAACAAAGCGTTAGCCGCGCTCTGTCAGTTGACGCAACGTGGATTTTACAACACCCACAGTCACCGTCTACAGGGTATGGCGGGGGACGAAAGATCGCCGCCATACCCTGCGGATCGGCGACCAAGCAGGAGCGACATGATCACGCTCGACGATGTGCGCGATGCTGCGCGACAACTTGCCGGTGTCGCTCATCGCACGCCCGTTGTCACGTCGGCGACCCTTGACGAACTGGTCGGGGCGCAGATATTTCTCAAGGCAGAGAACCTTCAACGCATCGGTGCCTTCAAATTTCGAGGCGCCTACAACGCAATCAGTCGCCTCAACGATCAACAGTTGGCCCGCGGTGTCGTGGCGTTCTCGTCGGGCAATCATGCGCAAGCTGTTGCTCTATCGGCTCGACTCGTTGGTACCACGGCCACGATCGTGATGCCCCAAGATACGCCGGTCGCGAAACTCGAGGCGACACAGGGATATGGCGCCGACATCGTCCACTACGACCGCTATACCGACGACCGGGTGGCAGTCGGTGAACGCGTTGCGGCTGAACGCGACCTGACCCTGATCCACCCGTACGACGACCGGTATGTCATGGCTGGGCAAGGAACAGCGGCGCTGGAACTCATTGAAGACGTCGCCGACCTAGAGATGCTCGTGGTGTGCATTGGCGGCGGAGGATTGATCGCCGGATGCGCCACCGCTGCCAAAGGCGTCGACTCGACTATTCGGATGGTGGGGGTCGAACCTGAAGCCAGAGACATCACCCGACGCTCCATTGAGGCAGGTGAACGGCTCTCTATGGCGGTTCCCCACACCATCGCCGATGGTCAGCAGAGTGACACGCCCGGCCGTCTGACGTTCGAGGTGAACAGGCGGCTGCTCGATGATGTCGTCAGCGTTTCCGATCGTGACATCGTCGCGGCGATGCGGTTCATGTTCGATCGCGTCAAGCTGGTCACGGAGCCGTCCGGCGCCAGCGCGCTGGCCGCGGTGATGGCAGGCGCAGTCGGCGACCTTGCCGGCCGGCGCGTCGGTGTGATCGTGTCGGGAGGCAACGTCGGCGTCGAACGCTTCGTTGGCCTCATGAACGACCCAGCCCTCAACGGGCCAGCAGGGACCTCAGCACATAGTTGAGGATCCCGCCGTGGCGGTAGTAGTCCGCCTCCAAGGCCGTGTCGATGCGCACGTTGACGGTGAATTCGATGTCGTCAGCACGGACGGTCAAGTCGTTCGGGATGTCATCCGACAGTCCGATGATGTCGATCGTTTCGTGGCCTGTCAGTCCTAGGGACTCAATCGAGTCGCCGTCGACGAACTGCAATGGCAGTACACCCATGCCGATCAGGTTGGAGCGGTGGATGCGTTCGAACGACTCGGCGATAACGGCCCTGACACCCAGTAGCGCAGGTCCTTTGGCAGCCCAGTCTCGAGATGAACCCGATCCGTATTCCTTGCCGCCGAGCACAACCAGCGGGGTGCCTTCGGCCTGGTAGGCCATCGCCGCGTCGTACATCGACGTTTCGTCACCTTCGGGCAGCTTGAGGGTGACGCCACCCTCGGTGTCGACCATGCTGTTGCGCAGGCGAATGTTGGCAAAGGTGCCGCGCATCATGATTTCGTGGTTGCCACGACGCGCGCCGTAGGAGTTGTAGTCGCTGCGCTCGACGCCATGGTCGTCGAGCCACACCGCCGCGGGTGAGCCCGGCGCGATGGACCCTGCCGGGGAGATGTGATCGGTCGTGACGCTGTCACCGAGGACGGCGAGCACGCGCGCGCCGGAGATAGGTTCGACAGGTGACGGTTCGTCGGGCATGTCGTCCCAGTAGGGAGGCTTGCGCACGTAGGTCGAAGTCGGATCCCAAGGGGACTCATCCGCTGATGGGATGTCGAGCCCCTGCCAGCGCTCATCACCCTTGTGGACATCCGCGTAGCGCTCAGTGAACATCTCTGAACGCACCGACTCGCCGATGAGTTGTTCGATCTCTTCGGACGGTGGCCAGATGTCCTTGAGGTAGACGGGGTTGCCTTCATGATCCGTGCCGAGCGGATCGTTGTACAGGTCGATGTCCATCGTCCCGGCCAGCGCATAGGCGACCACCAAGGGCGGCGAAGCCAGGTAGTTCAACTTCACGTCGGGATTAATGCGTCCTTCGAAGTTCCGGTTGCCGCTGAGTACCGCCACGGTCGCCAAGTCGTGCTCGGCAATCGCTTCAGAGATGTTCGGGTCGAGCGGTCCGGAGTTGCCGATGCACGTCGTGCAGCCGTAGCCCACGAGGTGGAAACGAAGCTTGTCCAGATACGGGACCAGGCCAGCGCGCTCGTAATAGTCGGTGACCACCTGAGAACCGGGCGCCAGCGAAGCTTTTACCCACGGCTTGGTGTCCAGACCCTTCTCGACGGCGTTGCGTGCAAGGAGGCCGGCGCCGATCATCACCTGAGGATTGGAAGTATTCGTACAACTGGTGATGGCCGCGATGACGACATGGCCGTGGTCGATGACGCACGTCGAACCGTCCGCCAGTGTGACGTCGACCTCGTTGACGACGCGGTCATCGGCAGGAACCACGGGTGCGGGCGCCTGGCTTTCGGCGTCCGAGGTCCCCGGTGCGTCACTGGCTGGGAACGACGCGACTGCGGCCGGGTCAGCGGGCTTGGCAGCGATCGGCGTGGCCGGATCGACAAAACGGGTTATCGCACGACGGAACGCAGGCTTGGATTCGGTCAGAGCGACACGATCCTGGGGCCGTGCTGGCCCGGCGAGACTCGGCACCACCGTCGACAGGTCCAATTCGAGGTGTTCGGAATACTCCGGTTCGACCGCCGGGTCGTGGAACAGTCCCTGCTGCTTGGCGTAGGCCTCGACGAGCGCGACCTGCGCGTCCGAGCGGCCAGTCAGCCGCAGGTAGCGCAGCGTCTCATCGTCGATCGGGAAGATTGCTGCGGTCGAGCCGTATTCAGGCGACATGTTGCCGATCGTGGCGCGGTTGGCCAAGGGAACCCGGCCAACGCCAGGTCCGTAGAACTCGACGAATTTGCCGACGACACCGTGGGCTCGCAGCAACTCGGTAATGGTGAGCACCATGTCTGTGGCGGTCGTGCCCTCAGGAAGCGAGCCGGTCAGCTTCATGCCGACGACAGCCGGCAGCAGCATTGAGATCGGCTGGCCCAGCATCGCGGCCTCGGCTTCGATGCCACCCACACCCCACCCGAGCACGCCAAGCCCGTTGATCATGGTCGTATGACTGTCAAGGCCGACCAGAGTGTCCGGGTACGCACGGCCTTCACCGTCGGTGTAGACCACGGTGGCCAGGTGCTCAAGGTTGATCTGGTGGACGATGCCGGTGCTGGGCGGCACGACGTTGAGACCCTGGAATGCTGCGGCTCCCCACCGAATGAATCGGTAACGCTCAATGTTGCGTTCAAACTCGATCTCGGCGTTGCGCTGGAATGCCTGGGGAAGCCCTGCGATCTCTGCGATCAACGAATGATCGATGACAAGGTCCGCTGGCACGAGCGGCTCGACGACCGAAGCGTCGCCGCCACGTGCGGTGACAGCGTCGCGCATCGCGGCCAGATCGGCGATCGACGGCACACCGGTGAAGTCCTGCAACAGCACACGTGCCGGGGTGAACAGGGTCTCCAGCTCTTGAGGCACCGAAGGGTCCCACGACAGGAACGCATTGATGTCGTCGGCGGTCACGGCCCGGCCATCTTCGTTGCGCAGCAGATTCTCCAGCAGGATGCGCAATGAATACGGCAGGCGGGTGATGTCGATACCGACCGTGTCGAGCCGGTGGATCTCGTAGTCACGGCCGCCGACATTCAGTGTTCCGCGGCTGTCGAAACTGTTGCTGCTCATGAAAGCTCCCGATCTTCGCGAGGCGTGGGCACATCGGGCGGCGTTTCGGCAGCGCCCGGTTGATCCCGGTGCAGGCAGGGCAAGCCTATGCCATGTGTTGTGCGGCAGCCGATCCGATGAAGGTGCCGGCCGCCGGTGATCTGCTTGGTCGGCCGACGCTCTAGGATCCCTTGATTAATCGGGCGCAGGGAGGCGGCCGACGAGGAGACACCTGTGGAGCGGGGACATTCCGACTCAGCGGCCGACGTTGACGGCCCGGCTGGCCACGGTGACGACGACGGGATTGACGCCGGACCGGCCGACAGATCCGAGCATGCTGGCGAAGATCGGATGGCGGCAGGCGGAGTGATCACCGCTCACACGCTGCAGCACACCTATCAGCATGGGTTCTACGTCCTGCTGCCACAGCTGTACATCGATCTTGGGCTGACGCCGGTGACCGCTGGAATACTCGAAATGGTCCGCAAGGTGTCAGCGGGCGTCGCCACGATGGGTGGTGGCGTCTTCCTCGATCGCTATCAGGACAAACGGATTGCGGCGCTGTATGTCAGCCTGATTGCGATGGGTGTTGGGTATCTGCTGGTTGGTATGTCGCCGAATTACGGGCTCATTCTTCTCGCGGTGATGCTCGCGGGTGCCGCTGGTTCGGCGTGGCACCCCGCCGCGCTCGGGTTGCTGTCGCAGGCGTACCCCGGTCGCCGAGGTTTCGTGATCGCATTGCACCGCTCGGCGGGCAGCTTCGGCGACGTGGTCGGTCCTCTGGCGGTCGGGGGGCTGCTGCTGGTGGTCAGCTGGCGCACCATTCTCATCGGCGCGATGCCGTTGGCGCTGCTGTTCGCCGCGCTGTTGTGGCTTGTCCTGTTGCGGGCGCCGAGCTGGGACGCGTTTCGGGCCAAGCTCGACGACGCACGTCGCATGGGCGCCCAGATGCGGGCGCTCGGAGGACTGCTGCGAACCCGCAGCCTGCTCATGCTGCTGCTCATCGCAGGACTCAGCGGTCTCGGGCAGGGTGGCCTGCTGATGTGGATGGGCCTGTACTTGAGCCAAACCCAGGGCATGGGGAGTGTCGGCATCGGGTTGCACATCGCGCTGCTCACCGGCGTTGGCATCGTGACCGGCCCGCTGGTGGGTTGGCTATCGGATCGCGCCGGCCGCCGGCCGGTCATCATCAGTGTCCTGGCGGCCAAGACTGTCTTCGCCACGATGCTGGCGTTGACCGGCTCTGGCCTGCTGTTCACTCTCAGCGTCGCACTGATGGGCGCGGTGATGTTCGGGGTGAATTCGCTGATTCAGGCAGCCGCGCTTGATGTCGCCGACGGCCAGCGGATGGAAGGCAGCATGATTGGGCTCTTGTGGGGGAGTAACGCACTGTTTACGGGCGCTGCGCCACTGATGGTCGGGTTGCTGATCGAGTCCTTCGGTTACGGCATCTTCTTCTGGTATGTCGCGACGATGAACCTGTGTGCCGTGCTGACAGCGCTACTCCTACCGCAGTTGGCGACGTCCAAGGTCACGAGTGTTCGCAAGGTCTCCTGAACTAAAGGCTGAGCATGAGAATCGGATTTGCGCTGGTGAGCCAGGAAAGCAACAGCTTCAACCCGGTGCTCACCTCAATGGATCACTTCGACGTGTACGGGCGATATTTCGGCGCTGACGTGCTGGCACATGCAGACCATGCACGGCCGGTCCAAGGGTTCATCGACGGGATTGGCGCGACGGGCATCGACGTTGAGATCGTCCCGATCATGAAGACCACAGCGCTGTCAGGCGGTCCACTGGCCGCCGAGGTGCTCGAAAGCTTCACGCGCGATCTCAGTGATGGCTTGGCGGCGGCCGGTGAGCTGGACGGTGTCGGCTTGCTCTTGCATGGCGCGTGTGTGGCCGAGGACGATGACGATGTTGAGGGGCATCTGCTCGAGGCGGTAAGAAGTCGCATCGGTGACAGACTGCCCATCGTGGTCGGCCTCGATCATCATGCGAATGTGACCACCAGGATGATGACCCACGCATCGGCCGTCATTGGACATCGCACGCAACCTCACGACACTTACGACACTGGCCGCCTCACCGCCGATCTGATTGTCCGAGTGGTTGCCGATGGCCTGAATCCCACCGTCGCATGGCGCAAGCTGCGGTTGCTGTCGCACCAAGAGCAGTTTCTCACTGCGGTGGAACCGATGAAGATCTGGTTTGACCTGGCGCGCGAGATGGAACAGCGTCCCGGCGTGCTGAGTGTCTCGACGTTTCCGATGCAGCCGTGGCTCGATGTGGCTGAAGGCGGATGGTCAGCCGTGGTGGTCACCGATGGCAACGAACCCTTGGCTAGAGCCCTTGCTGACGAACTGGCTGAACTGGCTTGGTCCCTGCGCGAAGAGTTCCAGGTGACCTCCTCGGTCAGTCCGGCCGCCGCAGTTGCGCGCGCCGCCGAGGTTGTCGCCGATGGCGGGTTCGTCGTCATCAGCGATACGGGCGATTCGGTACGTGGTGGTGCCGGCGGCGACAGCAACGTGGTGTTGTCGGAGCTGTTGAACGCCGGCGCGCCATCGACCTTGCTGACCATCGTTGACGAGCCTGCGGTTGATGCAGCGCGTGCGGCAGGGATCGGCAGCGAGATCACGGTGAAGGTCGGTGGCCAGGTGACGGGATGGTTTGAGCCAATCGACGTGACCGGGATTGTGCGGGCATTCGAACCGGATCCGGTCATCTATCCCGATGACGGGTTCGCGCTCGGTGAAGTCAAGGCTGGCCCCACGGTGGTGATGGACGCCGGCAATGTCACCCTGTTGCTGACAACCCGACAGGGCATCGCGGGCAATCACCCGATGCAATACACCCATTTCGGGATTGATCCGGGCGACTATGGGGCAGTCGTGCTAAAGACAGCCAGCAACTTCCAGCACTTTCGCCATATGACGACCGAAGTGGTCCGGGCGGACACGCCGGGCCCGTCTCAGTCGCATCTGCAGTCGTTGCCGTGGACCCGCATCCCGCGTCCGATCTATCCGCTTGACGAGATCGCTGACTGGCGAGGATGAGCGGGCAGTGACCAGCGGGGTGCTGCCGCTCACGCAGCCGGGCGCGGTCTTCGCCGGGTTAGCTACCGGGCGGTCCAGGCTCCGTCCATCGTCAGTGCGGCTCCTGAGATAGATCGAGTGTGAGGTCCGCAGAGGTAGGCGACCATCTCGGCGACCTCGTCAGGTTCAACGAGCCGCTTGATGGCGGCAGGTTCGAGCATCACCCGGTCGACGACCTCATCGGCCGGGATGCCGTGAAGGCGGGCCTGGTCTTCGAGTTGCCCTTCCACCAGCGGAGTACGCACGTACCCCGGGCAGATCGCGTTGGCAGTGATGCCAGCCGGACCACCTTCCAGCGCGAGCACTCTCGTCAGTCCTAACAAGCCGTGCTTGCTGGCGACGTAGGCGGACTTCAGTGGGGATGCGACCAGCGCATGGATTGACGCGATATTGACGATCCGGCCGGACCCGGATGCTTCGAGGTGGCGCCAGGCATGCTTGGCCAGGCGGAAGGGGGCGTCGAGCATGACCGCAGTCATGGCATCCCAGATGTCGTCGGGAAATTCGGCGACCGGGCTGACATGCTGGAAGCCTGCATTGTTGACGAGCACGTCGATGCGCCCGTGACGTTCGACGACTTGGTCAATGAGGTGGGAACACGCCGCTGATTGAGTCAGGTCAGCCGCAAGATACGTCGCAGCACCTTCGGGGAGCGACGAAGCATCGCCAGCGACAGGCTCATCACGGTCGGTGGCCACGACCTCGATGCCCTCGGCAGCGAGTCGTGCTACCACCGCCCGACCGATCCCACCGCGCGCTCCGGTGACAAGTGCTACTCGGGTGGGTGTCGCATCCTCCACCGTCGATGTCTCCATTGCGATGACCTCCTACCCAGATGCCGTGCCGTGAGCGACGGCAGCGACCGTGTTTCGCGTCGTGCACTCGACTGGATGCACCCCGAGCCGGTTACGCGGCGGGCGTGGGTCAGCGTAGGCGGGTGGACACCAGGTTGGCCGAGGTCACTCGCCGGTACGTGATGGGGTGGGATCGATGGGAATGCCAGCTTCCTCGGCGGAGGGCCATCGGCGGCGAGACATTGTCGACAAGCGGGTCAGCAGCCGCATCGCAGCCTCGTCGCTCTCGGCTGGCCGGGCTTCGATCTCGCCGTCGGCGATGGCATCGTCGATCCACCGTTCGCCGACCTCAGTGCGCACGATGGTCAAGGTCCAGCCGGACGCGTCACCGATGCCACCAGCTGAAATGTCTGCGTGCTGGGCCGCAAAGTCGGGGCATGTCTGGCATGCAGGACGGGTATGGGGGTGGAACAGCTTCAGGGGAATCTGCTGATAGCCACCGTCGTTGGTCCAGACGCGGAAGGTGCCCTTGATGTTGATCTTGGTGACATCATTCATGGCGACGCCATGTTCTGCCAGCACCTGGGATTGACCCTCGTAGGTGAAGGTCTTAGAGCACAGCAGTCCGATCGTCACCGCGATCCGCCGTGCCACGCGGCGTTCTCCGTGCGCTGCGAGGGCAGCCGGAATCGACGCTTGGCATGACATGCCGACCAGTGCAAGCCGTCGCAGGCCCGCTTCGACCGCCTCATCGAAGGCCAATGGATTGGCAGAGAAGGTGTAGCGGCTGCCCGCGGTCTCGAGCACGCCGGCTCGATCGGTCACCACCGTCGGCGCGGCATCGAACGGTCCAAGGCCGTTGTCGGTGATTTTGGAGGTCAGCGCCCCGTCGATGCGGCCGGTCTCCAAACCCCAGATCAGAAGGCCCGATACCAGTCCGCCGTCTTGAGCTACTTCGTTCACTGAAGGGTCGGTGGCGCGGGTCAGCAATAGTCGCCTGACTGGACCGAAGACTTCGTCGTCGGTCCTCGGCCGGCCCGCAACCACCGTGTCGAGTTCTGGTTCCCAGGTGCGGAACCGGGGACAGGCACGTGTACAGACGTCACAGCCCCGGTCCCCGATGACGCATTCATCGACCCCCATGCCGGGACCGACCTGCACCGGCAGGTCGTCGTCACCCGCCACGAGGACATCGCGCGGGCAGGCGACGACACATCCGGCGCAGCCTGTGCACAAACCTGGATCAACCACTTCCCGGTATAACTCGCGCCAGTGCGGGTGGAGTGGTGTCATTGCACGCTCCGGGAAGTTGCGGGGGTCACGTCACGGCTTGGGCGCCGCCTGGATGCGTGACCTGAATGTCCGCACTGTCGCAGGGCGATCAGCCGTACGCATGGGCCGATGGTCCCCTCGATTGAGTACATGCGGCCGGGGAGCGATGCCGATGAGCCTCGTAGCGTCAAGGATGTCAATGTGGGAATCTGGGTACATGTCAGATTCGCCCCTTGTCCCCGCTGCTCATGGATGTTTTGCCCGCTGATCTGGAGGCACCATGCCACCGCTCTGCCTTGACGGTAACGAAGCCGTCGCCCGCGTTGCCTACGCATTGAGTGAAACGGTTGCGCTGTATCCGATCACACCGTCGTCACCAATGGGTGAGCATGCCGACTCATGGTCGGCGGCAGGCCGGCCCAACCTGTGGGGAGTGACACCCAGCGTCGTCGAGATGCAGTCAGAAGGGGGAGCGGCAGGGGCCTTGCATGGCGCAGTACAGGCGGGTGCGCTGGGTGTGACGTTCACCGCGTCCCAGGGCTTGCTGCTCATGCTGCCCAACATGTTCAAGATCGCCGGGGAACTCACCCCAGCGGTCATCCACGTCGCTGCTCGGACCGTGGCCACTCACGCCTTGTCTATCTTCGGGGATCACTCCGATGTCATGGCTGCCCGGACCACCGGCTGGACAATGTTGGTATCGGCCAACCCGCAGGAAGCGCACGACATGGCGGCAGTCGCCCATGCGGTGACGCTGGCTTCGAGGGTTCCGGTCCTGCATTTCTTCGACGGATTTCGCACGTCGCATGAGATCAACATGGTCGATGCGCTCGACGATGACGACCTGCGATCGATTGTGGATGATCGCCATGTGATCGACCATCGCCTCCGTGCGCTCGATCCGGATGCCCCCACCTTGCGCGGGTCGGCGCAGAACCCTGATGTCTTCTTCCAGGCCCGCGAAGCCGCCAACCCCTTTCACGATGCGGTCCCCGGTCACGTCAACGATGCGTTCGATCAGCTGGCCCAGCGGACCGGCCGCCGGTACGACCTCATCGAATATCACGGTGCTGATGACGCCGAGCGGGTTGTGGTCGCCATGGGTTCAGCAGTTGGGGCGATACGTGAGGTCGTCGACCATCTGGTCGCTCGTGGCGACAAGGTGGGGATGGTCACGGTGCGGCTGTTCCGGCCGCTGCCTGTCGATGCCGTCATCGATGCACTGCCAGCGTCGGTCAAGCGCATCGCTGTGCTCGACCGCACCAAGGAGCCGGGCGCGCCCGGCGAACCTCTGTTCGCCGACATCGTGCAGGTGCTTGCCGCTGCGGTGATGGATGGCCGGCGTGACCACCTGCCGCTGATCGTCGGCGGCCGCTACGGCCTGTCGAGCAAGGAATTCACGCCAAAGATGGTCGCCGCGGTGTTTGCCGAACTCGACGCCGACCAACCGCGACGTCGCTTCACCGTCGGCATCATCGACGACGTGACGAACCTGTCGCTGCCGTTTCTGGATGACGCCCGACATGACGACGTGCCGCCACGTCCCGACGGTGAAATCTCGGCCATGTTCTTTGGTTTGGGGTCTGACGGCACGGTTGGCGCCAACAAGAACACTGCCAAGATCGTCGCCGAGCACACGTCGGGCCACGTGCAGGCCTACTTCGTCTACGACTCGAAGAAGTCGGGTTCAACGACGGTTTCTCACCTGCGCTTTTCCCCTGAGCCGATTCATTCGGCCTATCTCGTCGACGAATCCGATGTGGTCGCTTGCCACCAGTTCGGACTGCTCGAAAAGCTTGATGTGCTGTCCGCGGTCAAGCAGGGCGGGACCGTGCTCTTGAACGCGCCGTTTAATGCCGATGAGGTGTTCGATCGCCTGCCTGCTGACGTGCAGCAGAAACTGATTGACCGCGATGTGCGCTTGTTCGTCATCGATGGCCATGCCATTGCTCGCGAAGCAGGGCTGGCTGGCAGGATCTCGACCGTGATGCAGACGGCGTTCTTCGTGGTCGCCGAATTGCTGCCTCGCGATGAGGCAATCGCCGCGATCGAAGAAGCTGCCCGCACGTCCTACGAGGCATACGGCTCGCACGTTGTGGCACGCAACCTTGCCGCGATTCGAGCCGCCGCCGACGGTGTCGAGCAGGCCACCCTCGGCGCGTCGGCGACGTCGACATGGCACCGGCCCGGGATGATCGATCGGGCGCTGGAATTGGGTGGTGTCGGCCAGTCCACCACAGATGCGGACGCTGTCCCAGCGTTCATTTCGCGTGTGACGGCGCGGATTGTGGACGGTGAGGGCGACCTGCTGCCGGTCTCGGCCATGCCGGTCGATGGAACGTTCGTCACCGGCACAGCTCGGTGGGAAAAGCGGTCGCTTGCCACCGAGATCCCCGTGTGGGATCCCGACTTGTGCATCGACTGCGGCAAGTGCGCCATCGTGTGTCCGCATGCCGCCATTCAGATCAAGGTGTTCGATCCGGACGCGCTTGAGGGCGCGCCCGACAGCTTCCAGTCGAAGGAGTTCCGGGACCGGGACCTGTCTGATCACCTGTTGACGGTGCAGGTAGCACCCGATGACTGCACCGGCTGTGGTGTGTGTGTGGAAGCATGCCCGGCCGTGTCCAAAGAACGCGTCTCCCACCAGGCCATCGATATGGAGCCGGCCGACGAGCACCGTGACACAGAGCGCGACAACTTCCGGTTCTTCGCCGATATTCCCTACCCAGATCGCACCGCAGTTCGTCACGACACGGTCAAGCACACGCAGACGCTGCAGCCGTTGTTCGAGTTCTCAGGCGCCTGCGCCGGGTGTGGTGAGACGCCGTACTTGAAGCTCATGACCCAGCTGTTCGGCGATCGGACGGTCGTGGCGAATGCGACCGGCTGCTCATCGATCTATGGCGGCAATCTGCCAACGACCCCTTGGGGTACCAACGCTGACGGGCGCGGGCCCGCCTGGTCGAACTCGCTGTTCGAGGACAATGCCGAGTTCGGCCTGGGCATCAGGCTCGGGCTCGATCAGCAGCGCAGCATCGCCGACCATCTGTTGGGGCGCCTGGCAGGTCATCTCGGTGATGATGTGGTCGATGCGCTGCGAGCTGGTGCGTCCGCAGGTGACGAGGAAGGATTGGCTGCCCAACGCGAACGTGTGGTCGAATTGCGCCGGCGCCTTGCTGATGCTGGCGGCGACGATGCGGCTGCAGCTCGTCAACTCGAGGCCGTCGCAGGTTCGCTGGTACGTCGCGACGTGTGGATCGTTGGCGGTGACGGTTGGGCGTACGACATTGGGTTCGGTGGGCTCGACCATGTGCTGGCGTCGGGAGCCGACGTCAACATCCTGGTGCTGGACACCGAGGTGTATTCCAACACGGGCGGCCAGGCCTCCAAGGCGACGCCGCGTTCGGCGGTCGCCCGGTTTGCTACCTCCGGCAAAGCGAGCCCCAAGAAGGACCTGGGCCTGCATGCCATGCAATACGGGTCGGTGTATGTCGCCCAGATTGCGCTGGGTGCCAACGAGATGCAGACGATCAAGGCGTTCCGCGAAGCCGAAGCCTGGCCCGGACCGTCACTGCTGCTGGCCTATTCGACATGCATCGCCCACGGGGTGGATATGCGCCAATCGATGACACGGATGGATCTGGCGGTCAAGACCGGCTATTGGCCCCTGTACCGCTACCAGCCGACAACAGAGGAGGATGTCGTTCCGTTCCGTCTGGATTCGAAAGCGCCGTCGCAACCGTTGTCGGCATTCATGTCGACCGAAGGGCGGTTCGCAATGCTTGAGCGCACCGACCCTGAGCGTGCGACATTGCTCCAGGGAATGGCGCAGCGGGACGTGCACGAACGGTGGCGTTACTACGAACAGCTGGCTGGCGTCGAGCGCCAGGTCACCGATGAAAAGACCGTCGCGCTCGATGAACTCGAGGTATCGGACCAGGCCACCGAAGCCGAGGAGGAAGCGTGATGACTATCGATGATGACGCGCTCGCCGGAGCTGGCGTGGTCGTTCCGGCAGGCCCGGGTGGCCGCGGCGCATTCGATCTGCAGGTCGACTACTTGGGCCTGGAGCTGCGGTGCCCGGTGGTTGCTTCTGCAAGCCCGTTGACGGGAACGATGACCTCACTTGAGGCACTCAACGCCGCTGGCGTTGGCGCGGTCGTGCTGCCGAGCGTGTTCGAGGAGCAGCTCGAACACGAGATGCGCGAGGTGGACCGCTACCTGGGACTAGGTGCCGACGTGAACCCGGAGGCCACCTTCGGATATGCGCCAGTCCTCGACCGGCACAACGACGGTTCCGAGCACTATCTCGACCTGGTCAAGACCGCCAGCGCCGCACTGGACATACCTGTTATCGCCAGCATCAACGGTTCAACACCCGGCGGATGGATCGACTGGACCAGGATGCTGGTTGATGCGGGTGCGGCAGCGATCGAGTTGAACGTCTACCAGGTGGCCGCTGACATGACGAAGACGGGCGCCGACATCGAACGTCAAACGCTGGATGTCGTGGCGTCCGTCGTTGATGTCTGCGATGTGCCGGTCGCGGTCAAGATCGCCCCCTACTGGTCATCGTTCAGCCATTTCGCCACGCAGCTCGTTGACGCTGGGGCCGCCGGACTTGTCTTGTTCAACCGGTTCTTCCAGCCTGACATCGATCTGGATTCGTTGGCGGTCGAACGACGACTCAAGTTGTCGAATCCGGAAGAAAAGGGCCTGCCGCTGCTGTGGATGGCCATTCTGCGCGGCCGTGTTGACGCGTCGCTGGCGGCCACCACCGGCATCCATGAACCCGCTGACGCACTCAAGCTGCTGCTGGCAGGTGCTGATGTCGTCATGACAACCTCAGCGCTGTTGCACCACGGACCGTCGCATGTCACGACTCTGGTCGACGGCATCAGGTCGTGGGCGACCGAACGGGATTACGCATCCGTGCGCCAGTTGACAGGCTCAGTCAGCCAGGCGTCGGTCGCCGACCCCGCTGCGTTCGAGCGCGCCAACTACCTCGAGGCGCTCACTCGCTTCGCGAGCTCGTTTCCTACCGCACCGTGATGAAGTGAGGGCTCGACCATGCGAGGTCGCCGTCGAGCTGGGTGACTTTGACCCAGTAAGGCTGCTCACCGTCGATCGGATCCGGGTCGCTCCACATGAAGCTGGCATCGGTGGGTGCTGTGAGATTGGGTGCCCGGTCAACGGTGATGCGCTGCTCGACGCCGCCTGCCTCGACGACGATCGGCACCTCGCCGACATCACCGACGTTGAACGTCATGGTTGCGACCTTCGTGTCGACGGCGATCTCGGCGTCGTCAGGCGCGTCGAGATCCAGCACGACCCCGTCGGTGTCGCCTGACGTGCCGCTCACCCACGTCACCGTGCGGTCATCGACAAGCTCAACGCCTTCGATCGGCACATCAAACGACCACGGTGTCGCGGCCAGGATGCGGCCCTCGGACAGCGTCAGCCCGCCGTCCCAGCGAGTGTGGCGGCCGCGGGTATCAACGCGTGCACCTGACCAGGCGATACGGATGCCATCCGAACGACCTGCGACATCGTGAGTGTGGATGACGTCGGTACCGCGCAGAATCTCGACCTTCTCGATGGGGGCGGTGCCGGCTACGGCGACCTCGAGCGTCGGTGAGCCATCGACCGTGACGTCTTCACCCATCCAGTGCCCATCGCAACGGACATCAAGGTGGATGCGAGCACCGGTCGTGGCGAAACAACGCCGCGCCTTCATGGCTTCGAACAGCCCCTCCCTGGTCAGCTCGGAGGCGAACACTCCGGCGAAGCCACCTTTGACTGGAAGCTTGCCGTGCGATGTGGCGCTGCTGGCGCCGGGCCGGCCACTGTGGTCGTCGCTCGCGCCGACAAACCCGACCTTGAGCCCCCGCGCGAGTGCCTCACGAGCGAACCATTCGAACTGGCCGTGGACTGAGGTGATCTCGATGATCGGACAGAACCGTTCGTCGACGAACGACAGGTCGGCGCGGCGCCCACCGATGTGGGCAACACCGATGACGTCGTCGCGTCCTTCGTACTCTTTCCACAGTTCACTGACGGGGTAACGGTCGGTGTCTTCATCGGAACGGTCATCGACGAGCCAGTGACTCGACCGGTGCAGCGGTCCATCGTCGTGGGAGTAGATGATGTTGAAATCGCCGCCACCGGGCGTGTTCCCGGACCACTCGTAGCTGAGGAACGTGATGAATCGGTGGGGCTCGTGGAAGTCGGTGCACGTCTGCCGGGTGAGTTCCCACAAGGCCTTGGTGATCTGGAAATCGTTGCCGCTGTGGACGACGAAGTCGAGACCGCCAATGTCGCGGGCGTAGCGGTAGAAGTCGGTCAAGCTGCCGGTTCCGATGGTGCCGCCACTTTGGCCTTGCGTGTCTCCCCACACGAGTTGCTTGCCGTCGGTGCGGTCGCCAACGATGGTCGGGTTGCTGGTTGCTGACCGGCCTACGCCGTCGGTGGCCACAAACCGCAGCGTCGAGACACCGCCGACACTCACGCCCTCAACGCGGACGACGCCACCGTCGGCAGGTTCCAGGCTGATGGTCGAAGGCAGTCCTGTGACGGTGGGGCGGCTGCCGTCGCTGCAGGTGGCAACTTCCAACGACACTTCAGTCTCACAAGGTGTCGCATTGCCCCAGATGTCTTCGGCGCGGACGAGTAGCGACGTGGTTTCACCGACTTCGAGGGTGCTCGGAGCGACCACGCTCCACTGGTGAACGGGCCCTGAGGTGATCTTGAGCCGTGGCGAGTCGGTGAGCGTTTCGTAGACCCCGGTGCCGAAATTGTCGATCAACACGCGGAATTCGAATCCGTCCTGCGGGTAGGTCTGAGCACGGCAGCCAGGGCTGCCTCCGGACGTATCACCCCAGGTGACCTCGATGGTGTCACCCTCCGCCAACGAGCCGTCGTAGACCTCCATGAGCAGCACGCGCGCCCACGGTCGAACTCCTCCGTACGGCTCGAACCGCGCCCGCGCCTTGGCCTCACCGGTGTGGCGAACGGTGGCAAAATTCGGGGCTTTCGGGTTGTCGAGTTGAGCCAGTCCCCAGTCAGTCACACTCTGGATGGCGATCTTGGCGGATCCGGAATTGTCGATGCCATACCGGCCAACGGTGATGGTGATTGTCCACGTACCGAACGCCCCTGCCACGACTGGGGTGTCGGGCGAGATCGTTGCCGTGCCTACCCACGTCGCTTGGTCGCGCATCGCCTGGATCCTGTTCGGAGTCGTTGCCTGCAGTCCGGGTGGTCTGCATGGCACAACGGCAGGCTAGTTTGGCGGCGTCGGCTGAGTGACCGGGCACTGGTGGGGCCAGTGTGGCTGGCGTGGCAGCCGGTGGGCTGTGATTGCTGGTAGGTGAAATCACGTCGGGGGCGTGCGATGGGGGATCGTTGGCTTGTTGGCTGGCTGCTCGTTGGTGGCAGCATCATCGTTGCTGCTGGCGTGGCTGCCGGGGTGGCCATGCCTGCACCCGCGGCGATCTCCAGTCGTTCGGGCGCTCATGGCCCGGTTTATGACACGCGGCTTGCTGACCAGTCCGCTTGGAGGTCCATTGGCTCGGTGGCAGCAAACGCCGGTGAGCAGACCGGACCCTTGGGACGACGACACTTCGCCTCAACATTGGAGATCGCCGATCCTGCCGTCCGAGAACGCTCAACGATGGACACAGCAGTGCCCGCTGGGTCACGACACCACGCTGGGCCAGGCGATCAGGTTGCTGACGACTATCCCTCGGCGATTCGACACCTCTGGTTCGAGCGAGATGGTGAACCCATTGTCGTGCCGGCACCACTCGAAGTCGGTTCAGATGTCGAGGCAGCGTCGTTGCGCTATGGACCGGGTCACTACCCCTCGACCGCGTTGGCTGGCCAATCGGGCAACATCGGCATCGCCGGACATCGCACGACCTTCGGGGCCCCGTTCGACGCAATCGATCAGCTTGTTGCGAGTGACACCGTGCATTTGCGCGATGAATACGGTCGCGAATGGATCTACACCTTTGTGGCGAGCGCCGTTGTCGATCCTGACGAGGTGTGGGTTTTGTCGGGTGACGCACTCGGGATCGGACGCGACCTCGTGACGCTGACGACGTGCCATCCGAGGTTCAGTGCAGCGCGCCGCTTGGTGGTTTGGGCTGAGCTTGTGGGAGGCCGTTGACCACCGCTGATGGACCTCATCAAAGATCGATCGCCCAAAATCCGATCAGACGTGCGATAATCCCCGCTACCGACGGCGCAACCGCGTCGATCCGGTGCAGCGACAGGAGGTCGCCCATGGAGCCCGTCGCAGCCATCGTTGTGATCGGCCTGGCCATCTTGGCCGTGGCCGTCGCCATCATCTGGGGACGTTCGGCTAGATCTGACGACGGGGATGGCACAGGGTCAAGGGTGCTTGTCGCCATGGCCGATCCGGCAACCGCACCGGCATTGGGTGCGTTGGCCTTGTCGGTGGCGGTGCGCGACCAAGGCCGAATTTCGGCAATTCACGTGGTCACCTCCGAAGACATTGAGGCGGCCCGCGATCGCATCGCAACGCTGACGCAGGGCTCGCAGGCTCTGGCAGCCGAGTATGGCCTTGACTTCTCGGGCGGATGGCGCGTGGATGCGTCGGTTGCCGACGGCATCCTGCACCTGGTCCTTCAGCACGATGCCACCTTGCTGATCGTCGGATGGCCGGAGCCAGGCGCCGACCTTGAAGCGGCCACGCTTGGTCCGGTGCTGACGTCGGCGCCGGTGCCCGTGCTTGTGACACGCGTCAAGTCGTTCGAATGGGACCACGTCGAGTTGCATGTGCCGTCAGAGCCAACTGATGACGACCTTGCAGCATCCGCGCGCCTGGCGACCCGCACAGCGGAGCGACTTGGGGCAAGCCGCAACGTCACCGTCACTCGCTCGACCGGCGAACTGCCCACGAGTCTCGGTGCCAACGGAGTGCTGATCGTTCCGATTGCGCCTCAGCGGCAGGCAGTCGAGGATGCGATCGCTGCAGCCCCCGAAGGCGTCGACCTCATCTTCGCGCTGGCTCACGGCACGGACGTCCGTGAACGTGGACCACTCCTGGCCGCGGCCGAGCGCCTGTATGACCCGTCCGCTGTGGATGAGGACGACTAACCCGCTCTGAATCGAGCACGTACCAGGCGTGACCTGGGCTTGGTTATGGCATTGAACTATTGGCCACGCCAACTGGCCGCGTTGCTTGCCCGAGCACCGATGCTGGCTGCCCGCTGGCATTGCACGCCGGTGCTACTGAGTTGCACGGTCAGGCAGGCGGGTGATGGCGTGGTTCGGGGGTTTCAGGTGCCCTTCGGCCCATTCGAGAACCTCACGCTCCTGTGAGAAGAGGATGATCTGACGGCGATCGGCAAGCTTCCGGCACAGTTCGAGAAATGCAACCGTGCGATGCTCGTCAAACTGCACGGTCACGTCGTCAAGGACCAGTGGTGCCTTGTCATCTCGCACGACCAGGTGGTCAGCGAGCGCGAGACGCAGCAGCAGATAAATCTGTTCGGCGGTGCCATGCGACAGGTGGGCCGCCGGCCGATAGGCGCCTCCGCCTGTGCGGACAGTGACGGTCAGCTCCCGAGGGTCGACCTCGACATCGGTGTAACGGCCCCGGGTCAGGGTTGGCAAATGGGCCAGGATCGCCTCGCGTAAGACGGGTGCAAGGTCTTCGTTGACGCGTTGGTCGGCGTCGGCCAAGTGTCGCCGGGTAATGTCGAGCACTTCTTTGAGCTCACGGACGGTGGTGAGTTCGCGGGCTGCGCGGGCACGTTCTTCTTCCGCCTCGGAGACCGATGGCAACGCGCGGGCAGCGTTGCTGATGGAACCTTCGAGCCGGTTCAGCTCGATCCTGGCGTGATTGAGCTCCACCTGCAGTTCGCTGAGTTGACGTCGTGCGGCGTTGACGTCATCGATCGGCGTGGCGTCGCCGATCTCGGTCATCTTGTCGGAGACTGTTGCGGCAAACTCTTGAAGCGAGCGACCTTTGAGTCGCGTGAGCAATTCGCGTTCCTGGACTCTGAGCGTCTGATGACGCTCGCGCAACGACTCCTGGCGCTCCTTCCATTGGGCCAGGAACCGGTCGGCGGCCTCCGGGTCGGCGTTGGTGAAGCCCAGCTCGCGAGCTTTGGCAACCACTCTCTCTTCGGCAAGGCGGCGTTCTTCGGCACGTTCAGCACGATCAGCGGCAAGTGCCCGCACGGATGCGAGCTGGGCGACGAGGTCGTCGCGTCGGGATGCCTGCTGGGCCTGCGCATATCGCTGACGGCACGCTTCTTCATAGTCGGTGCAGGACGCGACAATGTCATCGCCGATGTCGACGCCCCGGTCCATGAGCGCGTTGGCCAGCAGCCTTGTCGCCGCGTCGAGCTGGTCGACAAGGTCGTCGCGCTCTGCGTGCCACTCGTCGATGGCACGCTGGCGAAAACCGGCCTGGCGTGCCTGCTCGGCCAGTTCACGCAGTGTTGCCGGCTCCCGAGTGTGGATTGAAGCTTCGTCCAGGGCCTGGATCGCTGCCGCGATGCTCTGGCGCTGCTGCACGATCCAAGGGGCTTCGCTTGGCGGAGAGGTGCGTTGTGGTGCTGCTGTGGCGTCACTGCCACCGCTGGCCCTGCGTCGGGTACGGACCACCAAGGCGACCATGCCGACGAAGGCGGCCAGGGTCAGTACCGCGACGCCGGGGATCAGCAGGTCGTTGAGGATCAGACCCCCGCCTGCCATGCCCATGACACCGGCCAGGACCAGTCCGAGGATGCCTCCACCGCGAGATGACGACCCCTCAGACACGCTGCTGGGTGCCCCAGGAAGCGCTGAGGCTTGTGCCTGCTCGGAAGATGGCGACTCGACAGAGATGTCCTGGTCGGCAATACGGCCGTGCATCGCGGCGATTGAACCGACCGAGGCCTCAAAGGCAGCGGCGTAACGATCAAGATCCTGAGGGGTCAGCCCGCCAAGAGAAACGGCAGGAGTGTCAGCAGGACGGGAGGCGTCGTGGGTCGCGAGCCGATCTTGGTGAAGGCGCAACTCTTGGAGGGCGTCGGCAACCGTCGCATGGACTGCGGTGTCACCGTCAGGAATATCGGGCAGAGCCGCTAGTTCCGCTTCCAGTGCGGCGACTCCGCCGTCGTCGTCGACGGCTGCTGGCCGGGCGGCGAACCGGTGTCGCAGCGGACCGATTTCTTGGACGCTTTCATCCGGTGCGGGTTGCTCGAGCGTCCGGCCTTCGCTGATCGCCGCATCGAGTGCTTGGAGCTCGGCGAGTTCGCGTCGGTCCTCGGCGATCCGGGCGGCCTCGATCGAGTGCCGCAGGCGAGTGACTCGCGACTCGATTCTCTCGACCTTGTCGGCGGCGACATCTCTGTTGGCGAGCAAATCTTGATGATTCTCGTGAGCGTCAGCGGCGGCTTTGAGCGCCTGGTCAGCCTCATCGAGCCGGTCGAGTGCACGGCGCAGCGGCTTTGTCGCGTTGGCACGGTCCAGACCGACGTGGTCGCGTTGAAAATCGTCGAGCAGTGCCAGGGCCGCCGCTGCGGTAGTCGCCGACCGGTCGGCCGCCGCCGCAGCGCGCTGGAGATGCTCCTGCAAGCCACCGGCTTCGCGCGTGACCGCGAAGATGTCGGCTTGATCCACGAAAAATGTTGCCCTGGCCACCTCACGGGTGAGTCCCAGGATCTTGGCACCATCGGCCGTGCCGTCCTGTTCCCAGTCGCTGGTAACCGTCCGGCCGGTGCCGTCGGTCACGTCATTGTCAGCGAGGTCGCTCAGGTTGTGGCGGAATCGCAGAACCCGGCCATCGTCGGTGACGACGCGAACCGCAGCGATCAGCGGTGCTCCGGTCCAGGGCTGGTAGCGCTGGACATACTCGCGATCCTGGGCACGCTGCGCACCCCGACCGCGACGCTGGCCGAGCCAGCCAATGGTCAGCGCGGCGTGCCACGAGGACTTGCCCGCCTCATTGAGTCCGTGGACGATGTTGAGCCCGGGGGCGAGATCGAGCCGCTGGTCAGACAACGGGCCGACACCGATCGCTTCGATCTGGGTGAATCGCATCACGCCACCTCGAGGTCGTCACGGCCATCGAGCGCGCGCAATCCGGTGATCAGCACACGCCGGCGCTGGTCCTCGTCGAGGGTCGGGTCCGCCTCGACGGCACGAACGAAATGGCCGCGCACGCTCTGCTCGGCGGCGAGACGTTCCAGGTCGTAGTCGACGCCGATGCGTCCGAGTCTGGGCACCACCGTGAGATCGTCGGTGCTCAACGCTGCGATGTCGTCGACTCTCACGTCGACATGAGGCGCCAGCGAACCGCTGAGCGTCACACGAACCTCACCAGCGAACCCGTCGATTCGTTGCCACACCCGTGCCGTGATGTCAGAGGCATCGTGGGCGTCGGTGACGTCGACGGTGATGTCGGCCACCTGTGACACCGCAACGACGTGGCGTTGCCTGCCGAACGTCCCGTCTCGGTCGATCTCAATGACGACGGCGCCACGCTCGCCTTGCTCGCCGAACGTGAGCGGGTCGGGATTGCCCGGATAGGTGTGCCACGGCCCGTCTGCTGGGGTGTGGTAGTGGCCGACGAAGGCGTGCGTGAGCCCCGAACGTTCAATCTGTTCGACGGTGAAAGGTGCGTGTGCTTCCTTGCGCTCGCCCTCCCGGGCGATGCCCAGCGACTCCGAACCGTGGAACAGGGCGTAGTGGACCGCCTGTCCTTCGACGGAAAAACCGTCAAGGAACCCTGGCGTCCCTGCGGTGACGTGGTGGGCAGCGGTCCATAGGCGCAAGCCATCATCGAGATCGACGGGTGCCAGCCTGGCCGCCTCAACGACGGTGACGTTGCTGGGCCACGCCGCTGACGCATACAGCGATCCGGGGACGAGCGGATCGTGGTTGCCGGGGGCGAGAATGACCGGGCAACTTGCCTCACTGAGTGTGCGCAGCAGGAAACTCGCGGTATCGGGGGTGACATGCTCATGTTCGTAGAGGTCGCCCGCCGACCAGATGGCATCCGCGGCGACCTCATCGGCCAGAGCAACGATGTTGCTCAGCGTCGACCGCAGATTCGTGCGTCGGCGACGAGCAATGCGAGGTGGCGCCCACGTGAATGTCGCGTCCAGATGCAGGTCAGAAAACAGCACGATCCTCTTCATCACCCCTCCAGGTCAACGCGCACCCTATGGCCCAGAGGGCGTGAGGCCGGTGTTATTCCTGTTGGCGCGCCGTCGTGACCTCCTGAGCGAAATCGTTCGCACCGATCGCGTGGGCAGGCCGCTCATCGATGACGAACGAATCGAAACCCTGTCAGGTGGTGGCCGCCCGGCCCTGCCGTTGGACAGCACAAATCGCCCGTACGCGTGATTTCAAGCCGGGCGGAAGTCAGATTGCAGGACCGTGCGAGTTGTCCTGCCTGGGTCGTCAGATCCGGTCGATGACCCAGAACACGACGACAACGATGCCAATGATGGCGAAGATAAACATGACGGTGCGGTTCACGCTAGGCCTCCCGAAGATCACGTGCGGTGGCAACGGGTCAGGGAGGTCAGCGACGGCGCAACTGCCGAATGCGCCGCGTGGGCGGATCTCATTCCCGGCAGAGCGCTGTCAGAGACAGGCTCCGATAACCCGAAGTCCGGCAGGGTCTGGGCCGTCATTCTGAAGGCACCGTACCGCACACGATGTCAGACGACGAGGGTTTACGCGTGGACTGGCGCTGAGCCAAAGGACCGTGCCTGCGGACGCAACAAGAGAATGACGATGCTGTGCTCGCACCTCGGAGCGGGTGAGGGGAATCGAACCCCCGTTCCGAGCTTGGGAAGCTCGTGTTCTACCATTGAACTACACCCGCAAATCCCAGCCGATGGGCCGTCTGGTTCGACAAAGGTACTCGGCGGGTATTCGGCGCGGCAACGCGCAATGGGTCTGAGACTACGCAGCTCAAGGCGACGGTCACGGCGTATGGTCGTTGCTCGACTGAGGTTCGACGTCGGCTTCGATCGTTTGGGCGTTTTGGCTGGCGGTTGCGCGGTCGGAGGTATCACGCCGGTCAAGACGCCGCGCTGACCACACCAGGCCCAGCGACGCGGCGAACGAGATGCATGCGCCGGCGGTCCATGCGGCTCGGTAGCTGATGGTTTCGGCGATCAAACCGAACGCCATGGGGCCGAGGCCGCCACCGACGAGCACGGCAGGGGCCATCAGTCCGGTGACCCGGCCTGGACCTTCGGGATATGCGCGCATCAATCCGAGCCAGAAGGCGCTGGGGAATCCCCAGGTTCCGGCGAGCGCCACGATGACTCCCACCGACATCACCCACGGGATCGCCGTGGCGAACATCGCATGGCCGAGCGTGCCGATCATCAGCAGAATCGCGCACATCCTGAAGGGATGGAACTTCGTGCGGTCGCATGCGACACCGATCGACAGTCTCACCATGATCGATGCGACGCTGGCCACTGCGAACATGGTTCCGGCGATTTCCTCGCTCACGCCGGCTCGTACGGCCGAATCGACATAGAACGTGATGATCACAGCGCTGGCCAAGAACCCAAGCCCGAAGCCGATGGCGATGACGAACAGTGTCGATCGGTCCCGCAAAGGCGGCAGTGGTGCGGACCTCTTCTTGCGCTGGGATTTTCGGTCGGCTTTCGTCGTAGTGCTGCGAGGAATGAACAGGAGCACGGCAACTGCAATCGCCGCTGCAAGGATGTAGGCCCAGCGCCACCCGACGGTCACCGCCAGGATGGGCACGCTCAGCCCGGCGATCATCGTTGAGGTCGGTGGGCCCGACTGCTTGACGCCGAACGCAATGCCGAGCCGGCTCGCTCGGACGCGGTTGATCATGAATCTGTTGGCAGCAGGCTGGGTGAAGGTGTGGCCCACGGAGGCCAGCAGCATCCACGCGACCAGCGACCACCAGTTGAACGCGGTGGTGGCGATGCCAAGTGAAGCGGTCGCCGAAATTCCCACGCCGATGCGCAACGAGGTCGTCGCTCCGAGCCGGTCGACGAGGCGTCCGACAGGGGCACCGACAAGCGCGCGCATTGCTTGGGCCATGCCGGCCGCGGTTCCCAGTGCTGCGGCACCAAAGGCCAGTTCGTCGGTGATCTGGACGGCTAGCGCCCCGATCTGAAACAGCGGCAAGGTGGCTGTCACGGTCGTCAGCGATGCCACAAGCATCGGGCGGACCATCGCCCGACCGGTCGACAGGCTCACGTCACCCGATGTCGAAGGCGAGGCGCCATCGTCGTGGGTCGATGCCACCTGGAGCGACCTCCGTCGACGGCCCGGGTGCGGGTGCCCGTGCCTTGCCTGAAGACTATCGACCGCCCACGCAGGCTCGGATTGCGCGCGTCGTGGCCGCCGTCGCCCCATCCCGTCTACCGTTGCGTTCGCAGGTGGGACCGTCCAGTGCGGCCGTGGCCGCTGAACGGGACTGAGCGGCCCCGCCGTGAAGACCGCTGATGACAACGGTGACGGCCGGCGACCAGCGAACCGGAGCTGACATGATCCTGTCCGACCGCAGTATCAAGGAAGCGCTCGCCGCTGGACGCATCGGGATCGATCCGCTCGCGGATGACGCGATTCAGCCTTCGAGTATCGACGTGAGATTGGCGAGCCAGTTCCGCGTCTTCGCCAACCATCGCTATCCCCACATCGACGTCCGCAACGAGCAGCCCGACCTGACTGAACTCGTTGACGTCACGGACGGGCCGTTCGTTTTGCATCCGGGCGAGTTCGTACTCGGTGCAACGCGTGAACGGATCACGCTTCCCGTTGATCTCGTGGCACGACTCGAAGGAAAGAGCTCGCTCGCTCGGCTTGGACTCGTCATCCACTCGACGGCCGGCTTCATCGATGCTGGCTTCGACGGTGACGTCACCCTTGAGCTGTCGAACGTCGCGACGCTGCCGATTCTGCTGTATCCGGGCATGAAGATCGCACAGTTTGCGTTCTTCATGCTGGACCACCCGGCTGAACGTCCCTATGGGTCAGGTGCGACCGGGTCGAAGTATCAGGGTCAGCGTGGGCCTACGGCTTCGCGCTATCACCTGAATCTGGTGCCTCCGTCTTCTCCTGCACCGGAAGTCGGTGGTGACGACGATCCCGACCTCGCCTAGAACGCTGCCGGGCTGTGCGCGCAGTTGATCACCACGAACCGCCGCCTCCGCCACCGCCTCCGCTGCCGCCTCCGCCACCTCCACCGCCGGACGAGCTCGGGGCCGTCGTCGTCGACGATTGGGCGGATCTCACTCTGCTGAAATTGCTTTGGCTCGCCCACCAGGCGGTGCCGCCTGCGGCCGCAGCGGTGCCTGAAGCCACCGCAAGCTGCTGCATCACGCCACTGAACCGGTCATACCACGAGTCGGCGAGGCCGAACACGATTGCGTACGGCAGCAGCGACAGCGCTGGGTGGAGGTGGTTGATGCCGGGCTGGCCAGCTGCCCATTCGAGTTGTTCGGACTCAACGGTGCGGACGAATTCCCGGAACGCTTTGGATTCAGCGACGACATGGCGTCCTTCTGAGTTCAACGGCAGCCTGACCAGTGCCCACAAACTGTGTGCGATCGCCCACGCCACCAGGATCACTGCCGCTGCACCCAACGCTGCCCCAACGGGTAGGACGCCGTAGCGGGAGAAGGCCCACGACAACAGGGCGATCCATCCGAGGACGGCAAGTGCGATGAGGACCGTGGTCGCTGGGTGGCGCAGGATCTTGCCACCGTCATGTTTGAGGCCGTGTGCCGCAAAGACGCCCCGGGCACGCCGGGAGACAATCGCGGTCGCGGCCCTGACCCGCTTGGCGACCGCAGCGCTGTAGGTCCCGCTGAACCTCGTGGCGCCAGACGACGGCAGCAGAGCATCGATGAACTTGCGGTCCAGGTCGCTCATCTCGCCGGCATCAGGGTTGCGTTCGACAGCCAGTTCGACCTGCTTGCCCTTCTCGGTTGCCGACGTGCGGATGAGCCCGCGCTGGTCAAGATCAACCAGCTTGGCCAAGAACAGAGGACTGGCTGCCGTTCGCAGGAGCACGCCAGCTGTTTCGATGGCGCTGAGGCCTCGAGGGGGAGCGAACACGGCTGTCGGAGTCGCTTGGTTGTGCAGGGAAGGGTCGGTGACCTTGTCGCGGTAGACGGCCAAGCTGTACGCGAGTTCGATCAACAGCAGTGCTGCGGCGACCAGTGCCGCCACGATCAGCGCCGAGACGACCGGGCTGTCGGGCAGGACTGCGGCGAGTGACCATGAGCCCAGTGGTGTCGCGTCATAGGTCGGCAGCGCGCCGGTGAACGCTGCCGCGGGCGTGAGGATGGAGACTGTGGCCGACCGGTAGGCGTCGTAGGGGCCGAGGTCGATGGTGACCACCTCGCCGTCGATGGTGGGTTCGTTCGCGCATGCCGTGACCGTGCGCAACGCCCCTTCGACGCACGAGACCTCAAGAATCTCGCCCGGCATCATGGCGACGAAGCGTCCGGCGTCGACCGATGTTGGCCAGGAATAGCCCGGCACGTCGATACGCGTCTCGACGATCGATGGGTCGTCGGCCAGCAGATGGCTCCACGTCGGGGCGCGCAACTCAAGCCGATAGCGATAGTCGCCCGGTTCCAGCCATTGCGAGGCTTCACCAATGCGGACACGCGGACCGTCGAGGCCGGATTCGACGACCCAGTTCCAGTCGAGACCATCGCGTCCACGATCGATCGAAATGACCTGCCACTGACCGCCGTCGAAACGTCGCTCGTCGGGAAGGTCGCGGAAGATCCCACGTCTCGGTTCGGAGAACGTGACATCGATCACTTCACGCATGTGGGTGGCGCCGTCGGCTTCGACGATCACACCGCGGTTGAACTGCTCGATGGTGAACGCATCGTCGATGTCGGTGAGCCCGCCGAGCCATCCGACGCCTGCTGCGATGGCGAAGGCGATGACGGCGATGACGACGGACACGATGGCACGCCACAGGATTCGCACGACGAGTTCCTCGTCTCACTGACCGCTCAAGCAGCGCGTCGACAGCAGGACGATAGTCGCACGGCGCTGACACCGGCCTACTTGGTGTGATGTCAATCGATGGGCGGGTATGGAGAACTGATGACATCAAGGTTGCACGCCAGCGATGCTTCGTGGTCCAAGCGTTCCGGCCATGCGTCGATATGCCAGTGCGACGAATCGGGCGAGGAACGGTCGGGTCTCAGTCGGGTCGATGATCTCCTCCACCTCGAAGGCTTCGGCGGTTCGGAACGGCGACGTGTAGCGGCGAAGCTCTGCTTCGATTTCACGCTCACGTGCCCCAGGATCATCGGCTGCGGCGATCTCGCGTCGGAAAGCTGCCGCCACACCGCCCTCGACCGGAAGCGAACCCCATTCGGCGGTTGGCCACGCGACTTTCATGTCGAGGCCGTTCTTGTTGCAGGTGGCCATGCCTGCCATGCCGTAGCACTTGCGGACAACGACCGTGAAGGTCGGGACCGTCATCGTCCCTGCGGTGTAGACGGCACGCATGCCTTCGCGTAGGGCGCCTTCTTGTTCCGCTGCCAGCCCCACCATGAAGCCGGGCACGTCGACGAGGAACACCACGGGCAGGTGGAAGGTGTCGCACAGTTCCATGAAGTGGACCTGCTTGCGTGCGGATGCGGCGTCCATCGCCCCACCCTGGATCTTGGGATCGTTGGCGATGATGCCGACCGGGTAGCCGTCGATGCGTGCGAGGGTCGTGATCACGGCACGGCCGAATGTCGGCTGTATCTCGAAGTCGCTGTCCCGGTCGATGACCATCCGCAGGAGCTGGCGCATGTCGTAGGCACGTGTGCGTCGTTGAGGGATGATCGTGTGCAGGCCCGAGTCCCGGCGTTCTGCAGGATCCTCGGTCGGTGTCCGTGGCGCAAGCTCCCACACGTTGGACGGAAGATACGTCAGGAATCGGCGGATCTGGTCGAAGCAGTCACGTTCATCCGCCGCAGCGTTGTGAATGGTTCCGGACGTATCGACCGCGACCGAAGTGCCTCCGAGAGCCTCTTTGTCGATGTCCTGCCCTAGTGAACGCTTGACGATCGGCGGCCCGGCGGCGAATACCTGGCTGGTCCCGCTGATCATCACGGAGAAATGGGACAAGATGGCACGTCCGGCGGGTCCACCGGCCGCTGTGCCCATCACCGCAGCAACGACGGGCACCTCGCCCAGCAGTTGGACGGACCGTTCGAAACCGAAGATCCCAGGGAACACCGAATGGCCCCGGCTCGACACCGAGGTGACCGAGCCTCCTGCGCCATCGATCAGATTGACGAGGGGAATGCGAAATTCGTGGGCCAGGTCTTCGACAAATCCACCTTGGCCGCCTTTCCTGCGGCGAGCACCCCAGCTGGTGCCGCCTCGGATCGTGAAATCCTCGCCGCCAATGGCGACAGGCCGATCGTCGATCGCGGCCAGCCCCATGACATAAGGGGCAGGGGTGACGTCGACCAGATGTCCGTCATCGTCATACGTGCCGCTGCCGGTGAGCGAACCGATCTCTTGGAACGACCCGGCGTCGGTCAACTCGCCGATGCGTTCGCGAATCGTCAGGCGTCCGTATTCATGGTGCCGGACGACGGCATCGTCACCACCCAGTCGGGCCGCCAGCTGGCGCCGGCGCCTCAGCTCATCGAAGCGTGCTTCGAGGTCGATCTCGCGGGGATCCGGGGTCTCCATGTCAGTCCTCGACGATTGCGAGGAGCTGGCCTTCCTCGACGGTCTGGCCGGAGGCGACCGTCAGTTCGACGATGATGCCGTCACAGGGCGCGAGCGCGGGAATCTCCATCTTCATCGATTCGAGAATGAGGACGTCGTCGCCTGAACTGACGCTGTCGCCGACGGCGACCTCGATCTGCCAGACGGTTCCGGTCACCTCTGAGAGGATCTCGTGGCGGGCCATGTCGTGGTCTCCATGTCGGGGATGGGTGTGTTTGGTGGTCGTGGCCGGTCGGATGGTCGTAACGGCGACAGGTTCGATTCAGAACGTGCTGGGCCAGTTGGCCATCGCGTGGCGGCCGATACCACCAGTACGGCGGTCATGATGAACATCGAGGAGGGAAATCAAGTGACGGCGGGTGTCACTGGGGCGGATGACGTGCTGGACGGCGAATGTTGATGCCATGTCCCAGACGGACGCGTCCCGTTCCATCTGCGTACGAATTACGGACTGCGCCTCGGGATCGTCGGCCTCGGGCTTGCCCCAGGTCACGACCTTCGTGGCGTAATCGGGATCCATGAAGCTGACTTCCGCGGTCGGCCACGCGGTCACCTCGTCGGAGTTACGGCCGCCTCCCATGTTGAGATAGGCCTGGCCGTAGCTCTTGCGCAAGATCACCGACAGTTTGGGCATGGAAAACAACTGCAACGCCGTCATGAAGTTCATGATCTTGCCGGCTGCACGCTGTCGTTCGCCTTCCATCCCTATGAGGAAGCCGGGCGTGTCGACGAACATGAGCAGCGGAATGTTGAACGAGTCGCAGAGCACGAGGAAGCGCGTGATCTTCTCGCACGCGTGAGCGTCGAGCGCTCCACCTTTGACCAACGGGTTGTTGGCGACGACACCGACGACGCGGCCGTCGAGGCGAGCCAGTGCCGTCACCGCAGTTCGCCCGAACTGGGCCTTGAGTTCGAACAGACTGTTGGTGTCCACGACTGCTTCAAGCACGCGGTGAACGTCATAGACACGTTTGCGACGGTCGGGTACGAGCTCGGGCAGGCGAGACGCTGCTGCGTCGGAGCCCGCGGGCACGGCAGCCGTCGGGGGCGCTTCGAGATGGTGGGACGGCATGTACGACAAGAAGCGTCGAACAAGGTCGAGGGCCTCCTCGTCAGTATCGGCGAAAGTGTCGATCAGCCCCGTCGTCTCGGCGTGCAGCTGCCATCCACCCAACTGTTGGGGATCGACGGTCTCGCCAATCGCCAGTGAGGCCAGGACCGGGCTCGCGACAGCCATTACCGCACCTTTGCGCATCACCGTGAAGTCCGACAGGCACGTGTACCAAGCCGAGGATCCGAAACACTGGCCGAGAACGGCGGAAGCCCACGGAGTCTCCCTGAATCTGATGTACTGCGTCGGGTCGTTGCCGAGCAGGTCGCCCATGCCGCGCGATCCCATGTTGTCGGGCATCCGTGCGCCGGATGACTCTCCCAGGAACACAAGCGGCAAGCCACGCTGGGTCGCCACCCGCTTGACATGGCCAAGCTTCTTCATGTTGGTGAGGCTGCTCGAAGCGCCTTTGACCGTGAAATCGTTCGACGCGATGCCGACTGCTCGGCCGTCGACTTTGCCGAAACCGGTGACCTTGCCGTCCGCCGGGGTCGTATCACGGTCTTCGGCGACGACTGAGGAGGTGGCCAGCAGCCCCTCTTCGAGAAATGTCCCGTCGTCGAGGAGGTAGGTGATGCGCTCGCGAGCGTTGAGCAGGCCTTGTTGGCGACGTCGTTCGAGCTTTTCGACACCTCCCATCGAATAGGCGGCTGCTTCGCGGGCTGCCAGGTCGGCGGCCAAGTCGTCGTGGTTCATCGGCGGGTTTCCGAATCTCCGAGATCCGAGTCGCTCGAACTCTCGGTTGCAGTGTCGGCCGGTGGAGCACACCAAGCGGCCCCGATGTCATGAAGGTGGTCGATGGTGGCATCGTCAAGGCCCGCGTGACGCCGCAGCACGCTGCGGGTGTCGGCGCCGATGGCTCGGCCTGCCCACCTGACTTCACCCGGAGTGTTCGACAGGCGCGGAACGATCCCGGCAAGGGTGACGGTGGCGGGCGGCCCATTGACGTTGCCGTCAGGCTGCGCATCAGGGTCATCGACTTCGACGAGCATGCCGCGAGTTCGGTACTGCGGGTCGGTGAAGATGTCGGCCATGTCGAAGATGCGTGATGCTGGCACGTCGTGGGCGTTGAGCATCTCTTCGAGCTGTTCGACGGTGTGTGATCTGGCCCAGTTGGCAACGATCGCCTCGATCTCGTTGGTGTGGGTGTTGCGTGCTGCCGGAGTCGCAAACCGAGGATCGTCGAGCAAGTCTGGGCGTTTCATGGCTGCGCACAATCGGCGGAAAACCGTTTGGGTGCCTGCGGCGATGACCACGTCGCCGTCGGCCGCTTCGAACAGCGTGTTGGGGGCATTGTTGATCAATCGTGAGCCGGTGCGTGTGGCAACGACACCGAGTTCCGAAAAGGCGGGCACATACGGCTCGGTGAAGCTGAACGCTGCCTCGTACAGGGCAGTGTCCACGACCTGTCCCCGGCCGGTGACGGTGCGGTGATTGATCGCCATGACGGCGCCGAAGGCGGCATACAGGCCACTGATGTAGTCGGTCAACGACACCGCCACACGTGGTGGGGGCCGATCAGGATCTCCGGTCAGCTCTCGCAGGCCGCTGACGGCCTCGGATACGACGCCGTAGCCAGCCCGGGCGCTGTAGGGGCCTTCCTGGCCGTAACCGCTGATGCGCACCATGACAAGACCCGGGTTGATCTCCGACAGGGCAGCATGGTCCAGGCCCCACCGTTCCATCGTGCCGGGCCGGAAATTTTCGACGACGATGTCCACGTGAGGGATCATGCGTAGCACGACGTCGCGCCCCTCTTCGGTACGAAGGTCGAGCGAGATCAGGTGCTTGTTGCGCAGGATGCTTGCTGCGTACAAGGATCGTCCTCGGCGGTGCATCCCCATCGATCTCACAGCGTCGCCAGTTGCCGGCTCGACTTTGATCACCTCGGCGCCGAAATCCGCCAACAAACGACCGCAGAACGGGCCAGCGACCGTCGATCCGAGCTCCAAGACGACGTGGCCAGCCAACGGACCAGCACCGGCTGGCTCCGACGTCGATCGAGGCGACCCTCGCGTGGCCATGTTCACTCCTTGGGTGGTGGCGCCGGTCATCCGGCTGGTTGCGATGCGGTCTCATCGATGCTGGGAAAAGTCGGCTACGTGTCGGGGGACGAGTCGTGAGAAGGTGTGCGAGCGAGCGCCTCGGCGAACGTGGTGTGGTGTTCGACCTTGCGAAACGATGGGTCGTCGATCAGTCGTTGGAGGAACCTGACGTTGGTCGCCACCCCCTCGATCACGACGGCCTCCAGAGCGGTGAGGGTCTGATCGATTGCATCGGCACGGTCGTCACCGGTGACGACCATCAGTGCGAGCATGGGGTCGTAGTTGGAAGAAATCTGGGTACCAGTGCTGACATGCGTGGTGACGGTTGTGCCAGCGCGTTGCGGAAGATCGAACACGGTCAGCGTTCCAGGGCTGGGGAAGAATCGGACGGAGTCTTCGGCATAGATGCGAACCTCGATGGCATGGCCTCGCGGTGCCACGGGCTCACTGATGAGGTGGTCGATGTCCTCGTCAGCTGCAACCCGTACCTGCAGTTCAACCAGGTCGAGTCCGGTGACTGCTTCGGTGACACCGTGCTCGACCTGCAGCCGTGTGTTCATCTCAAGGAACGCGTAGCGACCTGTGTCGTCGAGCAGCATCTCGACAGTTCCAAGGCCCTGGTAACCCATGGCGCTCAGCGCTGCGACGACGGCGCTCACGACGTGGTCGTGCACGTTGCTGTCGAGCGCGGGTGCGGGTGCCTCCTCGATGATCTTCTGGTGCCGGCGCTGGCTTGAACAGTCACGGGCGCCCAGATACCGGACATGGCCGTCGCGATCTCCGATCAGTTGGAGTTCGACGTGTCGAGCCCGGTCCAAGCACCGTTCCAGGTAGACGGTGTCGTCGCCGAACGCCCGGGCGGCCATCTGGCGAGTGCGTTCGACAGCACGGGTGAGGTCATTTTCTGATTCGACGCGTTGCATGCCGATGCCGCCACCACCGGCCGACGCTTTGACCAGGACTGGAAAGCCGATCGGGTCCAACCACTGTGACCAGTCTTCGACATCATCCGGGATCGCACCCGAAGCCGGCAGGACCGGAACCCCAGCAGCGGCCATCACCTTGCGGGCGGCGACTTTGTCCCCCATGGCTTGGATGTGGGCAGGGCTTGGTCCGATGAAGGTGGCGCCGGCATCGATCACCGCTGCGGCGAACAAAGGGTCTTCGGCAAGGAATCCATAGCCGGGATGAACGGCGTCGCAACCAGTTGCGTGCAACGCGGCAATGACGGCATCCCGTGACAGATAGCTTTCACGAGCGGGGCCTGGGCCGAGGCGGACCGCTTCGTCAGCTTCGCGGACGTACGCATGGTCGGCGTCGGCCTCGGAGTACACCGCAACCCACGGCACACCCAGCCGACGCAGCGTTTGCGCCACACGAACCGCGGCAACTCCACGGTTTGCAACCAGCACTCGTTCGAACATGTGGGGGCCTCTGCCGGTTCAGTGGGTCAGTGGCATGGTGGGTGGATCTGGTACGAGCCTGAACGTGTGGACACCGTGGCGCTTCACAGGACGAAATGCTGGTAGGTATCGAACGTTGCTCGCGACGATCGGATGTTGGCACGCTTGAGTTCTTCGGCTCGCTCGGCCTCGCCGGCTCGCATGGCGGCGAGCATCTCGCCGTGCTCGGCGAGTCCTTGGCTGGCGCGGCCGGGAAGAATCACCAGGCGTCGGATCAGCACCCGAGTCTGGTCGTGGATGCGGTCGAGCAAGCTCGTCAACAGCGGTGAATCGGCGCCGGAGATCATGCGGGCCCGCAACGTCGCCAGCCCGTCGATGTAGGCCTCGAAATCGTTGGATTCGATCGCCTGGTGCATTGGCCCGGCAAACAGATCGACGAGGTCTTGCCATGATTCGGGTGGTTGGTGCTCTGTTGCGAGGCGAACAGCAAGTCCTTCGAGGACTTCGCGGACGTTAAAGAGCTCGAGCACTTGAGCGGGCTCCAACCGGATGACGACTGCTCCTCGATTGGGGATGCGTTCGATCAGCCCACGCTCTTCGAGCGCACTGAGCACCTCCCGGATCCGGGCACGGGATGATCCGAATTCATTGACGAGATCGTGCTCGCGCAGCCGGCTGCCAGGAGCAAGTTGGTGTGCCGCGATGCGATCGCGCAGCACGGCAACGATGCCGTCCGTCGAGGTGGTCTGTCCCACCGAGGCCTCCCAACCGATCTGGACTATCGAATACCCCGCCAAGGGATGTTGCAGCAGGCGCGATGCCGCGCGCTCTCACTGCGAGACTAGGAAGGTTTACTAGATCGTCGACATAATGGTCAACAATTTTTTTGACACAAATGCGTGACTGGATCGTGGAGTGTGTGGTGACGATGACGAGCCACGCCATGCACGCGTGCCTGAATTTGGCGCGGGTGTTGATGAGGCTGGGTTCTACTTGCGTCCGACGCGACGGCCGATCTTTGTGTCGGGTGCGGCAGCGGCCCGTGGATCATCAAGGGCGAACATCTCCTCGCGTGGGAACCGGAAGAGCCCAGCAACGAGGTTTCCTGGCCACGTGGTGGTCAACTTGCGGTAGTGGGCGACCCGGCTGGTGGCGAAGTCGCGGGCGAACGCGATGCGATCGTCGGTTTCGGTCAGCTGCTGCTGCAGAGCGCGAAAGTTCGCATCAGCCTTGAGGTCGGGGTAGTTCTCGGCCAACAGCAGCAACCGGCCGAGCGATGCTTCGAAGGCGTCTTCGGCGTTGGCGCGATCAGCCGCGGAAGCCTGCAAGGCCGCCGCACGCGTCCGCGTGACGTCTTCAAGCACCTGCCGTTCGTGTGCGGCGTAGCCCTTCACCGCACCGACAAGATTGGGGATCAGGTCGTGGCGTCGCTGGAGTTGGACCGCGACCTGCGCCCAGGCCTGCCTGACCCGTACTTTGGCGCGGATCAGCCGGTTGTAGAGGATGATCGCAGCGATCAACAGCACGTTGACAACGATGACGACGATCTCCATCACGGCTCCTGTCGACGGGTGGTGGCATCGGGTTGATCCGGTAGGCCGATTGCTGGGTCTCCAGCTCGCCCGGCTTCTGTGCCTGCCTTTGGTGCGGGTTCTGCGGCTGGCTCAGGCCCGGCTTCTTGGCCAGTGGATTTGTCGGCTCGGTCACGATCACGTTGCTGACGCACGATGAATGTTGCCCCCGCCAGCAGGATCCCTGCGACGGCGACACCGATCCATCCCAGCCGCTGACCGGCTTCATCGAGCGCCTGTCGGCTCACCGATGTCGGATCGATCAAGACGAGCGCGACGAATGCTGCACACAGCAGCGTGATACCGGCCCCGATCACGCGTTGCCACGTCTGATCAAGCCCATGCCGCTGCCGGACGATCTTGCCAGCCTTGAGGATGCGTCCCACCCGGATGATTCTCAGAGCACCGAATACCCGTACGAGCCTCAAGAGTTGAACAGGACCAATCGCGAACACCACGGCTGGAATGATGGCCAGCGTGAGTCCTACCAGCCACTTGTTGCGGCGGATCCATGCCCGCCGGTCGTCAGCCACGGCGAGCAGGACGATGGTCTCGGCGATCAGGACCGCGCCCGACAGGGTGTTGAGACCACTGCCCACGGTTGCCCATGGGTCGGCGGCAAGCGTGAGGAACACAGCCGGAACCGACGCCAGCGCCGCAACGAGGACAGGCACCGCCAGCCGCTCAGCCACCCGGTCGGCTCGGTCCATCTGTGCTGACGGTGACTGATCAGTCGAAGGTGCGGCACCGGGGGCCGGCGTCGCCTGGCTGTCTCGCGAGGCGCGGCTTTGTGGGTCGGTGCGATCGGGGCGCTCGGTCACGGCGAATCGGCCGGCTCCGCGTCGCTGGCCTGCGTCTTGGTTGACTGGTGGGCAGGGGCCAGTACCCGGCCACGGGACAGCACCTCGGCAATGTCGAGGACTTCGACCTGTCCGTCGCTGAGCGAGCCCTGGCCGACCTTCTCGGCAACGCCGTCGGACAACATCGTGACGCAGAACGGACAACCCGTGGCGATGATGTCGGCACCGGTATCGACGGCTTCGTCGACCCGGTTGTTGTTGACCCGGGTGCCGATGGTCTCTTCCATCCACATGCGAGCGCCACCCGCGCCACAGCAGAACCCGTTCGAGCGGCTGCGCTCCATCTCCACAGCATCGACGCCAGGGACCGCACTGATGGTCGCGCGTGGATCGTCGTACACCTCGTTGTGGCGGCCGAGGTAACACGGGTCGTGGTAGGTGACCCGCTTGGCGAGTTCGCCGGTCACGACAATCCTGCCGTCGTCAACGAGGCGCGAGAGCACCTGACTGTGGTGGACCACCTCGAAGTGGCCGTCGAAGTCGGGATACTCGTTCTTCAGGGCGTTGAAGCAGTGAGCGCACCGGGTGATGATCGTGCGCTTGTCGGCTCCGATGCTGTTGAGGGTCTCGACGTTCTGCTGGGCGAGCATCTGGAACAGATATTCCATCCCGAGGCGACGTGGCGAATCGCCGGTGCACGTCTCGTTGTTGCCGAGAATTGCGAACTTCACGCCGGCATCGTGCAGGAGTTGGGCGATCGAGACCGTCACCTTGCGGGAACGGTCGTCGACGGCACCGGAGCAGCCGACCCACAGCAGATGATCGATCTCCGGGTCGAGTTCGGTCCCCGGCACCGCACGTGGGATTTCGAAGTCGAGCTTTTCGGTCCACTCTTCGCGCTTGGACTGACCGACCCCCCACGGGTCGCCGGAGTTTTCGATGTTGCGCAGCATCACGCCGGCTTCCTGCGGGAAGCTGGATTCCATCATGGCCTTGTAACGCCGCATCTCAACGATGGTGTCGACGTGCTGGATGTCGACCGGGCATTCCTCGACACACGCTCCGCAGGTGGTGCATGACCACAGCACGTCGTAGTCGATGACGGCTGCTTCGCCAGGTGCGTCCCCGACCAGGGGAATGTTGATGACATCGCCAGCTTCGGCCTCGTCGATCTTGCCGAGGAGGAAGGGGCCCTTGGCGTACATGTGGTCGCGCAGGTCTTGAATCAGCAGCTTGGGGCTCAGTGGCTTGTTCGTGTTCCACGCGGGGCACTGTGATTGGCAGCGGCCGCATTCGGTGCAGGTTGCGAAGTCGAGGAACTTGTCGAACGTGAACTGCTCGATGGCGCCGACGCCGAGCACCGTGTCCTCGTCCATGGCGTCCATGTCGATGAGCTCGGTGTCGAGCGGGCCGAGTGCTTTGGCTCGCTTGGGGTCGCGGGTGAGCTCCTGGAAGGCGATCGTGATGATGTGCAGGTGCTTTGAGTGCAAGGTGAACACCAGGAAGCCACCGACGATCGCGAGGTGGACGACGAGGTTGAGCGCACCGATCCACGCGAGCATCAGCGGGTCGATGCCGACCAGTGCGTCGCCGAAGAGCCGGGATATGAACGCTGCTTCCGTCGGAGCGTGGTTCTCGGCGAACCGCACACCGTGCGCGACCCAGATGGTCCAGATCACGAGTGTTTCGGCCGCCAGCACCCACCATCCCTGATTGAGGTTCGAACCGGCGAACCGGGACTGGCGCCCGCGGGTGCGGGGATGCTGCGTCAGGCGGATGGTGGCGAAGATGACGATGCCGACCATCGACAGCAGCCCGAGCGAATCCTGGGAGAATCCGAGCACGTCGTAGGCGGTCACGCCCGCGATCGAGATGGAATTGAGCAGCGGCAACTGGAATTCGGGTCCGATATAGAGCTCGCCAGCTGCTTCCAGCAGGGTCGTCTGCAGCACGAAAAATGCCCACATGACCCAGAAGTGTGCGATCCCGGGCAAGCTCCACCGCAGCAGCTTGCGGTTGCCGAAGATGTTGACGAGCGCCCGCTTGAGGTTGGCATTCAACGCTGCGCGGATGTTGCGTTCAGGGTTGGGGCGAGCCGCTTTCACGAGGTTGAAAAGGAACATCCCGCGGCGTATCGCCCATGCTCCGAAGATGGCGATGACGGCAGTGCCGACAACGATGCGGAATACCGTGAGCATCAGTTCAGCATCCACGATTGGCGTCCCTCCCAACGATGAACCGGCCGAACATTCTTAAGGCCCGGCTCGCGATATCGCCGAAGTCTAGGCGGCCGACTCTGGTCGGCGCAGCCTGGTGCTGGTTGGTGCGGCACGCGACGGCCGCCTACAAGGGACCCGTTGCTGCCTGGGTCACTGGTCACTGATGGCGCCCAGGTTCGCTGGATCGGCGGGCGGTCGCGAGTAGGTTGATATCGGCAGTGCGGGGCGAATGTCACGGCCCGAGTTCGCTCGCGCAACACAGGCGGTGCCGACGAGGAGAATTGGGAGCGTCATGGATCAGTCGACAATGAAGGTGGCATACCTGGGGCTTGGCGCGATGGGACGACCGATGGCGGCCAACCTCGCCCGAGCATTCCCGACGAAGGTCTGGAACCGCACGTCTGCTGTTGCCGATGACCACGCGGCGCAGCACGGCACTTCAGCCGTGACCGACCTGGCAGATCTCGCGGACGTGCAGGTCGTGTGTTCCTGCCTGCCCACCGACGTTGAGGTTGCTCAGATCGTTGGCCAGCTGGGACCCGAGCTCGCGAGAGGCACCGTGTGGCTCGACCACACCTCGGGAGATCCCGTGGGAAGTCAGCGCATCGCGGAGTCCTTGGCTGAACACGGGGTGACCTACCTCGATGCGCCGGTGTCGGGAGGGACTGCAGGCGCTGAGGCCGGCACCTTGACCGTGATGATCGGTGGCAGCCAGGAGGCGATCGACGAAGTGCGGCCAGTGCTGGATGCCGTTGCCGCCAATGTCGTCCGCGTCGGTGATGTAGGTGCGGGCATGGCCGTCAAGGCGATCAACCAGGCGCTGCTCGCGACGAGCTTGCAGGCCGCCGCTGAAGGCTTGACGGTGTTGGCGCGCTACGGGGTATCAGCATCGACCGCACTTGATGTCATCAATGGGGCGACGGGCCGGTCGTTTGTCACCGAGAACCTCATGTCGCGCGCGACGAGCCGCGAGTTCCCCTTGACGTTCGCGCTCGGGTTGCTCAACAAAGACGTGCGTCTGGCGGGACAGCTCATCGCCGAACTCGGTGTCGCCGCCCCGGTGCTCGAACTGGCACGCCAGTTGACTGCTGAGGTTACGGAGATCGTTGGGGAACAGGCTGACCATGTCGAGGCAGTGCGCCTGGCAGAACAACGCGCAGGTGTCGAGCTGCAGTGACGTGCCGATGCGACCACCGGAGCGGGACCAAACAGAGGGTCATCACCGATGAGATTGGCTGTAGGGCGGCGTTGCCGGCGGAGCGACCTGCTGGGCGGTGTGCGCCGGATGACGGCATACTGGCTGCAGCCGGTGGGCAGAATTAGGAGCAATCAATGGCAACCTGGCAGATGGTGGTGCTGATCTTCGTCGTGCTGCTGCCATTCTCGTTGCTGTTGGATTTTTGGCCATATCGCGAGCGCCTGGATGCGCGGGGTCGTCCGTTGCCCCGAGACTGGCGGCCCGCCCCCAGGCCCGTGGAACCGGTCGATGACCACCACTGACGTGGTGACCCGGTAGCCGGGTCACCTGCTGGATCGCGGGCGGATCGTTCGTCGAGTCAGACCCACACGGACGGGCGCGGCATCTGTGGGCGCATTGTTCAAGATCCGCGCCGTCAAGACATCGTGGCGCTTCTGGGCCATTCCTCCATGTCGCATTGTTGGCCAGGTACGTGCCTCGTGGTACGTGGCCCACTCCAGTACAATACTTGAGTGGGAGCGACGCATATTTTCTTATGCAGCCTCAGGCATGTCGCTTGCCGTCGGGGGCTACGGTCGTACCATTCGTTGCAGTGCTGGCCCATCACATCGGGTCGGCAGCACGACATCGGGACAACGTAGGAGGAGCACGACATGGCCAGGGCCGTTGGGATCGACCTCGGAACGACCAACTCGGTGGTTTCCGTGATGGAGGGTGGCGAACCCGCCGTCATCGCAAATGCCGAGGGTGCGCGCACGACGCCGTCAGTGGTGGCATGGTCGAAGTCTGGCGAAGTCCTCGTCGGTGAGGTTGCCAAGCGCCAAGCGGTTACCAACGCTGACCGCACTATCCGGTCAGTCAAGCGCCACATGGGTCAGGACTGGAAGACGGAGATCGACGGCAAGAACTACACGCCCCAAGAGATCTCTGCACGCATCCTGATGAAGCTTAAGCGGGACGCTGAGTCGTATCTCGGCGATGAGGTGACCCAGGCGGTCATCACGGTCCCAGCCTATTTCGACGACGCTCAGCGTCAGGCCACCAAAGAAGCGGGCGAGATCGCCGGCCTTGAGGTGCTGCGCCTTGTCGCCGAGCCGACAGCCGCCGCGCTGGCGTACGGCCTTGAAAAGTCTGAAGAGCAGACCGTGCTTGTCTTCGACCTCGGCGGTGGCACGTTCGACGTGTCGGTGCTCGAAATCGCCGATGGCGTCTTTGAAGTCAAGTCGACGGCAGGTGACGCGAGCCTGGGCGGTGACGACTGGGACCAGATCCTGATGGACTGGATGGTGGCCACTTTCAAGAACGAGCACGGCGTCGATCTGTCCAACGACCGCATGGCGCTCCAGCGCCTGAAGGAAGCGGCTGAAAAGGCCAAGATCGAACTGTCGTCGTCACAGGAAACCACGATCAATCTGCCGTTCTTGACGGCCACTGACGCGGGTCCGCTCCACTTCGAACAGTCGTTGTCGCGCCCGAAGTTCAACGAACTGACCAGCGGTCTGTTCGATCGTCTGAAGGGCCCATTCCGGCGTGCTGTCAAGGACGCTGGCATCGATGTCGCCAAGGTTGACCACGTCATTCTTGTCGGCGGTTCCACCCGGATCCCGGCCGTGCAGGACCTGGTCAAGGACCTCACCGGTGGCAAGGAACCTCACAAGGGTGTCAACCCTGATGAGGTTGTGGCCGTCGGAGCCGCACTCCAGGCGGGTGTGCTCAAGGGCGATGTCAAAGACGTCCTGCTCCTTGATGTCACGCCATTGTCACTCGGCATCGAGACCAAGGGTGGCATCACCCACAAGCTCATCGAACGCAACACGACGATCCCGACCAAGCGGTCCGAGGTGTTCACCACCGCTGATGACAATCAGCCGTCGGTCGAGATCCATGTGCTGCAGGGTGAGCGCGAGTTCGTCAACGACAACAAGACGCTTGGCAAGTTCATGCTGACCGACATCCCGCCGGCTCCGCGTGGCATGCCCCAAGTTGAAGTGACGTTCGACATCGACGCCAACGGGATCGTCCACGTGTCGGCCAAGGATCTGGGTACCGGCAAGGAGCAGTCGATGACGATCACCGGTGGCTCGGCGCTGCCGAAGGACGACATCGAGCAAATGATCAAGGATGCCGAAGTCCACGCTGACGAGGACAGAAAGCGCAAGGAGGCGGTGGAACTGCGCAACCAGGCTGACACCCTTGCGTATCAGACGGACAAAACCCTCAAGGAGCATGGCGACAAGCTTGACGCGTCCACCCGCGCCGAGGTCGAGCAGGCACTGACAGATCTCAAAGGTGCCCTCGACAGCGATGACGACGACGATGTCAAAGCCAAGATGGAGGCGCTGGGCACCAAGAGTCAATTGCTTGCGCAGGCCATCTATCAGGCGTCCGCCGATGAGGCGGCTACCGAAACAGCCGACGTGGACGACGCCGATGTCGACGATGCAGAAGTCGTCGATGCGGAAGTCGTCGACGAAGGTGATGACCAGCAAGCGGCGAGCTGACGAAGGTCTCAACGCCCGCCGCGGGCGCCCGGGCGACGGCGCAACCGTCGTTCCGGGCACCCGTAGTTTCACTGTGTGACCGTGACCGAACCCGACCCGCCACACCGTCCATTGCCAGTTAGAGCCCGTTGTACGCGCCAGGAGCCTGTATGCACGCCGAGGACACTCGCTCAGACCGGTCCCACACCGGTTCGGGCGACGAATCGCCCGAGGTGTACGACATTGAGGGT
>JBBDSU010000030.1:34262-44190 GCA_040904825.1 Nitriliruptoraceae bacterium | reverse complement strand
CCGGTCCCACACCGGTTCGGGCGACGAATCGCCCGAGGTGTACGACATTGAGGGTGGTGCGAGCCGTGATCCCGATGACGAAGTGTCCGCCACCGCCACCGCCAGCAACGATCTGCACGAAAATGTCGCCGTCGCTGAGATCGATGCCGAAGCTGACCCACGGACCCGCGGCGAGTTGCTTGCGGCTCTGGTGGCGTCCGAACAGCAATGTGACGAATACCTGGATGACCTGCGCCGCGCCCGCGCCGATTTCGAGAATTTCCGGCGCCGCACAAGCAAAGATCTTGCGACCCAGCGTGACGCTGGCAAGGCCGACCTGGCGAAGGCCCTGCTAGAGACGCTCGATGATCTCGATCGCACGGTGCAAGCCGCGGAGGCATCCAGCGACGAACAACTGGCACACGGCGTCCAGTTGGTTGCGTCCAAGCTGCGCGGAACCTTGGAGCACGCTGGCCTTGTCCGCATCGACGCAACGAACGTGCCGTTCGATCCGCAGCGGCATGAAGCCGTCGCTCAGCGTCCGGCGGAAGGCCGGGATGACGTGGGCGCAGGACCAATCGTTGCCGACGTCATGCGGCCTGGCTACGAGTGGGGCGAACGCGTGTTGCGCGCGGCGATGGTGACGGTCGAGGAATGATCGATCACGCTCGACGAGGAGACTGACTGATGGCCCCGCAACGCGAGTGGTTGGAGAAGGACTACTACGCGGTCCTTGGGTTGTCGAAGAACGCCTCAGCTGACGACATCAAGAAGGCTTATCGCAAGCTAGCCCGCGAAAACCACCCGGATGCACACCCCGAGGACACCGACGCCGAACGACGCTTCAAGGAGGTCGGAGAGGCTTATGCGGTGCTCGGCGACGCACAGCGCCGCAAGGAGTACGACGAACTGCGACGTCTGGGTGCTGCTGGATTTTCCGGGGCAGGCAGCGGAGGTGGCTTCGGCGGGTTCGGACCGGGTGCTGCCGATGCTGATCTCAACGACCTGTTAGGAAATCTGTTTGGCGGTGCGGCAGGTGCGGGGCCGCGTCAGCGTCCGCGTCGTTCCCGGCGCGGCGACGACTTGGCAGCCGATGTCCACCTGACGTTTGAAGATGCGCTCGAAGGTGTGCACACCACATTGCGTGTGACAGGTGATGGTCAATGCGCAACCTGCAAAGGGTCAGGTTCACGTCCAGGTTCCCGACCAAGCCCCTGCGAGACCTGCAAAGGCCGTGGGCAGGTCATCATCGACCAAGGTCCGTTCTCGTTCGCGCAGCCGTGCCAAGAATGTGGCGGTCGTGGGTCGACCATCACCGATCCGTGCACGACGTGCAACGGGCAGGGTCGCGTCGTCAAGCCTCGCCAGTTGACGGTACGCATTCCTGCTGGTGTCAGGGACGGTGCCGTCATCCGCGTCGCCGGACGCGGTGGTCCCGGATACGGCGGCGGTCCGCCTGGCGACGTGCTGGTGACGGTGCATGTCGCCGCGCATCCGACCTTCGGACGCAAAGGCGACCACGTCACACTGGAAGTACCGATCTCGTGGAGAGAGGCGGTGCTCGGTGCGAAGATCACGGTGCCGACGCCTAGCGGCGACACCCGCACGATCAAGATCCCGTCCGGTACTCGCAGTGGCAGGACCTTGAGAGTCCGAGGCCAGGGTGCACCTGGCAAGGGCGGAGGCACGGGCGACTTGCTGGTGACCGTCATGATTGACGTGCCTACCGACTTGACACGGGAAGAAAAGAAACAACTCGACCAGTTGTCATTCTTGGACGAGCGAGTCGAGCAGCGCCGGCAGGCCCTGCAAGCCCAACCGCAACCCCACTGAGGTCGTCTGATGACGAACGAACAGCGGTACCTCGAACCTCGCGACAGCGGGGGCTGGTCGTGGTCCAAGCGGCCTCGCCACGAGGCCGACGAGCCCGAACACCTCGACCCTGGGGATGACACTGACGCGCCGGTCTATGTCATCTCAGTGGCCGCGCAGCTTTCCGGGCTCCACCCACAAACCCTGCGCGCCTACGAGCGTGAAGGGCTGCTGACTCCTGCGCGCACGCAAGGTGGAACGCGGCGCTACTCCCAGCGTGATGTGGAGCGGCTGCAGTTCATTCGCACCCTGACGCAGGACGAAGGCCTCAATCTCGCCGGTGTCAGCGTGGTGCTGGAACTCGGTGAGAAGCTCGAGGCGGCGCGACGCAGGGTCGCTGACCTCGAAGAGATGGTGCGAGTGCTGGCCGACAGGCTCGAAGAACGCTCAGGTGCTGATCGTTACGCAATCGTCAAATCTGCTCCCTCCAACGTCGAGGTGCATCCGCTCCGGCGCAGGACTGGTCAGCGAAGTGGTTCATCAGCCCAGCGTGCCCGTCCTGTTCCGCCACCTGACCGCAGGGTCATCGACGCATGACAGTCAGGAGGTGACCACACATGGACTTTGACCGCCTGACGAGGATGTCCCAGGAGGCGTTGCAAGCCGCTGGCGGCATCGCAAAAGATCGTCGACACCCGGAGGTTGGGACCGGCCACCTGTTGCTGGCGCTGGTTGCGCAGCCTGACGGTGTTGTCCTGCCGATCGTGCAGCGCATCGGGGTGACGCCGACAACGTTGCGCAACCGCATCACCGAGGTGCTTGAGGCGACCCCGGCCGCCTACGGCTCATCTGGTGACGTGCGGTTGTCGTCACGGTTGAGCCAGGTCCTGGAAGCAGCACAGGTGGAAGCGTCGAATCTCGGCGATGACTACGTGTCGACAGAGCATCTGCTGCTCGCGCTGGCCGATGCGCGCGACACGGTTGCGCGCACGCTGACCGAAGCTGGCGTCACCCGCGATGCGATCCTGACCGCACTCAAGGAAGTGCGGGGATCCCAGAGGGTGACGACCCAGGACCCAGAGGCCACTTACGAAGCGCTTGAGAAGTATGCCCGTGACCTGACTGCGCTTGCCCGTGACGGGAAGCTCGATCCTGTCATCGGACGTGACGAAGAAATCCGGCGGGCCATCCAAGTCCTGGCGCGCCGGAGGAAGAACAACCCTGTCCTGATCGGTGAGCCGGGTGTGGGAAAGACCGCCATTGTCGAAGGGCTCGCCCAGCGCATTGTCGATGGTGACGTACCGAGCCTGCTCGCCGACAAACAGTTGGTCGAGCTCGACCTGTCCGCAATGGTCGCCGGCGCCAAGTATCGCGGCGAATTCGAAGAACGACTCAAGGCTGTCTTGAAGGAGATTGAGGGCTCCGACGGCCGCGTCATCACCTTCATCGACGAACTGCACACGGTGATTGGCGCGGGTGGTGCCGAGGGTGCAATGGACGCATCCAACATGCTCAAGCCGATGCTGGCTCGCGGCCAGTTGCGCATGATTGGTGCGACCACGCTGGCTGAATACCGCAACATCGAGAAGGACGCTGCGCTCGAGCGCCGGTTCCAGCCTGTCCACGTCGATGAGCCATCAGTGGCTGACACCATCGGGATCTTGCGAGGCCTCAAGGAACGCTACGAAGTCCACCACGGTGTACGGATCACCGACGATGCGCTGGTGGCGGCGGCCACACTGTCAGACCGCTACCTGACCGAACGATTCCTTCCCGACAAAGCCATCGACCTGCTCGACGAGTCGATGGCCAGGCTCAGGATCGCCATCGATTCCGTGCCACCAGAGATCGACGAGGTCGAACGTCGTATCCGTCAACTGGAGATCGAACAGCGTGGCCTCGACAAGGAGGAGACCGAATCAGCGCGAGCACGCCTGGCCGATCTTGAGGCGGAATTGGCCGACCTGACCGAGCGCGCCACTGCACTGCGCAGCCGCTGGGAGCATGAGAACACGGCCATCTCGAGGCTCCAGGTTGCCAAAGAGGAACTTGAGCAAGTACGCAAGCAGGCCGAGCTCGCTGAACGAGAAGGTGACCTGGAAAAGGCCGCTGAGCTGCGCTACGGCCGGTCGCGGGAGCTTGAACGTGAGGTCGAGCAAGCCCAGGATGCCATCGAGGCAATGCGCGCCGAAGGTGACATGCTGTTGGAAGAAGAAGTGACTGAGACCGAGATCGCCGAGGTCGTGGCGCGTTGGACCGGCATCCCGGTCAGCCGATTGGTCGAGAGCGAAGCGGCCAAGCTTGTTCGGCTTGAGGACGAACTGCACCGGAGAGTTGTCGGCCAGGACACGGCGGTTGAGGCGGTCGCCAACGCCGTTCGTCGTTCTCGGTCAGGTATCGCTGACCCGGATCGGCCGCTTGGGTCGTTGATGTTTCTTGGCCCCACCGGTGTCGGCAAGACCGAGCTGGCGCGAGCGCTGGCAGAGTTCCTGTTCGACGACGAGCGTGCGATGGTCCGCATCGACATGGGCGAGTACCAGGAGAAGCACACCGTCGCACGCTTGATCGGCGCACCGCCTGGCTATGTCGGATACGACGAAGGGGGCCAGCTGACCGAAGCGGTCCGTCGGCGCCCCTATCGGGTTGTGCTGCTCGATGAAGTCGAGAAGGCGCATCCTGATGTCTTCAACGTCCTGCTCCAGGTACTCGATGATGGGCGATTGACCGACGGCCAAGGCCGCACGGTCGACTTCCGCAATGTCGTGGTGATCATGACGTCGAACCTCGGGTCAACCCACATCCTGGATGCTGACATTTCACCTGAGGCGTTGCGCGATCGCGTCCTGACTGACGTGCGTGGCCATTTCCGTCCGGAGTTCCTCAACCGAATCGACGAGTTGGTCATATTTGATCGCCTTGAGCGCGGCCAGTTGCGTGACATCGTTGACATCCAGCTGGCCCGTTTGCGCCGCCGGCTGGCAGATAGGGACATCGACCTGGATGTCACCTCGCCGGCGATGGATCGGATGGCTGAACTTGGCTATGACCCGCTGTATGGCGCCCGTCCTCTGAAGCGGGTCATCCGCAAGGAGCTTGAAGATCAACTCGCAAAGGCCATGCTGTCCGGCGAGGTTGTCGATGGGCAACGAGTCACTGTCGATGTTGAGGGCGACGACATTCTGGTTCGCGGCCGCGAGGGCGGCACTGCCCAGTGATGCCACGCGGCGGCAGCGCTTGGTGCTGACAACATGAAGTGAGGGAGGGACGCAACCGATCTGGTCGCGTCCCTCCCTGATTGTTCAGGACAGCACGGTGGATCGTGCCACCGTGCTGGATGGGACTAGTCGATCCCCCAGATGAAGAACGCCAGGAAGGCTGCCATCAGCACCCACATGGCCGGAGAGACTTCCTTGGCCTTGCCTTTGAAGGTCATCGTCAACGGGTAGAGGAACAGTCCTAGGGCGATGCCGTTGGCGATGGAGTACGTCAACGGCATGGCGATGACAACGATGAAGGCGGGCAGCGCAATTTCGACCTTGCTCCAATCGATTTCGCCGAGACCTTTGGCCATCATCAGCCCGACGATGATCAGCGCCGGGGCAGTCACATACGCGTTGACCACTGTCAGCAGCGGCGAGAAGAACAACGCCACGAGGAACAAGGCCGAGGTCATCACCGACGTCAGCCCGGTGCGACCGCCGGCACCAACACCGGCTGATGACTCGATGTACGACGTCGTGGTCGAGGTACCCAGCGTCGCTCCGGCCATCGTGGCGATCGAGTCGGACAGCAGCGCTCGGTTGGCACGCGGCAGCTTGTTGTCCTTGACCAGGCCGGCCTGGTTCGCGACCGCGATCAGCGTTCCGGTCGTGTCGAACAGGTCGACAAACAGCATCGTGAAGACGACCAGTGCCATCTGTGCCGTCAACAGCTCAGGGAGGTTGGCGAACGCTTGGCCGAACGTCGGTGCCAGCGACGGCGGAGCAGATACCACCGCGTCAGGGGTGCCGACCAGACCGAAGATCATGCCCACAATCGACGTCACGATGATGCCGTAGAACACTCCACCCTTGATGCCGCGCAGCAACAGCAGCGCCGTGACAAGCAATCCGAAGATCGTCAGCAGCGACGTCGGAGAGCCGATGTCGCCGAGCGTGATCAGGGTTGGTTCGTAGCCGACGATCAGTTCGGAGTTCTGCAAGCCGATGAACGCGATGAACAGCCCGATACCCGCGCCAACCGCGAGTTTCAGCTCCATCGGGATCGCGTTGATGATCGCTTCGCGTACGCCGGTAATCGCCAGCAGAAAGAAGAGGAATCCGGAGACGAATGTCGCAGCCAGGGCCGTTTCCCACGGCACACCCATGCCGATGACGACGGTGAAAGCGAAGAACGCGTTGAGGCCCATGCCGGGGGCTTGCGCAATCGGGTATTTCGCCCACAGGCCCATGATGATCGTGCCAATGGCAGCGGCCAGGGCCGTGGCGACAAACACGGCACCTTCATCCATGCCGGTCGCGCTCAGGATGGCAGGATTCACGAACAGGATGTAGGCCATCGCCAGGAACGTTGTTGATCCCGCGACGACTTCGGTCCGGATGGTGCTGCCGTGTTTGCGGAGTTCGAAATACCGCTCCAAGAAACCGTCCGACGGCTTTGCGTCGGAGGTCGCAGTCTGCGGATTGTCTGCCACCGATCGTCCTTTGCTCAGAAGGTCAGGGTCGTGGCCGCTGCGGCGTCGGCAGGCGCTGCCGCAATTGGCGCGGTGTTGCGAGCGGAAACCTAGACGGTCTGCTTGTCTCCCGGGGCGAAATCACTGAAGGCCTGGCTACATTTGCCGACGAGCAACGCGAGACGGGACGGACAGCAAGCGACGCGAAGCACGGGATGCACGGCAGCCGACGGCCAGGGAATCCGTCAAGGTGTCGCCGTGCACTCTGCAGGGACCTGTCAGGTCCGAGTGGTGTGGGGACGAACGAAACCGGGGACAAGGGGCCGGATACATGGGGGCCGGACTGCCGTCTGGTGTGCTGTCGATTCGGGCAGCCCAGGCGACGTTTCAGGATCCGACAGGGTTGGTCGCTGCTGCGGTTGAGGCCGTTGAGCGCTGTGGCAGAGTCGCCGTCGTCGGTGCACCGGCAATGGGGCGTACGCGCTTGGTCAACGAGATCATGACCGCAGTGCACGACGATGTGACCCGGGTAGAGCTTGGTCAGTCTCCCACTCCCGCGATTGTGCGCCGCCATGCGACTCCTAGGGGCTCAACTCGCCGCGTCATAGCGGTTCCTGTTGCCGGTACCTCATGTGCGAAAGCGGCGGTGCAACTGTGGCGTTCGTCAGGTGTGCCAGCGATTGCTATGCAACCGCTGGCCCGGGATTCCATCGTCGCCATTGCCGAAGAAGTGCTGGATGTGCGTGGGCTTCCGGCCACCTTGAGGCCACTCATTGACCTTGCCGGAGGCAGGCCGGGAGACCTCGTTGAACTCCTCCTTGGTTGTTGTGAGACCGGAGCCTTGCGCCCAGGTTCAGCCGGGTGGACGTTCGACGGTCCGATCAGCGTCGATCGTGTGCATTCTGATGTGGTCCAGCGTCGATCTCGGTGGGATTCGCGTCGCCGCGAGGCGCTCGACACCGTTGCCGTAGCGGGTCAGATTCCGATGGCGATCGCAGCAACGCTGGTGGACGTGGCAGCGGTGACCCGGCTGTACCACGACGGCGTGCTGGTGCTCCAACGCACCGACGGTCATGTGTGCGTTGCGGTTGATCGGCCGGCCGAGGCTGGGATCATCGCTCGACTCGCCAGCGCCGCCTGGCGCACGGCGCTGTTGAGACGACTGCGTGATCTCACCGACGAGTATGACGCCGAACGTCCAGGCCGGCGGTTTCGTGATCGCTTGGACGTGTGGGATGCGCTCGTCGATTGGCAACGAACTGATGCTCCTCCAGCGGTCATAGCTGGTGGCCAAGAGGGAGCTGGTGACAGTGAGGGGTCACGGCCGCGTGTCGAGGAGATCGTGGGGGGTGCCGCCATGGCGGTGCGGCACTTGTCGTGGGAGTCCGCCGACGTCGCGTTGCTTGCCAGGCAGGATGACGACAGCGAGGTCGGCAAGATGGTCGCATCAGCGATCGACGCGGCACGAGCAATCCTGTCGCTCTATGCGGGCCCGGTGAACCTGGTGAACAAGCGGCTTGGTGCGCGGCGCCAGCAGTGCGCTGCTGAGGGTGACGTCGTCGGGGCGTTTCTGTGGACAGATGTGGCGGCGTCGGTCGCTGAAGCTTCAGGCCAGCGATGGGCTGCCAGGGACACTTTGGCGGCGCTGGAGATGGCCGCCGAAGTCGCTGGCCTTGGTGGTGTGCTTGGCGACGTCGTGGCGCGAAGGGCGGTCATCGCTGCGGAATCCGGCCGCTTTATTCGGGCCGCGGACGAGATCGAACGCGCTCAGTCGCTCGCTCGTGATGATGCACGTTGTATTGCCCGGCTCGTGATGGCCGATGCGCTCGTGCAGGCTGTCGCTGATGTCGAGCGTTCGAGTGCGAGGGCGATCCGGGCGGCGGACTCAGCCTTCGTTGCAGGCCACCTCGATGTTGCTGTGAATGCGGCGATGGTTCCGATTCGAAGCGATCTCGCTTCGCCTGCCACACCAGCCATCCTGCAGGCAACCGGCAAGGTCGGTGACCTGGCGATACTCGATGCGTACGTCGCACATGCCGGTGCCCAGGAGGGTGGCTCCGTCGACGAGCTGGTCGCTGTCGGCCGGACTTACATCGATTTGGGACGTCGTTTGTTGGCTGCTGAGACGATGGCGGCCGCTGCACGACGCGCTGGTCCCGCTCAGCGGGGTGTGCTGCGAGCTCTGGCCACGGGGTTGCTGGCGTCGTGCCCTGGAGCCTGGACAGTAGGGGTCGCTGATCTTGATCCGTCGAGTTTCGACCTCGATGACATCGATCGTCACATAGGCAGTGGAGTGGTGATGCGCGCTTCCAACGCTCAGATCGCCGACTTCTTGACAATGTCGCCTCGGACGGTGGAGGCGCGGTTGACGGGATTGTTCCGATGTCTTGGTGTCACTTCGCGTCGCGAACTGCGTCAGATCCACGGGCCGCTGTTCGAAGCCGCAAGACGCCGAGGAGAAATGCGATGAACGCTATCCCCAGGACGGGGCGTCGGTCGCTGCCGGTCAAAGCGAGTTGCGACGGACCTGCGTGACGGCTCGGGGAAGTGTCGTCAGCCATCAGCATGTCAGCGCAGTCGCTATCGGGTGTGGGATCGTCGGGGTCGCAGTCGTTGGGGTCTTGGCCTCCCGAGTCGCCTGCGGACTCTCCGCTGCCTGTGCCGCCTCCACCACCGCCTGAACCTCCGAGTGCGGCGACGGCCACGGTGGCGGTGTAGGCGCCGCCGTTGATGGTGATGACGACGTCATCGCTGGGGTCGGTGGTGGACAAGACGAAGGTAAAGCTGCCGGCGCCGTCGGCGATGGCGACGAGATCGTCGAACACGACAGGGTTGTGTTGTGCATGCACTGCAGCCGTTGGGCCATGCAGTGTGACGTCGAGGTCGCAACTGATCTGTTCACCCCGAGGTAGTGGTCCTGTCGGGCAGATGACGCCCGCGGATTCGACGGCTCCAACAGTGCAGGAGGACGATCGCGAGAAGCCACGTTGATCGACCGAAGGGCACGTCCCGAGCGCCGCTGCCACAAGTGGGCTATCGGAGGCCGGTCTGAGATAGGGAGGCGACACATCGTCGACAAGCTTGACGTCGCCGACCTGGGTGGGCGCGCACGCGCCGTCACTGGCTGCGTCAGCGATCGATCCGCTGTGCGACGACAGGTCACCACATCCCTGGACGTTGAGCATGGCGCTGTCGGTGACAGTGATGGCAGATCCACCGGTCGCCGAGAACGCATCATCTTGGTGCGCAATCGTGGTGAATGCCAGCGCCACGGACGTGCCCGCATCGGCCGTTGCCACCACGGCTCCCGTGCCGTCATGATTGGTGAATGTTGCATTGGTGACGGTGACGTCCGCTCCCGCAGTCGCGTAGATAGCACCGCCGAGCAACCCAGCTTCGTTGCCGTGAAAGCGTGTGCGTGACACCGTCACCGACGATCCGCCTTGCACGCTAAGAGCCCCACCG
>JBBDSU010000030.1:0-34162 GCA_040904825.1 Nitriliruptoraceae bacterium | reverse complement strand
GCTGCACCGCCTCCGCCGCGGAGCTCTAGCTGCTCGAAAGCGATCTCGCCCGTTGTGGTGTCGGGAATCTCGAACAGTCGATGCCCACCGATCGCAGGGGTAATGGTCGTGGAGCTCATGCCATCTCCCCGGATGGTTACTCCCGTGGGTATGACGATGTGGTCCTCAAGTAGGTACGTGCCCGCAGGGAGGTGGATCTCATCGCCGGGGTCGGCATGGGCGACGGCAGCTCGCAGGGTGCATTCGCCTGGATCACAGGTAGCTGCTGGATCCAAGTCGTCGGCTGTGGTCGTGACGACAAAAGTGGTCGTCGCTGTGGCAGTGCTGGGCCACGCCGAGAGCGCGATCGCCGACATCAACGCGAGTGCGAAGATCTCGGTGACCCCCCGTGTGAACGCAGCTGATCGGGCTCGACACCCGATCCCCCCGCTGCGCACGACGCTCCCGGCGTGGCCGATGTCCGGGAACTGATCCTCATGCCGGTTGGGGCCCATGGATCGGGTCCTTTCCCGTATGAGGCGAGTCGTTCCCGGTCGTATTGGATCCTGTTGGTTCGGTTGCTGATTGGTTGGTTGCTGCACGACTGGATGGGCAAGTTTGAGTGCATCAGCTCGCGCGGATTCGTTGTGTCTCGTCATGGCCCCTGTGCCCCGTCTCGCTCACACCGCCGGGTCCCTGGACTCGACGGCGGCGATGTTCATTACCGATCACAGTCTCACCGTGCCGTCGATGCCCCACCGGCTGCGCGATGAACCTAGAGGGCATGGACCGCACGGAATCCCGCGAGGTGTGCGCGATATTCGCACGTAGCTGCGCGACTACCGCCTGGCGGAGTGGTCTGTCGCACGGCGCTGTTGATCGTGGCGAGCGGTAGGGTCCGCCGCATGAATATTCGTCGAGATGGCCACGTCCCGGCACACCCAGGTCCCGCAGGCGATCAGGGTGTTCCCGGTCGTGCCGGGCGTGTCGATGCCAGCGCGCGCATCGATGCTGTTGTTGTCGGCGCGGGACCGAACGGGCTTGCAGCCGCGCTGACGCTTGCGCGCGAAGGGTTCCGCGTAGTCGTCCTCGAAGCAGCTGACGAGCCTGGCGGTGGCACACGTTCAGTCAAGGATCCCGACGTCGATGGACTTATCCACGATCACTGTTCAGCTGTGCATGCGTTCGGTGCAGCATCACCATTTCTCAGGTCGCTGCCGCTGGAACGCCACGGGTTGAAGTGGGTGCACCCTCCGGTTGCCGTCGCTCATCCGCTCGACGACGGGACAGCAGGAACGCTCTATCGGGACCTCGACACGACGGCCAAAGGTCTTGGTGACGATGGGGCCGCGTGGAAGTCGCTGTTCGGTGGTGCAGTCCGCAATTTCGACAAACTCGCTCACGACTTGCTGGGTCCGGTGTTGCGGATTCCGCGCCATCCGTTCGCTATCGCGCCCACCGCATTGCGGAGCTTGATGCCCGCAACGGCTATCGCTCGGAAGTTTCAGGGTGTCGAGGCACGGGCCTTGTTCGGGGGCGTCGCCGCCCACGTCATCTCTCCACTGAATCGTCCTTTGAGCGCCAGCGTCGGAATGATGCTGATTGCTGCAGGCCATGCGTGGGGGTGGCCGTTTGCAGCGGGAGGGTCCCAATCCATCTGGCGTGCCATGGCCTCGTACCTAGAAGAACTGGGTGGTGAGATCCGCACTGGCGTGACCGTGCGTTCGATGGCCGACATTCCGCGTGCGCGGGTCGTGCTGTTCGATGTGGGTCCCGGCCCGCTGGTAGAGATCTTGGGCGACCAGCTGCCGTCGAGAAGAAGCACACAGTTGAAGCGGTGGCGTTACGGGACGGCAGCCTTCAAAGTGGACTACGTCATCGACGGTGAGGTGCCGTGGAATGCCGATCGCGCACGCCTTGCCGGCACGGTCCACCTTGGCGGGACGTTCGAAGAGATCATGGAGAGCGAACACGCAGTCCATCAAGGGCAGCAGGTCGACCGGCCGTTCGTTCTGGTGACCCAGCCCCACGTTGCCGATCCTTCGCGAAAGGTGGATGGAAAGACTCCACTGTGGACGTATGCGCATGTCCCACACGGCACCACCCGAGACGCAACGGCGACTATCGACGCGCAGATCGAACGATTTGCTCGAGGGTTTGGCCAACGTGTCGTCGCCCGTCGTGTGACCACACCGGCTGACTTCGAAGCGTGGAATCCGAACTTTGTCGGTGGCGACATTGCGGGTGGCGCGACCGACGGCCTTCAACTCATTGCGCGGCCGCGGTTGGCCGTCAATCCGTATACGACGGGGATTCCCGGGATGTTTCAGTGTTCAGCCTCGACACCGCCGGGAGCGGGAGTTCATGGGCTTTCCGGGCATCACGCGGCGCGCCATGCAGTTCGACTGCTGACCCGTTGAAGCCGCATGACAGCGGCGAGCGTGGTGCTGACAATTGCACGAGCGCCGACACCGGAGCCGAGACAGGATTGGAGGGTGAACTCGATGGCTGACAAGGAGCATGATATGGCCGACAAGCCTGAGATTGGTGACGATCATGCGATGGCCGACAAGCCTGTCAGCGACGTATTCGCAGCGCCTCAGGCATCGCCGAAGTTCGCCAAGCCACTTGCCCTGCTCGCTTTCGGGTTCGCAGTTCTGACACTGGTGACCGGATTGGCGCCTGTGACTGGGCCCGTCGGAATGGGCATCGGTTTGATCGCGCATCTCAAAGGGAGCCGACTTGGGATCGCCGCAGCATTCGCCTGTGGCGCAGCCATGATCGCTGCGATGGCTTTCAGCATGTATCTGCGGTGATCAAAGTCAAACCTGCCGGCGCCAAGGCGCTCAGCGAACCAGAACAGTTTGCCACTACCCTGGCCGCTACGAGGCTTATCGTAGCTTCGGTCAAGCCGACCGAAGCATGAGGAGGCACCGAAATTGGCCGTGATCAAGACGATCGATCTCGTCGGAGTCTCACACGAGTCTTGGACAGATGCCGCTCAGAAGGCGATCGAGGAAGCAACCAAGACGCTGCGCAACGTGGAAGGGTTCACGGTGCTCGAGACCTCGGCGGTCGTCGACGGGTCTGCTATCACCGAATACCACACCAGCGTGCGTATCCGCTTCCGCATCTCGCGCTGATCGCCGTCGCACCCGCGTCACACGTCGAGGCCCACGTCCCGTGGTGGTGTTGGCGCGAGAGTGCCGTTGTTCGGCCACTTCAGGTGGCGACGAATGACGTTGCGACCTAGCGTGCTCCTCATGGATCCATCACTTCTCGTTCGGCTCGAATCGGGCACGCCCATCGTCTATGGCGGTGATCGCGTGACCTACGTCGATGATGAATTGGCTGCCGCCTTCCAGGCTGGCGACGCGTTGATCGTCGTCCAATCAACCGGTGATCTATTGCGCGTTCCATCGGCCGACCGTGCGGCGGCGCGGGAGGCTGTCGACGCAGCCGTCGGCGCGTTCGACCAGATGGGCGATGTCGCCGACGAGCAGATCGATCACTTCTACGCGGAGTTTGCCGCGCGGTTGGCAGACGACGCGGTTTTCGCTCCGATCGAGCAAGCCAACGCGGCGGATGTCGAAAACGCCCGACAACGTGGCAGATCGGTCACTCGCCTGATCCTCGATGACAAGATGCGCCGCGGGATGGTGGAGGGACTTCTCGGATGGCGCAATGTCGCTGCCGAGAGCGACATTGTCAACGTCATCGACCATGGACAGTGGCGGCTCGAGCAGTTCCGGGATCGATTGGGAGTCGTCGCCTTCGTGTTCGAAGGTCGGCCCAACGTCTTCGCTGACGCATGCGGTGTGCTGCGATCCGGCAACACGGTCGTGTTTCGCATTGGCTCCGACGCGCTGGGTACGGCTCGCGCCATTGTCGAGCATGCGCTCAATCCGGCGTTGAAGGAAGCCGGCCTGCCCGTCGGTGCTGCCGCACTGGTCGACGCACCTTCGCACGCGGCCGGCTGGGCTCTGTTCAGTGACCCACGATTGGCCCTGGCTGTTGCCCGCGGTTCTGGAGCGGCGGTCCGGCAGTTGTCGGCGGTGGCTCAACAGTCCGGCAACGCAGTCTCGGCACATGGAACCGGAGGCGCGTGGATGATCGGTTCGTCAACGGCGGATGCGCACTCCTTCGAACGGGCAGTCCACCGTTCGCTCGACCGAAAAGTGTGCAACACGCTCAACGTGTGTTGCGTCACGCGAGACCGGGTGCCTGACCTGGTGCCTGCATTCCTCCGGGGCCTTGAGAAGGCCGCCGCCGATCGTGGCGCACCAGCGAAGCTTTATGTGCTGGAGCGAGATCGTGAGGTGATCCCTGCAGAGTGGTTCGACCGGATGGTCTTAGTCGCACGTGCGGACGGACCGTCTGACGAGCCGCAGGCCGAAACGCTCGTCGAAGCGCAGCTTGGGGTCGAATGGGAGTGGGAAGACAGTCCCGAGGTGACGTTGGCTGTCGTCGATGATGCTGACGAGGCCGTCGACTTGTTCAATCGGTACAGCCCCCAGTTTGTACTCGCGCTGATCAGTGAAGATGACGACGAGCGTCAACGCGTCGAGCGATCGGCGAACGCGCCGTTCGTCGGCAATGGCTATACCCGCTGGGTGGATGGTCAGTTCGCCTTAGGGACCCCCGAACTTGGATTGTCGAACTGGGAGACGGGTCGACTCCTGGCTCGGTCAGGAGTCTTGTCGGGATCGACCATCCATACAGTCAGGATGCGATCGATCCAGGTGGACCCGGATCTGCACCGGTGAGGGTGGGTGGGGGATACCGACCTCAGCAGGCCAATCGCTGTAGGTCGACGAGTCACCTGCGTTACGACAGCAGCCTGTCCACCGCCTGGCCGCCTCAAGATCCAAGGGCGTTGCCGTGACGGCGACTGCGCGCCGAGCGCCTTCGGCGGCGATCTTGGGTGCGACCTTGGTGCTGACATCGCTCAACCTGAGGGCTGCAGTCACCAGCGTGGGCGCCCTGCTCCGTGACATTCAGGTTGACCTGGCTATGACCGACACCGTTGCGGGGGTCCTGACGACGTTGCCGGTCCTGGCTTTCGGTGTGTTTGGGCTGCTGGCCGCACGGCTCGCGCGACGGATCGGCACGTCACGAGCGCTTGTTCTGGCTCTCGTGATTATGGCGGTCGGGCTCGCCGCGAGGGCATTGTCACCCAGCCAAGTTTGGTTGCTTGCGCTGACCGTGATCACGTTGGCCGGCATGGCCATTGGCAATGTGCTGGTGCCTGTCGCCGTCAAGGCATGGTTTCCGGACTCCGTTGGCCGGGTCACGGGCTACTACTCGGTGGCCATCCTGCTCGGCACGTCGATCCCGGCTGCGGCCAGCGTCCCGCTCGCAGAAGCGCTTGGAGGCTGGCGGGCAGGGATCGGGTGGTGGGCGCTGCCAGCAGCGGTGGCGTTGTTGCCATGGCTGGCGGTGCGATGGTCGACGCCTGCCGGAACACCGATGATCGCAGACCGTGTGATCGCTTCAGCCGAAAATGCGCGACATGCCACTGGCGCCGCCGAGCTCGGTCGTCGTGTGCGTCGTCGCCCTCAATCGTGGGCGTTGATGGTGTTCTTCGGGATCCAGAGCACCGAGGCGTACGTCGCGATGGGCTGGTTCGCAACCATCTTGCAGGATGCAGGTGTGAGCGCTTCCCGTGCCGGATGGTTGCTGGCAGTTGCAATGGGCCTGAGTGCCCCGCTCGCCCTCATCGTGCCGCGGATGGCGGGGAGACGTCCCGACCAGCGAGCGTGGGTTGTCGTCCTCACGGCGGCATCAGTTGTTGCCTATGTAGGCCTGTTGATCGCTCCCGGTGCGGCGCCGCTGGTGTGGGCCGTATTCCTCGGCGTCGGACTTGGAGCGTTTCCGCTGGCGCTGCTGATGATCGGTTTGCGAGCACGGACATCGGCCGGAACCGGCGCGCTGTCGTCGCTGACCCAGGGATATGGCTACTTGTTGGCGGCCACGGGTCCCTTCGCGGTGGGCGCGCTGCACGACGCGACCGGAACGTGGAACGTGCCGTTGGCAGTCCTGCTTGGTTTGCTCGTGCCGAAGCTGTTTGCGGGCCTGATCGTGGGCCGGCCAGGCTTTGTCGACGATCCACCTGCGGCTGCCACGATGTGATCGACGGCCGCTCCTCATCCGGCCATTCCTCCCATTGGCGGACGCCCTCCAGTGGCGCAGCGGCGGCCGGCGTGTCACATTGGCGCAGACAATCCTCTGATCCAGCCTTGCGGGAGTGTCGACAACAGGGCTGCCCACTGATGCTCGGAGATCGCCATGTCCACCGATCAACCTTCATCGACGCCGGACGAGGAACCTCCACGTCCGGCGTCGTCGAAAGCTTCGCGAGACTCTTCGGCTGAGACGATCGACACCACCGGAGGCGAGGCGCCAGCCGATCCGTCAGGTTCGAACGAACCTGACGCGCCCCCCAGTCCCGACGACACTGGCCGCGGATGGGACTTCACGCCACCGCCAGTCGCTACCAAGGAGCGTTCGTACCTCGGACGGGTGACGGTCGGTATCGCGCTCGTCGCCGTAGGTGCGCTGTGGCTGCTGAATTCGCTGGGGACCGTGTCCGTCAGCGGGGTTCAATTGATGGGCACGGCGCTGCTGGTCGTCGGCGTCGGGTTGCTCGTCGGTGCGTTCTTCGGACGAGCCCGTGGCCTGATCGTCGTTGGACTCGTGATCGTCCCGCTCGTCATCGCCGCGGCGTTGTTCCGGCCCTATAGCGAAGTCCTCACGGTCGATAGCGCTTTCCGTGATGGAGCCGGCGACGTGACCGCTTCCCCGACAGCTGCCGCTGATGTCCGCGACGAGTATCGCCTTGCCGGCGGCCGCTACGTCGTGGACTTGTCGGCTGTTGACTTCGGCGCGCCTCACGATCTCGGTGACCCTCCGTCGATCGCCATCGAAATGGGCGTGGGCGAATTGATCCTGCGGCTGCCGGATGACGTGACGGCCATCATCGATGCGAGCCTGGGCGTCGGCGAACTGCGGATGCTCAACAGGTCAAGTGCGGGCGTAGGTTTGCAGCGCAACTCTGTCATCACCGTCGGAGATGGAGCCCACACCATCGAGATCACCATGAGGCTCGGTGTCGGCCAACTGACGGTTGCCGCACTGTCGGGCGTGCCAACACAGGAGGCTGACCGATGAAACGCCACAACTTGGATGTGCTGTCGCTCGTGTTCGGTCTTGTGTTTGTGGCGATTGCCACCGTCGGCCTGTTGGACCAATTGACCGTGTCATGGTCGGATATTCGATGGCTCGTTCCTACGGGACTTGTCGCCGCCGGCCTCGCGTTGGTGATAACGGCAGGCCGCAGTGGCCGTGCGCGGCGCGCCGTCGCTGAGTCCGACCAGGCAGATCAGACCGACCAGAAGAGTGCGCAGGTGAGCAACTAGGCGTTTTCCGCATCGACGTAAAGCGGCTTGCCCCCACTTTGACGCGCAGCGGGGTAGCGGCGATCCTCTGACCGCAGCAGCGGGTCGTCCCGGCTGTTGGCTGCATGGTTCGCCGTCGTTGCGTCGCGCGCGATAAGGTCACGTCACGGCGGCCAGACGTCGGCCGCCGGAGACGTCGCGCTCCGCAAAGTCAACGTCGGACGACCCGCGGAAACAGCGTGTGCGCAGCGCTGGCGGGCGAACGCAGTGAAGGACCTCACGTGCCCGCGACCATCATCGTCGGCGCCCAATGGGGCGACGAAGGCAAGGGCAAGGCCACCGACCTCCTCGCCGACACCACTGACCTCGTCGTGAGGTATCAGGGCGGCAACAATGCCGGCCACACCGTCATCGTCGGGGATGAGGTTTTCAAGCTGCATCTCATCCCGTCCGGGATCTTGTATCCGCATGTCACGCCGGTGATCGCCGACGGCGTGGTCATCGACCCGAAGGTGATGCTCGAAGAACTCGATGGCTTGCAGGCTCGTGGACTCGACGCCTTTGGCCGGGTCAAGATCTCGGGCAATGCGCACCTGATCATGCCCTACCACCGCGAACTCGATCTGCTGATCGAGCGGCGTCTGGGCAAAGCCAATCTCGGCACCACCAAGCGGGGCATCGGTCCGGCCTACGCCGACAAGGCCTCGCGCGTCGGGCTGCGTTTCCAAGATCTGTTCGATGAGAAGATCTTTCGTCAGAAGCTCGAAGCGGTCCTCGACCACAAGAACGAACAGCTGGCCAAGATCTACAACCGGCTGCCGATGAACCTCGAGGAGATCGCCGAGGAGTATTTGGGCTACGCCGACCGGTTGAAAGACATGCTGGTCGACTCGACCGAGCTCATCCACACATCGCTGGAGGCGGGCCGCCACATCATCCTCGAAGGTGCGCAAGGCACCCTGCTCGATCTCGACCACGGCACCTACCCGTTTGTGACCTCATCAAACCCTGTGGCTGGTGGGGCGCTCACCGGGGCGGGCCTCGGTCCCCGGCATGTCGACCGCGTGATCGGCATCATCAAGGCCTATGTCACCCGGGTCGGCGCCGGGCCTTTCCCGACTGAGCTGTTCGACGACGTCGGCGAGCAGATGTGCGAAATCGGCGGCGAGTACGGGACTACTACAGGTCGACGCCGCAGGGTTGGCTGGTTCGACGGGGTGCTGGCCCGCTACGCCAACCGGGTCAATGGGTTCACCGACCTGTTCTTGACCAAGCTGGACGTGCTGAGTGCGTTTGAGACCCTCAAGGTTGCGACTGCTTACCGGTATGACGGCGAGACCTACCACCACTTCCCGCCGCACCAATCGATCTTCCACCACGCGGAGCCGGTCTACGAAGAGGTCGAAGGCTGGGGCGACGACATCTCTGAGGTGACCCGGTTCCAGGACCTTCCGGCTGCCGCGCGTGACTACGTGCAGATGATCGAAGACCAGTCTGACGCACCGGTCACTTGGGTGTCGATCGGTCCGAAACGGTCCCAGACGTTGATCCGGCGTGACGTTCCGCTGGTACCGCCTGCACGCTGATGGGACGCCACGTCCTCGTCATCGGATCTGGAGGTAGGGAACACGCGCTGGCATGGCGCCTGGCGTCCTCTGCCTCGGTTGAGCGTGTCTCCACTGCGCCTGGAAGCCCTGGGACCGCCACGCTCGGGGCGACGCATCCGGTCGATGTTGACGACCCTGCGTCGATTGCGAACCTCGCCGAGCAACTCCAGGCCGACCTGGTCGTCGTCGGACCAGAGGGTCCGTTGGTGGCTGGCGTGGTCGACGCGCTGACCGAACATGAGATTCCGGCTTTCGGCCCCACCAGCGACGGCGCGCGCATCGAAGGGTCCAAGGCGTTTGCCAAGGACGTGATGATCACCGCCGGCGTGCCAACGGCCGGTTACGTGACCACCACCGATCGTGACGAAGCCCACCAAGCGCTGGATCGGTTCTCCCCGCCCTACGTCGTCAAAGCCGATGGGCTGGCGGCCGGCAAGGGCGTGTCGATCTGCGACGAGCTTTCCGATGCCCGCACCGCGATCGATGACGCGATGGTGCGCGGCCGATTCGGTGACGCCGGAGCCCGGGTTGTTATCGAGGAGTTCCTCGACGGTCCCGAGCGCAGCGTGTTCGCTGTCTGCGACGGCACCCACGCGGTCCTGCTGACTCCCGCACAGGACTACAAACGCGTGGGTGACGGCGATATCGGCCCGAACACCGGCGGCATGGGCGCCTATGCGCCGGTTCCAGGATTCGGTCCGGATGATGTCGCCGAGCTGGGCGACACGATCTTCACTCCGGTCCTGGCCGAACTTGCTCGTCGCGGCCAGCCATACCGGGGACTTTTGTATGCCGGGCTGGTTGACACGACCCAAGGCCCGAAGCTGCTCGAATTCAATGCCCGTTTCGGTGACCCCGAAACCCAGGTCATTCTGCCGTTGATGGCGAGCGATCTTGGCGAGCTCCTCGACGCATCCGCACGCGGGTCGCTGTCCGACGTTGAGGTGGCGTGGCACGACCAGGCTGCGGTGACGGTCGTCATGGCCAACCGCGGCTATCCGACTGCGCCAGAGACCGGACACGCCATCAGCGGACTCGATGCCGTGGACGCGCTCGACGGCGTCGTCGCGTTCCATGCGGGCACATCACGTGAGGGTGGCGCGATTGTCGCCAGCGGTGGCCGAGTGCTCGCCGTGACCGCGGTCGCGGAGTCGGTTATCGATGCTCGCCACCGGGCCTATGACGCAGTCGGTCGAATCACCTGGGACGGCGTGCACCACCGCTCTGATATCGCTGCAGGGGTAGCGTGATTCAGGGAATACCGTGAAAAGTACGGTCGTTGGAGCGATCTGACACCCTGTTGCGACCGGAGCCGACTCAACGATGAAGATCACGACCGTTGCCACCCCCTCACTTGGTGACCGGACCTATGTCGTCACCGATGGGACCGCGGCGGTGGTCGTCGACCCCCAGCGTGATATCGACCGCGTCCTTGCTGCCGTCGACACTGACAACCTTGCCGTCACGCACGTGTTGGAGACTCATACCCATAATGACTACGTCTCAGGTGGGCTTGAGCTGTCACGAGTGACCGGTGCGGATTACGTGATCGGTGTGGGCGAAGAAATGTTCTTCGACCACGAGGTGGCCACCGACGGTGACGAGTTCACCTCCGGGGCGCTGCGGATCAAGGCGATCCACACGCCGGGGCACACGCCCAACCACATGTCCTACCTGGCGGTTGCCGACGACGAACAGGTCGTGTTCACCGGTGGCAGCCTGCTGTACGGATCGGTCGGACGGACTGATCTGGTCTCACGAGCTATGGCCGACGAATTGACGCGCCGTCAGTTTTCTTCGGCGCGCCGGCTGGCGAGCCAGCTCGACGACAATGTCACCGTCTTGCCGACCCACGGATTCGGCAGCTTCTGCTCGTCGGCATCCAGCGACCTGCCATCGTCGGAGATCGACGCTGATATGGGCGTCGAGGTGTCCACGATCGGTGAGCAGCGTCGCACCAACCTGGCGCTGACCATCACCGACGAAGACGAGTTTGTCACGATGTTGCTGGGGGGCTTGGAGGCCTACCCCCGCTACTACGCCCACATGGGGCCCCGCAATCGCGTTGGTCCGGGACCGATCGACCTGTCAGCGCCCGTGACCGCTGACCCGGACGAGTTGGCAGAGCGGATTGCGGCAGGCGAGTGGGTTGTCGACCTGCGCAGTCGAACGGCGTTTGCCGCCGACCATGTTGTCGGAACCGTCAATGTCGAGGTGGGCGATTCGTTCATCACCTATCTCGCCTGGCTTGTCCCGTGGGGTGTGCCGATCACGCTCGTGGGTGACACGGCTGCCGATGTTGCCGAAGCCCAGCGCCAGTTGACCCGCGTTGGCATCGACCGGCCAGCTGCCGGCGCTGTTGGCGGCATCGATACCTACGGCGGAGGACTGTTGCGCGCTAGCTATCGCGTCGCTGATTTCGCCGGATACGCCGAGGCGGCTCGTACTGGTAGCCCGCACGTGCTGGATGTGCGGCGCCACGATGAGGTGGCCCGGTGTGCGATTGCGGGCTCGCAGCACATGCCGATCCACGAGATCGAACAGCGGGCTGCCGAGATTCCCACCGACCAACCTGTATGGGTCCACTGTGCCTCAGGATTCCGAGCGTCCATTGCATCGTCACTGGTGGCCCGCCGAGGCGGACAGGTCGTCCTCATCAATGACGAAGATGACAAGCTTCCCGCCCTGGGCGTGCCCCTGCTTGGTCAGTGAAGGCGACGGTCACAATCCGACCCATCGAGACATGCCGTCGCGCGTGCGTTCCCGTTTCCAGATGGGGGCCCGACGCTTGACCTCTTCGAGGGCATCACGGCAGGCATCGAAGGCCTGGGCTCGATGAGGCGACACGCACGCGACGAGAATCGTGTGGTCGCCGACAGCCAAGTCGCCCACTGCATGGACGAGCGCGATACCTGTGATGGCCGAGTGCTGCTGGGCGATGTCATCAGCGATGGTCATCAGTTCGCGTTCAGCCATCGCGGGGTAGGCCGAGTATTCGAGTCCGACCACACCATCGAGATCCGGCGCATGGTCGCGGACTGTGCCGAGGAAACTCACCGCCGCACCCACACTTGGGCCTGTGATCGTCGCAATGAGTTTGTCGACGGACAGGGGTGGTGGCATCAATCCGGAAGTGACCACCACCGATCTGTCGTCGATTGTGCGGGTCACTGTCGACGGTGGCGGGATCGCCGACACGTCGGTCGGTGGCGGAGTCGAGTTGGCCTGGCTACCACCGGCGACCGGTGGAAGGAGTGCCACCTCGTTATCAGGCCCGACGGTGGTCGTAGAGGCGGCAACTTCTAGGTCGACGGCAACCTTGCAGCGGTCGAGGCTGTCTCGCAGCGCTGGGAACGTTGACGCGATCGCTTCGACAAGGTCGGCGACGGTCGCTGGTTCGACAAGTTCAATGGCAACCGACCGACTGCCAGCAAGCTCTGCGAGCCCACCGAAGAGGCGGACCTGGATTGTGACTGGCGTCGCCACCTGTGTGCCTTGTCGTCGGACATCCAAGATCGTAGGACGCCGCGCTGTCACCCGAAATCCTGCGGCGGTGAAGGGTCCGGCCCTTCGTCGGAGGGACGAGTCACGTCAGAGGAGGCGGGGTTACCCTGACCCGATGGGCATCGTCGAGGAATCCGCCGCTACTGCAGCACCCCCCGCTGGCAACCGGGACGGACTTGTTGACCAGCTGGGCAGGCCCGTTCGTGACCTGCGCATCTCGCTGACAGACCGATGCAACCTGCGATGCACCTACTGCATGCCACGCGAGATCTTCGGTGCCGACCACGCGTTTCTCGACCGGCAGGAACTGCTGACCTTCGAAGAACTGGGACGCCTCGCGCGCGTGTTTGTCCGCCTCGGTGTTCACAAGCTGCGACTGACTGGTGGAGAGCCGTTGTTGCGGCGCGACCTGCCCGATCTCGTCGCGATCCTCGCTGCCATCGATGGAGTCGATGACATCGCGTTGACGACCAACGGGATCCTGCTGCCGAAATTGGCGGAGCCGCTGGTTGCGGCAGGGCTTGAACGGATCACTGTCAGCCTCGATGCGATCGATCAAGCGACGTTCCGCGAAGTTGCCGACACCGCCCAGCCTGTAGGCGCGGTGCTCGCAGGGGTCGAGGCTGCGCTGGCTGCGGGCATGACACCCGTCAAAGTCAATGCGGTCCTGCAACGCGGCATCAACGACGATCAGATCGAGCCACTGGCAAACTGGGCACGCGAGGTTGGCGTGACGATGCGATTCATCGAGTTCATGGACGTCGGCACCACCAACGGCTGGCTGCGTGACAAGGTCGTGCCTGCCGCTGAAGTGGTGGAGCGCATCAACGCGCGCTGGCCGATCGAACCTGCCGCCGACGAACGGGGCGGCCAGGTTGCCGAGCGCTATAGGTATATGGATGGCGCTGGCGAAGTTGGGGTGATCGCCTCGGTGACGCGCCCGTTCTGCCGCGACTGCACTCGGGCGCGCCTATCAGCCATCGGAGAGCTCTTCACCTGTCTTTTCGGGTCGGCAGGCCACGATCTGCGTGCTCCCTTGAGGTCGGGTGCGAGTGACGACGAGGTTGAGGCGCAGATCCGGGAGGTGTGGACCGCGCGTGACGATCGCGCTTCCGAATTGCGTTCTGAAGCTGGTCTCACCGGTCCACGAGTAGAAATGTCCTACATCGGCGGTTGACGACAGCACCTGAGATTGGGGTCGGTCAACTCTTCTTGCGCCGCCACCACGAGCCGCGGCTCTCCTGCTGGTGGGCGCGGCGGTCTGCCTCGGTGCACCGGCACCGGGTGTCTGCCGGAACATCGGCCATCACCGCCTGGACATGCTGACCGCAGCCTGCCCAGGTTTTCTTGCTGCAGACACGACATTGGACAGATCGGCACATTCGGCAACCCCGGCGCAGGTGAGTATTCGGCCAATGATGTTACGGTCTGGAATCAGGGCCGTCGGGTCGTATGATCAACGATGCCTTCGATGCCACCAATCGGGACGAGATCCGTGCCGTGGTCGTCAAGACTGCTTCGGACTTTCAGTACTTCGCTCCATATACCTCGGAACTGATCAGGGTCGACACGCCGGGTCATACCCAGTCTCGTGTCACCGACTTCGACTGGCAGCGTCTACCGAGGCCGATCTTCCCACTGGATAGTGAAGTGACGCTTGACCTGTCCTGATATGCGCTACCGGCACACGGTGGCAGCAGCGGCCCTCGCTGACGGCTTCAGTGGTCGGTGCGGGTCACCTTTGACAGGCTGCGAGGCGCGTCAGGGTTAAGGCCCCTTGTTCGCGCCAATGCTTCGACGATCAATTGCCCGGGTACTACTAATGCGATCGGTGCGACCGGCTCCGGCAGTCGCCCACCGTCGACGGCGACGGTGCAGGTGGACGCGAACACCGGGGATCCGCCGATGCCGACGGTCGTTGCGCCAAGTGTGCGCAGTTGGCTGGCGAGGTCGACCATGCCATCGGCCAGTGGACCGTCCTCGGCGCTGATCAGTATCGCCGCGACGTGTGCGTCGACCACTGCAATCGGGCCGTGCCGCAAATCCGCATACGACAGTCCTCGCACCGGCACCAGACAGGTCTCCTCCAACTTGAGTGCGACCTCAAGCGCAGTACCAAAGGTCAGGCCCCGTCCGGAGACCAGCATCATGTCGCTGGCATTGAGGGCTTCGACAGCCTGTGCGACGCCTGCCTGGTCGGACAGCAGGTGATCAACGACCTCAGGTACTCGCCGCAGGTCCGATTCGAGTGACCGGTCGGGGGGGCCGAGCGCGTCAGCGATGACTGCGATCGCCGCGAGCTGAGCCGTGTGACTCTTGGTGGCCGGCACCGCCTGTTCGACACCTGCCTGGGTCACCAGTGTGAGGTCTGCGTTTTGCGCCAGGGGGCTGTTGGCAACGTTGGTGACCGCCACGGTCCGCGCACCGAGTGCCGCCGCCCACTGCTGGGTTGCAACGATCTCATCGGTCGCACCGGATTGGGAAATAGCGACGACCAGGGTGTCGGACAGGTCGCGGTCGACCTTGTAGTGGGTCGCCAGGCTGGGGGCGGCAGATGCCGCTCCACGTCTCGCATGGATCTCCAGCAGGTACCGGCCGTACATCGCCGCGTTGTCGGATGTTCCACGCGCGACGAACAGTACTTCGCGACGGTCGGCGTCGAGATCTCGGATGCTCTGCCGCAGCGGCAGCAAGGTGTCGAGCGTCCGCGCGAGCGCCTGGGGTTGCTCGGCGATCTCACGTCCCATCATTGTCGCGGGTGACCGCGGTGAGCCTGCTGAGGCCGAAGTCGAGGTGTCACGCCCTGGGCCGGTCATGTGATGCTTTGCTGAGTGGGGTCGCCAGCGCCCGGGGCAGCCGCGCCTGGCGGCGGGGCATCTTCAGGAGCAGATCTGACACCACCGATCCAGGTTGCGCACGTGCGGAAGGTGTCATCGAGCCAGACGAGATCAGCCGGGCAACCGGGCGCAATGCGGCCCAGATGCGTGACCCCCAGCGCATCGGCTGGCACGCGGGTCGCCGCGGTCAGTGCGACCGCAGGGTCGATACCGCATGCCACGACGTTGGCGACCGCTTCATCAAGTCTCAGCGACGATCCCGCGATCGTGCCGTCGTCGAGTCGTGGAGGTTGACCTTCGACGACCTCGAACTGTCGGCCAGCCAAGGTCCATGTGCCGGGCTCGACGCCCATGGCGGCCACCGCATCCGTGACGAGCATCACGCGGCCACCCGCTGCTGCGAATGCGACCCGCAGTGCCGTCGGGGCAACGTGATGAAGGTCAGCGATCAGCCCGATGGTCACCCGTGGATCGCTCAACGCAACGCCGACCACCCCCGGATCGCGGTGCTCAAGAGGGCGTTGGGCGTTGTACAGGTGGGTGACAAGGCTCGCGCCGGTGTCGATCGCGGCAAGGGCTTCGTCGTCGGTTGCGTCTGAATGTCCGATTGCCACCCGAAGGCCTCGTGTGACGAGCCTGCGGACAGCGTTCATCCCACCTGCGATCTCGGGCGCAAGCGTCATATAGGCCAGTTCATCTCCTGCGGCATCCAGCAGGGCTTCGAAGGCAGCGTCATCGGCGGGTAGGAGGTGCTCGACTGGGTGGGCGCCGGGCCGTTGGGGAGACAGGAACGGGCCCTCATAATGCAGGCCCAGCATCTTGGCGCCCTGGGCTGTGTCCCGCACGCTGTGGTAGCGCTCGGTAGCTGCGATCATTCCGGCTATTTCACCGGTGACAAGCGTCGGGACGAACGCGGTGACCCCGGTTGACGGCATTCGCCGCACCACCTCGGTCCACCCGTCAGCGTCGGCAGTCGCCAGGTCGTGACCGAAAGCGCCGTTGCACTGGGCATCGATCAGGCCGGGGCTGAGGACGCCGTGGTCCAACGCCGTGGTTGCCGAGCGCGGTGGGGTGCCGCGTCCGGCGCCGAGGATGACACCGCTGTCGAGTTCGACCCAACCGGGAGCGATCAGGGATCCGCTCAGTAGCAGCCGTGGCACAGTGATGAGTTCGCGCATGACCCCCAGCATCCTTCCGTTTGGATTTGAGAATAGGGAATAAAGCCCCTTGAGTTCAATGGACTAGACCATTATTGTTTGCGATGTCAAGATCCTGTCGTGGATGGATGTAGATCGTGGCGTGGGCTCGAGGCGATGCCGGGAGAAGGCACGCAACGCGGGTTAGGCCCGCGCGTTCGGGCAGTGGTGATCATCCGCTGATAGGACCACCGGTAGCTATTGACCGGCTGTCGCGCCGAGATGCCTGGCCGGTGATGGTGAGCGCGAAGGGAGCAGCACGTGGAGATTGTCGAGTCAGTTCTTGAGTTTCTAGCGTCCAACATATTTGGCGAGGTCGCGATCCTGATCGGTCTGATCACGCTCGTGGGTCTGATGCTGCAGAAGGCCTCGTTGGAAGACACCATCGCTGGCGCGCTCCGCGCGACTATCGGTGTGATCATCCTGTTTGTCGGTATCGACGTGTTCGTCGGTGGCCTGATTTCGTTCCAGACCATCGTCGGTAGCGCTGTCGGACTGGCGCCTCCTGAGGCGACCAACACGCTTGGGAACTTCCTCGGCACCCATGGTGGAAGCATCGCGCTGATCATCGCATTGGGCTTCTTCATCCATCTGTTGGTCGTTCGGGTGCTCAACACTCGCTATGTGTATCTGACCGGGCACCTGCTGTTCTGGATCGCGGTCATCACCACCGCCGCGCTGGTCGAGGTCTTTGGCGACGTCGATCAATGGGCTTTGGTGGTATCGGGTGCGGTCGTGGTCGCCCTCTACTGGACGATCCAGCCACTTGCACTGGCACCGTTGATGCGCAAGGTCATTGACAGCGACGACTGGGGCTACGGCCACACGTCATCGCTTGCATGCTGGATGGCCGGGCGGCTTGGCAAGCCATTGGGCACCAAGGAGAAGCACGACACCGAGAATCTCAATCTGCCCAAGCGTCTGTCGTTCTTCAAGGACATCAACGTCAGCACGGCGTTGATCATCACAGTGATCATCCTTGTTGCCGCTGCGTTCGCGGACCGGGCTGTGCTGGTTGCGCAAGCCGCTGCCTACAACGATCAGCTCAACCCGTGGATCTGGGCGCTGATCGCCGGTCTGCGATTCGCCGCCGGTATCGCGATCCTGCTGTTCGGTGTGCGGATGTTCCTCGCTGAGATCGTGCCTGCCTTCAAGGGCATCAGCGAACGGTTGATCCCCAACTCGCGCCCTGCGCTTGACGCACCAACCGTGTTCCCGTTTGCCCCGACTGCCGTGATGATCGGATTCCTGTCCAGCACGGTGGTGTTCCTGATCTTCATGGGGATCTTTGCGGCTGCTGGTTGGTTCGTGCTCGTCCCGCCGATGATCATGCTGTTCTTCCCGGGAGCAGCGGCCGCTGTGTTCGGCAACGCGATCGCCGGGTGGCGCGGCGCCGTGTTCGGAGGCGTGATCAACGGCAGCTTCCTGGCGATCGGTCAGGCCATCACCTGGGGGATGCTGTCCGACACCGCACCCGAGCTCGCCACGCTGGCGGACCCGGACTGGTACGTGATCGCATGGCTGGTGTTGGGTATCGGATCTGTCGCCGAAACCATCGGTGTCGGGATCTGGCTGGTACCTGTGGTGATCACCGTGATCTTCGTGGTCTGGTACTCGATCCTGCGCAAGCGGGTCACCGACCTTCCGGCGGGGACAACAGGTGGAGATGCTCCGTTCGAGCGTCCCGATGCCACTGCCCCACCGGTTACCTCGCCGCTCGACGGCGACAGGAGGGAATAGATCATGCCATCACGACCGGAGCCCTTGAAAGTCCTGACCGTGTGCGGAGTAGGCATGGGATCAAGTCTCATGCTGCGCATGAGTGTTGAGGAGGTGCTCAAGCGGATGGGGGTGGCGGCCAAGGTCGAAGCCACCGACGTGTCGAGTGCCCGCAGCATGAAGGCTGACGTGATCGTCGGCCAGGACATGCACACGGAAGGCTTTGTAGATCGGGCTCCGGTCGTGATTGGCATCAGCAACTTCATGGACAAAGATGGTCTGGAGAAGCAGCTCACCGAGCAGTTCACCGCCCAAGGCTGGTTGGACTGAGTGGTGAAGACGGCCGACGGAGACAGCGCGCCGGTGACGGTTGCGCGTGTCCGGCGTCCAGCGGATGATTGGCGTGCGGCAATCCACCTCGCGTGCGAACCTCTCGTTGAGGTGAACGCAGTCGCGTCCGGCTACCCGGACCGGTGTGTCGCGATGGTGGAGGAGCATGGTCCCTATATCGTGCTCGCGCCCGGCATCGCATTGGCGCACGCTCGACCAGAAGACGGCGTGGAAGTCGCATGCCTGGCGGTCGTGACGCTCACCGAGGCCGTCGACTTCGGCCACGAAGCGAATGATCCCGTCGATGTGGTCTTTGCCTTCGGATCGCCGGATGCCGACCAGCACGTTGGCATGCTTTCCGAATTGGCGCGGCACCTGATCGACGGGCTGGCCGACCGGTTGCGGCAAGCGGATGACGACGCGGACGCCACCATGCTCTTGCGCCGCGTGACCGGAGGGAATGGACATGACTCGCCCGGGTGATGATTTCGGTGAAGTGATGCGCCAGCACCTGCAAACAGCCGAGGACACCAACCATGCGGCGCTCGACGAAGTCGCAGCGAAGATGATGACGTGCATCGAAGACGGCGCACGTATCCATGTCGCCGGTACCGGGCACTCCAGCGGTCTTGTACTTGAGGCTTTCTACCGCGCAGGCGGTCTTGCCTGTGTGAATCCGATCACCCATCCTGGGCTCATGCCCTTGAACGGCGGGATGGCAAGCACGGTGCTTGAGCGGGCTGAGGATCTCGGAGAAGTGCTGTTGGCCCAGGCTTCACTCCAACCTGGAGAGGTCGGCTTCATCTTCTCGAGTTCGGGCGTCAACCCAGTGCCGGTGGCAATCGCCCGCGGCATGAAGGCTGCCGGGATGTGGGTTGTCGCAGTCTCGTCGCTGCCGCATCTACGTGCGGCGCCGGCCAGGGCAGGAGTCAAGCTCGACGAGATCGTTGATGTGTTGCTGGACATCGGGGTCCCGCCTGGCGATGCCGCGTTCACCCTCGGAGAGATGCGCACGGCACCGTTGTCATCGCTGACCTCGATCTATCTGTGGAACCTTCTGCTGGTTCGGCTCGCGCAATTAGCCCAGGATCGCGAGGTAGCGCTGCCCCTGTGGACCAGCGCGAATGTGGCTGGCGGCGATGAAAGGAACGCTGAACTGATGCACAGGTATCGTCCGTCGATCGGGTTGCTGTAGAGCGCGACAAGGGAGGTGACGGTGACGCGACCAACCGACAGACGATCAGACCAGCCGTCGCGCGGAGCGTCCAACGGCGGACGCGGGCGCCGCAATAGCCAGCAGTTGAAGCAGGCCCTGGAAGATCTGGTTGCCGATGGAGTTGCGGGTCAGCGGTTGCCTAGCGAACGTGAACTTGCAGCGACCTACGGTGTGGCGCGCATGACAGTTCGGGCGGCGCTGAGTCGCCTGGAACGCCGGGGCCTGATCTGGCGGCTCCAGGGTGCTGGCACCTACATCGCCGAACCACGATTTGCGCAGCCTCCATTGCTGACTTCCTTCACCGAAGACATGCATGATCGCGGCATGGAGCCGGGTTCGGTTCTACTGTCGCAGACGCTTGATCGCGCCGGTGAGCGAATCGGCCACCACTTAGGCGTCGCCGCCGACGACCAGATCGTCGTCATCGAACGGGTGCGAACCGGCAACGGTGAGCCGGTGGCAGTAGAGCGTGCCCACTTGGCCTCCCATCGTTTCCCAGGACTCGAGAATGCCGATGTCATCAGCCGCTCCCTGTACGTGATCTTGGCTGAGGACTATGGATGCCGGCTTGGCTCATGCGAGCAACGGGTCACCTCCGAGTGTGCTGACGCCAGGCTGGCAGGCTTGCTTGGTGTCGCACGACACAGCCCGGTGCTGCATATTGAACGGGTCACACGCGATGTCGCTGGTTCCGTCGTCGAGCATGTCAGTTCGTCCTACCGAGGTGATCGCTACGAATTGCACACCGAGCATCGGAGAAGCCACGACCTGGTGAGCCCGTCGTTGCGGGTTGTTGGATCGCGACAGACTTGGGGGTCATTACGCCTGGCCGAGGCTGTCCGTGATACGTCGGTGACCCGTGCGGTCACTCGGGGCGTGAGTAATCGGCCAGATGGCGACGAAGATGGCTGGCGCGATCAAGGCGCGATGAAGGGAAGGGGCACTGATGATGAAGGGAAGGAGGACTGATGTATGAACGGGCAGTGAAGCTGGCCAACCCCAGCGGATTACATGCACGTCCAGCGCGAGTGTTCGCTGAGGCGGCGGCCAAGCTTGACGTGCCGGTCACCGTGGCTAAGGGCGATGTCGAGATTGAGGCAGGATCGGTCTTGAGCCTGCTGACGCTTGATGCACGGCATGGTGACACGATCACTTTGCGTGCCGAGGGCGACGGTGCCGAGGTAGCTGTTGATGAACTTGCGTCGTTGGTCGAGGCGGGGCTCGGGGAATCTGACGAAACTGCGGGCGAATCCGAATGACCTCCGCTGAAGGCGAATCTGTGGCGGGTGACGGCCCGTTGCGGATTACCGGGCGCGGTGCTTCATCGGGGATCGCCATGGGCCCGGTCCATTTGCTCGACAGGGTCGCAGCCGCATCGAGTCCATCAGCATCACCAACTCCCGACGCCGGAGACGATCACGCCGGAGAAGATCACGCCGGAGAAGATCAGGGTGAGGCGCAGGCGGCAGAAGTCGAGCGCTTGCTTGCTGCGCTTGATGCCGCAGGTAGAAACTTGCGTGCGCTCGCTGACCGGGTAGGTGGTGAGGTTGGTGCCGACGAAGCCGACATCTTCGCCACGCAGGCTTCCTTCACCGAAGATCCCGTGTTGCGACGTCGAGCGCAGGCGCTCATTAAGGAAGGTCAGCATGCGGATGCTGCCGTGGCGTCGGTCTTCGGAGAGTTCCGGCAGAGACTTGCTGAGTCCGACGACGAACTGCTGGCAGCACGGGTCAGTGATATCGACGACGTTTCGTCACGGGTCCAGGCACTGCTCGATGGTGTGACCGCAGGCGTTGCGGCCCCCGACGTTGCATCGATCATCGTTGCTGATGAGCTGACTCCCAGCCAGACTGTCGAGTTGCCTCGAGACAGCATCCTTGCGCTGGTGACCGAGCGGGGCTCGCCGACCAGTCACGCAGCGATCCTGAGCCGAGCGCTGGGTGTGCCCTGTGTGGTGGGGGCGCCTGGTGTTGTCGAGGCGGCTGGCCAGTCACAGCAAGCCGTGGTCGATGGAGCCTCCGGCGAGGTCACCTTCGATCCCGATGAGCAGATGGTCACCGAGATTGAGCGCCAGATCGAGCGCGCTGAGCGTGAAAAGGCAGATCTCGCACGGTTTGCAGCCCGATCCACCCAGACTGCCGACGGCCATCGCATCGAGATTGCCGCCAACATTGCCAGCCACGATGATCTGCGATCAGCCCGTGAGGTCGGGGCAGAGGGCTCCGGGCTTGTGCGCACCGAACTGCTGTATCTCGACAGGAAGGACGCCCCGTCGATCGATGAGCAGCGCGACTTCGTCGTCGAAGTGCTCGAGGCCTTCCCGTCGCATCGTGTCGTGGTGCGAACCCTGGATGTCGGCGCGGACAAGCCACTGCCGTTCGTGGCGACCAGGGATGAACCGAACCCGGCGCTGGGCGTACGAGGACTGCGCTTGAGTCTGGCTGAACCCAAGCTCCTAAAGGATCAGTTCGCGGCGTTGCTGCAGGCTGCTCATCAAACGTCTGGCGATCGAGCGGGTGGGGATCAATGCTCACCAGCTGACCAGGCGGGGCGGCTGTGCGTCATGTTGCCGATGGTTACCGAACGTGCAGAGCTGATCGCTGCGCGCAAGATCTTCGACGATGTTCGGACGTCAACGGGCCTGGATGACGTCCCGGTGGAATTCGGGATCATGGTCGAGACACCGGTTGCAGCACTGGGGATCGGGTCTCTGGTCGATTTGTGCGATTTTGTCTCGATCGGAACCAACGATCTGGTCCAGTATCTGTTTGCGGCCGATCGTCTCAACGCCGACGTTGAGGTTGGGGCCGACGTCCTGCATCCGGTCGTGCTTGATGTGATCGCTGGAGTGGCGCAGGCCGCGCATGCGGTGGATGCCTGGGTGGGCGTGTGTGGAGAAGCGGCGAGTGATCCACTCGTTGCGCAGGCACTGGTGGGACTCGGCGTTGACGAGCTATCGATGACTCCTGCCGCGATCCTCTCCGTCAGGTCGGCACTGGCTGGCATGACTGTTGCCGATTGCCGTGTGGCTGTCGACCAAGCCCGCACTATGAGTGATGGGCGACAGGCTCGAGCAGCGCTGGCGGAGATCTTGGACGCAGAAGGTGCGGGAACCGGCTGACGGCTGGCGATCATCTGGGCGCGAAATCGGGACGGTCGGCACCCGTTAGATTCGTGCCAGAAGGACGGCGACAGCCCCCTGATCGGCCGATGCGGAAGCTGAACCGGCGCGGGGCTATGGTCGCGATAGCGGGTAAAGCATCGGGTGCGGTCGACCGCGCCCGACTGACACTGGCGGCCAAACCTCGTGGATGACGAACAGCCGCGCCCGTCGCGTTGGGGGCGCATCGGCCTGTCGCTCGAAAATGTCAACGTTCGCCGTTTCGTGGTCGGCTCGAACCTGTCGTCATTCGGCAACTGGATGCAGCAGACCGCCGAGTTGTGGCTGGTTCTCCAACTCACCGGCAGCGGTACCGCGCTCGGGATCCACACTGCGCTGCGGTTCGGTCCATTGTTGCTGTTCGGACCCTACGGGGGGCTGATCACCGACCGGGCGGACCGGTTACGGCTGCTCTTGATCACCCAAGCGCTGCACGCGTTGGCCTCGGTGATGCTGGTTGCCGTGGCACTGCTGCCCGAGCCGACGGTCCTGCTCGTGTATGCCAACGCTGGCGCCAGAGGCTTCATCAATCTCGTTGACAATCCGCTGCGACGTCGTTTCTTGCGAGACCTTGCCACCGACGAGGAACTGCCCAACGCGGTGGCGCTCGAGTCTGCCGGTGGCACGATCTCTCGGGCGGTCGGCCCGGCGATAGCCGGCGCCATCACGGCGGCGTTCGGTGTGCTGTGGTGCTTTGTGGTCAACACGCTCAGCTTCGCGTTCGTGCTCGTCGCGCTCTTGATGATTGACCGCTCAAAGCTGCGTCCCCCGGTCGTGGCGAGCAAGGGGCCAGGCCAGATCAGGGCCGGATTCGCCTATGCCGGCAAGGAGCCGCGCATCCTGGCGCCGCTGGTCATCTCGTTCGTGGTCGGCGTCTTTGCCTGGAACTATGTCGTCATCGCTCCGGCCTACGCCAGCATCACGCTCGGCGGCGACGCATCGCTCTACGGGCTGTTGCTGTCGGCTGCGGGCCTGGGTTCGTTTATCGGTGCAGTGGCGATGTCCCGTGCAGCTGTCCATGGGGCCCGACAAACCCACCTCGCGCTGCTCGCGACCACCATTGCGCTGCTCATCGCCGCGGCCATCCCGGAGGTTGCGGCTGCGATGACGGCGATGGTCTTGCTCGGTGCGGGAGGCACAGCGGTGATCACAGCGGTGCAGACGCAACTGCAAATGGTGTCAGCCGATGAGATGATGGGTCGGGTCATGGCGCTGTTCAGCATGGCGTTCGTCGGTAGCAAGCCGATTGGCGGCGCGATTGGCGGAGGGCTGATCGACCTCATCGGCGCCCAGTTCGCGTTCGGTGTCGGCGCGGTAGCGAATGCTGGGCTGCTGTTGTGGCTGGGCCTTCGCGCGAGGAAGGCACGCTCTGCCTACTGACGATCTGCGCTTCGCTCGCTGGGAGTCTGATTTTGCGGTCGGCCGCGATCCGAGGAACGCCAGACAGCTGTCGCGGGCGGTCAGGCCTGCGCTGTGGGTGGAGCTTTCGGATGGCGAGTCGTATCGCCAGCAAGCAGATCAAGGGCGTGAGGCAGCAACCCGATGATCGCTCCGAGGCTTTCGGTGGCACCTTTCGGGCTGCCTGGCAGGTTGATGACGAGTGATGCGCCCCGAATCCCGCACACAGACCGTGAGAGGTCAGCCATTGGTGTTACCTCGCGCCCGGCAGCTCGCATCGCCTCCGCCAGGCCAGGTGCCTCGCGGTCGATGACGTCACGAGTCGCCTCCGGGGTGACATCGCGTGGCCCGAATCCTGTGCCGCCAGTGATGGCCACAACTGCGGTACGCGAGGCCAGATCGATGAGCATTGAGGCGATACGGTCACGTTCGTCGGGCACCGTCGCGTGCTCGACCACCTCGAAACCGTGCTCGGCGAGTTGGGCTGCGACAGCCTGACCGGACTCGTTGGCACGGTGGCCGTAGAACACTCCATCGCTTGAAGTGACCACGGCAGCGGTGCGCCGCGCTGGGTCAGTGGCATCTGCGGAATGAGATTGAGGCGACATGATCGTCCTGGTAGTTCGTCGGCGAGTGGTGGTGTCGTGATGGGAAACGCCTCGCACGGTGGCGTCGGCGCCGGCCCATTGCACGACCACGTCTCGGCCGATCCTAGGTCGCAGACCGTCGTTGTGGTGCTTGCTGCAGGATCGGCACGACGCTTCGGAACCGTCAAGCAACTGGCCGAAATTGATGGTGTGCCGATGATCACGCGTGTTGTCGGCACGGCCCTCGACGCTGGTGTGAACGATGTGGTCGTGGTGCTTGGCGCTGAGGCCGATCGCATCGATGAGACGTTGCGGTCAGATCTGCCATCTGCCCAGTCGTCAAGAGTTCATCGTGTCGACAATCCTCGCCACGGCGAGGGTCAGGCGACTTCGCTGGTTGCCGGACTCGAAGCCGCCATGGCCACCGGCGCCAGTGTCGCGGTCATCTTGCTGGCCGATCAGCCAGACGTGACCACCAACGCCGTACAGACGGTGGCCGCCGCCGTCAACGCTGACCGAATCGCGGCACGAGCGAGCTACACCGACGGGGTCGGCCATCCCGTCGCCTTCCACCGATCGGCGTGGCCAAAGATTGCCGCCGAGGTTGCTGGCGATGCAGGTGCCAGGCACCTGTTGAAAGATCTCGAGGTGCTCGACGTCAAGGTCGGTGGTCGGCGACCCGTTGATGTTGATGTGCAGGACGATTTGGGCTGCGTTGGTAGCCGCGCGCCCATCGCCGCCAGTGAAGGTTGCCGGGGCGATCAGCCTGGAACTGATGCAAATTTCTCATCATGATGGACTATCCGAGGAAGGCAGGTGCACCGTCGGCAGGGTCCCAAACGGCGCTGACCCGCCGTCGAGCGCTCTTGCTGGCGGCGGGTGGGGTCGCTGCAATTGCGGGTGGGCTCCTGCCGCGCTGGCTGCGCAACGCGACCGACGAAGGGGATTCCGCTGGCCCCATCGAAGCTGACCGTCACGAGGCGCATGACGATACCGACGCTCCAGGGTCAGGCGACGGCGACCAGGAAGGTCCTTTCGATGGCGCCGACGCCCAGGGCCACGAAGAAGACGGACGCGAGTCTGAGACCGGCGATGGCGGCGAGCAGTCGGACGAATCGTTGGCAGCAATGGCTCCGACGGTGCTGGTCATCTGCAGGGAGGCGCTGGGCCTTGCAGCAGCACGGCCCGACAGTCGTATCCACGACATCCGCACATTGACGCTGCATCACACTGCCGTACGACTTGATGAGGCCGGCCAAGCGCCGGATCGCCTCAGGGGACACCAGCGGTTCCACATGGACCAAGGATGGCCGGATATCGCCTACCACTTCGGGGTCGATCTGGCGGGCAACGTGTATGAACTGAGAAATCCGTCGATCCCGGGAGACACGTTCACCGACTATGACCCGGAAGGACATTTCCTGGTTGTGTGTGAAGGAGACTTCAACGTCCAGGTACCGACTGACGCGATGCTGGATTCGGTCACGAGTCTGTTTGCCTACGCCGCGGACCACTACGGCGTCGCGGTCGACACCATCGCTGGCCACCGCGACTACGCCTCAACCGCGTGTCCGGGCGATGACCTCTATGCCCGCCTCGGTGAAATCTCCTCGGCAGCGCGTGCGCTTGTTTCTGCGACCCCTCCGGTGCTCGATCGACTGTGTGGCGAGGCCGCTGTCACGCGGGTCAGCCAGATCGAGTCCGGCACCGTCATCGACATTCGCCCAAGCTGACGACCCCGCGGCACGCATGAATGACTTGAAGGATGGTCTCTAGACTGACATCATCCGACAGGTGAGGTTGCGGTGTCGCTCGACGGGCTTGTCCATCTGCGCAGCGGCAAAGTGCGCGACCTGTACGACGTAGACGACCAGCACCTGCTGCTCGTCGCGTCCGACCGCGTGTCGACCTACGACGTGGTCCATCCGACACCTATTCCTGACAAGGGTCGGGTGCTCACCGGGCTGTCATCTTTCTGGTTCTCACGGCTGGCATCGCTGGTGCCAAACCATCTCGTGTCAACTCGGGTCGCTGACCTTCCGTCGGCGGCGCGTCGTCATGCTGACCATCTGGCTGGCAGGTTCATGTTGTGCCGTAAGGTCGAGATCGTCCCGTTCGAATGTGTCGTGAGGGGATATCTCGCCGGGTCAGGGTGGACCGAGTACCAGCGTGATGGCGCGGTGTGCGGGGTGAGGCTCCCCTCAGGGCTCCGCGAGGCCGACCGACTCGATGAGCCGATCTTCACGCCCGCGACCAAGGCAGAGGTCGGGGAACATGACGTCAACGTCACGTTCGAGGTGATGCGTGCCGAACTCGGCCCGCTCCTCGCTGATCGCCTCAAACAGATCGCTCTCGCGGTGTATGCAGCCGGTGCAGCGCATGCGGCTGAACGACGCATCATCCTCGCCGACACAAAGTTCGAGTTTGGGCTCGACGAGATCGGGGGCATTGTGCTCGCCGACGAAGTGTTGACACCCGACTCGTCCCGGTACTGGCCTGTCGATCAGTGGCAGCCAGGTTCGTCACCACCAAGCTTCGATAAGCAGTTTGTCCGTGATTACGCGACATCGACGGGCTGGGACAAGCAGCCCCCGGCACCCGAGCTTCCTGACAACGTCGTCGATGCGACGCGCGCGCGGTACATCCAAGCCTATGAGCGGCTCACAGATACATCGTTCGATCGGTGGCTTGCCCACCGCTGAATCTGGTCCGTCGACCGGGCTGGGGCTGGCCGCCAGCGCGCCATTCACCAATAGCGAGGGGCCCTGCCGAATCCGGCAGGGCCCCTCGCTATTGCAGCGATCTCAGTTCACACGATCAGGCGATCAGAAGCTGCCTGGCGCGGTGAACAGTTGCTCGATCTCGCCGTCCGCAGTGAAGCGCCACTTCTCGAAGAAGGCGCTGTCAGGCTCGTGGTTGCCCGTAGGTGTTTCGGCCAGCACAATGCCTGACGCTGTCTGGTAGGCGAAATCATCGCCGTTAGCGATCAGATCCTTGCATTCGGCGAAGGTGTCGCACGGCGTACCGTTTGAGGTGACCTCGAACACGACCGCGGCCATGTCGGCACCGCTCACGCTGCCTGCCAGCTCCGCCGCCAGCGCCATGATGATCGCGCAGTCGTACTTCTCGGCTGCGTAGATCGTTTCGACGTCACCGCGCTCCTGAAGGAAGCGGTCGATGAAGCCGGTGTCGGCGTCAGGGTCGGCTGTGGCGGCGGTGCCCATCATGCCCTCGAGGATGCCCGGGTTGTTCGGGTCGATCGCGAGTGCCAGGTCCCGTCCGCGGAGGCCGTCGGCGCCATAGATCGCGAATTCCCCAGGGCCGTAGCCGGCTTCGATGAGCCCGGAGAGAATCTGAGCGGTCTCGTCGTAGCCGATGAGGTAGGCAGCCGTTGCGCCCGAATCGATGATCTGGGCGACCTCGGAGTTGAAGTTTGCGGCTTCAGGGTCATAGACGATGTACGCCGAGACGTTGCCGCCGAGCTCACCCCACACCTCTTCCAAGGCGTCGCCGAGCCCAGTTCCGTATCCCGTCGCCTGGGCAACGATCGCGATATCGGAGTGGCCGTCTTCCATCATCACGTCCGCGGCGAACGCACTCTGCAGAGAGTCGCTCGGAGCGGTCCGCATGTAGAGGCCATTGGCTTCGACCGTGCGGAAAGCCGGTCCGGTGTTCGAGCCCGAACACTGCAGGATTCCGGCGCCGGTCACCGCGTCGATGATGGCGTTGGTCATTGGGGTAGCGGCGGCGCCCACGATGGCGTGCACACCGTCGTTGATCAGCCGCTGGGCGGTCTCGGCCGCGATCGCGGCGTCGTTGGCCTCGTCACCCTCGGACAGCAGGACTTCGTTGCCGAGGACTCCGCCTGCCGCATTGATGTCCTGTACCGCCAGCTCAACCCCGCCAACCAGCGGATCCGCCAGGAAGGCGAGTGCGCCGGTCTGCGGCAGGATGTAGCCGAGGTGCAGTTGTTGGTCGTCGTCGGAATCGCCGCAGGCAGCGACGATGAGGGCGAGTACCGCCATCACCGCGATGCGGCGCAACCAATTCTGTCGCTTCATGAAGTTGCCTCCCCTACGACCGGGTCGTCGATGTGCGGCGGTGGCAACGTTGCTCGATCAGCACGACTCGATCAACGAGGGCCGCGTACGCCCGGAGAACTGCCAAACTACTAGGTCCATAGGACGCTTGTCACTATCGAACTTGCGGCGCAGCGACTCAATCTGTTAGCGAGTGATTGAGCCGAATCCACCCTCTGAACCGTGGTACACACTTCGGAATGACCATGAAAGCCCTGAACAGGAGCGCCCGATGAGCGAATTGATGCTATTTCCGTGCAGCCATGGCGAGGACGATCCGGAGCGTGCGATCATCCCATTCATCGTCGCGTCGACGGCGGCGGTCAGCGGCCAGCGGGCCGTTGTGGTGTGCACGGTCGAAGCGGCATGGATTGGGGTGCCAGGTGTAGCCGAACGGATCGAATCAGACGGGCTGCCGCCACTTGCGGACTTGCTGCGGCGACTGGTGGAATCCGGCGGCGAGGTGTGGCTGTGCAGTGCCTGCACAACCAAGCGCGGGATCACGGGCGACGGACTTGTTGAAGGCTGCACGATCGTTGGTGCGGCGACGATCGTCGAGGCGCTGGCCGAAGGCAAGGCGCTCACGCTCGGCTGACGGGCAACGGCTGCGTGGAACGGAGCAATCGGGCCGTCGAGCCGGCGCGCTATGCCTGTCGCGCCAAGGTTCCCAAGTACAACTCGACGACCTTGGGGTCGGAGAGCAACTGCTGGCCGGTGCCCGTGTAGGCGTTGCGTCCCTGGTCGAGGACGTAGGCGCGATGGCAGATTTGCAGGCAGCGTCGGGCATTCTGCTCGACCATGATGATCGACACTCCGGTTGCGTTGATCTCCCGGGCCCGAAGGAACGTTTCGTCCTGCAAGACCGGAGATAACCCGGCAGAAGGCTCGTCGAGCAGCAGCACTGACGGATCCATCATCAACGCCCGGCCCATCGCGACCATCTGCCGTTCTCCGCCGGACAGCCCGCCAGCACGTTGGGTGCGGCGCTCACCCAGAATCGGGAACAGAGCCGCGACCCGCTCGAAGCGCTCCGCGAAGCGCTTGGGCTCGATGAAGGTCCCCATCTGCAGGTTTTCCTCGATGGTCAGACTGGGGAACACATTGTTGGTCTGGGGGACGTATCCCACTCCCCGTGCGACCAGTTCGTGGGCGGGCAAGTTGCTGATGTCCTCGCCGCGCAGCATGACTTTGCCCGACCGGACCTCGACGAGGCCGAACAGCGCCTTGACCAGGGTTGACTTGCCGGCCCCGTTCGGACCGATGATGCCGACGAGCTCGCCCTGTTCGAGCGTGAGGTCGCAACCGGTGAGGATGTCAATACCTGGCAGGTAGCCGGCGGTGACATCTTCGGCAACAAGCAGCGGCTGGGCCATCAGCGGGAATCCTCGTCGTCCGACGGGGGATCGAGGGCGACGGCGGCATCCGGGATGCGCGTGGTGTCGCCGACTCTCGGCACGGGAGTGAAGCGGCTTTCGTCACCGTGGTCCTTGCCGAGGTAGGCGTCGATGACCTCGGGATTGCGTGCTACCTGATGTGGCGGGCCTTCGGCGATGATGCGTCCCTGGGCCATAACGACCACCCAGTCACTGATGTCCATCACCACGTCCATGTCATGTTCGACAAACAGGACGGTCATGCCTTGCTTCGGCAGGTCCCGGATGTGCTCAAGCAACGACTGGGTGAGTGCAGGGTTGACGCCAGCCATCGGCTCGTCGAGCATCACCATCGTCGGTTCGGTCATCAGCGCCCGGGCCATCTCCAACAACTTGCGCTGGCCGCCCGACAGCGTGCCCGCGAGCTCGTCGCGCATGTGGTCCATGCGGAAGCGCTCCAGCAGCGTCTCGGCGCGTGCTTCGATGGCCGCTTCCTGCTCGCGCCAGAGTCGGTGCCAGACGGCGGCGCTAAGGCGTTCACCACGTTGTTCGGTCGCGCCGAGCTTCATGTTTTCGATGCATGTCAGTCGGGTCAGGGCCTTGGTGAGCTGGAACGTGCGCACCATCCCTGCGCGGGCGACGCGATGGGAAGCCCAGCCAGAGACACGTCTGCCGTCGAAGGTCCAGGTCCCGGTGTCGGGCCGGTCGAAGCCGGTGAGCAGGTTGAAGAAGGTGGTCTTGCCCGCGCCGTTTGGTCCGATCAGCGCGGTGATCAATCCGCGCTGGACCTCAAGGTGGTCGACATCGACGGCCTTGAGGCCGCCAAAGCTGCGCCGGGCGCCTTCGACCACGAGGATCGGGTCGGGCTTGCTGATCCCAGCTTCCGGCGGGACGTCTGCCAGGGCATGGCGGGCCAGCTCAGGCATTAAGCATCATCTCCCGCCGATTGCCGAGCAACCCCTGAGGGCGGTAGATCATCAGCGCCATCAGGGTCACACCGACCAGGGTGATCCTGAGTGCACCGATGTTGACCGCTTCGACGAGTTGGGTTTGGCGCAGCACGCTCTCGATCGACTGGAGGACGAACCAAAAGATCAGCGACCCGACGACCGGACCGAACACGGTCGCTGCCCCACCGAGAAGAAGGATCGTGTACGCGAAGAACGTCACCTGGGGCTGGAACGCGTCGGTCGACACCGACCCGAAGGTCAACGCCATCATGATGCCGGCGATCCCGCCGATAACGCCGCCGAGGATGAGGGACTGCATCTTGTAGCCGAACACATTCTTGCCCAATGCCCGGACCGCGTCCTCGTCTTCGCGGGTTGACTTGATGACCCTGCCCCACGGGCTTCGCATCAGGGCCCACACGAGCCATACGCATAGCGCGACGAGCATCCAGCCGATGATCATCTGCCACAGTCGTTGGCCGGTGAAGCTCAGCGGGCCGAACCGATGCAGACCGGGAGGGAATGGGTTGAATGTGTTGAACGTCGACATCCAGCCGGACCGACCGCCCGGAAGGTCGAACGGTCCACCGGTCAGTGGGGTCAACGGCTGCGAGCGGACGACGAATCGCAAGATCTCGGCCGCGGCAATCGTGGCGATTGCCAGATAGTCGGCGCGAAGCCGAAGGGTGGGTATGCCGAGGAGCAAGGCGAGCAGCACTGCCATGAGCAGTCCGACAATGAGCCCGACGATGAACGGGAGCCCGAAAACCGACACGCTGATCGCGAAGCCGTAGCCACCGACCAGCATGAACCCGACCTGCCCGAAGTTGAGCAGCCCCGTGTAGCCGTAATGGACGTTGAGTCCGATAGCGGCAAGCGCGTAGAACGCCGCGGTCGGTCCTAGTGCGGCGTTGAGACCGTCACTGATGGCGCGAACGATGTCGAGACCCATCTATCCGACCCTCTCGCGACGTCCGAGCAGACCCTGCGGCCGGACCAGCAGGATGACGATGAGTGCGATGAGCGACCATACGAGCTTGAGTTCGGTCGGCAGCCACAGGGTGGAAACTTCGGTGACGAGTCCGACCACCAGCGACCCGAGTAACGCGCCGTAGGCAGTGCCGATGCCGCCGAGGATGACACCGGCGAACATGACCAAGAGCAGCCTGAATCCGAGCAGGTGGCTGACATTTTCGACGGTGGCGGCGAGCACGCCGCCGAATCCTGCGAGGCCACCACCGAGGATCCAGATGATGAGGATGACGCGCTGGACGTCGATTCCGGAGGACTCCGCCAGGTCTCGGTTGTCCGACACGGCTCGCATGGCCTTGCCGATCCGTGTGGTGGTGAGCATCGTGGCGATGCCGACGAGCACGATCAACGCCAGTGTCATGACGACTAGGTCGCGTGGTGTGATCCGGATCGGGCCGATCGCGATCGCCTGCTGGATCGCGTAGTCGTAGTAAGTCCGGCTGCCGCCGCCGAACCAGATCCGCACCAGATGGCGGATTGTCAGCATCAGGCCGATCGAGATGACCAGCATCTGGATCAACCCGGCGCGTCGTCGCCGCAATGGACGCCACAGGCCGAGTTCGATGGCCCCGCCGGCGCCCGCCGTTGCGACTGCTGCGATGATGCCTGCGGCAATCAACGGCAGACCGACGCCCGTGCCGGTCGGTGCGTTGAGGAACCAGGCGATAACTGCGCCGAGCGTCACAAGTTCGCCGTGCGCGAAATTGACGAGTCCGGTGGTGCCGTAGATCAGGGATAGTCCTATGGCGGTGATCGCGATGATCATGCCGAATCGAATGCCTGACACGATTTGGCTGGCGAGGCGTTGCCCGAACGAGCGGCCTACGGCTTCCTCTCCGATCTGGAACTGAACAGTCTGGGTGCGGCTGCTGCCGACATTAACGGTCAAAGTGGTTCGGTCGGGATCACGTAGCGCGACACCTTCGGGAAGCGTGTCGGCGTCAATCGTGACCTGGTACTGGCCAGAGGCTGGAAGCTCCACCAGCCACCGGCCTTCGTCGTCAGTGACGGTGTTGCCGATGATGGTGTCGTCGAGGTCGGCGACGACAATTGCAATGCCGGCGATCGGGCCGCTGTCGCCAGTGACGACTCCGGTGACCGCTTCTTCGGCCGCTTGCGCGAGGACTTGAGCGTTTTCGGACGTCTCAGAGTTGGTTGTCGAGGTTGCGGCGAACGCAGCTGGCGCGAGTAGCGTGGTGAACAACACGGCCATCAGGGCCACTGCGAGTCGTCGCGACACGAAGCCCCCTCCCTGTGCCAGCAGGCTCGTCGGCGCCGGTCCGTCGACGATCGCGCGGAGTCTAGGCCTTGAGCGCGGCGTTGTCCGGTGCCAATCGCACTGACAACGGCCTGCCTCAAGCTCATCTGACCGGGCCAACACGTGGGCGACCAGGACGCTGAATGAGACTGATGCTGTCAGCCGGTAGCCCAGCGGCCGCGGCTATCACGGTCACAGGTGCTGACGGGCGGTATCGTCGCAGCGCACGGTGTGGTTGCTGACATGGTGCCGAGCATGAAGACTTTGGCCGTGTGCCCTCACCCGACCGACGAAAGATGATTAGCGATGCGTGCGCTCGACACACAGATGCTCAGTGTGCTGGTGATCATTGCCTTGGCGGCCAGCGCGGTGCTGGCCATCGTGTGTGTCGTGCTGGTGCTACGCATCGGGGCTCTCCGTCGCCAGTTGCTGGTCGCCTTCCCCGACGGGCCGACCGACGCGGTGGAAGAATTGTCACGGCAGAAGGACGAAATCTCAGCGATCCGTGATGATGTTGCCACCGTCCACAGCAACGCCGAG
>JBBDSU010000029.1:0-8547 GCA_040904825.1 Nitriliruptoraceae bacterium | reverse complement strand
GGAGTGACCTGTGACCAACACCTACCGTATTGCCCTGCTGCCTGGAGATGGCATCGGTCCAGAAGTTATTGGCGAAGGCTGCAAGGTCCTCGATCGGCTGGAGGAACTTGAGGGGTTCCGTACTGAACGCACCGACTATGACCTCGGCGGTCGTCGTTACCTCGCGACGGGCGAGGTGTTGTCGGACGAGGTGCTCGAAGAGTTGCGTGGCCATGACGCGATCTACCTCGGCGCGGTTGGAACGCCCGAAGTTCCTCCTGGTGTGCTCGAGCGGGGTTTGCTGCTCAAGCTGAGATTCACCTTCGACCAGTATGTGAACCTGCGTCCGGTCAAGCTCTACCCGGGCGTGGTCAGTCCCATCGCCGGATTGACGCCCGAGCGGTGCGATTTCGTCGTGGTTCGCGAAAACACCGAAGGACCGTATACCGGCGCTGGAGGGGCGCTCTATCCCGGAACTGCGGCGGAAGTTGCCACCCAGGAATCGATCAACACGCGACATGGGGTCGAACGGGTGTTGCGGTACGCGTTCGAATTGGCGGCCTCGCGGCGCGGCAAGCTCACGTTGGCGCACAAGACGAATGTGTTGAATTGGGCAGGGCCCCTGTGGATGCGCACCTTCGAGGAGGTTGGTGACGCGGATTATCCGGAGGTTGAACGGGAATATGTCCACGTTGATGCTGCCTGCCTTTATTTCGTGAACTCACCCGAGCGTTTCGATGTCGTAGTCACCGAGAATCTGTTCGGCGACATCATCACCGATCTCGGCGCAGCGATCCAAGGAGGGCTTGGATTGGCCGCTTCGGGCAACTTGGACCCGACGCGGCGGGCGCCATCGATGTTCGAGCCGGTGCACGGATCGGCGCCTGACATCGCTGGCACGGGCAAGGCAGATCCGGTTGCTGCGATTATGAGCCTTGGTCAGATGCTTTCATTCCTCGGCGAGCAATCTGCAGCTGAGCGTGTCGACCGCGCGGTGGCGACGATGCTCGGTCGACGCGATGGTCGTCAGCCCGACGGCGTGGAATACTCCACGTCCGATGTGGGCGACGAGCTGGTCGAATTGGTCGCACAAGCCTGAACTGGCCGACCACGATCCTAAGAAGGACGACGATGCCGTTCCCGAAGGCAGAGAAGATTTGGATGGATGGGGAGCTGGTCGACTGGGACCAGGCCACCGTCCATGTGCTCACCCCGACGTTGCACTACGGCTATGGGGTGTTCGAAGGTATTCGGGCGTATCCGACCGACGACGGCCCGGCGGTCTTCCAACTGCGACCACACCTGGAGCGACTGCACCGTTCGGCACGGCTGTATCCGCCGCTCGACACGGTGACCTGGAGCGTTGATGACCTCACGTCAGCGGTTGAGGAACTGATCCGGGTCAACGATCACAGGGAAGGCTGCTATGTCCGGCCAACGATAATTCTTGGCTACGGCGAGATTGGCCTCAACCCGTTGCCCTCGAAACCGCAGACGATCATCGCGACCTGGCAGTGGGGTGCGTATCTCGGGGAAGACGCGCTCATCAACGGTGTACGGGTCATGATCAGCTCCTACCGGCGGATCGGCAAGAACACGATTCCGCCAGCGGGCAAGGCCAACGGTCAATACTTGAATTCGTCGTTGGCGAAGGTTGACGCTTTGCGGGCTGGTTACGACGAAGCGATCATGCTGTCAGAAGAGGGCTACGTCGCCGAAGGGTCCGGCGAGAATCTTTTCATCGTCGTCGACGGCACGATCATCACCCCGCCCCTGTCTGACGGTCCGCTCGGCGGCATCACCCGATCGAGTGTGATGACCCTGGCTCGGGATCTCGGCTACGAGGTCGTTGAGCAGCATGTCCAGCGCACCGACCTGTACTTGGCGGATGAGGCGTTCCTGACCGGCACGGCAGCGGAACTGACCCCGATCAGCGAGGTGGATGGTCGCACGATCGGCAAGCGTGGCCCGGTGACCGAACAGGTCCAGGCGGCGTTCATGGACGTCGTGCGTGGCCGAGATGATCGTTATCGTGACTGGCTGCATGTCATCGAGATGTGATGAACTCTCCGCCTGACGTTCCATGCGCCCGCATTGCTGTTGTGGCCGTTGATCGGTGGTGGGTCTGGATGGTGCGAAGATGTGACCGCCGCGAACCCGTACGTTGGCCTGGTCGCGGCTAGTGATCGCGAGGTAGCTGATGATTCCGAGAAGAGGCAGCCCCATGTCCAGCGTGTACAAGAAGATCGAACTGGTGGGTTCGAGCCGAGATGGCGTCGACGATGCCATCCAGCGTGCCGTGGCCAAGGCCAGCGAGTCAGTGCGCAACCTCGACTGGTTCGAAGTCACTGAAATCCGGGGTTGGATCGACCAGGGCGAGGTTCAGCACACACAGGTGACGTTGCAGGTTGGCTTCAGATTGGAAGACGGCAACGCTGACGAGTGAGGCCTGTTGTTCGACACGGTGCCGACATCGGGGGTACCGTTGGATCCACGACCACGGAGCGTCGCGACATGATGACCGCCTGCACGACCATCAACCGGACCACGTCCGGGGGTCTTGCGCGCGCCATCATCATTATTCCGCTGCTTCCGTAGCCGGCGTGTGCCGGGCTGCGGAAGCGGCCCGGCGACAACCGTCGGTTTCGTTTCCGTCCCGCTCGGCACCCGCTTGAACTGATGCTGCCGACAATGAGGGACCAAGGTGACTTCGACATCTGGCGGTGATGCGCCGCTTCCTGCTCCGCGAGCAGGGCTTGACCTGTATGACACGACACTTCGCGATGGCACCCAGCGCGAAGGGGTGACACTGTCGGTAGCCGACAAGCTTCGTGTCGCGCGCCACATGGATGAACTCGGTGTCGCCTACATCGAAGGGGGCTGGCCCGGCGCCAACCCGAAAGACACCGAGTTCTTTGCTCGTGCGGCTGATGGTGAGCTTGGCCTCGAACATGCAACGCTGGTGGCGTTCGGAATGACGCGGGGGCCGGGTCGCAAAGCGGGCGACGATCCGCTCATCCAAGGGTTGGTCGATGCCCGCACCGACGTCATCTGTCTTGTCGGAAAGTCGTGGGGCTATCACGTTGATGAAGCGCTGGGTGTGCCGCGTGCTGAAAACCTCGACATGGTCGCCGACTCGATCTCATACCTGACGTCGCTCGGAAAGCGGGTCTTCTTTGATGCTGAGCACTTCTTCGACGGTCACGCACGTGATCATGACTATGCCTTGGACGTCGTGCGAGTTGCGGCCGAAGCCGGTGCCGAATGTGTCGTGCTGTGTGACACCAATGGCGGGATGATGCCGTGGGATGTCGCCGACATCGTCAAGTCGCTGGTCGACGAGCTGCCCTGCCAGGTAGGACTGCATTTCCACGACGACGGAGGATGCGCTGTCGCCAACTCGCTGCTGGGCATCGAAGTGGGGGCGACGCACGTGCAGGGGACCGCCAACGGCCTTGGGGAGCGGTGTGGCAATGCCAACCTGTTCACCATCCTTGGCGATCTGCAACTCAAGCGTGGTCTTGAGCTTGTCCCTGGTGATCGCCTCGAACGGCTCACCGAGATCTCCCACACCATCGCCGAGCTGTGCAATCAGACGACGCCGTCGATGACTCCTTACGTTGGCCACACCGCCTTTAGCCACAAGGCCGGTCTGCACGCCTCTGCGCTGGCCAAAGCGCCTGACATGTATGAGCACATCCCACCGGCATTGGTGGGCAACCATCAGCGTTTGGTGGTCAGCGAACTCGCAGGACGCTCAAACATCCTGCTCAAAGCCCGAGAGTTCGGTCTTGAGATCACCGATACCCAGGCTCGTGAAGTGCTGGCGGAAGTCAAGCGACGCGAGTCCCAAGGGTGGACATACGAAGCGGCCGATGCATCCTTCGAACTACTGTTGCGACGCTTCTCAGGGATGATGCTTGTCGCCGACGAGCCATTCCATTCGCTGTATTACCGCGTGAACGTAGGCGGTGGACGCGAAAAGACCGTGGATGCCGAAGGTCCCGCAGAGGCAATGCTCGCAGTCGAGGTCGCCGGTCAACGTCGCCTCGGCGCTGGTGAAGGCAACGGCCCCGTCGACGCACTCGACCATGCGTTCCGCAATGCCGTCAATGGCACCTGGCCGCAGCTTGACACGATCCACCTGTCGGACTTCAAGGTCAGGATCCTGGAAGCCACCGCAGGAACCGAAGCGACCACGCGGGTGCTGGTGAGTTCGACGGATGGCAAGGATGTCTGGGATACGGTTGGTGTCCATCAGAACATCGTTGAGGCATCGTGGATGGCGCTGTCGGATGCCTATACCCACGCGATCTTGCGGGTCAACTGGTCCGACGCCGCCTGATCGCTTGCCACGCGGAGGACATGGCCTGTGCAGATCGTCCGGTTCGTTCACAGTCAAGGTCCCCGCTATGGCATCGTCGAAGGTGACGAGGTCATGGTCATCGACCCGCACCCGTTCGGGACCTACCGTCCGACCGGCGAGCGGGTGGCCATTGAAGGATTGACGCTGCTGGCACCGGTCATTCCCTCAAAGATTGTGTGCGTCGGACGGAACTTCGCTGACCACGCTGCCGAGCTCGGCAACGAGGTGCCGGATCAGGCGCTGTACTTCCTTAAACCCTCGTCGAGCGTCATCGGGCCCGGTGAACCGATTCGCTTGCCGACCGACATGGCGTCCAACTTCAGCTATGAAGGTGAGCTGGCGGTGGTGATCGGTGCACTGCTGCAGCGGGTCACCCCAGAGCAGGCGATGGCCGGAGTGTTCGGATTCACCGCGGCCAATGACGTCACTGCCCGAGACCTCCAAGCTGCCGAGAAGCAATGGTTTCGTGGAAAGTCGTTCGACTCGTTCTGCCCGCTGGGTCCCGCGATCGCGACCGGCCTCGACCCCGCAAATCTGCGCATCCGAAGCTGGGTCGATGGCCAGCTGCGACAGGACGGGACGACCGCTGACATGATCCACAAGGTCGCCGACATCGTCGCCGAGGTATCCCAGGTAACGACCCTGCTGCCTAGCGACGTGATCCTGACGGGCACGCCCGCAGGTGTTGGCACGCTCGAGCCGGGTCAGACAGTCAAGGTGGAGATCGAGGGTGTGGGCGCGCTGACCAACCCGGTCGTCGACCGCAACGCGCGACCATGAGCGAGCCTGTCGAGGTGCCCAATGTGCTCGCGGCGCGCTACGCGAGCGACGCAATGGTGGACGTGTGGTCGCCGACCGCGAAGATCATCATGGAGCGCCGCTTGTGGCTCGCGGTGCTTGAGGCCCAGCGTGATCTGGGTGTCGAGGTGCCCGACGGGGTCGTCGGCGCCTACGAGGCCGTCGTCGACCAGGTCGACCTCGCCTCGATTGCTGCTCGGGAGCGAGACAGTCGTCACGATGTCAAGGCGCGGATCGACGAGTTCTGCGCCCTGGCAGGCCACGAACACATTCACCGGGCCATGACTTCGCGCGACCTGACCGAAAACGTCGAGCAGTTGCAGATCATGCAGGCGCTGCGACTTGTCAGGGCGCGAGTGATTGCGGCGCTGGCATTGATTGCCGAACGCGCCGCCGAATACACCGACACGGTCGTTGCGGGCCGGAGCCACAACACACCTGCGCAAGCGACCACTCTGGGGAAGCGGTTCGCCAACGCTGGTGAAGAACTGTTGGTCGCGCTCGGTCGCCTGGACGATCTCATTGCCCGCTATCCGCTGCGCGGCATCAAGGGTCCAGTCGGCACCCAGTTGGATCAACTGGATCTGCTTGGAGACGAGGCCGCAGTTGACAACCTGGAACGCAGGATCGCCGACCACCTTGGCTTTTCGGCTCAACTCGGCAGCGTCGGTCAGATCTATCCGCGTTCGCTCGATTTCGATGTGGTGGCCACGCTCGTGCAGGTGTCAGCCGGTCCGTCGTCGTTGGCAACGACGTTGCGCCTGATGGCAGGCCACGATCTGGTCACTGAAGGATTCAAGGAAGGCCAGGTCGGTTCGTCGGCAATGCCGCACAAGATGAACATGCGCTCGTGTGAACGGATCGTCGGGTTTAAGCGCATTCTCGGCGGTCACCTCGCCATGGTTGAAGCGGTTGCGGGGGATCAGTGGAACGAAGGCGACGTGGCATGTTCGGTCGTGCGTCGCGTGGCACTTCCAGATGCGTTCTACGCCATCGACGGGTTGTTCGAGACATTGCTGGTGGTGCTCGACGAGTTCGGTGCCTACCCAGCAGTGATCGACCGTGAACTGCGCCGCTACCTGCCGTTCCTGGCGACGACCCGCATGCTGACTGCAGCAGTTGCGGCCGGCATGGGTCGTGAACAAGCCCACGAAGTCATCAAGAAGCACGCGGTGGCCGTCGCGCGTGACATGCGTGAAGCTGGCCATGATGACAATGACTTGCTGGCCCGATTGGCTTCCGACGCCGACTTCGCACTCGACGAAGCAGCGCTGGCAAGCTTGCTCGCCGATCCCAGTTTGTTTGCCGGTCGTGCAGCAGGTCAGGTCGCAGCATTCACGCAGCGCGTGAGCTTGCTCGTTGACGCTGACCCTGACGCAGCCGCATACCGGCCTTCGTCGATCCTCTGACGACCCCCGATGATCCACGCCTCCGATGAATTTCTGAAGGTTGACGACGTGACGCAATCGACCCATGACGCTTCGACCGGCGCACTGCCGCGACTGCGTTTCTGCCCGGCACCGTCAGGCTGGCTGCACGTGGGCAGCGCCCGCGCGGCGCTCTACAACTGGCTGCACGCGCGGCGGCACGGTGGAACGTTTGTGTTCCGCATCGAAGACACCGACGCATCACGGGCCACCGACGAGTCCATGCGCTCCATGATGGAGGCGATGCGTTGGATCGGCCTCGACTGGGACGAAGGGCCGACCGACGACGGCAGTTCGCTCGGTGCCTACGGTCCGTATCGGCAATCCGAACGGGCAGCGCTGTACACAGCGGTTGCCCAGCGGCTGGAAGAGTCCGGTGCGACCTATCGTGACTATCGCACTGCCGAGGAGCTTGAAGCGTGGCGTGAGGCCCACCGTGCAGGTGAAGGCGGGGGACCGCCGGTGGTCAAGTCTGACGAGTTCGAGCACAGCGATGATGACATCGCACGTTTCGAGGACGAGGGACGCACCTACAGCCTGCGTTTGCGCACACCGGCCGACGGCACGGTCGTGGTCGACGATCTGGTGCGCGGTGAGGTGTCATGGGAGTGGTCGACCATCTCCGACCCAGTGATTGTGCGGTCAGACGGCAGTGCCACCTATCCGCTGGCGAACTCGATCGATGACGTCGCCCAGGGCATCTCGTTGGTATGCCGCGGCGAGGACCTGCTGAGCGTCACCCCCCGGCAGCTGCTCGTCCACAAAGCACTGCACGAGGGCGGACTCATCGACGATGCCCTCGCCGAAGTCGGATTTCCTGCTCGCGCCGAAGACTGGGAGCCTCCGGCCTCGTTCGCTCACCTGCCGATGGTGGTGGGCATGGACCGCAAGAAGCTGTCGAAGCGGCATGGCTCGGTCGCGATCCAGGAGTTTCGCCGGCAGGGATTTCTTCCCGAGACACTTCGGAACTATCTGGCACTGCTCGGCTGGTCGCCTCGTGATGGGCGTGAGCGGCTCGATGACGACGACATGATTGCCGCGTTCGACCTCTCGCACGTCGGCAGATCGGCCGCGGCCTTCGATATCGACAAGCTTGCCGCCTTTAACGGTGAACGCATCCGTGACCTCGATCAGGCCGATCTTGCTGCCCGGCTCATTCCTCATCTCGATGGCACGGACGGTGACGTGAGCCTGATCGCTCTTCCGCCCACCGCCGATGAGCTCGTGATGCTCGCGGGACTCGTGCCGTTGGTGCAGGAACGCATGCAGCGGCTCGACGAGATTGAGCACTATGCCGCAGCGTTCTTCGCTGACGATGTGGAGATCGATGACGACGCACGCGCCAAAGTGCTCGCCAAAGCCGGCGCAGCCGAGGCACTGGCCACCGCCCGGGCCGCGCTCGACGGGGCAGACTGGGATCTCGCGTCGATCGAAACCGCACTGCGTGACTGCGCTGCGAACCTTGAGATCGGCTTCGGAAAGCTTGCGCAGCCTGTCCGAGTTGCGGTGACCGGCTCCACTGTGAGCCCGCCGCTGTTCGAGACTCTCGAATTGCTCGGGCAACGACGAAGCCTGGCGCGCATCGACGCAGCATTGGCGACGTTGACGCCTGGATAGCCAGCCCGAGGTTGCAGCGCGGCCTTTTGCGCGGTCGGACAGCGACACGTACCCTTGGCCCTTGCGAGCCGGCCCGCTGGCTGCGGACGAACGCGTCCGCAGCGCCGACGGATCACCGGTCCGCTTCCCTTTCGGGGGTGGTGTAATCGGTAACACGACTGGTTCTGGTCCAGTTATTGAGGGTTCAAGTCCTTCCCCCCGAGCCGGTTGACACGTGGCCGCAAGGGCACGGTTCGACCAAGGAGCAGCCCATGGCTACGCTCCGCGCGCCGCTTGCCGGTGTTCAATACGCAGCAGCATCCCAAGCCCCCGTCGTCTAGCGGCCCAGGACGCCGCCCTCTCAAGGCGGTAACGGCGGTT
>JBBDSU010000028.1:16700-45663 GCA_040904825.1 Nitriliruptoraceae bacterium | reverse complement strand
CGGGGGCCGGGCTCGAACCGGCGACATCTCGATTAACAGTCGAGCGCTCTGCCAAACTGAGCTACCCCGGAAGGTTGGAACTACGTCGGCCTCGCCTCGGAAAGAACGACATCCTCAACGTACGGCCGTCGTGCGGCAGGGAGCGTACTTGGGGGAGGTCGCAACCACCAAGCGAGCCATGACTGGATGGCGACCGTGCCATGCGACCGTGGAGGACGTTGCAGGTCTACCGTGTCAGTTCAGTCTGTTTGAACTCGTGGATCATGGGCTCGTCGTTCACCATTGACACGACAAACCTGACACGCTGGCGTGCCACGTCAGCATCGCCATCCGGCCGGTCGAGCACCCTCAGGAAGACCGACCTGTGCTCGCCAATCACTGTGGGCACACCCCACACATCGTGATCTTCGACTGCGGCGCGGTGTTCGTTCGCCAACTGCTGCGTCATCGAGTCGTGCTGGGCGGCGGAGACAATCGGTTGGCCATCGAGTCCGGCGTGGTCAAGGGCCGCCGCTAGCACGGCCGGGCTCTTGATGTCGTCACCTTGGTCATGCCGGGCCGCGAACAGCGATTCGTGGGCGTCGAGGAAGGCTTCTGGATGGTGATCACGAACGACGAGTCCGACTTTGAGCGCCAGAATGCCCGATTCATGATCTGGATTGTCGCGTTCCCAGATGTCGACGTCGCCCTCGTCCACGTGGCCCTGCGACAGGCTGTAAGGGACGAAGCGGACGTTCCAGTTCGCGCCGGAACGCATGCCAGTCAGCACGTGTTCGTTGAGATTGCGTGCCCACGGGCACAGGTAGTCAAACGTGACACCAAAACTCAGATCGAACTGGCTGGTTGTGGGATTGTCGGGCGTGGTGGACGGATTTGTCATCTTCTTCTCCAGGTCTGATGATCCCAACGTCCTATGCCGGCCGGGTATTCCGATCGCTGGCGATGACATCGCAGCCAACCGCGTGGTCACGCGCTGCGAGCAGCTGGACTTCAGGATTGTGGGTTATCGCTGCCGGCGAGCGTCTCGTCGTCCCTCTGTCGCGAGGGCGCTATCGAGTGAAGCAGTGGGAGATGGCGGCCCAATCGTTGCCACAAGCGGTTTGAATGGCTCGCATGAGCAAGGCAATCGAGAAGAAGGCACCCCACGCGAGAGAGATGTATTCGCGTTGCTCGCGTCGCAGCGCACCAATCCTGCCCGCCACGATTGCGATCAGTGGGAACAGTGACCCGTACAGGTAGTGGAACCAGACCAGTGGTCCACCAATGACACGCAGGCCCATGACGAGCATGATGACACCGAGCACGACCTGGACAGCCAGGATGTTCTCGGTCCAGTGCTGGATGGCCCAGACGGCGGTTGGTGTCTCGTTCTTGCGCAGGAGTCGGAGCACCAATCCGGCGATCATGATGACCGTCAGCAGCGCGAACACCAGCAGTCCGAGCCAGCGATGGACAACCGTCATGAATCCGCTCCCCGGCAGCCATTCGGCGTCATCGGCAACTACGAGATCGTGAGCACATGGCGCGATCAGGGACCGCTGTGACGTGAGACGTGGATGGAAATCTTGGCGATAGCGCAAGAGTCGGCAACACGCCGGGTCAAGGATCGCTCAATGTGAGCGTAGCGGGGCTGGCGAAGCGTTCTCGTCGGGAGGTAAGCCACGCTCCGACGAGCGTAAGAAGGGTCCCGAACATCGCCAGCGGATGCACCGTCTCGCCGAGAATCACCACTCCGAGCGTGATCGCCACCACCGGTACGAAGTAGATCGCTGTTGACCCCCGGGGTCCACCGACACTGCCCACCAGATTGGCCATCATCACAAACGCAAGACCCGTGCCAAGCACACCGAGGATCGCGACTGCCGACATTGCGGGCCATGCGAAGGTGGAACTGTGGAGCGACCACACCCCGTATGGAGTGACTGCGACAAGGGCCACACCTTGAGCGCGGAGGAGCACGGCTGGAGATCCGTAGCGCTGTTGGAGTGGTACGGCGAGGTTTGCGGCAAGTCCATAGCAGAAGATGGCACCGATGCTCAGGCCAACGCCGACTGCCCGGTAGGGGGTGCCGTGGCCGACTCCAGCAGGAATCTCGGGAAGGAAAATCGCCAGGATCCCGACGAAGCCGACGATCAGACCAACCATCTGGATGCGGCCCGGGAGGCGAGAAGTCAGCATGCCCGCCCACAGCGCTGTCATCAACGGCATCCCGCCGTTGATCATCCCTGGCACCGAAGAGTCGACCCATTGTTGCGCGATGGGAAAGAGGGTCAGCGGGATCGCCATCCACACCAGGCCGAGCATCACGACTCGTCCGTAGTCTTGGCTAGCGATCTTTGTCTTTCTTGCTCGGGGAACACAGGCAAGCGTCACCGCGCCGAACAGGATTCGCCCCCACACGATGATCCCAGGAGCGAAGGCGGTCAGGGCCACTTCGATCAAGAGAAACGAGGCGCCCCAGATAAGCGCGATCGCGGCGAGTAGCGCCCAATCTGTTCCCCGAAACGCTTCCGTATTGCGCCCGGCACCTGTCAACAGCAGGCGCTCGCGTGCGGAAGGAGGCATGACGTGTCCGCCTGATGGATACGCAGCCACCGAGTGGACGCGGTGGCTGTAGTTGAGTACAACGTTGGTCGACGGAGAGGGAACCATGAAACTGCGCACTGTTGTAACACTGGGTGTCGGCTTCGCCGTCGGAGTTGCAGTGATCGTGCGGGACCCCTGTGATCTGCGGGCAAGCGCCGAAGAGTGCGTCGAGCGCGTGGGTGCTGCGTTCCGAGAGCACGCCCCCCACGGGCTTGCGATCGTTGTCGAGCACGCAACACGCGGCGCACTTGCCATTGCAACGGTGGCGATCCGGCAGGCCCTTAAGGCAGCGCGGCAATCCCAGCGATAGTGACTGGCTGGTCAGTAGAGGCCGGCAGGTCGGAATCTACGGTCGTGTTGAGTGATCGCAAATCTGTCGCTCATGCCGGCGACGTAGTCAACGGCCGCCTGTGTGGCCGAACTGTCTTCTAGCCGGTAGGCGTCTGGGATCTGGTCGGGATGATCACGGAACCATTCGACGAGATCTCTAATGACACGGACCGCGCGATCCGAGTGCTCCTGTGCCTCGGGTCGCAGATAGACGTGGGTGAACATCCAGTCGCGGAGTTGATGCATGACATCCAGGATGGGTTCATGCATCGTGACGTGACCGCTTTCAATCGATGCGTCGACCACTGCGGTCACCATCGTGTCGATCCACCTCCTGCCCGGTGCCCCGAATGTCTCGACGAATTCGTGGGGTATTTCAGCCGGAGTGATGACGCCTGCCCGGATTGCGTCGTTCACGTCGTGGGCGAGGTAGGCAATGCGATCCGCAAAGCGGCATACCCAACCTTCAGGAGTCGAGGGTGGGGGATCGTTCTTCCACGACGACTGGCGAATCCCGTCCCGCACTTCCCACGTGAGGTTGAGCGGTTCGAGAGTCTCGACCACGCGGACCCCATGGATCGCGTGCTGCCATTCGCCGTCGACATACGGTGTGAGTGCGGTTTCGCCGGTATGGCCAAAAGGAGCATGGCCGATGTCGTGACCGAGACAGATGGCTTCGGTCAACGGTTCGTTGAGGCCAAGTGCGGCAGCAATCGATCGACCGACCTGCGAGACGTGCAAGGTGTGCGTCAGGCGAGTAACGAAATGGTCGCCTTCGGGGTTCAGGAAGACCTGAGTCTTGTGTTTGAGCCGGCGGAACGCCTTTGAGTGCAAGATTCGATCACGGTCACGCTCGAAGGCTGTTCGCAGTGGATCCTCGGGCTCGTGAACTTGACGGCCGCGATGTGCTTTCGATCGGGTTGCCGCCGGCGACAACCACTCGTCCTCTTCGGCTTCTCTGATTTCGCGAGTGCGGTGCCGCAATGCCGGTTGTGGTGAAGGCACGCTGACTCCTGTCGTCTCTCGGAAGTTACGTCGTGGGCGGCCGCTGCTGCTGCTGTGGATCTTAGAGGTCACCGGTGACACGACTTCTGCGGCCAGGATCGCCCGCGATCATTGTGGGCCAATGAACAGTCAATGCCGTAGTCCGGCGTCGACGGGTGTTCTACGCTGGCCTGCATGACACCTCAAGATTCCGCCCTAGTCATTGGCCCTGAGCGTCGTCGCCCGCGTGGACGTCGGTCGAGGGGCGCAAATCACAGAGCCACCTGCATTGCCGCCGTCGTGCTGGGCCTCGTGGTCGCGTCAGCATGTGCTCCTGCTGAGCGCGGCGCTGCCGAAGATGTTGAGGCCATCAATGGGGGCACGGAACCAGTCGTGCCAGCTGATCCGCAGGAGCGTCCCGGTGACGAACCGTCGTCTGGCAACGACGAGGCGGCTGACCAGCGTTGCGTGCCAGCCGCGTGGTCTGAACTTCGCGACAATGAGTCCGGCGACACGGTGGCCGCAGTAGCTGATCTCGGTGTTGAAGTGCAGTTGACCGAGGTTGCGCGCCTCGACTCGGCGATTGCCGGCGCGGTGGGCCCCGACGGTGTCTTGTACTTGGCGGATCGTTCAGGGTTGGTCTATCCGTCGCGTGACGGCGTGCTCGGGGATGCTGTGGTGGACCTGTCGGACGAGACGACGACTGATGCCGAACGCGGACTTCTAGGTATCGCATTCGCGGCTGATTGCTCCGAGTTATATCTGTCATTCACCGATTCGGATGGCACCTCGCGGCTGGATGCAGTCAGCGTGGTGGATGGCGTTGTTGATGCGACGCAGCGTCGGCAGGTGCTGGTTGTTGACCAGCCGTATGTCAACCACAACGGCGGGGATGTGCAGATCGGTCCTGACGGACTGCTGTATCTGGGTTTGGGCGATGGAGGCGGGGCTGGTGATCCGTTGGATGCGGGGCAAGACCTTGCCAGTTTGCTGGGTGCGATGCTCAGAATCGATCCCCATGGCGATGACCCGTATGCGATTCCGCAGGACAACCCTTTTGTCGGGATCGAAGGGGCAGCTGATGAGATCTGGGCCTACGGACTTCGCAATCCTTGGCGGTTCTCGTTTGATCGCGTGACTGGCGATCTGTGGGTCGCAGACGTGGGCCAGAATGCGCGCGAAGAGATCAATCATCTATCCATGGATGATGCGGGCGCCAACTTGGGCTGGAACCGGATGGAAGGCACTTTGCCGTTTGCGGGCAGTGAGCCTTCCGACCATCATCCGCCGATCCATGAGTACGCGTCAACGTCGTCGAGATGTGCGATTACCGGCGGATACGTCTACCGAGGATCGGCCATCGCTGGATTGAAGGGTGCGTACCTGTTCAGCGACTATTGCGAAGGCCGCCTCCGTGCGCTGAGCATTGAGGATGGGCAGGTGACGGCGGCCGGTGACCTGGGTGTTGAAGGTGGCCGAGTGGTGTCATTTGCTCAGGATGCGACAGGCGAGCTGTACATGCTCGCGCTCGATGGCGCGGTGTATCGCATCGACCCTGCATGATCGGGCGCGATGCTCAGAGACTCCGAAGCATGGCGTCAATGACCTAGATCGTCAGCGCAATCATCGCCGAGAGTGCAAAGATGACCCCCACGGCCTGGATCCGCGTCAGCCGTTCTTTGAGGATGTAGCGAGCGATGACCAGCGCGACCCCTGGGTAGAGCGACGTCAACAGCGACGCCAGGCTCAGCAATCCAGACCGTGTCGCCAGGAGGAACAGGATTATTGCCAGCGTATCGCCGGAGCCGGAGATCATAACCAACACGCCAGTCTTCCCCCTCCACACGTCGGCAATGCCGCTACGACCTTGGGAGATGGCTCGATGGGGCGGCAGTGAGTCCAGCGGCCGACGTCTCGAACCGGAACGAGAAACACCAGTTGGTGCCGGAATCTGTCGTGAGCGTTGCGAGGCGTGGAGCGCGAAAGCAAGCACCCCGAGGGTCCCTACGGTGCGTCCAACGACCAGCGGAATCAAGCCAGAGTCTGCGGGAGTGGCGTCAAGTGCCACGAACGACAATCCGAACAGACAGCCCGCCATGAAGGCAATCATTGGCCCGGCAGTGCCAAAGGCACGCAGTGACGAACCTGGCGACCAGGCGACGAGGACGACCGCAATGATGCCGGCGGCGATGCCTGCATATTGCAGCGCCGTAAGCGCTTCGCCGACGATAGCCAGGGCCCAGATGACGGGAACCCCGGCACCGACCGCTGCAGATATAGGTGAGATCACGCCGATAGGGCCGACGGCCATGCTCTTCATGTAGAGCAAGAATCCGCCGGTTCCAAGCAGCCCGACGATCGCGCCCAGAGTGATCGCTGGCATCGACACCGCGCCACCGACCATCAACACACCGACCGCTAGCAGCGGAAACCCCGCCAGTTGAATCGCCAGGACGGCAGGCCCCACCGAACTTCGCCGCGTGGCAACTGCACCAGCGACGTCAGAGATGCCAAAGCTCAGTGCGGCGCAGATAGCCAGCAAGGCTGACAAGTTATGTCCTCCAGTATGGCTCACGGTTCAGAGATCGCTGATCGCAATGAGGCGTCGTAAGGTGGATTGTGGTGCAGAGCAGGGGTGGGGTGGGGTTAGCCTGAACCGATTCAAGGGCCGGTAGCTCAGCTGGTTAGAGCACTCGACTCATAATCGAGGCGGCGCGGGTTCGATCCCCGCCCGGCCCACGTTGACGACCATGTAGGGCGGACCCATGTTTCGGACACAATTTGCGTTCGATCACGCTTCGCGCGCACTCCTGCCCGTCATCGGGGTTCGGCCGTCCAACTGTGTTGTCGAGGTAAACGATACGGCGTTGACGGCGCGCTTCGGTCCATGGGAACTGACAACGCCATTGGCAAATATTTCCGGAGTCTGCGTCACAGGACCGTACCTGTGGATCAAGGCGATCGGTCCACGCGGGTCAATGGTCGACCGGGGTGCGACCTTTGGAACCAACGCCCGAGCGGGTTGTTGCGTGACGTTCCACACACCAGTCGGTGCGCTGTTGGGGCCCGACCGATTCCTGCATCCAGGCTTGACCGTCACGGTCACCGATCCGGATGACCTCGCTCAGCACCTGCTGTCGGTGGTCCCAGGCATCACCCTCCAGCGCTGACCTCGGGCAGGCGGAGACTGATGACGACCCCGACGCAACCCAGCGCGGCGAGCAAGCCGAGTGCAGCCTGGTTGCTGATCGCAGCTGTCATGCCTGTCACGGCACCAGCTATCAGTAGGACGATCCCGATTGCCGTGTTGGAAACGGCGACGCGTGTCGTGCGATCATCGCCTTCTGCGAGATCGACAAGGTAGGTCTTGCGGCCCAGTCGTGAACCGGTATGAATTAACGACAGCGCGAAGTGAGTGGCCGGATACAGCCATGCAACATCACGCACCGAGGGGATCTGCAGTAGCGCCAGGAACACGATGATCGTTGCCGAGGCCAGCAGCGCCGACCATGCCATCGTCGATCGACTCGATTGGTCGGCTGCGCGGCCCCACAGCCTGCCACCGATGATTGCTGCTACTCCCGCAGCCACGACAAAGGCCCCAAGATCGGCAAGACCGTCCGCGCCATGATGTGCGGCGATGGCAACGACGAACGGGGGACTGAGCGCCGAGACCAGCAGCAACGACCGTGCTGCGACAAAACGACGGAACACCCTGTCAGTTCGCAATAGTGCCAGCGCGCCGAGACTCCCCGGATCCTTGCGTTGCGGTGAAGATGGCGACGGTTCATCTGAACGGACCGGCTCGTGGATGGCCGAATAGACCAGGGCGGCAAGCAGCCATGCCGCAGCGGCAGCGCTCAGGAGCCAAGCCATCGTGGTGCCCGGTGTGCGTTCAACATCAATGAACCGCAGGCCGACTCCCAACGTGAGAGCGACCAGTCCAGATGCTGCTGTGGCGGTGCCAGAAATACGACCTCGCATCCCTTTGGGCACCGTGCGTCCCATGACATCTTTGGACGCGATCGATGACAGGGCTCTTGCGACCGCGAATGATGCGAGCAGCCCAAGAATGGACCATGCTGCGGCGGCAGTCGATCCGAATGCGGCAACCATTGCCATACCCGCAACGGAAACAGCCTGCCCGATCGCTCCTGCGACCCACACCCATGTTCGCCGTCGCCGGGAGCGAACGGCTGGCAGCATGAGGGATTGAGGAAGGAGCGAACCGGACTCGCGTACTGGAACCAGGAGCGCGAGGACGATGCCAGGTCCTCCGAGGTGGGTGACAAGCCAGGCAAGGACCGTCTTTGCGTCGACGATGACGTCGCCCATCTTCTGCAGGGCCATCGCCAAGATCTGACGGAGCCCGTTGCTCGGCAGTGCTTCGACCACTTCATCCGGCGCGTCGTCAAGTGCCGTGTCGTCGTGACCGACGACACGGTCCCACAATCTTTCGTTGAAGGCACGCCGATGCTTTCCCGAGACCGGCTGTGTGTCGCCACCCATCGGCTTAGTTCCCGTCCGTACGTCGCCGGTCGTGTGTCACTGTTTGCTCGATGTCGGCGGCGAGTCCGGTCGTGGCTGAATCAGGAGATGCCGAGGTAGCGGTTGCTACTGGGGGAAGCGCAGGACGAGCGCTGTCCAACACCAACGATGTCGACGGGTCCATGATCCGCTCAACGAGCGCATCGGCAGATTCGGGGTGGGCGAACAGGAAACCTTGGGCAAAGGGGCAGCCGATGGCGATCAGGGCACGACGTTGGGCGTCGGTTTCGACGCCTTCGGCGCAGGTATCGAGACCGAGGGTGCGTCCAAGCTCGACAATGGCCCTGACGAGCTCGCTGGCTGCGGCGTCGTCATCGTCCAGCTCTTCGACGAAACTCTGATCGATCTTGACAATGTCGACGGGCAGCCGCCGTAGGTAGGACAACGATGAGTATCCGGTTCCGAAATCATCGACCGCAAACTTCACCCCTTGTTGACGCAGCTGGTCCATGACCCCCAAGGTTGTCGCCGTGTCGTCGAGCATCCCGCTCTCGGTGATCTCAAGGATCAGTGTGTTCGCGTCGATGCCGAAGTTCCGCAACTGCTTGATGACCCGGTCAACGAGCGCGGGTTCGCGCAACTCTCGTGGCGAGACGTTGATGCCCATCTGCAGCCGTAGCCCTGGCTGTGCATCGGTGCATCGTCGAAGCGTGGTCAGTGCTTGGCTGAGGACGAATTCGCCGACTGCGTTGATAAGGCCTGACTGTTCGGCGATAGGAATGAATTCGGTTGGCGGGATGTCTCCTCGTTCGGGGTGGTGCCACCGTGCTAACGCCTCAACCCCGACCAATGTCCCGGAGATCAGGTCATGAATCGGCTGATAGGCGATCTCCAATTGCTGGTCGGCGAGCGCAAGAATGAGGTCGTCGGCAATGCGGAGTCGGTCCTGATTGCGCACGGTCATCGCTCGGCGGTGGACCGACCATCGGCGCTTGCCCTGGGCTTTCGCTTCGTACAGGGCGATGTCTGCATCGCGGAGGAGTTCTTCAGCGGAGCGCTGGCCCCCGTCGATGGCTATGCCGATCGACATCCCGACGCGGAGATCATGGTTGCCGATTCGAATCGGGTCTCGCAGTGCGTCAAGCGCTCGGCGGGCGAGTGTAATGGTGTCCCGGGTTGATTCGACGTCCTCGAAGAGCACTGCGAACTCGTCACCGCCGAGGCGGGCAACAGTGTCTCCGGCTCGCGTCACGCCGGACAGCAGTGTCGCAACTTGGCTCAACAGGTGGTCTCCCACGGCGTGGCCGAGCGTGTCATTGACATCCTTGAAATCGTCGAGATCACACATGAACACCGCGAGTTGTGCTCCAGTTCGACGGATGCGTGCCAGGGCATGCTCAAGACGGTCACGGAACAATTCCCGATTGCCAAGTCCTGTCAGTGGGTCGTGAAGGGCCAAGTGGCGAAGGCGGCGCTCCAGTTCGGTGCGTTCGGTCGTATCTTGAATAGTGATCACGACGCCTCCGACATCTGGATCGTCGGACAGGTCGGCGACGACGAGGTCAATGAACTGTTCGCGGCCCTCGCGCGCGGCCAAGCGCGCGTGAAGGCGAATCGGCTCGGTGGTATCACCTTTGTCGACGTAAGTGAGGATCGAGGTCACGACCCGGCTGCGGTCGTCAGGATGGAGAAAGTCGATGATCTGTCGTGTCGTCCAGCCAGTGGGGTCGGCACCGTAGAGGGAGGTGGCGGCTGGATTGGCATACGTCACCTCTCCGATGGGGTCGACGACGAGCAAGATGTCGGTGGTGTGGCGCACGAGCGCTGAGAATCGCCGGTGGTCGCGCTGGGATTGGCTGGCAAGCGCATCGTCGTGCGCCTCGGAAATCTGGCGCAGCAACATCCACATGCGGGCGCTCATGGTTGCCAGCACCAAGGCGGTCACGCCTGCGAGGACAATCTCACGATCTTCATAGGCGCGAAGTCCGATAGCGACTGGCAGCAGCAGTGTGATACCGAAAAGGGCAAGCGCTCGGGTTGGTGTCGTCCGGTCGGTCCAGCGTCGGCGCCCGACGATGGCTTCGCGCGCTGACGGATGCCACAAGGCCATAGCGATCAGTCCGTGGGCGGTGAGCCAGCCGATCTCCTGCAGCCCTCCCACGACGTACCGATCGGCGGCGACCAGGGCTGCTGCGACTGTTGCCGTCAGGCCGTGCATGGCCCCGCCTGCGATCACCAGACGGTGCCCGGTGTGGCGTGGCTTGCGGTTGAGTATGAGGCGAACGACTGCGAAGAGGATCGCCATGTGAACGGCCGCATAGCTCGTCAGGTAGATGCGAGCAAAGGTCTCGTCGCTCCATCCCCAGAGGGGTTGAACAAACGTAGGCCAGACCAGGGCACCGACGCAGACGGTGACGATGGCGACATCGACGACAAGTGCCCGCGCACGATCCGATGACTGGACCAGGCTGGCAATGCCGGCGGCGGTAGCGATTCCACCCGCTAGGTACAGGACATGGGCCGGTCCAGGAAACGGGGGAGGCTGGGGTCCTGCGAGTCGCCACAGAGTCAGGATGATGTCGCTGGTGACGGCGATGCCGACTCCCAGTGAGAGAAGTACCCAGGAAGGTCGTATGACGCGGTGCGCACGCTTGGCAGCTATTGCCGCTGTGACGGCGATGGCTGCCCCGGCTGAAGCCGCCACGAGCGAGCCAATGACCCCGCCTGGCGTGGCTAGTGCGAGGGTGATCGCCGCGGCAGTCAACATCAGCGCGATCCGGCTTGTAGCCGTGCGCGGCCATAACGGCGGCAGGGACCTTCCGGTCGGTTGTGACCGCCCAGAAAGCGCCCTCACCTTGCTACTTTCGTTGTAGGCAGTACCGACGCCTTCGTCATTGCGGGCGGCCAGCTCGGGTTCGCCGTTAGCCAGTGGCGCGCCGGCCGGCTGTGAGCGGTGGCTCGCGATGTGTGGACGGCGCCCATTGGTTTCGGAGTTGCCCAGGGAGGATCAGATGGCAACAGGTCGCGCCGAACCGTCGTCGGATGGATCACGGGCGATCCTTCATCGGTCGGCCAGTACTGAGCACTTCCTTGCGGCGCCTCGGCCCCGATTGCGAGGTGTGTCGCACCTCATCGCGGCGACGCTGACGATACCGGTCGCGATCATCTGGACGGTATTGGCGTCACCTGCGACCACGCGTCTCGCAGTGGCCTCGTTCGCAGGCGGGGTGTCGCTGATGTTCCTTGCCAGCGCGACCTTGCACCGCCGAAAGTGGAGTGCCGCGACGTACGAGCGGTTGTTACGTGCCGATCACACTGGCATCTATTGCGCGATCGTTGGCACCGGCGTGGCGGTCGGAATTCTTGGTTTCGAAGGCTGGCCAGCGGTGGTGATGCTGGCCGCAGCGTTGATTGGTGGAGCACTGGGGGTCGTTGCTGAGTGGATGCCGTTCGCGCCTCCGCGTGGATTCTCAAACACGGTCTACCTGACCCTTGGATGGACCCCGGTCATCCTGCTGCCGTGGCTCTGGCAGTCGGCGGGAGCATTGACCGTCGCACTGCTGCTTGCCGGTGGTGTTGTCTACACAGTCGGCGCCATTGTGGTCGGGGCGCGGCGTCCTGACCCGAATCCATGGTGGTTCGGCTATCACGAAATCTTTCATCTGATGGTGATCATTGCCGTGGTGCTGCACGGCATCATGATTTTGCACTTGACGTGACAGGAAGCGACGGCCAGGCAGGCGATCGCGTTCCTCGCTGACTGGTTCCGTCGGCGATCAGCTCTTCTCGACGCCATGGAAGGTTGTTATTCGTCACATGCACCGGCCGGTTTCTCCCGGGCGATGCTGGGCGGTGAGGACCTGCCGCATCTCGTCGGGGTGCACTGCGTAGACAACGTCGGGCTGGTCCGGGCTGATAGCGAACACGGTGCCCACCACCGAGCCGTCGTCGTCAACGACAGGGGAACCCGAGTCGCCGCGCTCCAGTTTCGCCGACAGCACACGAACCTGGCGGGTTGTCGCAGATTCGCCGTAGATGTCGCGACCGGCAGCGCTGATATCACGCTCGAATCTTGCCGCTGCTACGCGCGGGGCGCGCTGCCCGCCCGGATAGCCCACCACGGCACCTTCGTCGCTCGCCGGGTCGGTGGCGATTGGCAGGGGACGCACCGTCACGTTCTCGACGGCCAGCACCGCGAGGTCTCGGTTAGGGTCGAAGATGACCACGGTTGCTTCGTGACGGGTCCCATCGGGGAAAGTGACCCGTATCTCTGACGAACCTGCCACGACGTGAGCATTCGTCATCATTAGTCCGTCATCGACCACGAAGGACGAGCCGTCGTATCCGCCGGCGCGACATCCGGATGCCCGGACATGGGCAGAAGCGGCGACGACCTCGGCGAGAGATTCGTCGTCAAGTGCGACGATCTCCGGCGCCGGATCAACAGGCGGGGTGGGCGCCAGCGAAGAGAAGACCTCGGGGAAACGGCTGGTGTCCACCAGTCGCTGCAGGGCCCTGACCGTGTTCGGTGGATCGGGTGTCGCACTGTCGATCGTTGCGACGATCCGAGAGGTTCGCACTTGCTGCGAGACAGCACCCGGAACGTCGGCCGCAGCCGGGATGAAGAGCCACACCACGGTGACGGTGACCACGAGGCTGGCGACAGCACCGATGACTCGGTCGAGGGCGGCCAGCGGACTTGCCGTCACCGTGCTGCGAACTATCCCTCCTATTGCACCCAGAATGAAGGCGGATACCGCGACGGTCATGCCTGTCGTTGCCAAACCCACAAACAGTCGCACGCCGTGATCGTCGGAAGTGAGATGACCCAAGACGAAAGGAACGGTCACGGTTGCGGCAACCAGGCCGAGCACAACGCCGATCCACCCGAGGAATCGCGCCACGAATCCGACATTGAATCCGCGGATGATCGAACCAACGATCAGCACTACGAGTGCAACATCAACCAGGTTCATCGGCTCATCCATCGTCTGTGTCGCTCGATGGCAGGGCGCAAAGCCCGTACGATCGTGCGTTCGTCGTACATGTCGGGGAGGTGGTGTGGGCACGTCTCCACGGTTGACGTTTGTGCCCGGTCGTCCGACGCCTGCTGCCGGACAGTTCGCGTGGTGGATTCCGTCGGATTTGGATATCCACGACGCTTTGCGCAGCAGCGCCCCCCTGGCCGAAGTAGCCGGCGCGCATCTGCCTGGCGGATTGAACCTTACGCGTCAGCCAGACAGCGAGGCTGACTTCCTCGATGCAGCTTGGCAACGTCTGTTCGGGCGGGTTGTGGCCTCATCGCCCGGAGAACTCTCCGTCGCAGGCGTCGATGGTCCGGTGACGACTTCGGCACGGTTTCTGCCACTGTTGCCTGTCGTCGGTGCGTTGGCCATGACATCGGGTGACGTCACCGAGTCCGCGCCAGGGGACTCCATGCGGCGACACAGCGATGTGGGCGTTGCCCACCCTTCTGTCGTCGCTTGGGGAATTGCTGCCAAATGGGCGCTGGAGGTTGTGGCTGCGGGTCGGATCGTTCCGGCGATGTCCTCAGCAGATGATCCACGGCACGGTGTGGCCTGGTGGCGGGCGTCGCTGGTCGGTGATGACCGCCTCGATGCCTTGGCGGACGCACTGCCAGTCGAGGCGTTCGCGACGGTTGGCGATAATGGGGTGATATGGACCTCCAGGGATCTGCTCGTCGCCTTCTGTGATGCCGTGGCTGATGCCTGTGGCCGATTGGGACGACGGCCCACGGTCGATCGTCGCCGTCGGGCCGTGCACGCGTCGTTCGAAGGCCGATTTGTTGCCGCGCTCACTGGGACTGATCCAGTCGTTGAGTTCTCGCAGGGATCTGCGGTCGATCGTGTGCACGACTTGGATGAGTGGGCTGCTGCGACGATCAGCGATGTGTCCGCCCGGGCGATTGATGCGCCGGTACGCCTGGTTATGAGCGTCATTCCTCCGTCTCAGGAATCGTCGGACCGCCAATGGAAGGCTCGGTTCGGCTTGGCTACTGAAGACGGGCGCACGGCTGTCGATGCTGGTGACGTGTGGGCAGCGATGGGGACCGTCCAAGTGGGAGAGCATCGTGTCGCGGCTGCCGGTGACCTGCTCGTGCGATGGCTCGCCTTGGCAGGACGCCTGTTCCCCGCCGTAGGCCGTTGCCTTGACGATGCGGAACCACAAGAAGTGGACATCACTGCTGCCGAGGCGGCTGGGCTGATCGATGGACCCGCGGCGCTGCGGGCTGCCGGAGTGCTCATAGATGTTCCGTCCGCGCTGCGAGGTGCTGGCATCGAACGGGCACGCCTTGTGGCGCGGATCGGACGGCACGACGGTCAAGAGGCGACCGGAACACCCGACGGCGACGACGGTCGACTGTCACTGGCAGCACTCACTCGGGCCAGTGTCGTGGCTGCCGTGGGAGATCAGGTCCTGGCCCCGAGCGAGTTCGCGGACTTGATTGCCGGTGGCGCCGGGATGGTCCGATGGCGGGGCCGCTGGGTTCGCGTTGAGTCCGAACTGATCACAGCTGAACCGATGATTGGTCAGGATGTCGCCATGTCGCTGACAGAGGCACTTGCCGCAGCGCTCGGTGGACGCCACGTCGTTGATGGTTTCGGGTGGATTGAAACCAGTCCGGTCGGCGACGTTGCAGCAGCCGTGGAACGCTTGCGTGCGGCGGAAACGCCAAGCGAAGTCAGCGATGACGATCTCATGGGTTTCGAGGGGTCGTTGAGGCCATACCAACGTCGTGGCGTCGCTTGGTTGCGGGCGCTCACCGACTTGGGGATGGGGGCAGTCCTTGCCGACGAGATGGGCCTAGGCAAGACGGTTGAAGCAATTGCGCTGCTGTCGACGCTGCCCAGGCCAGGCCGGCACCTGGTGGTCTGTCCGACATCGGTGGTCGGCAACTGGACACGAGAGCTGGCGCGATTCGCGCCCGACATGAAAGTCGTGCGGCATCACGGCCCAGAGCGCGCGACCCGGCCCGATTCGTTGGCAGGCGCAGACGTCATCGTCACGACCTATGCGCTCCTGCGACGAGACGCGTCATTGTTGCGGCGCGTCGATTGGGACGTCGCTGTCTTCGATGAAGCCCAACAGGTGAAGAACGCACGATCGCAGACTGCGCAGGCGGCTCGAAGTTTGTCCTGCAGAGTGCGGATCGCGATGACTGGTACCCCGTTGGAGAACCGACTGGCCGACCTGTGGTCAATCGTTGACCTGACGAATCCTGGCATGCTCGGGGGACGTCGGTCCTTTGATGAACGGTTTGCCGTACCGGTTGAGCGTTGGCGTGACGAGGCCGCCGCTGAGCGGTTGCGTCGCCTGGTGGCTCCATTCCTCCTCCGTCGTCGCAAGTCCGACCCAGAGGTAGCAGTCGATCTTCCGCCGAAGACGGAGATCGAAGTTGCGTGCTTACTGACGAGCGAACAGGCTTCGCTCTACCAAGCCGTCATCGATGAAACGTTGGCGGGGCGCCTGACCGGCAGCACCTTCGAGCGGCGTGGGCGCATCCTGGCATTGTTGACCGCGCTGAAACAGATCTGCGATCACCCTTCGTTGTATCTGAGGGATGGCGGACGCATCAACGGGCGATCAGGCAAGATTGATCGGGCCACCGAGATTCTGGGCGAGATCATCGACAGTGACGGCCACGCACTCGTATTCACCCAGTACCGGCGTATGGGAACGATGCTGGTCGAGCACTTGCGTGACGAACTGGGCCTCGACGAGGTGGCATTCCTCCATGGTGGGGTCTCGGCATCAGGACGCGACCGGCTCGTCGATCGATTCCAGGCCGGTGACACCACGCCCATCATGGTCGTATCGCTGCGAGCGGGCGGCACCGGACTCAACCTAACGAAAGCGAACCACGTGCTGCACCTCGATCGATGGTGGAACCCGGCCGTTGAGGACCAGGCCACCGATCGAGCTCACCGCATCGGACAAACCCGGTCCGTGACCGTCCACACCATGATGACGACGGGCACGCTTGAGGAACGCATCGGCGCCATGCTCGCGCGCAAGCGTGAACTTGCTGACGCCATCGTCGGTGCGGGAGAGGCGTGGATCACCGAACTGTCCGACGACGAGATACGTGACTTGGTCAGGCTGTCATCGGATGCCGTCATTGACGTCGACGATGAAATTGACGACTCCGAAGCGACCGATCACCGCAATGCAGAGGTCCGGCCGAAGCTCATCGCCCTGCCCGGAGGGCGCCAATGACCCATCGTCGTCCAGAGGTGCTGCCAGGCGACGGCGCGCCGTCCGAACAGCCCGACGGAGCACAGGTCGCGCCCAGATCCGGTCGTAGCCAGGTTGGGGAATCGAGGGATGCTGACGAGAGATTCGGAGCCAACACGTGGCTGGAACAGTGGGAAGCGCTGCTCGTTGACATTGCACCATCAGCGGTGAAAGCATCCCAGCAAGGTCGAGCCGCGGCACGGTCGGGATTGCGGGATGGCCCGGTTGTCACCGCCGGCAAAGTCACCGCGACAGTCAGCGACCGGCATGGCCCTACGGCGAGAGTCAGCATCGGCTGGCACCCACCACCAGTTGGCGCCTGGACCGCCGCGGCACGTCGACTGGCTTCCCAGGTTCGTCTGACCGCGCCGCTGTTGGAAAAGAGGTTGACGGGCGAGGTCGTCGACGAACTCCACGCGGCCGGCATACCGCTCATCCCGGCCAAACTCGGCGACCTGAGCATCGCGTGCAGCGTTGGCGATGGCCCCCTCTGCCGGCACTGTTTCGCCGTTCTTCACGCGCTTGTTGCCCGTTTTGCGATCGATGCCGGTCTACTGCTTCGCTTTCGTGGACGCGACTTCGCCGGCGTGCTCTCCGACATTCGCCGCGTGCGAGGCTCGTCAGCGCCATCGGCGGCGCCAGTTGCAGGGGGCGGCAGCTTGGATGACGTGAAGGTTCGTCCTCGCCTCGCGCATGACCCGGCCCAGTTGCTGCGCGACCTAGGTTTGCCTCCCGGCGTTGACAACGGAGACGACCTAGGCGCCGCAATCCGTCAAGCGGCGTCGATGGCATGGCGTCTGGCCGCAGGAGATGGGACAGGCGTCGCGGATGAACAACTCGTGCTGGCAGAGTTGAGAGCACTGCATGCGGCGAGCGCTGCGACGGTGGCTGAGGCACTGGGAATCAACGAGGACGATGTTCGCCAGGTTCTCGACGACCTCTATTCCCGCGGGGCCGTGCTGCGGACCGGAACTGGAGCGACCGCCCGGTACCGGGCTTCATAGTCTCCTGCGTGAACGAAACCGACCCAAGGGCCATCTGTACGTAATGATGAGGCTGCCGACGGTCGAAGCACACCAGCGAAGGCGACAGACAGGATCAACATGGACGTCACGACACTCTTCTCTGTCGACGGCAAGACCGCGCTTGTCACCGGGGGATCTCGGGGCATCGGGGCAATGATTGCCGAAGCGATGGTTCGGTCGGGAGCCAAGGTGTATGTGGCGTCGCGCGATGCTGATGCATGCCGGAGGACTGCTGATCGTCTCGCCGAGTTCGGATGGTGCGAACCCTTGCCCGCCGACTTGTCGACTGAAGAGGGATGCCGAGCCCTCGCCGCCGAACTCTCGCGACGCGAAACGGCACTCGACATCTTGGTCAACAACGCAGGAACCGCTTGGGGAGCGGCATTGGAGCAATATCCCGTCGCGGGGTTCGACAAGGTGATGAATTTGAACGTGCGCGCCACGTTCGTCCTGACCCAGTCGCTGCTGGGACTCTTGGAGGCTGCTGCAACGGCCGATGAACCCGCGCGAGTGATCAACGTCGGCTCAATTGATGGGTTGCGAGTCCCTGAGTTGGAAAGTTACGCGTACAGCGCGTCGAAGGCGGCGGTTCATCACCTGACGCGTCACCTGGCCCGGACACTGACACCGCGCCATATCAACGTGAATGCCATCGCTCCGGGGTTGTTCCCCACCAAGATGACGGCGTTCATGTTCGAAGACGATGCAACTGCCACCGTCAGCCAGATTCCCGCCGGTCGAGCCGGACGAGATGAGGACATGGCCGGCGTTGCGCTGTACTTGGCATCTCGGGCCGGTGCCTACACCACCGGTGCCGTCATTCCGGTCGACGGGGGCGCCGCCACGTTGCGTTGATGAGCGAAGTTGCGTTTGTGCGGCGAGCACGGCTTGGCCCAGTGGACGGTTGAGGGTCCTCGCAACGAGGTTGGACAACAGGCACACTAACCACAATCTTACCGTTGGCAACATTTGGTCTCAGCCGGCTCGCTACGTCACTGCACGCGCTGCAGGTCGCAGGGGCATGTGTGGCTGGCGGCCCGGGTGATCGGTGATGTGTGGAAACGCAGGTGACGCGAGGGGCTTTGACGCGCACAGCGATGCGCCAAGGCCGCTCGTTACGGGGCGGCACCGCGCCCGAGCGGCTGGACCTGAGTCCATTGACGCGTGCGGCTGCCGGTGTTGTCGCCGTGGCACTCATTGTTGTGGGGCACGTCATCACTACCGATGCTCCCGCGATGGCTGCGCCGCGGTCCAGCGAAGAAATCAAGCGGGACCTGGATGCTGTTCTCAGTCAAGCGGGTCAACTGACGAGCCAACTCGGCAATGTTCGTCAGAGGATCGGGTCCACCGAAGAACAACTCGCAGCATTGGCGATCAGGCTCGAGGATGCTCGTGTCCGGCTCAATGCGGCTGAAGGCCAGGTCACAATGGCTGAAGCGGCGCTTGTTGAGGCGGAAGCGGCACGCGACCGTGCCATCGCTCGGTATGAAGTCGCCATTGCGGTGCTTGCGGACACTGAGGAAGAGTTGGCGTTCGAGGAATCTCGGCTCGTCGACCAGATCGTCGATTCGTTCAAATACGGCAGTACCGGGGCGCAGCGGGGTTCGATGGTCATTGAAGTGGTGCGCCGGTCACAGAACCCGAACGACTTTGCTGTCGCGTTGAAACAGGTCCGGACGGTCATCGAGGTCCAGGACGCGACGGTCTCTCGCGTGACTGATTTGCGTGCACAGCAGGCTGAGCATGCCGAAGCGGCAGCGAGCGCGCGTGAGCGCGCGGACGAAGCTTTCGACGAGGCGGAAGCAACACTCGGGATGGTTGAGCTTCTACGTGCTGAAGCAGCGTCGGTTGCGGACGAGATCGCCGCCGACGAATCGCGCCAACGAACAGTGCTGGCATCACTGCGAGGCACAGCGAGCGAGACGCAGTCGTTGATCGCAGGGGCTCAGACTCGGGAACGACAACTGCGGGAAGAGCTTGAACTTGCCAGGGCGCGGGAACGCGGTGAGTCGGACCGGTCTGGCTTCCGGGGCTGGGCTGGTGGCCCGGATATTCCTGGAGCGGTGTGCCCGGTTGAAGGCGCCCGGGCAGGACGCAACTTCATCAACGACTGGGGTTATCCGCGGTGGCCAGGACGCTGGCATCAGGGCAACGACATCTTTGCTTCGCGCGGAACGCCGGTCGTTGCAGTGGCTGATGCCGTCGTCGTCCGCTGGAACCCGCCGAGTCGGCAGACATCGCTGGGCGGTATCACCGTGACCTACCGAACCGCTGATGGCAGCGAGTGGTACAACGCACACCTCGACACGATCGCGTCAGGAATCGAACCAGGAGTGTCGGTGTCGCGCGGACAACAGATCGGCACGGTCGGCAATACCGGCAATGCAAGAACGACACCGCCGCACCTCCATCTCGGCCGCCGATACCAGGGTTCCGCGGTCAACCCGTGGCCGACGGTGCGCCACTGGTGTTGACGACCTGACGGCATGCAGCCATTCCTTCTTTGTGACGAACTCGCTGAGCGCCTCTGACTACGCTGCTGCATCGTGGAGAACTCGTGACTGGGAGGTGGACGTGACAGGCCGCCATTGGCTCCTCGCGTTGATGCTGGCGACGTTGGCCGGCGCGGCACTCACGGGTGCTGTGTCGTACTGGATTCTGGTCGGCTGACGTGCGACGGCCGTCACTCATCCACTTGACGGAACGTGGCCGACGGATGAAGATGGCAGCGCGCGGTGCGGCGCCTGGGCGGTTGCTTCGCCGGCTCGTTGGCGCCCACCGGGGCACGTCACTGCTCGCCAAGGCTGTCATGGCGTCAGTTGCTGTGATGACGATCACCGGTGTCGCCGGTATGGCCGTCGGGTCACACGTCATCAGGCAACAGATGGCAGATCACGCGACACAAGTGGCCCTTGACCAGACTGAAATGCTTGCCTCTCGTCTGCGTGCCGAAGCGCGTTCGTTGAGGCAACTGATGGATGTCGTATCACGGCGTGTTGTCGAGGCACCAGATGGTGATGTCCCAAGCGATGAACGGGTTCGCACGTTGCTTGAGGACCTTCGCTCAGCAGACCGTCGATTTGAGATCGCAGCGCTCGTCGATCCGGCATCCGGGCACATCGTCGCCTCATCGCATGCACGTGCCACGCTGGTCGAACCTGGCCCGCTCAACACGATGATCGGTGGTCGGTGGCCCGAGACCGATATACGCGTCGTCCCGACGAGCGATGGGGGTCATGCTGTCGTTCATCTCCTGCCGATCGTCCAGTCAGACGGGCGGGCAATGCTCATTGCGGCCGGATATCAGCTCAATGCTGGCCGGGCCAGACAACTCAATTTCGATCTCGGTACCGATCAAATCGACGTCGTAGTCGCCGACCAAGTTGTGGCGTCGTCCGCGGACAGTTGGCACAACGAGCCACTTGGCGATCCGACGGACACGGTAGGTACTCAGTGGCTCGACGATGATCGGCTGGCGAGATATGTGAGGATCGGAAGCGATCGAGTGTGGGATACCTCAGCGGTCGTCGGACTCATCGATCACGACTCCGTGCGAGGACTGGCTGCGAGAGTGACCTCGTCGCGGGTGTGGGTGGTCGTGATGTCCTTGACCTTCGGTGTTGGCGTCGCAGCGATCTTCCTACGCCGGCTCGTTCGTCCGATCGAGGAACTCACTGCAACGGCGTCGGCAATCGCCGAGGGCAACTTGAGCCAACGGTTTGATGCTGGACGCCGTCGCGACGAGATAGGCGCGCTTGCAGTGGCGTTGGACAGAATGCGCGACACGCTCCGGCAGCACCTTGTGATCATCAATGAGCAGGCGACTGCGTTGCGTCGGGCAACTCGACGGGCCGTTGGGGCGCGAGACCGCGAACGCCAGCGCATTGCGCGGGACCTTCATGACGGCATCCAACAACAACTGGTCGTCTTGCGCATGGAGATCGGGCGCCTGATGGCGCCTGCACCAGGATCGACTGAGTTGGCTCAGGAAGACATCTCGCAACCGATGCAACGTGTGGCAAGCGGCATCGACGAGTTGCTGGAGCAATTGCGCAGCACAGGGCAACAGCTGTTTCCATCCATCCTTCAGGATCGTGGGCTAGGTCCGGCGCTGTTCAGTCTGGCTGGTCGTTCCGAAGTTCGGATTCAGGTCGCGACGGACCCCGACGAACTACCGCGCCTTGACCAGGAGATGGAAGTCCATGCGTATTTTCTGGTGGCCGAGGCGGTTACCAACGCCCTCAAACACGCGTCGCCTGCAACTATTCGGGTCAGTGCGCGGATCGACGCCAGCGCACTTACGGTGGAGATCATCGACGACGGTGTGGGATTCGATCCGGCGAAGGTGAGCAACAGTGGAGGGATCGGACACATGGAAGACCGCGTGCGAGTGCTCGGAGGCTCAATGGATGTGATGGCTGCGCCCGGTTCAGGGACGCAGATTGTGGCCTGGTTCCCCCTCGACAGCCGGAGATCGCTGCAGGAAGAACAGCACCGCCGAGACGCGCCGATTGAGGTCGACCGTCTCGGTGAACCCGAGCTTCCGAAAGATCGCGTTGGTGTGCTTCTCGACCGAACGCTCTGAAATCGACAATTCGCGACCGATGGCCCCGTTGCCCTTGCCGGTTGCCATCAGAGTCAGCACGTCTAGTTCGCGCGGCGTTAATCCTGCCACGTTCGAAGCCTTCCGGCGGCGCTGGGCTTCTAGGAGACCCTCAACAATTTGAGGATCAAGGACTGATCCGCCGTCTCGGACGTGCTCAATGGCCTGGACAAGGCGTTCCGCGTCGCCGAGGCGTTCCTTGAGGAGGTAGGCCACACCGTCAGAGCCCTCCTTGAGCAGATCGATGGCATATTCCGGATCGGCATGTTGGGATAGGACCACGATGCCAAGGCCAGGATGGCTGGCGCGCAGTTGGTGGGCGAGTTCGATGCCTTCAGTGGTGTAGGTAGGCGGCATCCTGATGTCGAGCAAGACGACATCGACCTCACATTGGGCCAGCAGTGCATGCAGGCCTGGTGGGTCGGCGGCGGTGCCCAACACCGTGACCCGCGGGTGGTCGTCGAGCACCGCGCGGGCGCCTTCGCGAACGAGATAATCGTCTTCGGCGATGAGTAGACGAGTCACTGTTGGCGGCCCCGCATGCATTGCGCCCCCTTGGTCCCGTACCGCGATGCTGCACTGTCACATGCTGTCGGTGTGCCGCTGCCCTTCGGCCCGTCGGGTGGAATGATGCAAACTGAACGCCCGACCAGCATACGAGGCAAGGGATGCCTTGGCGCCGAATAGCGCTGCGGCTTGTGGCGACAGAGGAGGCGGCTGACCCCGCAGGTCCTATTCACGCGGTCTCGGGCGATGAGAAGTCGCGGTGGTCGGCCTTCCGAGGTGGTAGTAGTACCCATGCGGCGACTGGCAAGGCCGCACGGTTTCACACGATCGTTGTTTTCGCAAGGATCTCACCGAGGGCGCGGCATCCAACCAACCCGGGAGCGCGGCAGCTCACGCGGATGGCGCGATTGCATCCGAATGGTGCTCCGGTTCGTGCGACGCGGGGGGGGGGGCCCCCCCCGCGTCATCTCTCCTACAGAAGTTGAGGCCGTTGGACGCTTGTGGGTATCCCGGCGACGGAGCCACCACTGTCGTCGCTGATGGCTCATTTGGCTGAACCGTTGAGTTCAGTGTCCCAGGTTCAACGGTGGGGTGCAGCCTGGTGCCGCTTGCGTGACGCCGTTGGGCGATGTTGTGTGAAGATCCAGGCGGCGTACGTCACCAGCGCCAACGCTGCGAACGTGTGCCACTGCACCGCGTACGACAGGTGGTTTGCTTCGTCGAGTATCGGTGCGCCAATGGCTGCTGGTACAGATTCTGGCGCGCTGGGTTCGGACGGAGAGGCTGTGCCATCCGGTTGTTCCAGGCGAACCACCATCGCAAACAGATCCCCTTCGATCTGCCGATCGAGTCGCGAAGTATCCGTGTGAAATACTCGGGCGAGTTGCCCTTCGTCAGGATCTTGCGGACCGAACGATGGCTGCGTGACCGGCAGCTCCAAGATTCCTGTGATCGTCACCTCACCGGCGGGTGGAGCCGCGGAGGAGATCGGAGGCTCCGACATCTGTGGAGGAATCCACCCTCGGCGGACAAGAACAACTCGAGCGTCGTTGAAAGCGGGTTGTTCATTCGCCTGACCGCTCGCATCCGGCTGCGATAGGAAGAACGGGGTGAGCAGGTGAAAGCCTGACCGGCCACGGTGCTCGCGGTTGCGTTGCAGCACTTCGTCGTTGGCGATGAACCTCCCCGTGAGCTGCACTCGGCGGTGTTCAAGCTCGGCCATCTCCAGATGGCCAAGCTTGTCGTGAGTCCAGGGAATGGCCCCAGCTTCTGGTGACGGCAGTGACGCCAGCAGCGTGTCCAAATCGACTGGTGGCGCGGCCATACGTTCAGCAGCCAACGCATTGATCGCACGGATTTCGTGAAGACGGGACAACTGCCACTGGCCCAACGTCACCAGGGCCGCAACGACACTCAGTACCAGCAGGTGGCGCAAGATCGCGCTCACCGTAAAGAGCTGACGGGTCATCGGTCGAATGCCAGGCGGCCACCAGGCAAGATCAGCAGAGTGATCGCAGCCGCAGCCACGGTGGCCGCAGCAACGCTGAACCAACCACGAAAGGGGAAAACCGCCGTCGCGAACGCGAGGCCGTTGATCACCAGCGCGATCGACCAGGCCCAACGACGTCGATGCCAAGCCCCGATCGTCACGACGGCAAATGCCGCAGTGCCGACGACGAATCCGATTGCTGCGGGAACAATCAGACGCCCCGGCCCGATGAATCCCAGCACCGTGCTGTCGATACCCAGGTGTGCCAGTGCCATGATTGCAGAGCCCAGGGTGGCTGCCGCCGCCAGACCCGCGACCGATCGACTGATGGCCTGAGTGCTTCGTCGTTCGTATGGCCCGCGCGTACCAGGCGACATCGTGGCGCTCCTGTGTGTCTGCGTTGGCTGTCCGTTGAATCGGCGCCAGACTGGATGGCGAGGTGAGAGAACGGTGCGGGGTGCCGACAGCGACCTCCGCCGCCGCACTGTACGTTCGGACAGTGTTCTCGGGTTGAGGTCGCACCTCAGGTCGGGGACGATGTTCGCTGGTGACGCGGTGTGCGCGGCTCGTGATGCCGCGCGAACCGACGATAGGCGCCCGTGTCCGATCCAGCGTCCCGACGACAGGTGCTCTTGGGCAAACGTCGCGACAGGTTGGTAGTCGACGGGGCGTCACTTGCTGGCGTGATGTGTCGGCGCGATGATCGAGGCGCGACCCTCGCCGACGAGCGATGCTTCGCGTTGCCTGGTGCAACTACCCGTGACGTAGACGTTGGTAGCCAACGTGCCTCGGGCCTGTCTGATGAATTTCTGCCCCACAGATCGAAGGAAGTTTAGCCATGTGCGGATTTAGCGGAGAACTCCGCTTTGACGGCAACAGTCCTGACGTGGCAGCCGTCGGGCGCATGACTGACCAGATGGTCGCTCGAGGCCCCGACGGCCATGGCGTCTATGCGAGCGGGCCAATTGCGCTGGGTCATCGACGACTGTCGATCATTGATCTCTCTGCGTGCGGCAGTCAGCCGATGCATGACGCCGAACTAGGGCTGACTCTCGTATTCAACGGCTGCATCTACAACTACCAGCAATTGCGTGAGCAATTGATTGCTGAACGCGGCTACAGGTTCTTCTCAACGTCCGACAGCGAGGTTGTACTCAAGGCGTTCCATGCATGGGGTCCTGAGTTCGTCGAACGACTCCAAGGGATGTTCGCTTTCGTTCTTCACGAACGTGATCGCGGCCGGACCTTCATCGCCCGAGATCGGTTTGGGATCAAACCGCTGTATCTGTCGGAATCGTCGGGCCGCTTGCGATTCGCATCGGCGTTGCCAGCACTCGTCAAAGGCGGTGGGGTCGATACCTCAATCGATGCTGTGGCACTCCACCACTACCTGACCTTCCATGCAGTTGTGCCGGCGCCCCTGACCATCTTGCGTGGAGTGCGCAAATTGCCGCCAGCAACGACCTTGATGATCGAACCTGACGGTTCACGGCATCAGGTTGAGTACTGGCGCCCCAATTTCACCCGTGACACGGAACGCGCAGATTGGAGCGAACGGGATTGGGAAGACGCCGTCTTGGAGACGATGCGGCTGGCCGTAGAGCGGCGGTTGGTGGCTGATGTGCCCGTCGGTGTGCTGTTGTCCGGTGGGCTTGACTCATCGATGGTCGTGGGACTGTTGGCCGAGGCGGGGCAGCGAGGCATCAACACCTTCTCGATCGGCTTCGAGTCGGTCGGCGGTGTTGAAGGTGACGAATTCAAATACTCCGATGTCATCGCGCGCGAGTTCGCGACCGAGCATCACAAGATTCGTATCGGCACCGACAAGATGCTCCCAGCGCTGTCGAATGCGATAGCGGCGATGAGCGAGCCGATGGTCAGCCACGATGCCGTGGCTTTCTATTTGCTGAGTCAAGAAGTGGCCCGCCACGTCAAGGTCGTTCAATCCGGTCAAGGTGCCGATGAGGTCTTCGGCGGCTATCACTGGTACCCACCGATGCAGGCGTTGACCCGTGAACTCGGTCCTGACGTTGATCGGGCGACCCTGGTCTCCCAGGCGGCCGATCGCTATCGGGCGGCATTCTTCGACCGGGATCACGGCGAGATGTCTGAAGTGCTCAATCCCGAGCATCGATGCGACGATGACGTGTCGTCCGCGCTGGTTGAGGAGCACTTTGCGATGCCAGGTGCCCAGACTGCAACCGACATGGCGTTGCGTCTCGACTCGCAGATCATGCTCGTCGACGATCCGGTGAAGCGTGTCGACAACATGACGATGGCTGCCGGCCTCGAGGCGCGGGTGCCATTCCTCGACCATGAAGTTCTTGACGTCGCTGCCCGCATCCCTCCCGAACTGAAGCTGGCCCAAGAAGGCAAGGGTGTGCTCAAGGAAGCAGCCCGACGCGTGGTTCCCGGAGAGGTCATCGATCGCCCCAAGGGTTACTTCCCGGTTCCAGCATTGACCCACCTGAAAGGGCCCTATCTGGACCTCGTCCGTGACGCATTGCACGCCCCGGAGGCGCGCGATCGGGGACTCTTCCGCGATGGCTACGTCAATGCTTTGCTTGCGGATCCCAACGCCGAACTGACGGCATTGCGCGGCAACAAGTTGTGGCAGCTCGGATTGCTCGAAATGTGGTTGCAGTCGCATGACATCAGGTGAATCAATGACTGACAACACCGGTCAGAGCGGCTCCAGTGAGGACTTTCCCCATGACAAGGGGCTGTCGACCCGGTCATGGGATGTCCGACCGGAGCACTTGACTCGGGACATCACCGATGACGTCGCCCTTGAGTGTGGTTGGGGCCGGCTCATTTTCGGGCAGACCTTCACGACCCACAACGACTTGGTAGCAGCAGTGTCACGTGAAGAACCAGGGCGGCGTGATATTTGCCTGTATGTGCGCGAACCTCATGTGCTGGTCAGCCGCGCTCCCCAGGAACTTTTTATCGACCCGAGCCACACCTATCGTTTGCGGCTTGCTCGGCACGAGGATACGTCAAGCGCACCTGGGGTGATCGTCCGCGACATGGACGGCAAGCGCGACGCGTCAGCCATCAACCGCCTCTACGCCGCCGCAGGCATGGTGACCGCCCCAACGAGCACATTGCTCGACAACAGCCAGTCGCCAGTCTTCGTGTACCTGGTTGCCGAGGATGCCGACACCGGCCGCATCATCGGCACCGTTACGGGAGTCGACCATCGCGAAGCCTTCAACGACCCTGAAGACGGATCGAGCCTGTGGTGCTTGGCTGTCGATCCTCAAACCAGCCGTCCGGGTATCGGCAGCGCGCTCGTCAAAGCGTTGGCAACTCGTCTCCGCGAACGCGGCAGGGCCTATCTCGACTTGTCTGTCGTCCACGACAACCAGCCTGCGATCGCGCTGTACGAAAAGCTCGGCTTCGAACGGGTGCCGGTGTACTGCGTCAAGCGCAAGAATCCGATCAACGAGCGGCTGTTCGCCGCTTCGCCGGTCGAAGGTCTGGATGACCTGAATCCCTATGCCCGCATCATCGCCGACGAAGCGTTGCGCCGGGGTATCGCAGTCAACCTTGTCGACGCGGAATCCGGCTTGATGCGCTTGACACACGGCGGGCGAACCGTCAACACACGTGAGTCACTGTCTGAATTGACGACAGGGGTGGCGGTAGCGCGATGCGATGACAAGCGACTCACGCGGCGCCTTCTGGCCGACGCGGGGCTATCAGTGCCTGAAGGACGGGTCGCCGACGGATCTGACGATGACCTCGAATTCCTCATCCGAGTTGGCGAAGTCGTCGTCAAGCCGGCTCGCGGCGAGCAGGGTCAAGGCATCACCGTCGGTGTGACCGACCCTGATGAGCTCAGGGCAGCGATCGAGCTGGCACGCGGATTCTGTCCCGACGTGTTGCTCGAACAACACCATCGGGGTGTGGACCTGCGCATCCTCGTCATCGACCACGATGTCGTTGCAGCTGCGCTCCGGAAACCGGCAAGTGTCGTCGGGTCAGGACGACACACGATTGGCGATCTCATCGAGGCGACATCACGCCGTCGCGCAGCGGCCACTGGAGGAGAGTCGATCATCCCGGTTGATGATCACACCATCGCCACGGTCACCAATGCTGGGTTTTCGCTGGACGACGTCCTTCCAGAAGGTCAGGAACTCAAGGTTCGTGGCACCGCCAATCTGCACACCGGCGGCACGATCCACGATGTCACTGAAGCGTTGCACCCGGCGCTGGCATCGACAGCTGTCAGGGCCAGCCACGTCCTGGACATCCCGGTTGTGGGCATGGACTTCATCGTTGCCGATCCGGCCGAGCCTGAGCACGTCATCATCGAGGCGAATGAACGCCCGGGGCTTGCCAATCACGAGCCGCAGCCGACTGCAGAACGGTTCATCGATCTGTTGTTCCCTGCGACGCGCGCGTTGCCGCGCGGATGGGAGCCAGGAGTGCCGGGCGCAGATCACCGCACGGACGAATGAAGCCGGTCAGATCGGTCGTCTGCCAGTAGCAATGAACAGCCCAAATTCGCCGTGCTCCTTTACAACTGTTCCGGCGCGGCGAGTCAGCAGGTCGACGAGGCCAAGACGGGCGAGACGATCGACGATGTCCGGCGGGTCGAATCCGTGGTGGCCGTCGAAGTCACTGTCGTGGAACGAACCGTCTTCGGTTTCGAGGTCAACCACCGCGACGTGTCCGCCATCCTCG
>JBBDSU010000028.1:0-16600 GCA_040904825.1 Nitriliruptoraceae bacterium | reverse complement strand
GAACGAACCGTCTTCGGTTTCGAGGTCAACCACCGCGACGTGTCCGCCATCCTCGCTGTGGTTGACGAGTGTTGCCAGGGCGTGGTCGATGTCAGGCACGTGATGGAGCACCAAGACGGCGACAACGAGGCCGAAACGGTCGGCGATGGCAGGCTTGGCGTCTGAGCGTTCGGCGAGATCGAGGTCCAAAATGCGAGCGCCGGAGAGGGGATGCTCTGGATCTGCCGACTTGCCGAGCATCACGGTACGCATGCCCACAGATGGATCTGACAAGGTGATTGCGCCGACATGCGGTCGCAGAGCTGTGGCGACGAGTCCGGTCCCAGCACCTACTTCAAGCAGGGTGGTACCGGGCGCAATGTCGATCGCGTCGGTAATGGCCGCAGCAACTGCCGTTGCCCGCTCGACCTTGGCAGGATCGTCATCCCATGTTGCGGCACGCTCATCGAAATGGTCTGTGCTCATTGGTTGCTCCTGAAGGTTGTGGGTGCCGCATAGCGTGACCGATGCGGCTACCGGCCAAGAAGTGCGAGTATCGCGGCGTTGCCCGCGATACCGAGCATGCCGGCTGCCACGAAGACAGCGATGGCAACCATCCAGGTCACGATCGCCGCCCGCCGAGACTGATCGCGTGCCACGAGGACCAGGCGTCCGCCCAGCATTCCTGCGAGCAATCCTCCCACATGGCCTCCGACCGAGATGAAGGACGAAAACACCACAGTGATCACGAGGTTGAGCAGCACCAGCGTGCCGATGTCAGTGCGCCAAGGGTTGATGCCGCGGTTGCGCATGCCCACCACCGCTGCCCCCATGAGACCGAACACCGCGCCCGACGCCCCGACGGTGATGCCTGCAGGCGATGTCGCGATGATCGCACCAATGACCGGAATGCCGGCGATCGGTGTCGCGACCGTCATCCAGGACAATCCCATCACGCCCAGTCCGCCACCTGCGAGCCCCAACGCGAACAGCGCTAAGAACCGTCCATGGCCGAGCGCTGTTTCGAGCATCTCGCCCAGCCGCCATAGCAGGATGCCGTTGAACGCGACATGCACGATGCCCGCGTGGAGAAATCCGCTGGTGATCAATCGCCACCACTGACCCTGGCCGACATCGATAGGACGCAGCCCAAAATTGAGGAAGGTTCCTGACTGGTCGATCTGTGTCAGCACGAAGATGGCCGCGATGATCCCGACGAGGATTTGGGTGACTCGCGGAGTCGTCGCTATCGATCGCAGCGTTCGCGCAGGAATAGCTCCCGATGCGCACTCTGGGCACTGATAGCCGACCGGTGCTTCGATCGCGTCGGCGCCGCAGATAGGCCGCTCACAACGCGAGCACCTCAACAGCGCCGGGCGGTCGGGATGCAAGTAGCAAGGGGCGGGTGCCGATGGCGTCGGCACGTCATAATCAGACACGAGGCTCCTTGCAGCAAGCAGTTCGCCGACGGTACCTCGCACCTCGCGTGCGCCATGTCCAGCATGAGTTGCCTCCAGCGGTTACCGAAGTGCGTGCGCGACGTCTTGGGCAACGAGGTTGGGAACCGTCGCGATCAGCCGTTAGCGTGGGAGGTATGAACCTTATTGAACCCAACCTCGATATTGACTGGCTCACCGACGTCCTGCTGGAGTTGTTGCGGGTCCCCAGCCCGACCGGTCGCACCGACGTGGTCATGCAACATGTCGGCGAACGCCTTGAGGAAATTGGGCTGCCGTTCGAGCTGACGCGCAGGGGCGCGATGGTGGGGTCGCTGGACGGCAATGGCCACGATCTTGATCGTGCGGTTGTGGTCCATACCGACACCATTGGATGCATGGTGCGGACGTTGAAGGACAACGGTCGGCTCGAAATCGTCCCGGTTGGGACGCACAGTTCTCGGTTTTCTGAAGGATCGCGGGTCACCATCCTCACTGACGACCCAGATCGGACGTTCACCGGGACGGTCTTGCCAGAGAAGGCGTCAGGGCATGCTTTCGGGCGAGCTGTTGATGAGCAGCCCCACGGGTGGGATCATGTCGAGGTTCGGATCGACGAGAAGGTCGATACGGCTCAAGATCTCGTTGACCTAGGGATCCAAGTCGGCGATTTCGTGGCGCAATTCGCCGTTCCCATCATCACTGGATCGGGGTTCGTGACGTCGCGTCACCTGGACGACAAGGCCGGGGTGGCAGCGGCGCTGGCCGCGTTCAAGTGGGCGATCGACGCCGGATGCAAGCTTCCTGTCGGTGCGCATCTGCTGATCACGATCGCCGAAGAAGTCGGACATGGGGCATCCAGCGGGTTGCACCGTGATGTCGCCGAAATGGTGTCGGTGGATTCAGCCGTTGTCGCTCCGGGTCAGACCTCCACAGAGACTGGCGTGACCATCGCAATGCAGGATCTGCATGGCCCGTTCGACTACCACTTGTCCCGTCGTTTGCACGCGTTGGCGCTCGATCACGGGATAGAGGCGCACAGAGACATCTTCCGCTACTACCGATCAGATGTTGCAGCTGCATTGGAAGCCGGTGCCGAGACTCGCGCAGCACTGATTGGGTTCGGCGTTGACGCCACGCATGGCCATGAGCGCACCCACATGGACAGCATCGTTGCGACCGCGAAGTTGGTGGCGCTGTATCTGCAGACACCACTGACGTTCGCAGATTGGGACGCTGCGCCGACCGGGCCACTCAAAGCGTTCCCATCGACGGCTGTCCAGGCCATTCGGCGCGAGCCGACCTTCCAACCGGAGTCCCAGGATCTGGTCGAATCGCAACCGTTTGATGCGTTGGAAGCCGATCGCGATAGTCGAGGCGACCAAAGTCGCGAGGATGCCCCCCATCAGTGACGTACGATCGTCACTTAAGACCGCGGCACCTGACGAGGATTGACCGGTGAGCTTGATTCCCGAGGCGTATAGCTACGACGACGTGCTGTTGGTGCCTCAAGCTTCGGCGGTGCTGCCCCGCGACGTCGATGTCAGCACCACCTTGCACGAGCGCTTGCGCCTGCGGCTGCCATTGTTGTCGGCAGCGATGGACAAAGTCACCGAGACCGACATGGCTGTCGCGCTGGCACGCCAAGGTGGTCTGGGAATCATCCACAAGAACGCGCCAATAGCCACACAAGCGGCGATGGTCGAGACCGTCAAGCGCTCCGAGTCGGGGTTCATCGTCGATCCCGTGACGCTCGGGCCGGACGACTTGGTTGACACAGCATTCGACCTGATGGCTCGCTATCGGGTGTCTGGATTCCCCGTCGTGGACGGTGCAGGGACACTGGTAGGCATCATTACCAATCGTGATCTTCGGCTCGGCGCTGCCGCCGGAACCAAGGTCAGCGACTACATGACCTCTGACGGACTCGTGACAGCCGGTCCCGGCACGACCCTCGAAGAGGCCCGGGATCTCATGCAAGAGCATCGGGTCGAGAAGTTGCCGACCGTCGATCCAGCATCGGGCCGCTTGACCGGCATGTTTACATTCAAAGACATTGAGAAGGTGCGCAAGTACCCCGCTTCGGCCAAGGACAGTCGCGGACGGTTGTTGTGCGGCGCTGCGGTCGGTATCAGCGCGGATGGCGAAGAGCGTGCAAAGGCACTTGTCACGGCGGGCGCCGATTTGCTCTCGATCGACTCTGCTCACGGCCACTCGTCAGGAGTGCTGGAGTTTGCTGCAGCGTTGCGGCAGGCACACCCAGATGTCGTGTTGATGGTCGGCAACGTTGCAACCGCAGAGGGCGTTGCTGCGTGTGTCGAGCATGGCGCCGACGTCGTCAAGGTGGGAGTCGGACCGGGCTCGATCTGTACGACCAGAGTTGTGACCGGAGTGGGCATGCCGCAGTTCTCCGCCGTTATGGAATGCGCTGAAGCAGCGTCTGCAGCTGGCGTCACCGTCGTCGCCGACGGAGGGATCCGTTATTCAGGGGATGTTGTGAAGGCCTTGGCGGCTGGAGCGGCAGCGGTCATGATCGGCAATCTGCTTGCCGGTACCGACGAGTCGCCAGGCGAACTCGCGCTGGTGGGTGGACGCCGTTACAAGGAATATCGCGGTATGGGTTCTATCGACGCGATGCGCGCCGGATCAGCGGACCGTTACTTCCAAGCCGAGCGAGTGGGCGGAAGTGCCGCTGAGGCTGCCCAACCCTCCAAGCTGGTCCCGGAAGGCGTGTCGGGCTTGTTGCCCTACCGGGGCAGTGTCGCCGAAGTCACAGGCCAGCTGATCGGAGGCTTGCGATCCGGGATGGGCTATGTCGGGGCACCCGATCTGCCGCAGTTGGCGTCACGTGCTCGGTTCGTGCGGCAGACAGCAGCAGGTTCGCGCGAGTCGCATGTCCACGATCTAGATGTCGTCCACGAAGCCCCGAACTACACGGTGCCAGGCTCGTCCTGATGCCCGCCTGCGCGCACGGCTCGTTGGCGCCAGCTCGCTAACGCCTCCAACGCAACAGCGGCGCCATCGTCGTCGACCGGTGGAGCCACGAGGTGAGCCTGGTCGATCACTTCCTCGGGCGCTTGGCCCATAGCGATCGATGTGCCTGCGCGAGCGAACAACGGGAGGTCGTTCAACGCATCGCCGATGGCTGCGACCTGGGCAAGGTCGAGACCGATAGCGCGCGCGGCCCGCTCGGCAGCACTGCCCTTGTTGGCCGATGGATGAGTGACGTTGAGATAGAACAGCCCTGGTGTGCGTGGTGAATGCGCGGCGCCGACGGCCAACCCTGCAGACGTGACCACCTGTGTGAGCTCATCGAGTACAGGGCCCGAAACGCCAAACGCCACCAGAGTAGCTTTGACGACGAGTTGATCATCAAGCTGAGCGGCAGTGGTCACAATCCCTGAGTGTTCAACGCCGAGCATTTCCCAGTGCGGTGCTGCGCGCTCATCGTTGCTGCTCACATAGAGCCGGTCGGTCGTGCAGATTTCGACGTAGCAGTCATCTCGGGTGCGCCCGATGGCGATAAGGGCATCGACATCATCGGGTGCGAGTGTCCAGGTGGCTTCAGTGTGCCCGTCGACTTGAAATTCGGCTCCGTTGTGGAACACGTGAGGTCCGTCGGCACCGAGTTGCGATCGCAGCACATCAACACTGGTCCGCATGCGTCCAGTTGCAATGCCAACACGCAGCCCGCTACGGCGTGCTGTCGCAATAGCTGTGACAACACGATTGGTGGCGAGATGTTCGCTACCGATCAAGGTGCCATCGACGTCACACAGGACAAAGGAGGGTGGTTCTCCACACCAAGAGGAAAATTGCCCTCCGGGCCGCATGCCGTCAGGAACGACTGGCCGAACGATTTGCGGGGCACCAGGCACAACAGTCCTCACTTGGGCATCGAGGGATCAACGACGCACGACCAAAGCGTGCACGAAGGACGGGCAGGTGCGAAAGACTACTGATCGGTCATCGGCACGTACGATCATGGCAATCGCCCCATTTGAGGAGTGCAGGTGGATTTGCAGCGTTTGCCGTTCGAGTACGACGACTTGATTGCTAGGGCAATGGAGTTGGTTCCTCGTATTTGGGCGCGAGACCACACGGTGTGGGGCAAGGATCCTTCCGAAATCGCGGACCGGCTCGGATGGCTGGACTCGAATACCCGGACCACTTCGACGGAGTCGGAACTCGTGCAGGCCGCGAGTGTTGTGCGATCAGGTGGGGTAGACGACGTCGTCCTGGTCGGCATGGGCGGGTCGTCGCTCTATCCGGCTGTGCTGGCGGAAATCTCACAGACCTTGCACGCCGATGAGAGCGATGTGCCGCCTCGACTCCACGTGCTCGATTCGACTGATCCAGCGGCAGTGCGCCGGGTGGAAGCTCAATTGGACTGGACGACCACGGCACTGATCGCAGCATCCAAGTCGGGCACGACCATCGAGACGACATGTCACCTTGATCGGCTGTGGGCGGTACTCGTAGATGCGCTTGGTAGTGCAGCAGGAACGCGTGTCACGGTCATTACAGATCCTGGCAGCGCCTTCGATGAGCGTGCAGCCCGAGAAGGCTTTGCTCAGGTGATCAACGGCCAGCCCGACGTTGGTGGAAGGTTCTCAGCGTTGACGCCCTTTGGATTGCTGCCTGCGGCAGTCCTTGGAATCGCTCCAGGTGAGCACGTGGCAGGTGCGACTGACACCTTTGCCGCAGCACGATCAACTGATCCGCAACGCAATCATCCGGCGGTGCTCGGTGCGTTGATGGCTGCTGCTGCGCGAGCGGGTCGCGACAAGTTGACGCTGCTTGTTTCGGAGCGAGTGAGCGGTCTGGGAGCTTGGATCGAACAGTTGGTGGCGGAATCGACCGGCAAGCTCGGCACTGGCCTCTTGCCGGTCGTGGACGAAGAGCCGGGTAGAGCAAGGTTTGGTGCCGACCGTTTCGTCGTGACCATTGGGAGTCCGGACGTCCACCTGCAGATGCTTGACGACGAAGGCGTGCCGTTCGTCTCATTGCCTTGGGACGACGGTGAGGACCTGGCCACCCAACTTGCTGAGCAGGTCGCCATCTGGGAGTTTGCCACCGCAGTTGGTGGTGCACTCCTTGGCGTCAATCCGTTTGATCAGCCGGATGTGACAGAAGCCAAGCAAGCGACGCAGCGAGTACTGGACGAGGGGATCGAGTTGCCGCCGTTGTCCCATCCACAACCTGTTCTCGATCAGCTCCAGCCTGGGGACTACCTCGCACTTCTTGGTTTTGTTACGCCTGGCGGCAGCGACGAACTCGGGTTGCACCAGGTTGCTGACCGGCTGCGGCAGCGGTACGAGGTGCCGGTCACCATTGGGGTCGGGCCCCGATATCTGCACTCGACAGGGCAGTACCACAAAGGTGGACCGAACAAAGGGGTGTTCCTGATGGTCGTGGGCGACGATATTGCCGATGTCGAAATACCCGGAAGAGCGTTCGGATTCCGGGCGCTCAAGCGAGCGCAAGCCGCAGGCGACTTCGACACCCTCCAGGCACGCGGACGACGGGTTGCCCTGACAACCCTGGACGATCTGACGCACTGACCGGTGGTGCCAGGCGTCGCCGTAGGCTGCGTGCGGTGCCACGCCGGGTTGACGGCGCTGTTGGCGTAGCGTCTGAGGTTGAAAGGCGGCCGTCCGGCCTCTTCCTCGATTGAACAACAGGCGAGGTGACGCCGATGGCGCGCTACACCTTGGGTCATCACGACAGTGTCCTACGGTCGCATCGATGGCGTACGGCGGAAAATTCTGCCGGGTATCTACTGCCGCATCTGCGATCGGGCATGAACGTCCTCGACGTCGGGTGCGGACCGGGGACCATCACCCGCGACTTCGCGCGCATCGTCGGTCCGACAGGCCGAGTGGCAGGTCTTGACCAGTCAGCCGAGGTGCTTGACGAGGCTCGTGGTGATGCTGAGGCTGCTGGCATCACCAACGTCGACTTCCTCGTCGGTGACATCATGGCTTTGGATGTAGCTGATGGGACGTACGACGTCGTCCACGCGCACCAGGTCCTCCAGCACTTGCCGGATCCAGTCGGTGCGCTCGGCCACATGCGACGCATCACTGCTCCTGGCGGGCTGGTTGCCGCTCGCGATGCCGACTATGCGGCCATGGCCTGGTTTCCCGCTGATCCAGCACTTGATCGCTGGTTGGAGGTCTATCGCGCTATCGCCCGACGCAACGGAACTGAGCCTGACGGTGGTCGCCACCTGCTGAGCTGGGCGTTGCAGGCTGGATTGGTAGGTGTCGAGGCTTCTGCGAGTGCGTGGTGCTACTCGACGCCCGCTGAGTGTCGTTGGTGGGGTGATCTTCAGGCCGATCGGATCACGGGATCAGCAATCACCGGCCAGATCGTTGAAGCCGGCCTTGCCGATGCGCGTGAACTCGCCGAAATGGGTGCAGCGTGGCGCCGCTGGGCTGATGCTGAAGGTGCATGGTTCGGCATCCTTCATGGCGAGATCCTGTTTCGAGTGCCGCGCCACTGACGGTGACCGTCTGACCATTGGCCGGATGGTCGCCGATGGCACTGGCCACCTTGCCCTTGCGCTTCTCGGTTGGTGCGCTGAAGATGGCGGTTATCCGAACGGGAGTTGCTGCCATGGCTGGTCGGTGCCTGATCGTCGGTAACCAGACACTTGGAGGAACCACGCTTGATGTTGCTGTTGCGAGGCTTGTCTGTGAAGGCATTGCGGCGTTCCATGTGCTGGTCCCGGCGACACAAGTGGGAGATCAGGCAACAGCTTGGGGCGGTGGGTTCGTCGTCGCCGATGACATCGCACCGATGGTCATGGCGTCGAGCAATGTGGCTGCACTGGAGGAGCACGCACGTCGTTCCGAGGCGCAAGCAGAAGAAGGTCGAGTTCGGGCTCAGGAGCGCCTTGACCTGATGGTGGAACATCTGAGCGCCATGGGAGTTGCCGCAACGGGAGAGGTGGGCACCGAAGACCCCTACGAAGCTGCCAAGCAAGTTGTTGAGCGCCTTGAGCCGTTCGACGCAGTCATCGTCTCGACCTTGCCAGGGGGGATCTCGCGGTGGCTTCGCCTTGATCTCCCTCGACGGATTCAGCGGCTTGTCGACGTCCCGGTGGTCAGCGTCGAGGCCGAACCCCTGCCGTGACGCCACGGCGACATTTCGCATCTGGCACCGACGTCGATTATGCGTGGCAACGTTCGTCGGCAATGATGCTCGCAGGTCGCACCTTGCGATGTCAGGCGATCAACGTGGCGTCTGAGACGGGGAGAGTCCAAAGATGACCGGTCAACAAGCAGCCCCAGTGATCACCATGATAGGAACCGGTGCGCCGCGGTTGTCGCGAGAACGATACGGCTCATCGCTTGCGATCGAGGCCAACGGCGATCTTGTCATGATGGATTGCGGCCCGGCGACGACCTACAAGATGCTTCAGCAGGGACTTTCGCCAACGGATGTGTCGGCGCTACTGATTACCCATCACCACTACGACCACACCGCCGATGTCGCCAACATGCTGCTGGCGCACTGGGAACCGAGCTTCAAAGATTACGAGCCGCCGAGAGTTATCGGTCCTCAGCCAACAGCACGTTTCGTTGACCTGTTAGTTGGACCAGAGGGTGCGTTTCGGCCGGATATCGATTCCCGGCGATTGTCGCCACAGAGCCAGTTCCTGTTCGAACGCCGGGGAGGAACTCTGCCGCGGCCGGAGTTGGTCACCAACGTCACCGAGATTGAGGCACGCCAGTCAGCTCCGTTGCCGGAAGGTTGGGACATGTGGACTGGACATGCTCAGCACGTTCAGCCGTACCTCGACTCGATCGCCTACCGGGTGGAGGTAGCTGGAAAGTCGATCGTGTTCACCGGTGACACGGAGTATTGCCCCGAGATCATTGAGCTGGCGGATGGTGCGGACCTGCTCATCACGATGTGCTGCGACGTTGAGCCGATCGGGGCGAAACCAGCGCAGATGGGTACGGAAGGCGCTGCACGTATCGCTGCAGAGGCCAACGTCAAGAAGGTCATACTGACGCATTCGGGACCGAACATTTCGTACCCCGGTGGCCAAGAACGAGCGGTTGGTGAAGTCGCCAAGATGTACGACGGAGAGATTTTCTTTGCGTTTGAGGGGCTGAAAGTCACCGTGGATTGAGCGTCAGCTTGTGCGGCCGCGGCGTCGTGGACCGACTGGTCGCACTGGGTCGTGGGCGGGGAGGGTCTCGAACCCCCGACCTCCTCGGTGTAAACGAGGCGCTCTAGCCATCTGAGCTACCCGCCCGGGCGACGTCACTGCCATGGCTGCCTGTCGTGACGAAGCCGACATGCTACGTGATGGTTGTCTGGTCCCTGTTGTCGAGTCCAGCGTTGCCGTTACGCTGCCGTGGAAGAGTTCTGGATGCGAAGAACTGCGGGTGACGCGCCAATGGCGGGGGCAGACGCAGCTTGCGCGTCGCACCACTCAAGCAGCGACGGACAGACAAGGAACGCAGGTGGTTGACACGGTCGGGGGCTGGACCGCGCTCGTTGAGGCTGCCTATCCAGCCAGCGATGCGGCAACGTGGGACAACGTCGGCTTGCAGGTCGGCGACCCAACCTGGCCCGTTGAGCGCGTGCTAGTGGCTCTCGATGTCACCTCAGCGGTGCTTGACGAAGCGGCTGAAATCAGTCACACCCTCATTGTCGCGCATCATCCGCTGTTGTTTCGTCCGCTGAGTCGGCTGACTCCCTCGACTGCGTCTGGAAAGCTCGCCTTGAACGCGGCCAGCCGTCGCATCGCTGTGACTGCTGCCCACACCAACCTTGATGTGGCTGCAGACGGAGCGGGAACTTCCGTGCCGATCGGTGATGTCCTGGAATTGACCGAGCGCAGGCCGCTGGTGGTGGCCGCACCAAGGACCGCGGGACGAGTCAAATTGGTCACGTTCGTTCCGAATGAAGCGCTTGAAGCCGTCATCGATGCCTTGGCAGATGCTGGGGCAGGTCGTATCGGCGACTACGAACGGTGCAGTTTCCGCGTCGTTGGCACTGGCACGTTCACACCCGCTGGCGACGCGCATCCCTACACCGGGGCCGTCGGTCAGGCCAACGAAGTTGCCGAGTATCGCCTTGAGATGGAGGTGCCACGCTGCGATGTGGCCCATGTCCTCATGGCACTTGAGGAGGCCCATCCCTACGAAGAAGCTGCCTACGACCTCGTGCCACTGGTGGATGTGACGCCGCGCGGTATCGGGCTTGTTGGCTCGCTGCCGACGCCGACGCCATTGGGCGACATCGCCGAACAGTTGCGGCTTCGACTGCCTGCCCCGCATCTGCGGTTTTGTGGCGATCCCTCCAGGCTGATGTCGACGGTCGCGTGTGTAGGCGGCGCCGGGGACAGCCACATTGATGACGCGATCAACGCAGGAGCCGACGTCTATATCACCGGAGACTTACGCCATCACGTCACTCTCGATGCGCAAGAGATGGAGTTGTCGCTCATTGATGCGGGACACCATGCCACCGAGGTTGCTGCAATGCCCGCGTTCGCCGATCGGCTCGTCCACTGGCGGTCACTGCAGGGATTGGCGGCGCCGGTGATAGTTTCTCGGACCCCAACAGTTCCGTGGAGGTAAGCGTGTCCGACCCGACCCCCGATCATCTCCAGGGTCTGTTGGAGTTGCAGGACACAGATTCGGCGATCCGTCGCCTCGAGCACCAGCTGTCATCACTGGAGGAGCAGAAGCATCTCGACGCGTGTCAAGAACATGTCGCTCAACTATCAGCCGAGCGTGATGATGTCACGATCGAACTTGAGCGCGATCGTGGCGAACAGCGCCAACTTGAGCGAGAAATCGATGTCCTCACCCAACGACGCGATGCCGAGAGCGGCAGGCTCTACGACGGCACGGTCACCAACGCTCGTGAAATGCGGTCTGTTGAAGCTGAAATTGAGACAACCAAGCGCCGCATTGCAGAACACGAAGAACTGTTGATAGAGGTCTTGGAGCGGGTCGAGAGCCTTGAGGCGCGGCAGACCGAACTGACCGACCGTATCGGTGTCGCCGAGCACAGGGCAGGAGAGTTGACTGAAGCGCGGGACGCAGCGGCCAAGACCATCCTGGCTGAGACCGCCGAACTCAAGGCGGTCCGCGAGCGTCAGGCAGCAGGCATTCCGGATGATCTGCTCGCTCGCTATGACCGAGTCGTCGGGCGTACAGGCGGGGTGGGCGTCGGCCAACTCAATGGGCAGTCATGTTCTGCGTGCCGTGTCGAAATGTCGATGGCCGACATCGGTGAGTTGCTCGCAGGTCCGCCGTTGACGAGTTGTCCACAGTGCCGGCGGTTGTTGGTCGTCCTATAGCGCCTGCTGCCCCAGGCACCCACGAATCAGCCACGTGCAAATGGCGCCAGACCTTGGCGTGTCAGATCGCGGAGTCAGAGCACATCGCCGCTGGCGGTGCCGACCCGGTCGAGACCTGCTGCTTTGGCTTGATCCTTGGCCCGATCTGCGGCGCGAAGCACGGCGACCTCATCGGCACCGTCTTCCGGGAACCTTGCAATCCCGTAGGCCGCGTGCACTTCGAATCGTTCACCGTCGGGCAACGAAACCTGTTCATCGTGCAGCCGGCCGACGATTTTGTCGATCACAGCACGGCACCGTTCACGGTCCGATCCGACCAGCGCGACAGCGACTTCGTCGCTACCCAGACGTGATGCCAGGACGTCGGGGCCAGCAGAACGGCGCAACACATGTGCCAGGGCGCGCATGGCTTCGGTCCCCGTGGGATGGCCGTAACGGTCGTTAAGGGCCTTCATGCCGCGGATGTCGGCCAACAGAATTGCGAATGGCGTGCCGGCGGCTCGCAGTTTTTCGAGTTCGTCATAGAACGCTCGGACGTTGAGGAGTCCCGTGATCGGTTCTTCAATGACCGCGCGGCGCAGTGCCTGTTCGCGCTGTTCCTCGATGCGTGTTCCGACGGCGCCGACAACCCCAATGCCGAGAAGGACGGCAGTCCGGACAGCGATCCCCAGCGCGTTTGACAAGCCTGCTGTGGTGATGACATCGACGATTGTGTGGCCCACGGCTGACACCGTCGCCACCACCAAAGCGAAGCGGACGTTTCCTGCGAGACCAGCAAGGAGAATGAAAGGAATGGCCGCGAACGCAAGGTTCGTGTCGCCCGTGGCCACATGCAGGCCAATCGTTGCGGCGATGCCACCGCCGAGCACCACGACACGTGAGGACGTTTGAGACAACCCGCCGCTCACGCGGTTGAGCAACCCGCGAGCACGGTCGGTCACGCCCGGACGTGCCACTTCACGTGCCTCGCGGCGCAGGTGGGACAGGTTGCGTGCCAACAGCATTGTCCCACCGCGTCGACGAGGTCGCCTGTTCTGCCTCAAGGGCATCGAGCAGCGTCACCACGGCAGCAGGATTATCCAGGCGCCATGTCGCGTGCGTCGGGTGGGTCGCCGGGCCAACAATCACACCGAAGCCCGAAAGGTCGACGGCGGCGGCGAACGCATCTTCGTCCGTGACGTCGTCACCGATTGCAACTGGGATACGGCCGGGGAACTGGCGCATCAGGTGCGACAAAGCGCGCCCCTTGTCAGCAGCGCGTGCTCGAAGCTCCACGACCGACTTTCCGTCAAGCAGTTCGAACCCCGGCGGACGGGCTTGGTGATCTCGCATAGTCGCGCGTACCTCCGGAAGTACTGCGGCGGTGATGCTGTCGTCGGCACGACGATAGTGCGCCGCAATCGACGTCGGTTTGCGTTCGATCTGCCAGCCGTCTCTGTCGGCGACGATCCGTTGGAGCTGTAGAGCGAGTTCGTCGAGCGCTTCGCTCGCCGGGAGCGTGTCGACGAGTTCGGTTACCGCACCATCGCGTTGACGCACGATGGAGCCATGCCCGCCGATGAAGATCACTGGGAGATCGCTCCCGACGCGGGCCATGAGATCGTCCAGACCACGTCCCGAGGAGATGGCCACAGGAATTTCGGATGCCACGCGCGCGATGGCATTGGCTGCGCAATCAACGAGGCTTGCATCCTCCGGACGCCTCACAATTGTTGACAGCGTGCCATCGAAATCGATCACGAGTACGAGCGCACCTGCCGCGTTGAGTGCAGCAGCTATGTCGCGAGGGTCAGATGGGGCAGGGTTCACGATCGTTCAGTGCCGACAAGGATGGATGACAACTCGTCGTCGACCCAGCGAAACACGTCGGCGCGACGGACCACTTCCGCCATCCTTCGGATGCGTGCCCTCCGTTCATCAACAGGCATCTCCAAGGCCGTTTCCATGAGGCGGCTTTGCCCTTCGACATCGAACGGATTGCAGCGCACGGCGTCGCTGCCCAGTTCGTTAGCCGCGCCGCAAAATTCGCTCAACAGCAGTACACCGGTGCCTCCGCCTGCAGCCTGGACGATGACGAACTCCTTGGCGACGAGATTCATGCCATCTTTGAGAGGGGTGACGCACATCACATCGGCCAGCAGGTAGTAGGCAGCCAGCCGTGTGCGGCTGACCCCCCGATACAGATAGTGGACCGGCACGTCGTGCCCGGGATCCGTGAAGCGTCCGTTGATTCTGCCGACTTCAGTCTCGACTTGGCTGCGAAGGTCGCGGTACTCCTCGACGTCATCACGGCTGGGCACGGCGACCTGGACGAAGGCGACCTCACGGCGAAGGTCCGGACGGCGTTCCAGCAAATGCTCGATCGACTGAAGGCGGTGGCGGATGCCCTTGGTGTAGTCGAGGCGGTCAACGCCAAGGAAGACTTTGCGGCCCTCGAATTGTTGGCGCAGCGCGTCAAGTTCAGCCTTGGTCTCATGAAGTTCCGCGAGGTTTGCGAATTCGTCCGTGTCGATCGAGATCGGGTGCGCGACGGCTCGCATGCGGCGCCCATCCGGATGGATTAGTGCGTCGCCGATGGGGCTGATCGATGGAAAGACTCGCTGGACCGACCGGACAAAATTGTCGCGGTACTGAGGCGTGTGGAACCCGGCTGAATCCGACGCAAGCACGCCTTCGAGCAGGGACTCCCGCCACGGCAGCCGCGCGATGATCTCTGGGGGAGGGAACGGCGTGTGAAGGAAGAATCCAACCGCAGCATCGGGCATCATCGCACGGATCATCGCTGGCACGAGCATCAGGTGGTAGTCCTGCACCCAGATGATGGGGGTGACCGTGCTGGTCTGACTTGCGGCCTGCGCGGCTTCGACGGCGGCCACCGCGAAACGGCGGTTGACTTCGCGGTACTGGCGCCACCAGTCACGATCGATCACTGGTTGTGCTGCGAGATCGTGAAATAATGGCCACAGCGTGCGGTTGGCGAACCCGTGGTAATAACCGCGGACCTGATCGTCACTCAATTCAACGGCGCGCAATTCGCACGTCAGACCCTCGATGCGCGGCGGAACTGGGTCTGGGTCGTCGTTCCAGCCGATCCAGGCTCCGCCAGCTTCATCCATCACCGGCCGCAAAGCGGTGACAAGGCCCCCGGTCGACGGTTGCCAGCCCGTGCCGTGGCGCGAGACAGGCAGCCTGTTGGCCACCACGATGAGCGGATGATCCTGTGCCACGTTCCGTCTCCTCGACGTGGTGGCGATGCTAGTGCGATGCTCGGCATGACCTAGGGCACGAGGTCAGGGATCGTCAGGTCAGGTGGCCCCTGTGGCCGGGAGGGCTGTCACTGATGGCGAGGATGAACTCGCGCCGGCATCGGTCATTGACGCGTTGCTGCAATCACCGATGAGCGTCCAGCGTTGCGTCGATGTGGTCCCGCAATTCGCGTGTCGCCTCGGCGGTCACCGGGCCGGGTGCAGCCAACTGGCGCTGGCGGCCATCTGTCTCGTAGATAGTGGCCACTGGAAGTCCTGCCCGTGTGGCTGAGATCACGAAGGCCTCGTCGCAGCGTGCGAGGTCTTCAAGCGTCAACACGGTCCGCTCGACTTCGGTGACGCGGGACAACCAGTGAATGGTGACTGAGTCGAGCACAGGCAGTTGCTGCGGATCAGGCGTGCGTATCTGGCCATCGGTGACCAGACAGATCGAACCGGTGGGCAGTTCCATGAGCACACCGTCCTCAACGATCAACGCATCATCGGCCCCAAGCGATCTGGCTTGGCGCACAGCCCACTGGTTGACGGCATACGACAGTGTCTTGGTGCCGGAGAGAACGTTGCGCCAAGGCATCTCGATGACAGCAAGGGCCAGGGTCTCTGGCCACGCCATCGCCTCGACCATGCCCCGGACTGTTCCGCCACGCGTGACGATCAACTTCATCGCACCGTCGCGTTCACCCCACGCGGCAACAAGGTCAAGAGCGGCCTGCCGCAGCGTGTCCTCGGGCAACTCCAAGTCGAGGGCCGTTGCGGAACGGTCCATGCGGGCCAAATGGCCGCCGAGGTCGTGCGTCCGGCCAGTGCGCACCATTACCCCTTCGAAGACGGCGTCACCGCGGAGAAAACCGTCATCGGTCAGTGGCACCGTTGCTTCGGAAGCGGGCACGACACGTCCGTCCATCCATGCGATGGCACGGCCGGTGCTGGCAGTGACGCGATCAGAGCCGACAGGGTGGAAGGAAGGCGAGGAAGTGTCCATACCGCACATCGTGCCAGATCGGCGCGTGTCGTGTCTGCGTTCTGGTGGATGGAACCGCGTTGGCCAGTTGCGCCATACTCTGACAGTGTTCGGGAGGAGTCGGCTAGGCGACCGCGTCGCACACCTTATGGGTTGGTGCGGCGAGGAAAGTCCGGACTCCACAGGGCAGGGTGCTGGGTAACTCCCAGGCGTGGTGACACGTGGCAAGCGCAGCAGAAAGCAAACCGCCGTTTTGAGCCAGTCGGTTCGAGGCGGTAAGGGTGAAACGGTGAGGTAAGAGCTCACCAGCGCGACGGGTGACCGTCGCGGCTAGGCATGCCCCACCCGGAGCAAGGCCAAGCAGGGGCCATCGGCTGCCCGTCGAAGTGCCCCAGGTAGGCCGCTCGAGGTGGCGGGTAACCGCCATCCCAGAGAGATGGTCGCCGCCTGCGCAAGCAGGAACAGAATCCGGCTTATCGGCCGACTCCTCCCTATCAACACGATGGCGGTGCACGACGGCAGCTGACAGAGGCAAGGATGGCCATGGATGTGTTGGTACTTCGCCCAGGTTCGATGGGCGCGACGGTCGCTGCTTCGTTTTGCGATGCTGGCCACCATGTCATGT
>JBBDSU010000027.1:3557-8699 GCA_040904825.1 Nitriliruptoraceae bacterium | reverse complement strand
CCTGGTTGGCCAACTAGCGTAACTGGTACGAACCGGTACGGACCAGTATTTCAAGCCGTCATCCTGGATCGTGGCAGGCCGTCGTGGCACAGCAACGGGAGCTTCACGTTTGCCACGATGGGAATGCTCTGCAGCACCACACCCGACGTAGTTTGTTCGTCGTCCATAGAGGTGGAGAAAAGATGGGAAAGTTCCTAGCTGGCCAGTGGCTGCTCGGCGGTGCGGCGCATCGTGTCACAGAGATGATCCCCGCCCCTGACGGGGTCAAGCTCGCGACTGATGTCTACCTCGCGGGGAACGATGGGAACCCGACAAAGGCCCCAACGATCGTTGAGCGCACCCCCTATGACCGGCGCTCCGATGGCATGACACGGATGGCTCAGTTCTTCGTCGCGCGCGGTTATCACGTGGTGCTCCAGGACACGCGCGGTCGTGGCGACTCAGAAGGCATGTTCCAGCACTACTTCGCGCGCCCCCACGAAGGCGAGGACGGTTTCAGTCTGCTCGACTGGATTTGTGAGCAGCCATGGTCCGACGGCACCGTGGGCACGACCGGGCTGTCCTACACAGGGTCGAACCAACAGTCGCTGGCGATCCTCGGACACCCCGCCATCAAGACGCAGGTCATCCTTGACGCTGGGATCAACTACTTCAAGAACTGCGTGCGAGAGAACGGAGCTTTCGTGCGCGCCCAGTTGGGCAAGTACGCGCTCAAGATGGCGCTGACCAGCCCGCAGGCACGTCAGGATCCGACCTTGCGTGCAGCGTTGGAGGAGAACGAGCGCAACTACCGTCACTGGTTCTTGCTGCCACGTTGGCGACGCGGGTACAGCCCGGTGTCGGCACTCCCCGAGTACGAGGACTGGCTGCTGTTCGCCCAGGACGAGGCGACCTACGGGCCAGGATGGGCCAACCCGCAGATGAACCTCGAGCCCTACCTCGACGACTATCCCGACATCCCTTTGCTGATGTTCACCAGCTGGTATGGCCATCATCAGGCGGCAACCATCCAAAAGCTTGAGCACTTCGCCCACCATCGCACACCCAAGAAGCTCATCATCGGTCCATGGATCCACACCTACGGATACGGGGAATTCAGCCTCATTGGCGATGTCGATGTCGGCGACCAGGGCGCGCTCAACATCGACGAGATACGGGCTCGCTGGTTCGATGCCTACCTCCGCGGTATCGAACCTGAACGCGTCGAGGCGTCGCCGGCGGTGACCTACTACCTGATCGGGTCAGGCAGTGGCCGCCGCAATCTTGACGGCCATCTCGAGCATGGAGGCAGATGGCTCGAAGCGACGTCATGGCCCCCAGCTGAGGCCGCTGACACAACCTTGGCGCTCACGTCACACCAGGAATTGGCCCACGACGACCGTCCCCGCGACGGGGCTGTCGGACTGCGCGTCAACCTTGCCAATCCTGTGCCGACCATCGGCGGGTCTATCCGTGACGCCCACCCGATGGGTGGCCTGATGAAGGATGGAGCCCAAGACCAACGCGAGCTGGCAGGTTCGTTGCGCTCCAGCGGCTCGGGGCTTCCGTTGGCTGCCCGACCTGATGTCGCCGCGTTCCGTTCGGATCCGCTGGAGGCAGCTGCCGACGTGACTGGGCCGGTCTATCTCGATGTGTGGGTGCGCTCGGAGAGCCCCTCGTGCGACCTGGCGGTCAAGCTTGTCGACGAGTACCCGAGCAGCAACGACTGGCCCAACGGCTACGCGATGAACCTGAGCGAGATCTACACCCGGTTCGCGTCGTGGACCCGGCAGCTTCCGGGACTTGACGAGGATCCCGTCCATGTCCGCATTGGCCCCTTCCACATCGGCAACGTGTTCGAAGCCGGCCACCGAATCCGGGTCGACATGGCGAACTCGAACGCACCTCGCTACGACCAGAATCCCGAAGCACTACCCGGCTTTCGATTCGAAATCTGCGCCGTCGGTAGTGATGGCGCCAGCAGTGTGACCGTGCCGACGATCTCTGGTCTTCGCTTTGCTGCACCAGCACCCAATCCCCTGTCCGCCGGCGACCAGTACGTCAACACCCGCTGACGCCTGCCACTGTCCCTGCCAGTAGCTCCCTGACCACAACTGCCTACCCGAAGCTCCCTGCCCGTAGCTGATGAAGGATTGCCTCATGTCCGACCGCGGAGTCCGCGTCCTGAGTTGTAATGGCCACCTCGGTTTTGGCAAGACTCGAGCACCAAGCTTCTACAACGCGCTCGAGGCCGGTGTCGACTATCTGGTGTCTGATGCTGGCTCGTGCGACATCGGTCCGGGTCCGCTCGGCTCTGACGGCTTTGTCAGCCCAACGGAGTGGGTACGCCACGATCTTGAGCTGATGCTGCTGGCAGCACGCGAACGCAACTTGCCCATGATCATCGGCTCAGCTGGCGATGCAGGCTCGAAAGCGGGCGTCGACAAGTTCGTCGGAATCATCAAAGAGCTTGCTGCCAAGCACGATCTGCCCGAGTTCACGATTGGCTACTTCTACTCCGACATCGACCCGGCCCTGCTCACCGAGGCGATCAACGCGGGCGTCGAGCTCGAAGGGCTCGACGACGGCCCGTCGCTGACTCAGGCGGATGTTGACGCGACCACGCGTGCAGTCGCCGTTGCCAGCGCCGAGCCATACCTTGCGCTGCTCGAAATGGGCGCTGACGTCATCATCGGTGGACGTTCGAGTGACTGCGCGGTCTTTGCAGCTACCGCACTTCACGAGGGCCATCCTGAAGACCTCGCCTTCTATCTCGGCAAGGTGCTTGAGTGCGCCTCGTTTTGCGCAGAGCCCTACGGCGGCAAAGAGAGCATCATCGGCGAGGTCGGCCCATCATGGGTCGACGTCACCGCGATGGCCGAAGAGCAGCGCTGCACTCCGGCGTCGGTCGCCAGCCACGCCATGTACGAACGGTCTCACCCCTACTTCGAGGCGTTCGCTGGCGGCACCATCGACATGACAGAGTGCAGCTACGAACAGACCTCCGAAAAGACGACGCGGGTCACCGGATCGAAAGTGATCCCGAGTCCCGACTACAAGGTCAAGATCGAGGGTTCTGGACATGTCGGCACTCGCTTCATCGGCATCGCCGGCATCCGCGATCCTTACACGATCGCCAACCTCGACACGGTCATCGAATGGGCCCGTGAACAGGTTGAGGCGACCTTCGGCACCGACGGCTATGAGCTGCACTTCCATGTCTACGGTCGTGACGCGGTCCTCAAGGACCGTGAACCGACCCCGATTGCGGGCCATGAAGTCGGCGTGGTTGTTGATGCGACCGACCCCGATCCAGAGCGGGCCGAAGAGATCTGCATGACCGCGACACGCCAGCTGTTCTACGCGCGCCTTCCAGAGGTCAAGGGCACTGCCGGCGGTGTCGCGTATCTCGTCGACGAAGTACTCAAGGCAAGTGATGCCTACCGCTGGACCGTCAACCATCTGCTTCCGGTCGACGACTGGCGCGAGTTGTTCGCGCCTCAACTGACGTCCTCAAACAGCTGACATCCCAATGACCTCCCGACCAACTGACGTCCCGATGCGATGACGTCCCGACCCATTGACGTCCCAGCCGACTGACGTCCCAGCCAACTGACGTCCCCGCCGACTGAACTACCCTACAAAGGAGTCGCATATGGACCGCGACGACACTTCTGCAGCGCCGCTGAGCTCGCTCGTCAAGACGTTGCGTTCGAAGAACGCTGGCGTCGACATGGTGACCTTCGACATCTTCTTCAAGAGCGCAGACGACTATCAACGCGCCACATCCAGCGAACCGCTGTCACCGGCCGGCATCGCAAACCTTTACCGCATCGACGAGGACCAGATCGCGACCTACGTCGCGATGCCGCAATTGAATGCGCTCAAGTTCACCATCCGACGGCCACGTTCCAGTGGCGGGCCGGGCGACGCCGATGTCTTCGGCTCGCAGCAATATGCCCCCTTGCTTGACGTCGTCATCCCATGACCGCAAGCGCGACGCCAGCCGTCGGTCCGCAATCCGAGGCGAGGACATCCGACGCGAAACGTGCGCGTCTAGCCGCTATCGATCGGCTGGTCACCATCGATCTTCCGCGCAGGGGAGTCATCGACACCATCGCTCCGCTGGCGCGCGCCCGGTTCGGACCTGCCACCGCTGGCATGGCGGCCGAATTGCTGATCGATCGCACCAAGCCAGGCGAGGTCGTGCTGATCGCCACCGGGTGGCTCGACCGGCCTCACATCTCGACGGCGGTAGCAGAGAGCGATGGCCCACCTGGGGCGGCTGTGCTGGCTCGAGCACTGCATGTAGGGCTGGGGTTGATCCCCTTTATTCTTGTCGAATCCGAACTCGTCGACGCTATGACCCAGGTCATGCATGCGGCAGGGCTTCGGTGCCTGTCCCCCGACGAGGCCGTGCGAGCACAGACCTCCACCTCGGCACTGCACGCCGCAGCGATCATCGCGCTTCCGAAAGATTGGGACGCGGCGGCAGCGTCTGCCAGTGATCTGCTCGCACGTTTCGATATCGGTGCCTTCGTCGCCATTGAGAAGGGTGGAGCAAACTCCGCTGGACGCATTCACACCAGTCGCGGGGCTGATACGACAACGACGACAGCCAAGGCCGACGCTGTTCTGACGGCATGCACTGATGCAGACATTCCGACCGTCGGGATCGGCGACGGTGGCAACGAAATCGGCATGGGCAGCATCGGTGACACGCTCGCTGCGGTCTTGCGCTTCGGAGAAGACTGTGGCTGTGGATGTGGTGGCGGCGTCGTGCCTGCCAATTCCACCGATGTACTGGTGGCTGCCGCTGTATCGAACTGGGGCGCCTATGCGGTGGTGACCGCACTGGCAGTGCTCCTGGATCGCGGCGATCTGTTGCACACGCCCGACGCCGAAACCGCGGTGCTGGAAGCCTGCCGCAGTGCGGGGCTCATCGACGGCGCTTCGGGGTTCACCACCGCATCGGCTGACGGGCTCGATGCCAACCTCCACCGGCGCATGATCACACTGCTGCGGGCCGTAGCCGGTGACGGTGTCGACGCCACAATCTGGGCAACACCGCAACCGCCCCAAACCCTCACCGATGAATCGGAGCAGCACCGATGACAACCGACGCTGCTGAAGGCGATGGGCTCAACGGCGAGCCGAACGACG
>JBBDSU010000027.1:0-3457 GCA_040904825.1 Nitriliruptoraceae bacterium | reverse complement strand
CTATGAGCTGGACAACGGGTCGAGCTACGAGTTGATCGACGCCTTGCTGACCGTCGATTTACCCGCGCGTGGCGTCATCGACATCGCCTATCCGCTGTTCCGGCAACACTATGGGCGACCGCTGTTCGGGATGGCGGCCGAACTGCTGACAACGAGCGTGAAGCCTGGTGATGTCGTGGTCATCGCCACCGGATTTCCCAACCGCATCCGCATCGACCCTGATATCGCCGAATCAGACGGCCCTGTGGGTGCGGCGTCGATGGCACGCGCGTTCGAACTTGGCCTGGGTGCCGCACCGATCATCGTTGTCGAACCTGCGATCGTTGACGGCACCATCGCAACCGTGCAGGCACTCGGGTTGAGGTGTCTCACCGTCGAGCAGGCGATCGCCTCGGCACAATCACGATCGAACCTGCACGGCGTCGCGGTCGTCGCAAGCCCGATGGATTCGACCGAGGCGCGACGCTTCGCTGAAGAACTCGCCGCAGCACACCGGGTCGCGGCGTTCGTCGCGATCGAAAAGGGAGGCCCCAACGCCGCAGGGATAGCCCACTACTCGCGCGGCACACCGGGAACCTCCTGGATCGCACCGGTCGATCCGATGATGCAGATCTTTGCGGATGTCGGCGCCATATCGATCGGCATCGGCGACGGCGGCAACGAGATCGGGATGGGCAACGCCGACGGAGCGCTGCGCGAACTGTTGCCGTATGGCACCGACTGCGGATGTCCCTGCGGTGAAGGCATTGTTCCAGCGCGACAGACTGACGTCGTCCTTCCTGTCACGGTGTCCAACTGGGGTGGCTACGGGGTGAGTGCCGCATTGGCCATCGCTCTCGACGACCCGCGGCTGTTGCACGATGCCGCGGCCGAATCCCGCATGTTGCGCGCAGCGGGCCTGGCTGGTCTCATCGACGGGGTCTCGGGCTTCACTGAGCCAACATCCGACGGGCTATCTGAAGCGGTGCACATGAGTGTCGTCGACCTGCTCCACGGAGTGATCGGCAGCGGGGTTGACCTGGCAGCCTGGCCATCGCGCAGTTGATCGGTCGTCGTTGCTCGCTCGCCCCCGACATCCAATGGTTCGCTCAGCACACCTGGTCGCGCACCCCGCGTCAGCGCGTTGTGATCCCCCTCAACCACGCAGGTTGTCGTCCAGCTCAACCAGACCGCTGCAATCCCCTGTACCAGGCTGATCGAAGGTGGCACGGCCCTCGCTGGCGCAACACACTGGCAATGCTCGATCTCGCGCAAGAACAGTTGCGACGTCACGCGTGAAGGGCTAGCGGTCATGGCAATCTTCACACGAGCACCTGGTGTCAATCAGCGGAGGCTTGCGCAGGTTGCGTCGTCAGTAGCGGCCGCCTTCATCGTCGCGGCGTGTGGACTTGCGGACCTGGCAACTCCGCCTCCCGCAGACGCGGACCGCGAAGCGCTCGCCGTCGAAGATTTGGCCGAGCCCGATGAAAGCAGCGAATCCGGCAACCGGTCCGGCGACAACCAAGATGCCCCACGGGAGCCAGGTGATGCTGCCAACGCGAATGAGTCGGACGAGGCGGCCGGGCCCGTCAGGCCCAACTGGCTAGGAACCCGACCGTTACCACTCCGTCACGACGGATTCGGTGAGATCCAGTCCACCCCGGAAGAACTCACCGACCGCCGCTTTCCGCCACCGGACGACCAGCCGCTGGCAGCAGGAACGGATTTCAAGGTCACCGTTATCCCCGCATCGCTGCAAGTACTGGAACGATCTACTTGGTCGGCGAATTGCCCGGTCACAGCCGACAATCTTCGGCTGATGACCATGACCTTCTGGGGTTTCGACGGCCAGGTGTACATCGGCGAAATGTTGGTCCACGCTTCGGCTGCCAACGCTTTATCCGGGGTATTTGAAGCCATTTTCGAGGCGAAGCTTCCTATCGAAGAAATGCGCATCATCACCAATGAGGACCTTGCGGCGCCGCCCACCGGCGACGGCAACATTACGACCGGATTCGTCTGTCGGCCACCAGTCAGCGGAAGTGGTTGGTCGCAGCACGCCTATGGCCTGGCGGTCGACATCAACCCGTTTCACAACCCCTACGTGCGCGGCGACCTCATCATCCCTGAATTGGCGTCGGCCTACACCGATCGCGATGACATCCGCCCTGGGATGATGGTCGCTGGCGACGTCGCCACGACTGCGTTCGCGAATATCGGCTGGGGTTGGGGCGGTGACTGGCAATCCCTCACCGACCCGATGCACTTCTCTGCAACCGGCCGCTGACTCCTGCGCACGACCCGCAACCGGCGGCGCCCCACCCGCACCAAATCCCCAAGCTGGCCGCGCCCCACCCGCGCCACATCCTCAGGCCGGCCGCGCCCCCGTGGAGCAATCGTTCGCTTTAGGCCGAGTCCGCTGTCAGTTCATGACGATCATGCACTTGCCGGTCGTAGCGCTGTCAAACACTTCGAAAGCTTTGACAGCGTCTTCCAAGGGGAAGCGGTGGGTGACGACATCGTCGACAGGAACGTTTCCATCGATCATGAAGCGAGCGATCTCGCTCAGCTCTGACTTCGAGAACGTCCATGACCCGTAGATCGTCGTGACATTGCGGATGACATCCATGTTGATGTCGATCGTCGCGTCACCACCCATGCCGACATACGCAGCCCGGCCAAACAGACGAAGGACCTTGAGCACCTGCGTTCTGGCAATCGGATTGCCGGACGTCTCCAGCGATGCTGATACGCCGCCGCCGGTCAGGTCACGGATCGCCTCGACGACATCCACCTCACTGCTGTTGATGACATGGTCGGCACCGGCCTGCGTGGCCAGCGTCAACCGTTCAGGAACGATGTCGACGGCAATGACCCGCGCGCCCATCGCCTTGGCGGACTGGGTACCGGCGAGCCCGACGGGACCCTGGCCGAAGACCGCGACAGTGTCGTGGCCAGATACACCCATCTTCCTCAAGCCGCTCCAAGCAGTGCCTGTGCCGCAGGCGATCGATGCACCCGCCTCGTACGACAGCTCGTCGGGCAAGGGCACCAAGGTGCGTGACGGAATCAGCATGTAGTCGGAGTTAGCGCCGTGGCCGCTGGCCCCACCGTAGGTCTCGTGCCCCGACGGGCAGGCCTGTTCGAATCCCTTTGAACAGATCTCGCACGCACCGCACCCGGCGTAGTGGTGCACCATGACGCGATCGCCGACCTTCAGTCCAGGAGGCGCACCGGGGCCAAGTTCGACGATGTCGCCACACGGTTCATGGCCGGTGATGAACTGTGTCGGATCCGGCGAGCGGTACCGATGGAGATCGCTGCCACACAATCCAGAGGCTCGAACTTTGATGACGGCGTCACCGGGCCCGGCGTGTGGATCAGGGAACTCGCGGATCTCTGACGTGCGGTTGCCGGTGAACACGACGCCTCGCATGGATGCTCTCCTACCTAGAGGACTGGGTGAGTCTCGGTCGGG
>JBBDSU010000026.1:6490-8919 GCA_040904825.1 Nitriliruptoraceae bacterium | reverse complement strand
GTGAGTAGAGCCGATGCGCGTGAGTAGAGCCGATGGGAGTGAGCAGGTATGAGTCGACGACCAGTGGATGAGGCGGCCGCAGTGGCCGATGCTGTGGCAGCCGCTGAACACGCGGCTCGGGCAGTTCGAGACGCGACGCCCGCAGAGCGGGCGGGGTGGTTGCGGGCGGTCGCTGAGAGCATTGAGGCCGACGCCGACGAGCTGGTCGCCGTGGCGGGTGATGAGACCGCACTTCCCGATGCCCGTCTGCGTGGAGAGGTGGCGAGAACGACCGGCCAGCTGCGCCTGTTTGCCGAGGTTGTCGAGGAGGGCAGCTGGCTCGATGTGATCATCGATGAGGGTGATCCCAGCAGCGATCCACCGGCACCTGATCTTCGACGCACTGTGCGTGCGCTGGGGCCGGTGGCGGTGTTTTCTGCCGGCAATTTCCCGTTCGCGTTCAGTGTCGCTGGGGGAGATACCGCTTCGGCGCTGGCTGCGGGTTGTCCTGTCATCGTCAAGGCTCACCCGGGTCATCCGGGCCTGTCGGATGCAACCGCCCGCTCGGTTGCTGCTGCGCTTGAGGGCGCGGGAGCGCCGCAAGGGACGTTCGGGCTGGTGCATGGCTTTGAAGCGGGCCGCGCCTTGGTCACTGCTGGGCCGGTGCGTGCGGTTGCGTTCACAGGCTCTCCCGCTGGCGGGCGAGCGTTGTTCGATCTGGCGGCCGGTCGTAGGGACCCCATTCCGTTCTATGGGGAATTGGGCAGCATCAATCCGGTTGTGATCGGTCGGCAGGCCGCCGACCGGCGCGCCACCGAGATTGTTGAAGGTCTGGTCGGGTCGTTCACGCTGGGTGTTGGCCAGTTCTGTACCAAGCCGGGGCTGGTGTTTGTGCCAGCGGGTACGTCGATTGCGACGCAAGTCGCTGAGGCGGTTGGGTCGGTGCCGTCGGCGACGATGTTGAGCGATGACATGGCGGCGGCATTCGACGCCGGGCTTTCTGCACTGACCCAGCTCGACGGTGTTGAGCTGGTGGCTGGCGATCCGGCCGGTGCGGTTCGTGGACGAGCCGCTGCACCGGTTGTCGTGACGACCACCGTTGAACACTTCCTGACTGATCCGGACGTGCTGACCAGCGAGTGTTTCGGTCCGGTCACGGTGCTCGTGACCTATTCGGATCTGGACGGCCTGGCCCGGGCCGTCTCGCAGGTGAGCGGTTCGCTGACGATGGCGTTGCATGCCGAACCGGATGAGCTGGCCGACTACCGGCAGGTCTGGTCGTTGTTCGAGGACCGCGGGGGCCGGCTGATCGTCGACGGCTGGCCCACAGGCGTCGCAGTGACGTGGGCGTTGCATCACGGAGGCCCGTGGCCGGCGACGACAGCGCCATTGCACACGTCGGTCGGGGCGACAGCGATCAGGCGATTCTTGCGTCCGGTGGTGTACCAGAACGTGCCTGAGGAGTTGTTGCCCCCGCCGGTCAGGCGCGACAACCCGTGGCAGCTGCCGCGTCGAGTCGACGGTCGCATGCAGTAGGACCATCAATCAGCTGCGATGAATGGGCCATGACACTCGCTCAGCGTCGCCGCAACGTGCGGTGCTGAGGCACGGCCACGGGACACCGTGGGTAGCGTGAAGCCACTCGTGCGCTGGTCCATGAGGTAATGGGAGGACGAGATGCCGCTGGAAGTCGCTGTCATCCAGCACGACATCGCGTGGGAAGATCACGCGACGACGCTGTCGCGACTGTCGGGGATGCTTGATCGTGCAGCGGCATCCGGTGCGGAACTCGCCGTGCTCCCGGAGATGTTCGCGACGGGCTGGTCGATGCAAACCGAGAGAACGGCACAGCGTGAAGACGGACCCATCGTCAGTTGGATGAAGGAGCGTGCCGCCGCCCTTGACCTCGTGATCGCAGGTTCGGTGGCAACGAACGTAGACGGCGCGCTGCCTGCAAATCGGATGCTTGTTGTCGATGCGGACGGTGTCGTCGAGCGCTATGACAAGATTCACCTGGTGACGGTGTTCGCCGAGCACACCGTGGGTGAGAGTCAGCGGTTCGGAGGTGGCGACATGACAGTCGTCACGCAGATCGGCGGCGTGAGGTTCGGGCTGACGATCTGTTATGACCTGAGGTTCGGCGACCTGTTCTGGGACATGGCTGAGCACGTCGACGCGTACATCGTGATCGCCAACTGGCCTGCCGTCCGGCAGCATCACTGGACGAATCTGCTGCGAACTCGTGCGATTGAGAATCAGGCGTACGTCATCGCTGCGAATCGGATCGGCCAAGGTGGCGGGTTGGACTTCGCTGGCGATAGTTGTGTGATCGATCCCATGGGCGAGATACTCGCCAACGCTGAAGGGATCGAAACGACGATCTCTGCGAAGGTCGACGAGGAGATCGTTGCCGGGATCCGTTCGACGTTCCCGTTCCTGGCGGATCGCCA
>JBBDSU010000026.1:4925-6390 GCA_040904825.1 Nitriliruptoraceae bacterium | reverse complement strand
CGACCGGAGCCCGCGGATTGAGGCGGAAGACCGCATGTTGTTTCGGCCTTCGTCTGCGGCGGCGCACTGCGCGTGAGGTTGTGGAGACGAGAGGGAGAGTTATGTCAAGAATAAAAACGCCGTATCGAATTGCCGCACTTGTAGCCGTGCTCACATTGGTGCTTGCTGCTTGCGGCACCGATGATCCGGAGCCTGAAGCCGCAGAGGCGCCTTCAGCGCCTGATGCCCCAGCGGCACCCGAGGCGCCCGAGGAAGATGCAGCTCCAGCTGGGTGTGACGGCCAGTACGGCGGCTCGCTGACAGTGGCCTACTTCACCGATGTTTTGCAGCTCGACTCGATGCCGAGCACACGGGCTCCGACCACGCCACGCCACGCTGTGTTCGAGCAGCTCACTGCCAACGACGCCTCACTGACTCCACAGCCCGGTCTCGCCGAGAGCTGGGAGGTCAGCGACGACGGTCTGACGTGGACGTTCCACCTGCGCGAAGGGGTCAATTTCCACAACGGTGAGGTGTTGAGTGCTGATGACGTCGTGGCGTCCTGGGGTCGCTATGAAGCCATCGGAGCGCGTTCGTTCGAACTGGACATGGTCACTGAAGTCGTGGCCATCGATGACCTGACGGTTGAGTTGCGCCTGTCACAGCCCTATGGCGCCTTGACGGAATCGACGTCGGCGATTTCTGGCGGCTGGGGAATCATGCCGGCCTCGATCATTGAGCAGATTGGGGAAGACATCCCCACCGACCCGGCGCTGATCGTGGGCACCGGTCCGTACATGGCGCACGAGATCATCCCTGAGGTGAGCACGACGCTGGTGCGTTTCGACAACTACACCCAGCGTGACGGCCCGAACGATCCTCCCGCAGCGAGCTACCTGGCCGGTCCGCGCTGTGCCTATTTTGACGAGATCGTGGTCATCTCCATTGCGGACAACGCGACGCGTGCCGCCGCGCTGCTGGCAGGTGACATCGATCTGACCGACACGCTCCCCGGTGACGAGTTGGCACGGCTCGAAGCGGATCCGAACGTGGACTTCGTGATCACGGAACCTGGCCAGCGCGTGTACCTCAAGATGAACCCGACGATCCCACCGTTCGACGACCCTGATGTCCGTGACGCTGTTCGCATGGGACTCGATCCTGAGGAGATCATGGCCGGATACGGGCCATCCGATATCTGGCGGGTCAACGCCACGCCTCGCTACCAGGAAGGTCAGGGACTATGGCATGACATGAACCACCTCTACGAGCGTGACGTGGAAGGTGCCCGTGAGTTGCTGGCCCAGTCGAGCTACAACGGTGAGCCCGTCATCTTGCTGACCAGTCCGGGACGGCCAGACTCCATCCAGTCCATCCCGTTGGAGCGCCAGCTCACCGATATGGGCTTCAACGTCGAGCTCCAAGCGGTGGATGGTGCAACGTTCGGCACAGTTCGACAGGACCTGTCGGCTTGGAACATCAAGAC
>JBBDSU010000026.1:0-4825 GCA_040904825.1 Nitriliruptoraceae bacterium | reverse complement strand
GCGCTGCCCATCGGCCTGTACTCGGCGATCAAGCCGAACGGATGGGTGGACCGCTTCAGCACAGTCTTCGTCTTCATCGGCGTGTCGATGCCGAACTTCTGGCTCGGCATGCTGTTGGTCATGGCGTTCGCGATCGGCCTGGGATGGCTTCCCGCGCAGGGCTACAACACCACGAATCCATGGATGTCCTTCCAGAGCTTGTTGATGCCTGCGATTGCGCTCGGCTTCTCGCAGGCAGCCCTGATTGCCCGCATGACGCGGTCGAGCATGCTTGAGGTCATGCGCCAGGACTACGTCCAGACTGCCCGGGCCAAAGGCCTTCGCGTCACCAAGGTGCTCGGCAAGCATGCCTTCACCAATGCACTCAACCCCATCGTGACCGTGACCGGCTTGGCCGTCATCTCGCTCATCTCGGGGTCGGTGGTCGTTGAGGTGGTCTTCAATCTGCCCGGCATCGGGCGTTTGACGGTCAACTCGGTGCTCCGGCGCGACTTCCCGATGATCCAAGGCGTGCTGCTGCTGACCGCTGTGATGATCATCGTCACGAACCTGATCACCGACCTGTTCTACGCCGTCATCGACCCGAGAATCCGCTATGACTGATGGGATGGACCTGCCCGGAACGGCCGCACCGACCCGGGGTCAGGATCCGCCGGGAGGACCGCCGTCGGGTGGCGATGCCAGGGCGCCATCACTCTGGCGGCGGCTGAATGACCTGAACGGCCGGGTGCTGTTAGGTGGCTTGCTGCTGGTGCTCATCCTTCTGCTCGCCGCGTTCGCGCCCTTGATCGCCAATCATGATCCGTTGAACATCAATATGGGAATCCGACTCACCGGACCAACCTCAGACAACTTCTTCGGCACCGACAACAACGGCCGGGATGTGTTCAGTCGCGTCGTGTACGGCACGCGAGTGTCGGTGTTCGTCGGTGGCGGCGTGGTGTTGTTCTCCACGGTCATCGGAACCCTGATCGGGCTCGTCGCTGGCTACTACCGCAAGCTCGACGGACCGTTCATGCGCCTGATGGATGGCTTCATGGCTTTCCCGGGGATTCTGCTGGCCATCGCGATCATGGCGGCGCTGGGTGCCAGCGCTCGCAATGTGATCATTGCGCTGACGATCACCTACACCCCGCGCACTGCACGCGTCGTGCGTGGCAAGGTGCTCAGCGTTCGCGAGGAGACCTATGTCGAGTCCGCAAGGGCCATTGGGCTCAAGGACGGACGCATCATCTTTCGCTACATCCTGCCGAATACCTTCGCTCCGCTGATGGTTCAGGCGACCTTCATCCTCGCGCTGGCCATCATCTCGGAAGCCGGGCTCAGTTTCATCGGTGCTGGCACCCCGCCCCCGACACCGAGCTGGGGCAACATCCTGGCCGATGGCCGCGGTTTCATGCTCAACGCACCGTGGATGACGCTGTTTCCCGGATTGTTCATCATGATCTCGGTGCTCGGTCTGAACATCATGGGCGACGGCCTGCGGGACGTACTCGACCCGCGCATGAAGGACGAGCAGTAAGCGCGACAAGAAAATCCCGATCGAGACGACCGAGAGGCACTGCGACGTGACGATGAAGCCGTTGTTGGAGGTCGAAGACCTCGAGACGCATTTCATGACCCGATCCGGCCTGATCAAGGCCGTCGATGGCGTGAGTTTCCACATCGGCGAAGGTGAGACGCTGGCGCTGGTTGGCGAGTCGGGCTCGGGTAAGAGCGTGACCGCACTGTCCGTCTTGCGGCTGGTACCTGACCCGCCGGGCAAGATTGTCGGCGGCCGGATCGTGTTGGAAGGCGACGATCTCACCGCGATGAGTCAGGCCAAGATCGAAGACGTGCGCGGCAATCGGGCCTCAATGATCTTTCAGGAGCCGTTGACAGCGCTGAATCCGATCTTGTCGGTCAGGCATCAGTTGACCGAAGCCATGCTGCGCCACGACATGGCTCCTGATCGGAAAGCCGCCCATCGGACCGTGCTGCACATGCTGAAGCAGGTAGGGATTCCCGACCCGGAAGACCGCATGACGGCCTACCCGCACCAGCTCAGCGGGGGCATGCGGCAGCGGGTGATGATCGCCATGGCGCTGCTGGCTGAACCGCGGCTGCTGATTGCCGATGAGCCGACCACTGCGCTCGATGTCACGATCCAAGCGCAGATTCTCGAGCTGATGCGGCAGATGCGCGAGGCGACTGGCGCGGCGGTGCTGATGATCACCCACGACCTCGCCGTTGTGGCCGAAATGGCCGATCGTGTGGCGGTGATGTATGCGGGGAGGCTTGTCGAATCGGCACCGGTGCGCACCCTGTTCGCCTTGCCAGCCCATCCCTACACCCTGGGTTTGAAGCGCTCGACACCAAACCTGGCGACGCAGCGCGGCCAGTTGGCGGCTATTCGCGGTGTGGTTCCGACGCCGACGGCGCTGAGAGGGATAGTCGGCTGCAGGTTCGCGGACCGCTGCGACTGGGTCACCGATCAGTGTCGGGAGGAGGAGCCTGAGCTCGAGAGCATCGGAGAAGGCCAGGTCGTCAGATGCTGGCATGCTCAGGAGGTCCTTGATTCGCAGCAGACCAGATCGGGAGTCCAATGACCGAAGCGTCCACGGCGACCACCCGGGGCACCGAATTGCTCCGGATCGAAAAGTTGCAGAAGTACTTCCCTGTGACCGCGGGAGTGTTGCGGCGGACAGTCGGCCATGTCCGTGCCGTAGAAGAGGTCACGCTGACCATCCGCGCCGGCGAGACCGTCGGCCTCGTCGGCGAGTCCGGTTGTGGCAAGAGCACGGCGGGCCGCCTGGCGCTGCGGCTGCTCGAACCGACCAGCGGCAGCGTCTGGTTCGAAGGCCAGAACATCTTCGAGCTCGACAGCGACGACATGCGGAAGCTGCGGCGTGAAATGCAGATCGTCTTCCAGGATCCGTTCTCGTCGCTGCATCCGCGCATGACCGTCGAGAAGCTCATCGCCGAACCCATCGTCTTCCATGACATCTATCCCAACGCTCAAGAAGTTTCCGAGCGTGTCGACTCTCTCATGGAGATCGTCGGACTGTCACCAGAACACCGAAACCGGTATCCCCACGAGTTCAGCGGAGGCCAGCGCCAGCGCATCGGCATCGCGCGCGGACTCGCGGTGAACCCGAAGTTTGTCGTGTGTGACGAGCCGATCTCCGCGCTGGACGTGTCGATCCAGGCACAAGTCCTCAACCTGTTGGCGGAACTCCAGACCGAGTTCGGCTTGACCTATCTGTTCATCGCGCATGACCTGAGCGTCGTGCGCTACATCAGTGATCGTGTCGCGGTGATGTACCTGGGACGTATCGTCGAGCTGGCCGACACGATGGACCTGTTCGAAAGCCCTCAGCACCCGTATACGGCGGGACTGCTCGCCGCGATCCCGATTCCGGATCCGACAATCGAACGGGATCGCGCGATTGTCGGTGGCGACGTTCCGAGCCCGTCGCAGCCGCCGCCGGGCTGCCATTTTCACCCGCGTTGTCCCTTCGCTGAGGAACGATGCCGGACCGAGGTTCCAGAGTTGCGGACGGTGCGCAACGGCGCTGGAACTGAGACGTCGGTCGCGTGCCACTTCGCCGAGGAGCTAGCGCTCCCCGGCGTCGGGGAGAGGGTGTCATCGAGCTGAGCTCATCCATTTGCGGCGCTAAGTCACACACAGACACTAGGAGGTCATCATGCCACGAGTCCCATGTTCGCCCGAAGGATTGCGCCCACCGGGGGGTCATTTTTCGCACAGCGTTCGCAACGGCAATGTCGTCTGGGCTTCCGGTCAGGGTGGTCAGGACCCTGAGACCGGCGAACTCGTCGGCGACGACGTCGGATCGCAAACCCGGCAGACGCTCGAGAACTTGAAGGCTGCGCTCGCGGCCAGCGGTGCAGGGCTGGACGATGTCGTCCGTGTCGGCGTGTTTATCACGACGCCCGACGACTTCGCAGCGATGAACGAAGCGTACGCCTCGTTCTGGGGCGAGGGACCCCCGGCGCGAACGACTGTGTCGGTCGGCCTCCCCGGCAACATGAAGGTCGAGATCGACGCAGTGGCGGTGATCGACGGCTGACATCTCGACAAAAGGACCTGGACAATGAGTGACGTCGGCGAACTGCTCGATCTGACGGGTCGCGTCGCGCTGGTGACCGGAGCCAGCCGAGGGATCGGTGCGGCCAGTGCCACGTTGCTCGCTCGTGCTGGCGCCAGCGTTGGCCTGGTCGCTCGATCAGGCGACGCGCTGGCCGACGTCGCTTCGACAATTCCCGATGGTCGTTCAGTCGTCGTTGAAGCGGACCTGGCACGACCGGACGACATCAAGCGCGCCGTCGACGAGGTCAACGACGCCTGGGGCAAGATCGACATCCTGGTCAACAATGCGGGGGCGATGGCGGCAGCGCCGTATCGGGATATCGCCGCTGAGGATTGGGACCACATCATCAACGTCAACCTGACGGCGATCTTCGCACTGGTCCGCTTGGTGGTCCCGGGAATGGAGGAGCGAGGCTGGGGGAGGGTCGTCAACATCACCTCCATCACCGCGCAGACCGGAGGGGTATCAGGCGGGGTGCACTATTCGGCGTCCAAGGGCGGACTGGCGGCGATGACCCGGACGCTGGCACGGGACGTTGCCAGCGCAGGTGTGACCGTCAACGCGATCGCTCCAGGTCAGATTGACACGCGCCCCGACCTGCTGACCGACGAAGAAAAAGACAGGCGGCGTGGGTTGGTGCCGCTAGGACGTCTCGGATACTCCGAGGACATCGCCAATGCGGTGCTTTTCCTGGCATCTTCGATGGCCGACTACATCACCGGCGCGACGATCGA
>JBBDSU010000025.1:5406-8935 GCA_040904825.1 Nitriliruptoraceae bacterium | reverse complement strand
CAACAACTACCTGCGGCGCACCCACGGCGGCAAGGTCTCGTTCACCCACCTGATCGCCTACGCGATGGTGCGCGCCCTCGATGCTGTGCCAGCCATGACCAACGTGTTCGCCGAAACTGACGACGGCAAGCCGGCGGTGTTCCGCCCGGACGGCGTCGGGCTCGGGCTGGCCGTCGACCTCGAGAACGACGACGGGTCCCGCACGCTGCTCGTGCCGGTGATCAAGAAGGCAACGGCCCTCAGCTTTGAGCAGTTCTTGCGGGCCTACGAAGAAGTGATCCGCAAGATCCGCATGCGCAAGCTCGAAGCGGAGATGTTCACCGGTGGGACGGTGATCGTCACTAACCCTGGCACCATCGGCACCGTGCATTCGGTGCCACGCTTGATGGCTGGCCAGTCAGCGATCTTCGGTGTCGGCTCCATCGGTGTGCCCGCAGCGTTCAAGGCTGCTGATGATCGCACTCTTGCCCGGCTGGGAGTAGGCAAGGTCATCACGCTGACCTCAACCTACGACCACCGGGTCATCCAAGGCGCTGAGTCGGGCATGTACCTGGCGAAGGTCGAAGGCCTCCTGCTCGGCGAGGACGGTTTCTACGACGAGGTGTTCACCTCGCTGTCACTGCCGTACGAACCAGCCCGCTGGCGGACTGACACCACCGACCTGTCCAACGAGACCGACCTGCTGACCAAGCAGTTGAAAGTCGGCCAGCTCACCAACATGTACAGGGTGCGCGGCCACCTGATCGCTGACCTCGATCCGTTGCGTCAGCGTTCGATGGCCATGCATCCCGAACTTGACCCGACCTACTACGGGCTGTCGATCTGGGACCTTGACCGCGAATTTCTCACCGATGTTGCCGGCAGCATCCGCAAGATGCCGCTGTCGGAGATCCTCGGGGTCCTGCGTGATGCCTACTGCCGCACCATCGGGATCGAATACGGGCATGTGCTCGATCCCGAGGAAAAGGACTGGATCCGCCAGCAGGTCGAAGGTGCCGAGACTGAGCTGTCAACCGACGACCAGCGGTGGATTCTGGAACGGCTCAATGCCGCCGAAGCCTTCGAGACTTTCCTCCACACCAAGTATGTCGGCCAGAAACGATTTGGTCTGGAAGGCGCCGAGTCGCTGATCCCGCTGCTCGACGCGATCTGCGAAACGGCTGCTGACGACGGTGTGTCCGACGTGGTGATGGGCATGGCCCACAGGGGCCGGCTCAACGTGCTGTCGAACGTGGTGGGAAAGTCGCACCGCCAGATCTTCGGCGAGTTCGAAGGCCACATCGATCCTGACACGGTCCAGGGATCCGGCGATGTCAAGTACCACCTGGGAACCACCGGCACCTTCACCTCACGCAATGGTGGTGAAGCCAAGCTGCACTTGCCGCCCAACCCGTCACACCTCGAGGCGGTCAATCCCGTCGCCGAAGGCATCGTGCGTGCGATGCAAGACCGCTATGACCGCGGCGACGAAGGCGTCTATCCAGTGCTGCCGCTGTTGATGCACGGAGATGCCGCCTTCGCCGGGCAGGGTGTTGTCGTTGAGACACTGAACCTGTCCCAGCTGCGCGGCTACCGCACCGGCGGCACCGTGCACGTCGTCATCAACAACCAGGTCGGCTTTACCACCGCCCCGGAGGAATCACGGTCGTCGTTCTATGCCACCGATGTCGCCAAGACCGTGCACGCGCCGATCCTGCATGTGAACGCCGACGACCCTGAAGCGGTGGTGAGGGTTGCCCGGCTGGCGTTTTTGTATCGACAGACCTACCACAAGGACATCGTCATCGACCTGGTGTGCTACCGGCGCCATGGCCACAACGAAGCCGATGACCCGTCGTACACCCAGCCAGCCATGTACCGGCTCATCGATCGCCACCGGTCGGTGCGGAAGTTGTTCACCGAGCGGCTCATGCGCCGGGGCGATATCTCGGTCGAGCAAGCCGAAGAATTCCTTCAAGACTTCGAGTCGAAACTGCAAGCAGCCTTTGACGAGACGCGCCAGGCTGCCCCGCCCGAGCCGCCCCGAGCCATCCGGCCCGAGCCGTCGAGTGGGCCGCTGCCTCATGTTGCGACCGGCGTCGACAGCAAGGTCTTGGATCGCATTGCTCAAGTGCAGTTCGATGCGCCCGACGGATTCACCCGGCACCCCAAGCTCGATCGGATCTTCAAGAAGGCCAAGGAGCGTTACGAGGCCGGTCAGATCGATTGGGCCTTGGGCGAAACGCTGGCGTATGGATCCTTGCTCTTCGAGGGGTACAACGTCAGGCTGGCTGGGCAGGATTCGCGTCGTGGAACCTTCTCGCAACGGCATGCCGTGCAAGTCGATGTTGAAACTGCCGAGGAGTACCTGCCGCTGGCACATCTGTCCGACGAGCAAGGCAAATGGTTCATTTATGACTCCCTGCTGAGTGAATATGCCGCGCTGGGTTTCGAGTACGGCTATTCGGTCCAGGATCCGGACGCGCTCGTCGCCTGGGAAGCCCAGTTCGGCGATTTCGTCAACGGTGCCCAGATCGTCATCGATCAGTTCATCGTCGCGGCAGAAGACAAGTGGGATCAGACCTCGGGGCTCGTGCTGCTGCTCCCTCATGGTTTCGAAGGGCAGGGCCCCGAACATTCCTCCGCCCGCATCGAACGCTTCCTGGTGTTGAGTGCCGAAGACAACATCCAGGTGGTCAACCCGACGACTTCAGCACAATATTTCCATGTGCTGCGGCGGCAGATGCACCGCAATGTCCGCAAACCGCTGGTTGTGTTCACACCGAAGTCGCTGCTGCGATCACAGCATGCGACCTCGCCAGTTGACGACCTGACTGCGGGTTCGTTCCGCGAAACGATCGATGATCCGCTGTTTGCCGACAAGGGCGCCGACGACGTCAAGACGGTGATGTTGTGCTCCGGCAAAGTCACCTACGACCTGATGGCCGAACGCGATCGTCGTTCGGCTCCGGCAGCCATCGTGCGCGTGGAACAGCTGTATCCGTTCCCCGACGCTCAGTTGACGGGCATCCTCGGCCGCTATGCCCAAGCCGCTGACGTGTGCTGGGTCCAAGAGGAACCGGAAAACATGGGCCCATGGGGGTTCGTTGACGGCCGCCTGTGGAACCTGCTGGAAGCGATGGGTGACGGCCGGAAGCTGCGCCAGGCCAGCCGGGTCCCATCAGCCTCGCCAGCAGCTGGCCAGCATGTCGTGCACGACCAAGAGCACGAGCAGTTGATGGAAGATGCGTTCGGGCCGCTCAGCAACTGAGTCCGACGCGCCGCTCCGGGTGAGTTTGGTTCTGCGAGTTGAGCCCTGCGCACCGTTGGCTGTGGCGTTGCCAGGCTCAACTCAACTGCTGTCGGCGCCATCTCCGTCGGTGTCGCCGGTGTCACTCGACTCGCCGGCAAGGCCGTGAGGGTCGATCGCCGAAGGCGTATAGCGGTCGGCCGGGTTCCACAGCAGCCATTCGTCAATGCCGCGGTCGGCGGTTGCGCGGAGTTGCTCGCGGACCTGCAGGGGACGGTCCCAGGCGCGGTAGGTGGTGTC
>JBBDSU010000025.1:2398-5306 GCA_040904825.1 Nitriliruptoraceae bacterium | reverse complement strand
ATGCCGTCTTCAGCAGTGCCTTCAAGGCCGGGGAACACCAGGGTCGATACGCGGCCTTCGGGCCGGCGGATGTAGTCCCACAGGATGTGGTCGACACCGCTGCGGGCCGCTTCCTCGGCGATCTCCAGGTTGTAGGCGATCACCCCAAGGTGCGCGAAGTTCGTGAACCCGCTGTAGTGACCGCGATACATGCCGCCGTTGACGTCCTGAATGACCCAGTCGCGGTGGCCTTCGTCCCACGCCCAGGCCGCCAGCAGCGGATCGGCAAAGGCAACAACACGTCCGATGACGGCGATGCCGCGCGAATGGAGAGTGCGGACGGCGTCATCAAGGTCGATGCGGCAGCCGCCAGACGTCGCGCCGATAGTGCGGGCCAGCTCAACCCGTGAGCCGTAGCCGACGTGGCCGGCCTCGTCCTTGATGTCCAGCTGCACCGCGTTGATACGACCTTCGTCTGCCATGGTGAGGATTCGGTTGCGAATCTCGGGGTTCGACCAGCCGCAGAAGCCGATGTGCACGGCTCGGTAGGCATCGAGCTCAACGCGTGAAGGCACGGTCCGCAGGGTGATCGCTGCGGAGGTCGATACGCCGAGCGCGTTGGTTGCCGTGACCTCGACGGGCCCCTCGCCGGGGCGCTCCACGACGAAGGCGAAGATCCCACGGCTGTCGGCTTCAAGGGTGGTGCCAGCAACTTGGATGCGACCGTGAGGATCAGTGGTGCCCGTGACGATCGCGGGGCGATTCGCGGCGACGGCGACCGCTGGCCGATCCAGCTCAAGCACAGGAGGCTCAAGCGTCAGGCCGAATGCGAACTTCTCAAACGTCGTCGTTCGGGTGGCGGTTTCGGAGGAAGAATCGGCACGGGCTGTGTCGGTGCCAAACAACAACAGGGCGCACATTGTGGCGACGATGGCGGCGACGCGTGACGTCCATCCACCAGCGTGAACTGCAACTGTCCCGTCGCGCCGCGCCAGGTCAGTTGCCGGGAGCGTGCATCCGGTCACCATGGAACCGAAGGTATCTGCCGGCTCCGGTCAAGTCCGGGAGGCCAAGTGGACGATCGGCCCGACGAGACGTGAGGGAGAGCGCACAATTCATACGCTCAAGGCCTTCGCACAGACTGAGCCAGCACGACGAGGACGATCGATGGAAAGCGTGGCGGGACGTGATCGGGGCTGGCTGATTGCTGCGCGTCGGCTGGTGCTGGGACTTGTCCTCGTGGTCGCGATCGCATCGTGCGGCCCAGGTGCCGGGGCGCTTTTTGGCGATGCTGAAGATGAGGGTTCGGCCCAGCGGGAGGCTGAAGAACAGATCGACGGGTCGATAGGTGCGGCTGAAGGCGGCGCCGATGCGCTCGCTGAGGAAGAGCTCGCCAAAGAACATCCCGCGGCAACGTTTTCCCGGCATCAGGTCAATGAGCTCGGTGTCATCCCGATCCTGATGTACCACCGCGTGGTGGAGGACCCCGGTCTCTATGACGTGACGCCAGAGCAGTTCCGCGCTGAGCTGGTGGCGCTGGCGGAAGCCGGCTATGTCCCGGTGCGCATGATCGATGTGATCGACGGCAACCTTGATCTGCCGTTGGGTGCCAGTCCCGTGGTCTTGACGTTCGACGATGCGAGTCCATCACAGTTCCGGGCATTGCACGATGGCCGCATCGATCCCGATTCGGCCATCGGCATCCTGACCTCGCTGTCGTACGAATATCCTGGTTTTGAAGCGACCGGAACGTTCTACATCATCGACCAGCCTTTCGGTGTGTCGTCAACCGTCGCCGCCGAGAAGCTCCGTCAGCTGCATTCGCTGGGCTACGAACTGGGCAATCACACCCTCAACCACGTCAATCTGCGTGGGTTGTCGGCCGACGAAGCACGGCGTGAGCTGGCACTCGGGGTCCAGTTCATCCGTGACGCTGTGCCTGGCGCTCAAGTCCGCACTCTGGCGCTGCCGTTCGGGATCTATCCCGACGATCACGACCTGCTGCGCCAAGGAACCTCCAACGGGATCAGCTACACCCACGACGCGGTGCTGCAGGCAGGTGCCAAACCGGCGCCGTCACCGTATTCAACGGCGTTCGATCCTTTTTCGATCCCCCGCATCAGGTCGTTGGCCTACTTTGACCCGGATCGCCCCAACATGGGATCGGGCTACTGGCTGTGGCACCTGAGCCGAGAGCCGCTGCTGCGCTACGTGTCAGATGGCGATCCCACGACCATCACGTTTCCCGCCCGCTTGATCGACAAGCTCGATCCGCAATTCGCTGACCAGGCACAGCCATATTGACGAGGTCGGTTGTCGCAAGCGTCGACTACTGTGCGGCATCACAGGAGGATGACTATGGACCAGGAGAATCCGCAGGCAGGCTGGTACGACGACCCGGAGCAGCCCGGCACGTTGCGGTGGTGGGATGGCACGGCGTGGACTGATCAGCGCCAGCCCGCCCCGGAAGCGTCGAAGCCGCAGCCTCAGCAGCCTCCGCCGCAGCCATTGACGCCTGCTGCGGCCGTTGCGGGAACGCCCGCAGCAGGCACGGGCACCATCGACACGTGGCTGTGGCAGTCCATCGTGGTGACCGTGCTGTGCTGCATGCCGCTGGGCATCGTCGGCATCGTGATGGCTTCTCAGGCTCAGACAGCGATCAACCAGGGCGACATGGTCACCGCGGCGGACAAGGCCAAGCAAGCCAAGACGTTCTCGCTCATCGGTGCTGGTATCGGGTTGGTGCTGGTGATCGGATTCATGTTGCTGTGGATCGTGCCAGCGGTGATGTTCGGATTCTGATGCCACGGCTTGTTCCAGTTGAAGTAGCAGCGACCGATCGGTAGGTGCAGATGACGGTTGACACCGACGCATCGATCCACGCTGAGCCGCATGTGCCTGAGTCGCGTGTGCCTGGATCGCGTGTGCC
>JBBDSU010000025.1:0-2298 GCA_040904825.1 Nitriliruptoraceae bacterium | reverse complement strand
TCGCGTGTGCCTGGATCGCGTGTGCCCGCATGGGTAGCCCCGGTCGCGGTCGGTGGTGTCGTTGCGGCCGGGGTACTCGCCTTGGCGATGACCGAAACACACCAGCTTGCTGCGTTCGGACCGGGTTGTCCTTTCAAGATGCTCACCGGCCTGGATTGCCCTGGTTGTGGCGGGACCCGTGCGGCCCAGGCCCTGCTGGCAGGCCAGCCCCTGCGCGCCCTCGACCACAACCCGCTGACGGTTGCCCTGATGCCGGTACTTGGCTGGGGGTGGGTGCGATGGCTTGGCGCCCGGCTCGGTCGCGGTACCCCACCGACGTTGCCAGCGGCCATGTCCATGTCACTGGCCATCGCCTTGGGTGTGTTCTGGGTGCTGCGCAATGTTCCCGCATTGTCATGGTTGGGATCTGGGGTGTCGTGGTCAGGTTGAGTGATCGCAACCGGTGAAACAACGCCGAGACGCCCGTGATGCGCGCTGGTGATGCGCGCCGCTGCTGCGGATACGGGACGATCTGGTTGCGTCGATAGGCTGCCAGGATGATCGATCAACCCCGCACTGAAACTGCCTCCGCTCCTGCCGCGAGCGCTGATGCTGCAGCGAGCGCCGACGCCATGTCGCGTCGTGTCGGTGATCCGTCGCGGCACGTGCTGGTCGCCGTCGCCTGGCCGTATGCCAACGGGTCACTGCACTTGGGGCACCTGGCGGGCGCCTACCTGCCAGCTGACATCTTCGCGCGTTACCACCGGATCGCCGGCCATCAGGTGCTGATGGTCTCGGGGTCGGATGCGCATGGCACCCCGATCACGGTGCGTGCCGACCAGGAAGGTGTGACCCCGGCCGAGATCGTGGAGCGTTTCCACCCTGAGTTCCTGCGGTACTGGGAGGCACTGGGCATCTCATTCGACCTGTTCACCTCCACCATGACGGACAACCATGCCGAGGTGACCCACGAGATCTTCCGTGGGCTGCGGGACCACGGGTATGTCGAGGCCCGCACCACCGACCAGTTCTACGATCCCGAAGCCGGCCGGTTCCTGCCCGACCGCTACGTCGAAGGGACCTGCCCGAGTTGTGGGGCTGCCGGCGCACGAGGCGACCAGTGCGATGCGTGCGGCAAGACGCTTGACCCCATCGACCTGATTAACCCGACATCCAAGCTGACCGGCGCAGTGCCGGAAGTGCGGCCCACCGAGCACTACTTCATCCTGCTCTCCAAGTTGCAGGACGACGTGCGGACCTGGCTCGAACAGCGGCAAGGCTGGCGCAACCACGTCATCAACTGGGCGCTGGGGTTCGTCAAGGAGGGCTTGCACGACCGGGCCATCACCCGCGACATCGCCTGGGGTGTGCCACTGCCTGATGACGCGGAGCTTGACGCGCCCAACGACAAGCGCATCTACGTCTGGTTCGAGGCGGTGATCGGCTACCTGTCAGCGGCCAAGGAATGGGCGCAGCAGTCCGGCGACCCCGATGCCTGGCAGCGGTGGTGGACCGATCCGGCCGCTGAGTCGTACTACTTCGTGGGCAAGGACAACATTCCGTTCCATGCCGTCTACTGGCCGGCCCAGCTGATGGGAGCCGGTGATTACAACCTGCCGACCAACGTGCCCGCCAACCAGTATGTGACGTTCAAGGGCGCCAAAGCATCCAAGTCGCTCGGGGTAGGACGATCGCTGCTCGACTATCTCGACGTCTACCAGCCTGATGCCTTGCGGTATGCGGTGGCCACCAACCTCCCTGAATACAACGATGTTGACCTCACCGAAGACGAACTGGTCAGGCGTATCAATGATGAGCTCGTGGCAACCTGGGGCAACCTGGTCAACCGCGTGTTTGCGATGACGGCCAAGAACTTCGACGGCATCGTGCCTGAGCCGGGCGAATTGGACGAGATTGATCAGCAGGTCCTCGCCGATGTCGACGAGCGGCTGGCCGCCGCGTCGGCAGCGCTTGAGCAGGTTGAGCTCAAGCGTGGGCTTAGGGAGGCGATGGCTGGAGCGCAGGCGGTCAACGTGTACCTCAACGCCCGTGAGCCATGGAAGACTGCCAAGACCGACCGGGACCGCACGGCGACCACTTTGTGGACCGCACTGCAGGCCATTTCCGGGCTCAATATCGCCTTCGGTCCGTTCATTCCGTTCGCGTGTGCCGAGGTCGATCGCTGGCTGGGTGGCGACGGTCAGCTTGCCGGACGAGGCTGGCAGCGGACTGAGATTGCCGCCGGCCAGGCGCTCGCGACCGCTGCTCCTTTGTTCCGGAAAGTCGAGCTTTCCGACGCAGAGTAGAGTCCGCCGCGGC
>JBBDSU010000024.1:7115-9187 GCA_040904825.1 Nitriliruptoraceae bacterium | reverse complement strand
TCAGCGGCCATCGCGCCATGAAGATCCAGATAGACCGCGTCGACCTCGCCCTGCGCGCGAATCGAGCGCAACTGGTCAACAAACGCGCCAGTGACCTCGTCGAAAGCTTCCTTGGTGACCCGCCCATTGGCACCAGCACGAGCTCGCGCCAGCGGCAGGATTTCCACGCCTCCACGCTCGTCAGCAACCTCGACAAACGAGCTCATTGCCGAACGTGTGCCCTGGCCACGGACCTCGAACTCGTCACCAACGAAGTAGCCATACCGCTGGAAGGTCGGCATGTCGGTGGGGACAGGACTGAAGGTGTTGGATTCTTGGCTGAACGTTCCGACGGCGATCCGCACGATGCTGGCTCCTCGATGATTCATCTGTCGTGTCATCCCGCGGTCACGGAATGATCTGGCGCACCTGACGTCAGCCGCTCAACGAACCGACGGTCGACCAATGCCTTCGTCCACAGGTCGTTCATCCAGAGATCAACGTGAAGAGTGAAGATCGCAACCCCGCCACTTTGACGTCCCAATCCACCTGCTCGAAACCCGAGATCCGGTGCGTGGAACTATCCTAATGATCGCATCCACCCCGTCAACTTGGCGTGATCCCCTCGCATCAACGAGAATCTCGCCTTTCACACCAGCCAGTTCAACACGGACGGCGGTCGCGGACTTCGGCCGCATCCGGCTGCCATGACACCACGTCCGGCGGGATCGAGCACCGGCCGATGCTCCCCACGAGCCGCCCATCCTGTTCGCGCCCACGATGCTGTTCAGATCCATGATGCTCGCCACGCCACCTCGTCACGGAAGCCGATATGACCGATTCTTTGCAGTCCGCGCTCGGCACCACCGATCCCGAACTGGCTGCGCGGAGTCCGTCCATCGACGGGGTTCTCAACCTTCGGCATCTTGGGGGCTTGCCGCGCCACCAAGGTGGTCCGACGGTCCCCATCGTGCTTCGTTCCGGCAATCCCGACGGCCTGCGGCCTACCGGCTGGACTCGCCTGATCGATGAGTTCGGCCTGAAGGCAGTCGTCGACCTTCGATCCTCGCATGAACGCTCCGAGCTCGACCGCAGTCTCAGCGGACGACCGGTGCCCACCATCCATGCCCCGATCATCGAGGCGACAACCCGCGAGGAATACACCCCCAAGATGCGGATTCCCGACACCGGAGACCCGCACATGGTCGCGATGGCCAAGCGGTTGCTCGAAGTCGGAGGAAGTGGGTTCGTGGCGGCTGCAAGCACTATCGCTGAGCACGCCCCCGTGCTGGTCCATTGCAGTGCAGGCAAAGACCGCACCGGCATTCTGGCCGCGTTGATCCTGCGCGTCGCTGGCGTGACCGACGACGCCATCGCTGCCGACTACGCGGCATCCACAACGCTCATCGGCGACCACATGCTCGAGCTTCGCAACCGCATCAGCGCGCTCGATGATCCGGCATCCGACCTTGGTATTCGCACCTTCTCCACCGCCGAAGAAGCGTGGACAGATCGGAGGGCAACCACCGAGGTCATGCATGCAACGCTCAGCCACCTCGACGTCGAATGGGGCGGTGCCGAGGCCTATCTGTCAGCCCACGGTATTGAATCCGTCGCCATCACAGCACTGCGAGCCCGCCTCACCGGTTCAGCCACGTGAAGCCCTTCCAGGCTCCCTCCCCACGCAAGGCAATGTCGCTGGGTGCGGCCATCACGGTCGTTTCTCTCCTGCCGGTGTTCCTCACGAGTGCGCTTGTTGTGCAGATGACCGAGGACCTCGTGTTCGGCACCGTTGGCCTGGGCGCCCTAGTGGCCCTCAACCGGGCCTTCGCCGCAGCAACCTCACCGTGGATCGGACGACTCACCGATCAACTGGGCGCGATCCGCGCCATGCGCATCGGGGGCATGGTCGCGATCGTCTGCTCGCTCGGGGTTGCGCTGGCGACCACGAACTGGTGGGCATTGGCGTTCTGGGTGACGCTGGCCGGTGGCGCCAACGTGTTCGCCCAGACTGCTGCCAACCGCCTGCTGTCCAACAACGTCCCGGCCAATCGCCTCGGCACAGCGTTCGGGATGAAGCAATCAGCGCCGCC
>JBBDSU010000024.1:0-7015 GCA_040904825.1 Nitriliruptoraceae bacterium | reverse complement strand
AGCGACAGGATGATGACCGGTCACCTGAGAACCTCAGGGGTGCAGTTGGCCATCGGCTCCATTGGCATTCTGCTGCTGTCTCAGGGAGGCACTGCCACGATGGGTGTGGGGGTGATCATTGCGCTGGCCGGCACCTGGGGATTCAACGGCGTGTTCTGGTACGCGCTGGTGCGCGCCTATCCCAAGACCCCTGGTCGTGTCACCGGTGCCGTGTTCCCCGGCGGGCTGATCGGCGGCACGCTGGGTCCTACAGCGTTCGGTGTGCTGGCGGCGACTACCAGCTATCCGACGGCATGGCGGCTGACAGCAATCGCTCCGCTGACCGCTGCCGTCCTGATGACCTACGCAAGCAGCCAACTCGCCCGCGGACAGTCGAACACGCCGGCCCCTGACGACACCTGACGAGCTTGAGACGTGGCAGACCGAGGAATCCGCAACCTGGCGGCAGAGAGCGTGCGCCGCCTCAGCAACACGCTCAGAGTGATCAATCGTTCAGCGAGGACCGACGCCAGTGAAGCCCTCCAACGGTCAACCCTCGATCGTCGCCTCCGGCTCGAACGGCAGCATCGGCCGCCGACGACGGGTGTAGGTCAAACCGGACAGTGACGCGGCGGTGCACCCCGGCGTGTCGACGAACATCCGATCGGCGATGATCGGCGAGTAGCCAGCAAGCGGCGAGTTCACCCCTTTGGCGACGATCGCCTTGAACGACATTGGATCCAAGCCGAGACTCGTAAGTTGAACCGGGCTGTGGGAGCTTGCCGCGGTTGACGTCAACAGCACCTTCACGTTGTTGCCAAGATCAACAACCACGGTCGGACCCAGGTCGTAGTAGCGACGTCCACCATGCGTCGGGTTGGGATCTTCAAAGGTCCCGTCACCGATCACACGCACCACGCCATGCAGGCGTGCCGGGGGCCCGATCGACGGATCTGTCGCCGCACCGACCTCAAGGTCGACCGTCGCGCCAACTCCTGCCGCAATGCACGCTTCGACAGTGCCTGGGGCGTAGACCGAGGCGACCACATCGGTTGCGCCCTGGCGGAGCACTTCGTTGAGGATCGCGACCGAATCACCTGGAGATCCGCCGCCGATGTTGTCGCCGACATCGAGCAGCAGCACTGGCCGCTGGGGTGCCTGCATCGCTCGCGTGACCGCCTCGTCAATGGGTACGCCGTCAGCATCGAACTCGTCGCGCCGAGCCCACACTTTGGCGGTCAACTCGTCCGCGAGGCGGTTAGCCAGATCCTCATCGCCGTCAGTGATGACGATCACCGCCATCCCCATGGCCTCAACGTCCGCCCATGGGTATCCCTCGGCAAGGCTTGCCGACAACACGCCTGGTTGTTCAATGACCTTTTCGAGTTCGGCCACCAGCGAAACCATCGGCTCGGCGTCGGTGTACTGCTGGAGGATGTTGAGTGCGACCGGGATCTGACGCAATGCCGATACCGGTTCGACCTCGCCGCGAGCAACGGCGATGGCGATCTCGGCAGCTTCCCGTGCGCGGGGCGCGGGGTCAACGTGAGGATTGGTGCGCCACACCACCAGCGCAGTGGCATGCTCGACCATTCCTTTGCTCACATTGGCGTGCATGTCGAGCGAAGCAACGATTGGCACGCCGGGTCCGACGAGTTCGCGCACGCGCCGCAAGATCTCGCCATCGGCATCGTCCTGGCCTTCTGCGACCTGGGCTCCATGCAATGCCAGCAACACGCCATCGAACGGTCCCTTGGCCTCAAGATCAGCGAGCATCTGATCGAGCAACGTCGAAAACGTTGATGCCGTCACCGGGCCAGCCGGTGTGGCACGAGCATGCGACAGCGGCACAGCCTCAACATCCGCAGCGCTACAGGCCTGCAAGTAGCCGGTGATCGACGACGCGGCGTCGGCGTTCTGGCGCACCATCTCCTCAGGGCCGATCACGCTGAACGCCGCGAGGTCGGTCGGTTCAGGGGCGAATGAATTCGACTCGTGCATGATGCCGGTGATGGCGAACCGCATGGCAGCGTCTCCCAGATACATCGTTGGATCGGGTCACGTGCACCGTAGACGGTCGCCGCTCACCACCGCGATTCGACCGATGGGACCGGCCGCTCCCTCAATCCATTCCGGATGACGGTCGATGAACCGAGCAGCCAATAGGCGATGGACGTTGGATTTGCCAGGCGCGACAAGCAACGGCACCTACTTCGCCGGGCTCACACCGCCGACATGCCGCCGTCCATCACGAACGCGCTTCCGTTGACGAAGCGCGCCTCGGGACTCGCAAGAAACATGATGCCCGCGGCAACTTCCTCGGGAGTGCCCATCTTTCCATCAAGCTGACGGGCTGCCATCTGCGCCCGGGTGCCTTCGGGGTCGTCGACTCCCGACAGAATCCGATCGATCCACTCGGTTGCGACCGTGCCAGGGCAGATGGCATTGACACGCAGCCCATCTGCGGCGTGATCCGCCGCGAGCGCCCGGGTGAGCCCGATCACACCGGCTTTCGACGCGCAGTAGGCAGCTCGGTTGCGTACACCCACCACCCCGGCGACCGATGACACGTTGACGATCACCCCGCCTCCACGCTCGATCATCCGGGGAACAAAGATGCGACACAGGTGAAACACCGCGGACAGATTCACCGCGATCGTCCGGTCCCAATCCTCCGTCGAGGTTTCAATCGCTGTTCCGGCGACTCCGATGCCCGCGTTGTTGACCAGCAAGTCGGGTGGCCCAATTGCTTCCATCACCTGGGTCACAGCTTCGTCGATCGTCTCAATACTGGCAAGGTTTCCTACGACCGTGTGCAGCCGATCACCGTGACCAGCATCGGCAGCGATCTGCGCCGTTGCCTCGAGCCCATCGGGATCCATGTCGATCGTGGCGACTTCATAGCCAGCATCGAGCAGCCGTCCGACAGTCACCCTGCCGATACCCGATCCTCCGCCCGTGACCAGTGCTGTGAGGACTTCCGTCATAGACCACCTCTTCGACGACAGTTTGGGCTCACCCTAGCCCAGTCGGTCATCACGGCCTCTCGACTCAGGCGCAGGCAGGGTTCTCAGCGGTGGGCCCAGCCACCGTCAACGCAGATGGTCTGGCCGGTGATGAACGCGCTGTCCTCTGAGGCGAGGAAGACGAACGTTCCGGCGAGGTCCTCAGCAAATCCTCGCCGTGGCAGGCACTGACGTTCCGCCGCGCGGGCTTCACTGGCAGCAAGGTCGGTGCTGCCCATCTCGATCTCGTGCTCAGTGCGGATCGCGCCCGGCATCACCGAGTTGACGCGGATGTAGTCCTTGCCGACTTCGTGAGCCAGTGCGCGGGTGAACGCGATGATCGAGCCCTTGGTCGAGACGTACTCCAGCATGTTGGGCAGGCCCAGGTGCGCCATGACGCTCGAGACGGTGATGATCGCGCCACCTCCTTTGCGCACCATGCCCTCGTGGACGGCCCGGGCGCACAGGTAGGTGCCTCGCATGTTGACCGCAAAGACCTTGTCCCACTGTTCGGGTGTGATCTCGGTCCACGGCCCACGCCGAAACGCCGCCGCGTTGGTGACCATGATGTCAGGGTCGCCAAACGCTTCACGAGTCGTTGCCACCATGCGATCGACCTGGTCAGGCTCACTGACGTCGGCGGCCACGGCAATCGCGGCTCCACCAGCATCATTGATCTCACCGACCACTTGCTCGGCAAGTTCGGTCATGTCATCGCTGGGATAGTGGTTGACCGCCACAGAAGCTCCCTCAGCGCCATAGCGGCGAGCCGCAGCTGCACCGATCCCCCTGGACGCTCCGGTAATGATGGCAACCTTGCCGTCGAGCTGTCCCATGTGACTTCTCCCTGTGCAATCGGTCGTTACGGTTGGTGACTTGCAGCGTGTCAGAGCTTGACGCCCTCGGCGAGGCTGACAGCTTTGGCGGCACCGACCAGCTCAGCCGTGTAGGCCTCGGACGGGTTGCGCATCACATCAGCCGTCCTGCCGGCTTCGACGACCCGGCCATCCTTGAGCACCACGATTTCTTCGCACATCCGGCTGATGACCGCAAGATCGTGGGAAACCATGACCAAGGTGAGACCGAGGCGGTCCTGAAGGTCCATAAGCAAATTGAGAACTTGGGCCTGCACCGAGACATCCAGGGAGCTGGTGGGCTCGTCGGCGTACAGCACCGACGGATCGAGCGACAGTGCTCGGGCGATCCCGATCCGCTGGAGCTGCCCGCCCGACAACTGGTGCGGGAATCGCGGCAGGACCTCGCCGCCAAGACCGACCTGCTTGAGCCACCCGACAATCTCGTCGTCCGACGGTGCACGCTTCTCGATGGCCCGCACCGGCTCGCTCAACGCTCGGCCGACCCGCATCCGCGGGTCGAGTGAGCTGGCGGGACTCTGGAAGATGATCTGGTTTTGGCGACGGAAGCCAGCAGCGTCCTTGGCACGCCAGTCATCCAGATCGCGGCCATCAAACTCGATCGATCCGGTGCCAACCCGCAGGAGGCCACACAACAGGCGCACCAGTGTCGACTTGCCGGAACCTGACTCTCCCACGATCCCGAGCGTCGACGACTTTTCGATGGTCAGGTTGATGTCCTCGAGAATCCAAGGAATGTGCGCCCGGTCCGCGGTGGCATGGCGGCCATAGCGAAAGTGCAGACCGCTGGTCTCAACGAGCGCCATCGGTCACTCCTTGGTCGGTCACTGCATGAGACGAGCCGGCCTCTGCCGGGTTCCAGCATTTGAACCGATGATCATCGTCCCCGCGGGTGATGGGCGGATCTTCGGCACACTTGTCGATCTCGAATTCGCAGCGTCCGCGGAACTTGCATCCGGACGGGAATCCTCCCAGCGGCGGAACCGCACCTTTGATGATGTCCAACCGCTGTCCAATGCGGGCCTCGATGCCGTCATCGCCCAGCGAATGGCCAGGATTGGCCGCGATCAACGCGTCGGTATAGCGGTGGTGGGAACGCTCAATCACCGTGCCGGTCGGTCCGCTCTCAACCAGATGACCGCCGTAGATCACACCGACCACTTCGCTGACAGCCTTGATCACCCCGAGGTTGTGACTGACGAACAACACTCCCATGTCGTTATCACGGCTGAGGCTGACGAGCAGCTCAAGGATGCCCTTCTGCACCGTCACATCAAGCGCGGTCGTCGGCTCATCGGCAATCAACAGTTGCGGTCCGCAGGCAATCGCCATTGCGATCATCACCCGCTGCTGCTGCCCGCCGGACAACTGGTGCGGATAGCGCCGTACAAACGATTTCGCGTCAGGCAGTTGCACCTGCTCCAACAGCTCAAGCACGCGAGCTTTGCGCTCGGAACGCGACATGTCGAGATGCAGCCGCAACGCTTCGGCCACCTGCCGGCCCACTCGCATTGTCGGGTTCAGCGCTCTGAGTGGATCCTGGAAGACCACACCGATGTCGGCGCCGCGGATAGCGGCCAGCCGCTGGTCAGACAGTCCGACCAACTCCTTGCCGTTGAACTTGATCGAGCCGGTGACTATCGCATCGCGCGGTTGCAGTCCCACGATGCTCATTGCCGTCATCGTCTTGCCCGAACCGGACTCGCCAACGATCCCGAGCCGCTCGCCAGGAGCGAGGTCAAGCTCCTCGATCGACACGATTTCGTAGGGGCCGATCCTGACAGAAAGGTCACGAATCTCCAGCATCAGAACGTCCCCCCTGCCTTGCTGGCCTGTTGGGGATCCAGCGTGGCCCGCAGCCCGTCACCCAGCAGGTTGAAGCCGAGCACAGCGATCACAATCGCCAATCCTGGGAAGACCATCAACGTGGGGGCGATGTCCAGCAGCGGTTGCGCCTCATTGAGCAGCCGGCCCCATGAAGGTGTTGGCCGTTGCGCTCCAACACCGAGGAAGGCCAGCGACGCCTCAATCAAAATCGCGGCGGCGAACATCACCGAGGTCTGCACGATCAGCAGAGGGCTGATGTTCGGCAGGATGTGGCGCAACAGGATGTAACGGCGGGTGCGTCCGTAGGCGTAGGCCGCCTCGATGAAATCGCGCGCGAGGATCTGCTTGGCCGGGCCCACGGTGATGCGGATCACAATGGGGGTGAACCAGGTCAGGATCGCCACGATCGCTGCGGTGTTGCCGGGGCCGATGATGACAGCAAGGACCAAGGCGATGAGGATGCCCGGCAGCGCAATGCCGATGTCGGCGACGCGGGTCCAGAACGTATACCAACGTTCTCCGGAGCCAGCGGCCATCAACCCCAGCAGGACTCCCGGGATGAGCGAGCCGACGGTTGCCACGAAACTGACGAACAGCGAGTTGCGTGCGCCGGCCATGATCTGGGTGAGCACGTCGCGTCCGAGACGATCCGTGCCGAACAGATAACCGTCGGTGAACGGAGGAAGCAGGCGATCCTCGACGTTGACGAGATCGGGATCGAAAGGGGTCCAGACGAATGACACCAGCGCCAAGACAACGACCGCGCCAACAAGGACCGATCCGACGACCAGCGTCAACGGTGCGTTGCCGATGGTCAGCTTGCGCTTGGCAGGGACGTGGGACTGAAGCGTGCCTGCCGACAGAGGCTCGGCAGCATCGTTGTCCTGCTCGTCCGATGATGGCTCGGCAGCTCGAGTGTCGTCAGCCACGGACCTCACTCCTTTGCTTGTCGCGGATCCTTGGGTCGAGCAGTCCGTAGGCGATATCCATGAAGAAGTTCATCGTCAAAATGATCAGCAGGATCACGAACACCGTCGACTGCACGACGATGGCCTCGCGTGCCTGTACCGCCGTGACCAGCATCCGTCCGAGTCCGGGAAGGACAAACACATTCTCGATGACGACCGCACCCGCGATCAGCGAACCCAACTGCAACGCGGCAACGGTCACCAGTGGGATCGCCGCATTGCGAACCCCGTGAATCAGGGCAGCAGACTTGAGCGTGCGACCTTTTGCCATCGCAGTCCGGATGTAGTCGTCGTTGAGCACGTCGATCATCCCCGAACGCACGAAGCGAGTGCTGTTGGCCGTCACACTCATCGACAAGGC
>JBBDSU010000023.1:6237-9274 GCA_040904825.1 Nitriliruptoraceae bacterium | reverse complement strand
GGAGCGTGGTCGTCAGTCAGCACGTTGGCGTCGCCGATGTAGTGCTTGAGGTCGTCTCCGTACACGATCTCGTCGATGTGAGCACGACGACGGTTGGCGGCCTGAATGTCGTCGACGGGCAGGGGCGCGTGGGAGGCGATGATGACGTGGTTGCCCCCGGCTGAACCGGCGTCGCCGGAGGACCAGCCAGGCCACGAGATCACCGCCACATGCGTGAAGATCTCAGCCAGCGTCGCAACCTCGGCTTTGAGGAAGTCACGAGGACCGTGGTCGAGCACGTTGATGATGTAGACGCCGTCAGGTCGCATGCGGTCGTGCAGGGCGGTGGTGAACTCGCGGGTGGCAAGGTGCCAGGGGACTGCTACACCACCGAAGGCGTCACCGATGACCAGGTCGTAGGCGCCGCGCTCAACCTGCTCGATTCCCAGTCGAGCGTCGCCGGTGAGTACCTCGATGTCGTCGCCTGGCTCGAATCCGAGCCGGTCGGTCGCAAGCTCAACGAGCAACGGGTCCAGTTCCAACACCGTCGACGTTGAGCCGGGATGGGCTGCGCGCAGGTAGCGAGGCATTGTCATGGCGCCACCGCCGATATGCAGCGCGTCGAGGGCTTGTCCGTCGGGTGCGATGGCGGCGATGACGTCGCCGAACCATGAGGTGTAGGCAAACTCCAAGTACGTCGGATCATCCACGTCGACGTAACTGTGCCGCAACGTGTCGAGCCACAGCACGTAGCCGGCGTCTCGGCCCGGGTCCTGCTGGATGTAGGCGCAGTAGTAGGCAGATTCGTGCTGGCACGGGTGTGACGCAGCGAACGAGAACGCGCTGGCCGCCAAGACTGCCACGAGCGAACCCGCCGACAATGCCCGACCTCTCCGCATCCATAATCCGGTGGCAACACCGAGCACTATCAGCGTGACGGCGAGGATGCGGATGACCGGCCGGGTCGGTAGCGCGGCAACCAGCACGAATCCCGTCGTAAAGGTGCCGACAATCGCGCCCGCCGTACCGATCGCCGACAGCCGACCGACCACGCTGCCGGTTTCGTCGAGCGAGGACAACCGCAGTTTGATGACGGCGGGTGTGACAGCGGTCAATACCGCTGCAGGGGCAAAGAACCCGGCGAAGGTGAGGATGACGGTTGTTGCGGGTCCGGCCCCTCGCAGGCCCGCGCCAAGCCCGTCGATGAGCGGAATGGTGATGAGCGCTAGTGCACCGCCAGTGACCAGCAGCGGGCCGATCATCGTGCGGGGATCGATGCGGTCGGCTGCCCGTCCGCCCCACCATGAACCCATCGCGATGCCGGCAAGGATGACACCGATGATCGCGGTATAGACCTCCAGGGTCACACCGACGTATGGCGCAAGCAGGCGCGCGGCAAGGATCTCGAGGACCAGGACGGCGGCCGACGAGAAGAACACCAGGGCTGCGGCGAAAGTTCGATGCATGACCGCGCAGGGTAGTAGTGCACCGGCTGCCCCCATGAGGTGCCACGGCGCCGGGCACTTTGTGGGCGATCGATGGCACTCACGCTCCCCTGGAAGGTGTCGTCGGCTTTTGATGAGGTGCGGTGATCGGCCGCTAGGTGCGACGGAGGTTTGAGAGGTTGTTGCTCAGTGCGTCGATGGCCCCGGATCTTCACGTCTCATCGGCGAGATGTGCAACGTCGTCAACCGTCATCACTCGGTCGCGCCCGGCGCGCTTGCCTTCGTACAGCAACTCGTCGGCGCGTACGAGAAGCCGGCTGAGCGTGTCTTCCTCGCCGAGTTCGGCAACTCCGAATGTGGCGGTGAGATCGAGACCTGCTGGCCGGGCGGCCTTGAGTGCTGCCAGGCATCGCTTGGCCATCGCGGTGGCGCCAGCGTGGCCAGTTTCGGGCATGATCAGGAGGAACTCTTCACCGCCCCAGCGCGCGACGGTGTCGACGTCGCGGGCCTGGGATGCAAGCACGGCACCCACTTCCTGGAGCACAAGGTCGCCGCGGTCGTGGCCATACTGGTCGTTGATGGTCTTGAAACTATCCAGATCGACGGTGATAACCGAGAGGTCGTGCCCGTAGCGCCGTGCCATTGCCACGTGCTCCCTCAACGCATCGGAAGCCGATCGACGGTTGGCGAGCCCGGTGAGATGGTCGGTTGTAGCCAGTCTTTCGAGAAGCTCGGCCTGCACCAAGGCCCGATGCAAGTGAGCTCTCATCGTTGCAATGGCGGCTGCGAGCGCCAACAGCACGAGAAGGAATCCGTGGACTCTCACGAGGTAGATCAAGGCAACTCGGGAGGCGCCCGGGCCCACCAGTTGGCTGCCCGCACCGGTGATGACCAGCATGATGGATGTGGCGATCACTGCGCTGCCAACCCAGACTCCTCGTCGCAAGTCAAACACGACGAACCCAGCGACGATCAACGCGGCGACCGCCCAGTAGTGGCCGCCCACCAACACGAGGAGGTGCTCGTCAATTGTGCCTGCGAAATGGAGATGCCACGTCAGCCGGCCGAGCACGACCATTGCCAATCCGAGGTAGGCCGTCGCTTCGATAACCGGCAAGGTCAGCCATCGCCGCCACACTGCAAGGGCGTGGACAACGACAGCGACTATCACGATGGGGTAGCCGACCCCGACCATGACATCGCCGTTGTCGCGCCCAAGCCAACTGGTGATGAGCACGACAATCGCGGCAGCCGCGCCGAGCAGGTAGATGCGTCGCTTGCGCTCGAAAAGCTCGACTACCGCAGCGTCGTATGTCGCAGATACGGCAGTGCGATCCATTGGAGCGCCTCAACGTCATCGACCACATCATGGTCGGGTGGTCGTCTAGCGGTGGCTGTTGTTGACTCCACGAGCCGGTTGTGACTGGGGGCAGTCACGCTGCGTCACGGTCGACCGCCGGCGGGGCTGCGCCCCATTGACTGAAACCCAGAACCCAGGCTGTCGACTTCGCATGGCGCACCAGGGGTAGTTCAGGTCCCACGCCATATTCCCAGGGCGCATTGCGAGTTAAGCAGGGTACTCGGGGGCCAGGCAGCGGCCAGGAATCACTGTG
>JBBDSU010000023.1:4299-6137 GCA_040904825.1 Nitriliruptoraceae bacterium | reverse complement strand
GCAGCGGCCAGGAATCACTGTGAACCCGTCGCCCAGCGATCAACATTGCTGACGTCGATAGCCTCGGCATGCGGTTCTGACATTGCGAGCCGCTGATCAAGTGTCAACCCGCATCGGAGTGGTTTGTGGCGGAATATGTGTTCGTGATGAAGGGACTGTCCAAGACAGTTCCCGGCGGCAAGCAGGTGCTCAATGACATCTGGTTGTCGTTTCTACCTGGTGCCAAGATTGGTGTGATCGGGCCAAATGGCGCCGGCAAGTCGACGCTGGTCAAGATCATGGCTGGCGTCGACACCGAATTCGACGGCGAGGCCTGGCCAGCCAAGGGGATCACTGTCGGCTATCTGGCTCAAGAGCCAGAGCTTGACGAGTCCAAGTCCGTGCGCGACAACGTGCTCGAAGGGCTTGGCGAGACTGCCGGCTTGATGGAGCGATTCAACGCATTGACTGCCAAACTGTCAGAGCCGCTCGACGACGACGAAATGCAGCGGGTGTACACCGAGATGGGTGAAGTTCAGGACGCCATCGACGCGGCTGACGCTTGGGACTTGGACCGCACGATCGAAGTAGCCATGGATGCCTTGCGCGTTCCGGACGCCGACGACGTGACCGTCCTGTCCGGTGGAGAACGTCGACGTGTGGCGCTGTGCCGGCTGTTGCTGTCGAAGCCCGATCTGCTGTTGCTCGATGAGCCGACCAACCACCTTGATGCCGAAACGGTCGCATGGCTGCAGCGTCACCTCAAGGACTACGCGGGCACGGTCGTGTCGATCACCCACGATCGCTATTTCCTCGACGAGGTCGCTGAGTGGATCCTGGAGGTCGATCGGGGACGTGGCTACCCGTTCCAGGGCAACTATTCCGGATGGCTGGAACAGAAGCGTGCACGGCTCGCGACCGAGGAACGTGAGGAATCGGCGCGTCAGCGGCAGCTGGCTGAGGAGGCGGACTGGGTGCGCCAGACGCCGCAGGGCCGCCGTGCCAAAGCCAAAGCGCGAGTGCAGGCCTATGAGACGCTGCTCAACCAGGAACGTCCCAAGCAGATCACCAAGCCGGTGATCATGATCCCGACCGGGCCGCGGCTCGGGTCGGTGGTTGTCGAGGCTGATGGGGTGGTCAAAGGTTTTGGTGATCGGTTGCTGGTCGAGGATCTGACCTTCTCGCTGCCGCCGGGAGGCATTGTCGGGGTGATCGGACCCAACGGTGCAGGCAAGACGACACTGTTCCGCATGATTGTCACTGCGGCGGGGCACGCTGACCTGCTGCCAGACGGCCCCGAAGAACCCGACGACGGGACCCTGCGGGTGGGTGACACCGTGGACCTGTCGTATGTCGACCAGTCGCGTGCCCATTTGGACGCCGACCGGAGCGTCTTCGAAGAGATCACCGGCGGAGGCGACTGGGTGCGATTGGGCGCGACCGAGATGGCATCGCGGGCGTATGTCGCGGCGTTCGGCTTCAAAGGTGGCGACCAGCAGAAGAACGTTGGATCGTGCTCGGGTGGAGAGCGCAACCGCATCCACCTGGCCAAGCTGTTGCAGAACGAAGCCAACCTGCTGCTGTTGGATGAGCCGACCAACGACCTTGATGTCGACACGTTGCGCTCGCTGGAAGAGGCACTGCTGGAATTCGCTGGTTGTGCCGTGATCACCAGCCACGACCGGTGGTTCCTCGACAAGGTGGCAACGCACATTCTGGCGTTCGAAGGCAACTCGCAGGTCGTGTGGTATCCGGGCGGATACTCGGAATACGAAGAGGACTTGCGTGCGCGCCGGGGTGATGACGCGCTCAACCCGACCCGGATTCGCTACAAGCCGCTGACGCGCCGGGGAGCCTGA
>JBBDSU010000023.1:1834-4199 GCA_040904825.1 Nitriliruptoraceae bacterium | reverse complement strand
CTGACGCGCCGGGGAGCCTGATGCGCCGGGGTAGCAAAGATCCGGGGCACGCGTCGAGGAGGTCGCGCCTAGGCATGTTGACACGCTGAGGGTCGTGATGCGCCGGGGATCGTCGATGCGCCGGGGATCGACGATGCGCCGGGAATCGTGACGCATCGACGTGGCTATCGAGGTGGGGTTGTTGTGCCGCGGAGCCGCTTGCTAACGATGCGCATTGCGCAACGGTTGCTTTTTCGTGCGGCGGGCCTTGTCTCCATCTACATTCTGACTGGGCGACGTCGCGGACGACGGTCCTACTTGCGTGGGCGGCCTGCGTGGGGCGGCCTCGTCCGGTGATCAGGTGCTGGGAGGCATCCGTTCGACAAAGGAGCACGACATGGCGATCCATCCTCAGCCTGGGCCTCGCGCGAGTGGCGTTGAGGGACGTGGCGGCCGCAACCGCGGCGTCCATCGACGGCCACGCCTGACAACTCCGATGGTCCGCGAGCACGGCGAGCTGCGGCCGGCGACTTGGGACGAAGCGCTTGATCGCGCAACCGCAGGGATGGCTGCGATCAGAGATGAGCACGGTGCGACCGCGCTCGGGATGTTTTCGTGCTCGAAGGCCACCAACGAGACGAACTACCTGGCGCAGAAGTTCGCACGCTCTGTCGTGGGCACCAACAACATCGACTCGTGCAATAGGACCTGACACGCTCCGTCCGTCGCCGGTCTGGCGGCAGTCTTCGGAGCAGGTGGAGGGACGTCCTCCTACGAGGAGATCCACGACGCCGATGTCGTGTTCCTCTGGGGGTCGAATGCGCGTGCCGCCCACCCCATCTTCTTCCATCACCTGCTGCGTGGGGTGCGTAACGGCGCGCGGGTGTTCGCCGTCGACCCGCGCCGTACCGCCTCTGGGGCATGGGCCGACGTGTGGATGGGCATTGAGGTCGGCAGCGACATTGCTCTCGCCAACGCGATGGCGCGGGTGATCATCACCGAAGACCTCGTCGACCATGACTTCGTCGCGCGCGCCACGGTCGGGTTCGACGACTACGCCGAGGTTGTCGACACCTACACGCTCGAACGCGCCACCGAGATCACCGGGATTCCCGGAGACGTCATCCGCGAAGTCGCCATCGCTTACGCGACGGCAGGCAAGGCGCAGATCTGCTGGACGCTGGGGATCACCGAGCATCACAATGCCACCGACAACGTGCTGGCACTGATCAGCCTGGCACTGTTGACCGGCCATGTCGGCCGCGAAGGATCCGGGCTGGTGCCGCTACGTGGACAGAACAACGTCCAGGGCGGCGGCGACATGGGAGCGCTCCCCAACAAGCTTCCGGGGTTTCAGGATGTCGAGGACGACGAAATCCGTGGCAGGTTTGAACGAGCGTGGGGCGCGACGATTCCACCGCAGCGAGGTTGGCATCTGAGCCAGATGTTCGAAGCGATGGATGCCGGAACGCTGCGTGGCGTCTACGTGATCGGCGAGAACCCGGCGCAGTCGGAAGCTGACGTCGGTCATGCGCGCCAATTGCTGCAGGATCTGGATCTGCTTGTGGTGCAAGACCTCTTCTTGACGCGTACGGCTGAACTGGCCGACGTGGTCCTTCCCGCCGCTGCAGATTGGTGCGAGGCACAAGGAACCGTGACCAACTCTGAACGTCGTGTGCAACGGGTCAGGCCAGCGCTGCCGCCACCTGGTGGCGCCCGGCGCGACATCGACATCATTGCGGCGCTGGCATCCAGACTCGGCCATGACTGGGGCGAAGTCACAGCCGAAGGCGCCTGGGACGAACTGCGGTCCCTGTCGCCGATGCACGGCGGGATGTCGTATGCCCGTCTCGAAGCGCATGGCGGGTTGCAGTGGCCTTGTCCGACAGAAGACCATCCAGGGACGCGGACCCTGCACGAAAGGCTGTGGCAGGACCCGATCGAAGGCGAGCCAGCACCGTTTATCCCGGCCGAGTGGGTTCCACCCGTTGATCGACTGACCGAGGACTATCCGTACCGGCTGACGACGGGCCGCCATCTTGATTCCTACAACACCGGCGTGCAGACCGGCGGGTATTCGGCGCCTAACCGCAACGGAGGGGCGCTGGAGATCGGTGTCGACGACGCGCAACGACTGGCGATCGTTGACGGCGACCTTGTCGAGGTTGCTTCGCGTCGCGGCGCGATCACCGTGCCGGTCGCCGTCGATCCCATGCTGCGCCAAGGTCTGCTGTTTATGACGCTGCACTTCCCAGACCAGGCGGATGTCAATCTCCTGACGATCGATACCTGGGACCCGAAGTCGGGCACGTCGGAGTTCAAGGCGACCGCGGTCAAGGTGAACAAGATCACAGCAACCTCCAACGATGCTGGCTCTACCGCTGCC
>JBBDSU010000023.1:0-1734 GCA_040904825.1 Nitriliruptoraceae bacterium | reverse complement strand
GATGGAGGTCGCGTGTGGACCTGAAACTGTCGGGTGCGCCGGCCACCGACGCCGAACGAGCGGTGATCGCTGCCACCGTGCCCGAAGCAGAGGTCGTCGAGGAAGTTGGCCGTGTGGTGCGTGGCGGGCGACAGGCCCGTTCGATGCGCCACCACCTGCTCCCAGCGTTGGCTGCTGTGCAGGCAGAATTCGGTTGGATCAGTCCAGGCGCGCTTGATGAGATCTGTCGCCGGCTGATGGTGCCGCCGGCCGAGGCCTACGGCGTCGCGACGTTCTACGCGTTGCTGTCCACTGAACCGGCCTCCCCTCGCGTGGCCCACGTATGCGATGACGTCGGATGTGCGGCCTTCGGAGGCAACGCGCTGATTGAAGATCTGCGCAAACACGTCGGTGACGAGAATGACGAGGTTGACGGGTTCACCTGGAAGCGAAGCCCATGCCTTGGCCAATGTGACCGTGCCCCGGCAGTCTTCGTCCAACGAGCGGGTGCCGACGATGCCGTGGTGACCCGCGCCACCGCCGCCGACGTGATGGCTGCGGGTTCCCTCAGATCGCAGGGCAACGATGGAGGCGTGCCTGCTGGTGGCATGGAGCCTGGATCGTCCTCGTCGCGACTGTTGAGGCGGGTTGGTCGCGTCGACCCATCGGATGTCGACGGGTTTCGTGAATACGGGGGCTTTGATGCCTTGCGGGAAGCGCTGGACATGGGCGCGGCATCGGTCATCGCAGCTGTCACCGATGCCAGCCTGAAGGGTCGCGGGGGCGCCGCGTTCCCCACGGGTGTGAAGTGGGCCGCGGTCGCTGAAGGCGAAGCTCCGCGCTATCTGATTTGCAACGCCGACGAATCCGAACCGGGCACCTTCAAGGATCGATTGCTCATGGAGGGTGATCCCTTCGCCCTCGTTGAGTCGATGGCGATTGCTGGGACCGCCATTGGAGCCGAGGTCGGTTATTTGTACCTGCGCGGCGAATATCCGCTGGCGGCAGAGCGCATCAGTCACGCTATCGACGCGGCACGTCGAGACGGCTATCTCGGCGACGACGTCATGGGCAGTGGCAAGTCGTTCGACATCGAAATCCGCCGCGGACAAGGCGCCTACATCTGTGGGGAAGAAACCGCTCTGATGGAGTCCATTGAGGGTTATCGCGGCGAACCTCGCAACAAGCCGCCGTTCCCGACGACCTCGGGCCTCTTCGGGCGTCCCACGGTGATCAACAATGTCGAAACGCTGCTGAATGTCCCGCACATCGTGCTGGAGGGACCCGATGCCTATCGCAGTCTCGGTACAGAAGAATCGAGCGGCACACGGCTGTTCTGCCTCTCAGGTTCGGTCGCGCGGCCTGGGACCTACGAGGTCGCTTTTGGCGCAACCTTGCGGCAACTGCTCGACCTCGCTGGTGGGACGCCTGATGGCATCCAGGCGATCCTGCTGGGCGGTGCGGCAGGAAGTTTCGTGCTCGAGGAAACCCTCGACGTGCCGCTGACGTTCGAAGACACCCGCGCGCAGGGGCTGTCGCTGGGATCCGGTGTTGTGATGGTGTTCGGTCACGATGCCGACATGAGGGCCGTGGTTCGACGGATTACAGGCTTCTTCCGCGACGAAACCTGCGGACAGTGTGTGCCATGCCGAGTCGGAGTGGTCCGACAGGAGGAGTCGTTTTCTCGGTACCTGGCAGCGAGCGGGGCGGCGTCGCGTGGTGCCGAGACGAATGGTCACGGGGTGGCATCCGAGG
>JBBDSU010000022.1:0-9325 GCA_040904825.1 Nitriliruptoraceae bacterium | reverse complement strand
GCCTTCTTGGCGGTCGCCTTCTTGGCCGTGGCCTTCTTCGCGGTCGCTTTCTTGGCCGTGTTCTCGTCCGGCGTGTTCGGCTCGTCGGTAGCCATCAGGCCTCACCACCCTTGACATCGTTGCTCGCCTTGACAGCAGACCGCAGCAAGACCACCGATCCATCACTGCCGGGCAGCGCACCCTTGACGAGGATTAGTTGGTGCTCGGTGTCGATGTCGACGACTTCGAGGTTCTGAACGGTCACCCGCACGCCACCCATACGGCCGGCCATGCGGTGGCCACGGAAGGTGCGTCCGGGTGTGGCGCACGCGCCAACGGCGCCGGGGTGCCGGTTCTTCTTCTTGACACCGTGGCCGTCACCCATGCCGTGGAAGTTGTGCCGCTTCATGACACCGGCATAGCCCTTGCCCTTGCTGACGCCGGTGACATCGATGATGTCGCCCTGAGCGAACGCCTCGACTGTCACCTGCGAACCAACCTCGGGGAGTTCCGAACCTTCACCGAGGCGCAATTCGACAAGCGCGCGTGCGGTCGAAATCCCGGCACGACGAAGATGGCCGGCCAGCGGACGATTGACCCGCTTGGTCGTGCCGTGTGCCAGTTGTACGGCCGTGTAACCATCGGTCTCAGGTGTCTTGACCTGAGTCACCGTGTTGGGCTCGGCCCGGACCACGGTCACAGGGACGACGTTGTGGTGTTCATCGAACACCTGCGTCATCCCGAGCTTGGTCCCGAGGATGCCCTTGGAAGCCATCGGAGGTCTCCTGCTGTGTTGAAAAAATGGGAAGTGCGGACGGCGTCAGAGTTTGATCTCAATATCCACGCCAGCCGGCAAAGAAAGTCCCATCAATTTGTCGATGGTCTTCTGCGTCGGTTGATGGATATCAATCAGCCGTTTGTGGGTGCGCATCTCAAAGTGCTCCCGTGAGTCCTTGTACTTATGGGGAGAACGAATGACACACCACACGTTGCGCTCAGTCGGCAACGGAACGGGGCCCGTGACGTGTGCGCCCGTGGCCTCGACCGTGTCCACGATTTCTCGTGCAGAACGATCAAGGACCTCGTGGTCATACGCCTTGAGGCGGATGCGAATTTTCTGGTCGGCAACCATTGCGGTTCCTGTTCAGTCACCTCGAAAAACGAGGGTCACGCGCGTTAGTGGTTCAGGTCAGGCAAGAATCTTGGTCACACGGCCAGCACCCACCGTCCGACCACCCTCACGAATCGCAAACTTCAAACCCTCATCCATAGCAATCGGCTGAATCAACTCAACCGACATCTCCGTGTTATCACCCGGCATCACCATCTCAACCCCACCAGGCAACTCCACCGAACCCGTCACATCCGTCGTCCGAAAATAAAACTGCGGCCGATAATTATCGAAAAACGGCGTATGACGACCACCCTCCTCCTTCGACAACACATACACCTGCGCCTCAAACTTCGTATGCGGAGTAATCGAACCCGGAGCCGACAACACCTGCCCCCGCTCAACCTCCTCCTTCTTCGTCCCCCTCAACAACACCCCAACATTGTCCCCAGCCTCACCAGAATCCAACAACTTCCTAAACATCTCCACACCCGTCACCGTCGTCGACGACGTATCCCCCAACCCCACAATCTCCACCGTGTCCCCCACCGACACCTTCCCCTGCTCAATACGACCCGTCACAACCGTCCCACGACCCGTAATCGAAAACACATCCTCAATCGGCATCAAAAACGGCCGATCCAACTCACGCACAGGCTCCTCAAAATACGCATCAACCTGCGACATCAACTCCAACACCTGCGCCTCAGCATCCCCATCCCCCTCCAACGCCTTCAACGCAGACACACGCACCACCGGCGTGTCATCCCCAGCAAACTCATACGCATCCAACAACTCACGCACCTCAAGCTCCACCAGCTCAAGCAACTCCTCATCATCAACCATGTCCACCTTGTTCAACGCAACAATCAACCTCGGCACCCCAACCTGCCGCGCCAACAACACATGCTCACGCGTCTGCGGCATCGGACCATCAGCCGCAGACACCACCAAAATCGCCCCATCCATCTGCGCAGCACCCGTAATCATGTTCTTCACATAATCCGCATGCCCCGGAGCATCAACATGCGCATAATGACGCGACTCAGTCTCATACTCCACATGCGACACATTGATCGTAATACCCCGCTCACGCTCCTCCGGCGCCTTATCAATCGCATCAAACGCCATCGACTGCACATTCGGATTCTGCTTATGCAACACCGACGTAATCGCCGCCGTCAACGTCGTCTTCCCATGATCCACATGACCAATCGTCCCAATGTTCATATGCGGCTTCGTCCGCTCGAACTTCGCCTTGGCCATTGCCCTGTCTCCTTGCTTGGGGTCCCGTCCTGGGACGCTGCGTTGTTGGTGTCGTTGTAATGCGGTAAAGCGTTGGTGTTTCGTCAGGTGCGCGAAAGCTCACGCACGATCATTCGCCGCGAACCTTTGCGACGATCTCTTCTTGAATACTGTTTGGTGCGGGTTCGTAGGAACCAAAGTGCATCGAATAGCTCGCACGCCCTTGGGTCATCGACCGCACGTCGGTCGCGTAGCCGAACATCTCCGACAATGGCACGCGCGAGCGGATCACTGTGGCGAGGCCACGGGACTCGGAACCCTGGATCAGTCCACGGCGGCCGGACAGGTCGCCCATGACGTCACCCATGTAGTCCTCGGGAGTCACCACCTCGACATCCATGACCGGCTCGAGCAACTGGACGCCGGCTTTGCGTGCGGCTTCCTTGAGTGCCATAGAACCGGCGATCTTGAACGCCATTTCCGACGAGTCGACGTCGTGGTAGCTGCCGTCGACCAGCGTCACCATCAGGTCGACCATCGGGTAGCCGGCGAGCACGCCGGACTCCATGGCCTCACGGATGCCCTGATCGACCGACGGGACGTACTCCCTCGGGATAGAGCCACCGACCGTCTTGTTCTCGAAGTGATAGTGATCGTCGTCGTCGAGCTCGAGTTCGGCCTTCATCTCGGCCGTCAACGGCTCGACGTTGATCACGACGTGGCCGTACTGCCCGCGCCCACCTGTCTGACGGACGAATTTGAGATCGATCTTCTCGACCTTCTTCTTGACCATCTCGCGGTAGGCAACCTGCGGCCGGCCAACGTTGGCTTCGACTTTGAACTCGCGTAGCAAGCGGTCGACGATGATCTCGAGGTGAAGCTCGCCTTGGCCACCGATGAGGGTCTGGCCTGTCTCTTCATCGGTATGAACCTGGAACGACGGGTCTTCCTCCGCCAGCTTCTGCAGCGCGGTGGCGAGCCTCTCCTGATCAGTCTTGGTCTTCGGCTCGATCGCGATGTGGATGACCGGCTTGGGGAACTCCATTGACTCGAGGATGATCGGCGCCTCGGCTGTCGTGATGGTGTCACCGGTCGTGGTGTCTTTCAGGCCGACCAACGCGACGATGTCGCCGGTCATGCAGCCCGACATCTCCCCACGACTGTTGGCGTGCATCTGGAGGATCCGACCGACACGCTGCTTCGAGCCCTTGGTCACGTTGAGTACCTGTGACCCGGCCTCGAGTGTGCCGGAGTAGACGCGCGCGAAGGTCAGCGTTCCGACGTAGGGGTCGGTCATGACCTTGAAAGCGAGCGCCGCGAACGGAGCATCATCCTTGGGCTCACGGACACCCGGCTCGCCGGTCTTGGGGTCGATGCCCTTGATGGGGGGAACGTCCAGCGGCGACGGCAGGTAGTCGATGACGCCGTCGAGCAACGTCTGGACACCCTTGTTCTTGAATGCTGAACCGCAGAACACCGGCACGAGCTGATTGGTGATAGTGGCATGACGCAGACCCGTGCGGATCTGCTCTGTCGTCAACTCGCCCTCTTCCAGGTACGCCTCGAAGAGCTCTTCATCGGTCTCGGCGACTCGTTCCATCAATTCGGCGCGAAAGGTGTCGGCGTCAGCCTGGAGCTCAGCGGGAATGTCGACGGTCTCAAATGATGCGCCGAGGTCATCGCCTTGCCACACGACCGCCTTCATCCCGACAAGATCGACGATTCCCTTCATCTCATCCTCAAGCCCGATGGGGATCTGGACCCGCACCGCGTGGGGGGTCAGGCGCTCGCGTATGGAATTGAAGGAATATTCGAACGACGCGCCCGTACGGTCAAGCTTGTTGATGAAACAGATCCGCGGCACGCCGTACTTGTCAGCCTGGCGCCACACGGTCTCCGACTGCGGTTCGACACCGGCGACGCCGTCAAACACGGTCACCGCACCGTCGAGCACTCGCAGCGATCGCTCGACCTCGATGGTGAAGTCGACGTGTCCCGGAGTGTCAATGATGTTGATGGTGTTGTCGCCCCACTGGCAGGTTGTGGCGGCGGAGGTGATGGTGATGCCGCGCTCCTGCTCCTGCTCCATCCAGTCCATGGTGGCGGCGCCGTCATGGACCTCACCAATCTTGTAGGTACGGCCCGTGTAGAACAGGATCCGCTCAGTGGTGGTGGTCTTGCCGGCGTCGATGTGCGCCATGATGCCGATATTGCGCAGTTTCGGCAGGGTCACGGTTCGCTTGAGTGCCATCGTCGTCTGCTTCCTCGTCGTTGCTGCCCCAGCGGGCGGCGCCGCGTTGGGCGGCTCGTCGTGACGTCAAAGACGTCGTGAAGGGTCGGTAGGTCGGTAGGTCGGTGAGCACGGTGGCGCGGATGACGGTGGTCAGTCGGCTTGGACCGATCTCCGTATCGCTGCCGAGGTGCCGGGCCCTACCAGCGGTAGTGGGCAAAGGCGCGGTTCGCCTCAGCCATCTTGTGCGTGTCTTCACGCCGCTTGACGGCCGCTCCAACGCCATTGGAGGCATCAAGCAACTCGCCGGCGAGGCGTTCACCCATGGTGTGTTCGCGCCGGATCTGGGCGTAGCCCACGACCCAGCGAAGGGCCAGCGTCGTTGATCGCGACGGCCGCACTTCGATCGGGACCTGGTAGGTCGCCCCACCAACTCGGCGGGACTTGACCTCTAGCTGAGGCTTGACGTTCTCGATGGCGCGCTTCAACACGCTGATCGGATCGCCACCCTGCGTTCGCGAGCCGATGTTGGCCAGCGCGTCGTAGACGATAGCTTCGGCGGTTGATCGCTTGCCGTGCTTCATGACTCGGTTGATCAGCTGGGTGACAAGGACCGAGCCGTACTTGGGGTCGGGGAGGACTTTGCGATGACCGGGGGAACCCTTGCGCGGCATATCAGCCCTCCTTCTTCACGCCGTAGTGAGAACGGCCTTGCTTGCGATCACGAACCGGCGCGGCGTCAAGCGCCCCTCGAACGATCTTGTACCGAACACCCGGCAGGTCCTTCACTCGGCCACCACGGACCAGCACGATCGAGTGTTCCTGCAGGTTGTGACCTTCACCTGGGATGTAGGCGGTGACCTCAATGCCCGACGACAACTTCACGCGACACACCTTCCGAAGGGCCGAGTTCGGCTTCTTCGGAGTCGTGGTGTAGACACGGGTGCACACGCCACGGCGCTGGGGTGACCCCTTCAACGCGAGTGTCGTGTTCTTCTTCGCCTTCGACTGGCGTCCGCTACGCACCAGTTGCTGAATCGTTGGCATCCGTCACGTTCTCCGGTTGGTGGTCCGTCACTATGCGCCGGAGGAATCCGGGCGCGCGCTGTGACGGGCGCTGCTCGATGGCTCCATCGAGGTCGGTCATGGTTCCGGGGGCCAGACCCACGGAATTGCCGAGCCACGGGGCCGGGCGTTTCATGCTTCGTGCTTAAGTCCGGGCAGCGCGCAGCGACGCGCATTTATCTCGTCGGAGTTGGCGCAGTTGCGCCCGGACACGTGAGCGCGCGACATCTGCCGCGCGTCAACGACGTTGCGTACGGTACCGAGCCTCAATCAAACGGTCAAACCGATCAATCCCAGGGCGCACCGTCACGCAGCAATCCCTTGGCGATTACTGTCCGAAGAATGTCGTTGGTGCCCTCTCCAATGACAAGCAGCGGCGCATCGCGGTAGTAGCGTTCGACGTCGAACTCCTTTGAGTAGCCGTAACCGCCGTGGACCCGCATCGCTGCCAGCGATACCTCCACTGCCGCCTCTGAAGCCACCAGTTTCGCCATCGAAGATTCGACGTCTGCACGCCCGCCGCTATCCAGCGCGGCTGCGGCCCACCATGTCATCAGCCGAGCGGCCTGCACTTTGGTCGCCATATCAGCCAACGCGATCTGGATCGCCTGGAACTCACCGATGGGGCGGCCAAATGCCTCGCGCTGGCCGGCGTAGCGCAGTGCGGCCTCATAGGCGGCCTGGGCCAGACCGACCCCTCGTGCCGCCACATTGATGCGGCCCGTTTCCAAAGCGGCCAGCACTTGCTGCAGACCTCGGCCTTCCTCCTCGCCAAGCAAGCACGACCGAGGCACATGCACGTCATCGAACACGATTTCGCACGATTCGGTTCCCTTGTAGCCGAGCTTGGGAATGTCCCGAGTGACGGTCACCCCGTCAGCATCCATCGGGACCAACAGCACACTCATCCCACGATGTGCTGGCGTCGCCTGCCTGTCCGTCTTGACAAGCACTGGCAGCATTCCGGCGTGCCGGGCATTGGTGATCCACATCTTGGTGCCCTGCAGCACGTAGTCGTCACCACGGACCTCGGCTCGTGTCGTGATCCCTTGCAGATCACTGCCGGCCGAAGGTTCGGTCAACGCCAGACCCGAACGGACCTCGCCAGCCGCCAAACAAGGCAGCCATTCCTCGCGCTGCGCTGCGTCGCCATATCGGGCGACCAGCCAGCAAGCCATTGAATGACTGCCCAGAATCCCCGAAATACCCATCCAGCCGCGGGATATCTCCTCGAAGACAAGCGCGAACGAGACAGCGTCTACCGCGAGACCACCGAATTCCTCAGGCACCAAGAGCCCAAAGAGCCCCATTTCGCGCATGGCGTCGACGATTTCAGTGGGATACCGGTCGGTCTGTTCCCAATCCCGTGCCACCGGCGCAATATCTCGGTCGACAAACGAGCGCAGCGTCTGACGGAACTGCTGCTGCTCGTCGGACAACGTGAAGTCCATCTGGCCGCTCCTTACCTCATCTTGCCACCCAGGCCACTTGGCGCGGGCCACGCAGCCTGATGACGCTTGACACCACACGGCATAACGAAGCGGCCCGTCCCTCTTTAAAGGGCGGGCCGCTTCTTTCGTGCGCGATGATCACACGTATCAGGATTCCTGGGCGTCCGACACCAACTGGTCAAAGCCCCAGCCATTGTCAAAGCCCCATGACCCGTCACCTTCGTAGGATTCGGTGGAGGCCAGGAACTCTGCGATGTCCGCAGGCAGTGCCTGCTCGGGCGCTTCGGTGTGACCGACCTGGATGCTGCCATACTCGGCCAGACCGGTTCCAGCGGGAATCAACTTGCCAATGATCACGTTCTCCTTGAGCCCGATCAACGGGTCGGACGCCGATTCCAACGCCGCCTCGGTCAACACCCGGGTGGTCTCCTGGAACGATGCCGCCGACAACCACGAGTCGGTCGCCAACGATGCCTTGGTGATGCCCATCAGCAGCGGACGCGCCGCCGCGGGTTCACCGCCGTTGGTCAGTACCTCGTCGTTGCCCCGGTTGAAGCGGCTCCAATCAATGTTGTCGCCGGGCAGGAACTCGCTGTCGCCTGCATCGACGACATTTACCCGGCGGAACATCTGACGGACGATCAACTCGACGTGCTTGTCATGGATCGGCACACCCTGTGACCGATAGACGTCCTGCACCTCTTTGACCAGGTGCAGCTGCGCCGCCCGGACACCAAGTACGTCGAGGAGTTCGTGGGGATCGATCGCACCAACGGTGAGCTGCTGGCCCACCTCGACGTCGACCCCATCAGCAACCTCGAACTCAAGGTCGTCGGATCGATAGAGGCGTGCTCCTCGCGGCAGTTCGTGTTCATCGACTTGGTCGCGAGAACCCTTGATCCGCAGCACCCGGCCGTCGTCGGTTTCCTCAATCTCAACACGACCGGCGAGGCGGGCGATCTCGCCTTTGCCTCGTGGCGAACGCGCCTCAAACAACTCGACGACACGGGGAAGACCCTGGGTGATGTCGTCAGCCGAGGCCACACCACCTGTGTGGAATGTCCTCATCGTTAGCTGCGTACCCGGCTCACCAATGGACTGGGCAGCGATGATGCCGACCGCCTCACCCATGTCGACCATCGAACCGTTGGCCAGCAACTCGCCGTAGCATGCGCGGCAAACGCCAACCTCGGTCTCGCACGCCAGGACCGAACGCACCCGCACCACCCGATCTGCGGCTTCCGGCGCATTCTTCAGTTGTTCACCAGTTTCGGGGTCTTCGCCCCGCACCAGCACAGAACGCAGTATCCGCACTTCCCCGTCGGCCACGGCAGTGCCGGCTGGCATGAGGACCTTCTTCGATCCGGGCATCAAGATGTCACGCGCGATGACCCGCCCGTAGAGTGTCTGCGAGTCATGCTCACCGACGACTGCGTCGACACCACGCTCGGTGCCGCAGTCCTCCTCGCGGATGATCAAGTCCTGCGAGACGTCGACAAGTCGACGCGTCAGGTATCCAGAGTCGGCCGTACGCAAGGCGGTATCGGCCAAGCCCTTGCGGGCGCCGTGCGTCGAGATGAAGTACTCCAGGACTGACAAGCCTTCACGGAAGTTCGACTTGATCGGCCGCGGGATGATCTCACCCTGCGGGTTGGCAACCAGGCCGCGCATAGCGGCGATCTGACGCAACTGGGTCATGTTGCCACGCGCGCCGGAGTTGGCCATCATGAACAGCGGGTTGATGGTGTCGAAGTTCTCTTCCATGGCTTCGGCCACGCGGCTGGTGGCATCCGTCCAGATCTCGATGAGTTCTTGACGGCGCTCCGAGTCGGTGATGACACCGCGGGAGAACTGCTTTTCGATCTTGGCCGCTCGGGACTCTGAGTCCTTCAGGACCTTCTGCTTCATGTCCGGCGTCTGCACGTCGGAGATGGCCACGGTCACGCCGGCACGCGTGGCGTTGCGGTAGCCGAGATCCTTCATGGCATCGAGGACTTCGATGACCTTCCAACGAGGGAACAGGTCCGCGCACTTGTTGACGACGTCGCCTGCACCCTTCTTGGTGACGACCTCGTTGATATACGGGTAGTCATCCGGCAGCGCTTCGTTGAAGATGGCCCGGCCCGGTGTGGTCACGATGCGGACAGCCTCGCCTTGAGCTCGTGCTGCTTCCCACGCTTCTTCATCATCGCGGTATGCGGCCGGGCGAAGGTCATCTTCGAGCTGCTTGCCACGAACACGCAG
>JBBDSU010000021.1:0-9438 GCA_040904825.1 Nitriliruptoraceae bacterium | reverse complement strand
GGCCTTCCACTCGGATGACGGTGTCGGTCGTCACGTCGTCTCCTGCGTCGGTGTCAACCATGTACGCAGGAAACGCGTCAGCCGATCTTGATAACCCGGGTCCCACCGGCGAAGGTGTCGTGCCAGCCGATGTTGTCGGCGTTGTCATAGATCGTGTAGCCGATGTAGCCGGCGAGCGCGGCTTGGAGCAGGTTGCCGAAGAACGGGACGATGCTCAGGAGCACCCAGGCGTTGCGGCGAAGTGCCGCATCCATGGACGGGTTGCCTCCGTCAGGGCCGACGACCCGCAGCTTCATGACCATCTTGCCGACTGTCTGGCCATTTGAGGACTCGAGCAAGGACAGGTAGGCGATGTAGATCACCGCCGACACGACTGCGATGACGAGTGTCGCAATCCCGAATCCGGTGAAGCTGATCCCAGGGCCAATAAAACCTCTAGGGCCAGGCAACATCGGGCGAATGATCATGGTGAGAATCGACGTCACGATGAACAGCAACACGCCGTCGATCAATTTGGCGATGAAGCGGACGGAGATATCGGCATTCCCGCTCGCGCCTGTCGGTGAGGGAGAAGGCACGTTTGGTGGGGGGACCGGAGGAGGTGGCTGCGACATGGTTGCTCCGTGCTGCTGTTTGTGTCAGCGTTGAGGTTGTGTGGTCGGCGCGCGACGGTCCGTTACCGAAGTGACGTCATCCTAGGCGCGCGTATGCATGTAACCCTGGACGACGCTTTCGTGAACGACGTTTTCGTGGACGACGTTCCAGGACAGTGTCGTGCAACAGCCCATCGCCACGTAGGGCCGAAGCTACTGACGCATTAAGGACCTTCTTCCGGCTGCCTAGCAAGCCGGTTGATGAACCAGCATGAGGTCGGTCGTGTGTCGGTAGGGGTGACAGCCGGTTCGTCGGTAGTCCTTGGCACGACGGGAATTGGACCCTAGGGCGACGTGGCGATAGCAGGCATGCTGGAAGTTCTCAGCGGTTGGTTCGTGCGTAAAGCGCGTGCGGTCACTGCTTTCAAGGGAGGCAGTAATCATGGAGAACCCTGCAGCATGGCACCCGGATCCGCTTGGCCGGCACGAGTTGCGTTACTGGGATGGTCAACTTTGGACCGAGCACGTCTCAGACGGCGGCGTGACTGCTGTCGACCCGATTGATGAAGGGCCGGACCCAACTTCGGATGTGACCTCGGACGCTACGTCGGACGTCACTTCGGACGCAGCGCCGGACTCGACCGCGGGCTCAACACCGCAACAGCAGCCAGCAGTGTCGACTCCAGCAACTGGCAGCCCGGCGCCGCCGGTAGCCCAAGTGGCTGCTGCTGCGGCGACGCAGGCGGTGAATCGCATCGCGACGACAGCGTTGGTCGTGGGGATCTTGGCGCTGATCTTTGCGATCATTCCGGTGGTCGGCGTGATTGTCGGTTCGCCGCTGGGGTTGTTCGCAATCATCGCCGGTGCGATTGGTCTCATTGTCTCGAAGAAGTCCGGCAAGGGCCGCGGAGCATCGATCGCAGGCCTCATACTCGGGGGGTTGGCGCTGATCGTTGTTGTGGTGTGGGTGGTTGTATTCAACCGGCTCACGCAGGACTGGCAGAACTTGATGGGTCCTGGCGGCGAGAACATCCTCGAGCAGATCTTCACCGGCACGCTGCTGTAGTACGCCGGAGCATCGGCGGGCGGTGGACCGTGGCAATCGCGACCGTCCACCGCTCCAGGTGGTCAATCGAAGACGACGTAGGCGATGTAGCCCGTATCGGGGTCTCCATCGTTGTCGATGTGTGCGTAGATCCAGTTGGGAGCCAGCACACTTGCGTGGGAGCTGTAGGCAGCATAAAGTAGCAACGTGACTACATGCGAGGTGGTGATGGTGACAAAGATCAGCAGTAGGGAGTTCAACCAGGACACCAGCGGCGCGAAGAAAGCCGCGGCGCACGGCCCGGTCTACATCACCGATCGCGGCCGTCCCGCCCACGTGCTGTTGGCCTACAGTGACTACGAGCGGTTGTTAGGCACTGGGCATGTCCTAGACCGGCTGGCCGAGCCTGTGGGGGTCGAAGACATCGAGCTGGTGCTTCCGACTTCCGAGGAGCACGCGCGTCCGGCCGAGTTCGGCTGATGTTTGTGCTCGACACCAACGTCGTGTCTGAGCTGCGCAAGGTGCGCTCCGGCAAGGCCGACCCTGGGGTCGGTGCCTGGGCCTCTGAGGTCCCGTCAGGTCAGCTGTTCGTGTCGGTGATCACGATCCACGAACTCGAGCACGGAGTGCTGCTCGCCGAGCGTGCTGATCCATCAAAAGGAGCCGTGCTGAGCCGTTGGCTCGATGACAGCGTCGCGGCGGCGTTCGATCAACGTGTCCTTGCCGTCGATGCGACGGTCGCACGACGTGCGGGGGCGCTGCATGTTCCTGATCCGGCTCCGTTCCGCGATGCACTCATCGGTGCGACCGCACTGGTCCACGGGATGACGCTGGTCACCCGCAACGTCAAGGACTTCGTCCGGTTCGACGGGCTCAACATCATCGACCCTTGGCAACCGCACTAACGCACTGTTGGCTTGATCGACGAGCGTGCGTCCATGAGACTCTGCATGGGGACTGGGTGGCCTTGAGACCGCCACCTCTGCCCGTCAGATTTTCGGTCGAGAGAGGACCTGGCACCGTGATCCGAACGAGACGCAGCCCACGACAGATCATCGAAGGCGAAGGCTCGGTCGAAGCCGTCGGCGACCTCGCTCGACAGTTCGGCACCCGCGCGATGGTGCTGACCGATCCCATCATCGCTGCCCAGTCCGGGTTCGCCACGATCCTCGACTCGCTCAAGCGTGCGGACGTGGAGGTCCATCAGTTCGATGAGGCTGTGGTCGAAGTGCCCGTCGAGGTTGTGGATCGTGCTGTGGCACGGGCCCGCGAGGTTGAACCGGACGTCCTTGTCGCCGTCGGAGGCGGCACGGTTATTGATCTCGGGAAAGTCGTAGCAGCCTTGCTCGTACACGGGGGTCGGCCGCAGGACTACTACGGCGAGAACCTCATCCCAGGGCCGGTGCTGCCGCTCATCGCCATTCCGACGACTGCCGGGACAGGTTCGGAGGTCACCACGGTCGCCGTGTTGAGCGATCCGGATCGGGCACTGAAAGTCGGCATTTCAAGCGTGCATCTCGTCCCGGCGTTCGCCATCTGCGACCCCGAGATGACCTACTCGTGTCCGCCTCACGTCACGGCCTTCTCGGGGATCGATGCCGTCTGCCACGCGGTCGAGGCCTTCACAGCGGTCGCCCGCGAGATCGGCTGGCGGCAGGTCGTCCACGGTGTGTCAATCGGCAAGAACCCCTACTCGGATGAGCATGCCTTGCGTGCGATGCAGGACTTGGGGCCCAACCTTGCGCGTGTCGTCGAGGATGGCAGCGACAAGACAGCCCGGGCGGCGGTAATGCGAGGAGCGACCTCCGCCGGGATTGCGTTCGGCCATGCTGGTGTGGGCGCGCCCCATGCTCTGCAGTATCCGATCGGCGCGGCAACCAAGACTCCGCACGGGCTGGGTGTGGGCTTGCTCCTGCCTTATGTCCTGACGGCGAACCGTCCGATCATCGATGGCGAACTTGTCGCGCTGGCCGACTGCCTAGAGGTCGACGGTGCCGACCGGGCAGAAGCCTTCATCGAGTGGGTTGTGGACCTCAATGCCGGCATCGGTGTCCCATCCAGCCTTCGGGACATCGGCGTGCGGCGTGAACAACTCCGCGGTTTCGCGGAGTTGGCGGCGACTGTGACAAGGATTCTCCAGAACGACCCGGGCGACACCAGCGTCGACGGCCTGGAACGGATCCTTATCGCGGCCTGGGAGGGTGATCGAACTCTGTTGCACAGTTGAACTCGCGCACTCTCTCGACCTCGCAAAAGCCGTGCGGATGAGGCCAGAACACGCAAGGATGCACGTCTTTCGACATGACCTGGCGGTCCCTCCCCGTACGCTTGTCCATGAGACCACGTCACGGTGAGCGCACCTGTGAGGTCGGAACGGGGCTCGTCGCGTAGGCAGCGACCGTGCGCGCGCCTCTATCTAACTGGGTGAGGAATTGTCAGTGGCAGCAGATTCAATTGCAGCGAACGACGCGACCGGCGAGAAGGCTTCCGTCGCGTGGCATTCGCTCGATATTGAGGAGGCCGCCCGGCGGCTGCAGGTCGATCCGGACAGAGGTCTGTCCGGCGACGACGCCAGCCGTCGACTGGCCGAGGATGGTCCGAACGAACTTGAAACTGAGGAGCCGCGGAGCGGCTTCGGCATCTTGTTGTCGCAGTTCAAGAGCCCGCTGATCTACATCCTGTTGGTGGCACTGGTCGTCACCATGCTGATCGACGAGTACACCGATGCAGCAGTCATCGCGGCCGTGCTCGTTATCAACGCGTTTATCGGTTTTGTTCAAGAGCGCAAAGCCGACCGTTCGGTCAATGCGCTGATGGATTTGACGTCGCCGACCGCGCAGGTCCTTCGTGACGGTGAACGGACCGTGGTCGACGCCCGCGAGCTGGTGCGCGGCGACATCGTGCTGCTGCAGTCCGGAGATCGGGTGCCTGCGGACCTGCGGCTTATCCGTGCGAACCAGCTGTCGATCGACGAATCGTTGCTGACTGGCGAGTCCAAGCCGTCAGCCAAGCAGACCGAGGCCGTTGACAAGGAGTTGGTCGCGGCAGACCGAGCCTGCATTGGGCACATGGGCTCGGCGATCAGCTCGGGGCGTGGGCGAGGCATCATCATCGCAACGGCTGCCGAAACAGAATTGGGGCGGATCGCCGAGCAGATCCGTGTTGGTGTCAAGCCACAGACGCCACTGCAGTATCGGATGCACCGATTCGCGAACATTGTCGCGGTGGCAGTCCTGGGATCGACAGTCGTCGCGTTTCTTCTGGGCATTGCGCTTGGTGGGGCCGTCGACGAGATGTTCCTGACGGCCGTCGCCTTGGCTGTCGCTGTCGTGCCTGAAGGGCTGCCGGTCGCCTTCACTGTGGCGATGGCGCTCGGGGTCAAGCGCATGGCACGACGCAATGCCATCATCCGCTACCTGCCAGCGGTCGAGACGCTGGGCTCAACCCAGACCATCGGTTCGGACAAGACCGGCACCCTCACACAGAACCGGATGACTGTCTTGCGGGTGTGGACCGGTAACGGTTCGTACGCGGTTGGCGGGCAGGGTCTTGAGGCCGCACAGGACGGCGAGGACCTGCGTGAAGCCAGCGAACACGCGACGATCGATGGTGACGACGCGTTGTCGCAGACCATACGTACAGGGGTGTTAGCCAACGAGTCGGATCTCGTTCGCGCAACCGGTGATGACGGCCAGAGCGTGGTCAAGTTTCGCGGCGACCCGACCGAGACGGCGCTGCTCGAAGCTGCCCATCGCGTCGGTGTTGACGTCGAGGAACTCCGGCATGCCCACAAAGTGCTGAGCGAGGTGCCGTTCGAATCGGAGCGGCGGTACTCCCTGGTTGTTGTCGACGAAGACGGTCCGGTCATGCGGCTGAAAGGCGCGCCTGAACGGGTTCTTGACCTGTGTAGCCATGTAGCGACAGACCAAGGCCCGTGCGAGATCGACCGCGACCTAGTGCTCGCCGCTGCCGACGACATGGCCGGACGGGGGCTTCGTGTCCTGGCGATGGCTGTGAAGCGCCTTGACGGGTCTGCGACTGCCGATGAGGTATCTGACCCGGATGGGCTGACGCTTTGCGGTCTGGTTGGCATGCAAGACCCTCCACGCATTGGCGTCCGTGATTCGATTGCGGCATGCCATTCGGCCGGCATCCGAGTCATCATGATCACCGGTGACCATGCTGCCACCGCCCGGGCGATCGCACGTGACCTTGGCATCACCCGGACCAAAGACCCGGAAGTCATTGAAGGCCAAGAACTCGAGACGCTCTCCGACGAAGAGTTGCATCAACGCGTGCTTGAGGTCGACGTGTATGCCCGTGTGGCGCCGGAGCACAAGCACCGGATCGTTACTGCACTGCGTGATCACGATCAAGTCGTCGCGGTGACCGGTGATGGCGTCAACGATGGGCCAGCCCTCAAGGCTGCGGACATCGGGATCGCCATGGGTCGTGATGGCACCGACGTCGCGCGCGAAGCCTCCGACATGGTGCTGACCGATGACAACTTCGTCTCGATCACCAACGCCGTCGAGGAAGGGCGTGTGGTCTTTGACAACGTGCGCAAGGTCACGTTCTTCCTGCTGTCCACCGGTGTTGCCGCCATCGTTGCGATCATCTATTCGATCGCTGCAGGGCTGCCGCTGCCTTATGTCCCGGCAGCACTGCTCTGGTTCAACGTTGTGACCAACGGGTTGCAGGACGTCGCGCTCGCGTTCGAGAAGGGTGAGCCGGATGTGTTGGATCAGCCGCCGCGGGCTCGCGAGGAGGCGATCGTCACCCCGTTGCTATGGGAGCGCACGGTCCTGCTGGGCATCACGATGGCGGCTGGCTCGCTGTGGCTGTTCCAATGGGCCATCGACAGCGGGCTCAGCGAGGATCAGCAACGAGGAGCGGCTCTGACGACCCTCGTTGCCGCGATGGCCGTCCATACCGGCAACGCCCGCTCCGAGCGGCGGAGCCTGTTCACCGTCTCGCCGTTGGACAACCGCTTCCTCGCCGCCGCGGTGGCCGGCGCCATGGGACTCCACCTTGGTGCGTCGTACTGGGGGCCGACACAGAGCGTGCTGCAGATCGCTCCGGTGACTGTCGCAGGCTGGGTACGCATCGGGCTGGTCGTGCTCGCGGTTATCGTGGTGAGCGAGCTCCACAAGTGGTTGCGGAGCCGTCGGCGCCTCGGTCCCTGGACCTGAGTGCAGATCGCAATCCTTCGCCGACGCCTCTTTGGTTGGGAGCCAGCGGGTGTCCATTGAGAAATTCGACCCTTCGTGCGGCTCAATCCCGAGTAGATACTCCTGGATATAAATACCCTACGGGGGTATAGTATAAGCGCGAGCAATTCAATGGATGTGGCTGAGGGATGGCTGTGATCGCAACGTCCGGGAACGATGAGTCGACCGGAGCCCCCGGCGGGCATGGCGGCGCCGATGGGCATGCTGGGCACGCAACTCACGCAGGCCAGACTGGCGACGAGACCCAAAACGGGCATGGCCGCGATCACAGCCATGCTGATCACAGCGATTCTGGTCATGACAGTCATGCTGGTCACGCTGCCCACGGAGATCATGCGGCGAAGTTCCGTGATCGCTTCTGGCTGGCATTCGCCTTGGCGATCCCGGTGGTTGTGTGGGCACCGATGATCCAAGAGTGGTTCGGCTACACCGCACCGACCTTCCCGGGATCTGCATGGCTCACTCCGGTTTTGGGGACCGTGATCTACTTCTACGGAGGATGGCCGTTCTTGACCGGTGGGGTGCAGGAGGCCAAGGATCGGTCGCCGGGGATGATGCTGCTGATCGCGATGGCGATCACGGTGGCCTATGTCGCGTCGTTGGCGAACGTCGTCGGTTGGTTCGGCAGCGAGCTGTGGTGGGAGCTGGCGCTGCTGATCTCGATCATGCTGCTCGGTCACTGGCTGGAGATGCGCGCGATTGGCCATGCCCGGGGTGCGCTTGAGGCGCTGGCAGAGCTCCTGCCCGACGAAGCGGAACGCATCACCGACGACGGTTCGACCGAGGCAGTGCGCATCGATGAGCTTGCTGTCGGCGATGTCGTGTTGATCCGTCCAGGTGGTCGTGTCCCTGCTGACGGAGTCATCGTCGAGGGCGCAGCAGATGTGGACGAGTCGATGATCACCGGCGAGTCGAATCCCGTGTCTCGCGAAGTAGGTGAGCATGTGGTTGCGGCGACGGTGGTGGCGGACGCCAGCCTGCGGGTGGAAGTCGTTGCCGTTGGGGATGACACCACGATCGCCGGGATCGAACGAATGGTCGCCGATGCTCAGAGTTCTCGCTCTCGCACCCAGGTTCTTGCGGACCGGGCAGCGGCACTGCTGTTCTATGTCGCGGTCGTTGCAGGGACCGTGACCGCGCTGGTGTGGAGTGCTCTTGGCGACCCAGGGTTTGCGGTGGACCGGGCGATCACGGTGCTGGTCATCGCCTGCCCTCATGCGCTTGGGCTGGCGATCCCGCTGGTGACGTCGATCTCGACGGCCAAGTCCGCCCGCTCCGGGATCCTGGTCAAGGACCGGCTGGCGCTTGAGCAGATGCGCCGGATCGACGCGGTGTTGTTCGACAAGACTGGCACGCTGACCGAAGGTGCCCACGTGGTCACGGATGTCGCCGCCGCTGAGTCAGTGGGCGAGGACGAGCTCCTGGCACTTGCCGGGGCAGTTGAGGCAGATTCCGAACATCCGCTCGCTCGCGCCATCCATGCCTATGCCAGCGAACGGGTCGACATTCCGACTGCGTCCGAGTTCCGCTCGATGACCGGTCGCGGAGTCGCTGCTGACGTCAACGGCGTCGCGGTAGCTGTCGGCGGGCCGGCTCTGTTGCGCGACCGTGGCCTGGATGTCCCCGGCGAGCTTTCTGGACAGACCAGACGGTGGGTTGAGCGCGGCGCGGCGGTGCTTCACGTTGTCCGCGACGGTGAGGTGATCGGCGCGTTCGCATTGGAGGATCAGGTCCGTGAGGTTTCGCGCCAAGCGGTCCAGCAGTTGCAGGCAGCAGGGATCTCTGTGGTGATGGTCACCGGGGATGCCCGCCAGGTCGCCGAAGCGGTGGCGGCCGAGCTCAACATCGACGAGGTGTTCTCCGAGGTTGTGCCCGAGGACAAGGACGCCAAGGTCGCCGAACTGCAGGATCGCGGCCTGGTGGTGGCAATGGTCGGGGACGGTGTCAACGACGCACCTGCACTGGCACGTGCGGATGTCGGCATCGCGATCGGGGCTGGCACTGATGTCGCCATTGAGTCGGCCGGGATTGTGCTGGCCTCCGACGATCCACGCGGTGTCGTCGCAATCCGAACTTTGTCCGTCGCGACCTACCGCAAGATGATCCAGAATCTCTGGTGGGCTGCCGGATACAACCTTGCCGCCATCCCGCTCGCCGCAGGGGTCTTGACCCCGATTGGTTTCACCCTCCCGATGGCTCTTGGCGCAGCCCTGATGAGTGCGTCGACCATCGTCGTCGCGCTCAACGCTCAATTGCTTCGCCGCATTGACCTTGCTCCTGAAGTGGCCGTTACCTGATCTGGCCCTGCGAAACTCTTGGGCGGCCTTGCGTTAGGGGATTAGCCCTGTACAGTCGTTGAGGCAGCATCCCTTTCCAATGTGCTCCGGACTTCGGCACGGAACCGCGGTGGCGGTACCTCCCGAACCGGAGCACAAATGTTTTCTTCGACGGACAGCGTTCTAGTTGCCGACGGGGTGTTGATCGAGCCTTCTTTGACCGTGCCAGCGTCGCACGGCTGTATTGCCCAAGAGTCGGCTTGGAGTTGTCGACCGCCTGATATGGGCCGCGA
>JBBDSU010000020.1:158492-165491 GCA_040904825.1 Nitriliruptoraceae bacterium | reverse complement strand
TCACCGAGCGTATCGATGTCGCTCAAATGGGTGACGACGGCATTGCGAGGTAGGTTGCCCCGCCGCACCCGCCCTGACGCCGGTGCGCCGAGATGTCGAACCGTTGAACTGTCGAACTGACAAGGTGACGCCAACGTGTTATGGCCCTGGTGGGCTGCCTTAGGGGCAGCCGTCCCGCTGACACTGCTCACGGTCCTCGTGCTCAGGCGGCTTCCGGTGACCCGCGCAGCCTGGATCGCTGTCGCAGCCACAGGCTTGCTTGCGACCACGGTGTTCGGCCTTGATGCAGCGGGTATTGCGGTCGCCATCGTGCGAGGGATCTGGACAGGGGTCTGGATCTTGTTGATTGTCCTGCCAGCCTTGCTGCTGTACGAAATACTCAACCGATCAGGGGCGCTCGACCAACTCGCTGACGCGTCAGACCATCTTGCTCCGACCGAAGGCCGTCGCCTGCTGCTGCTGGCCTGGGTCTTGCCATCGTTCCTGCAAGGCGCAGCGGGATACGGCGCTCCGATCGCGATGGCGGCGCCTCTGCTCGTCCGGCGCGGAATGGCACCGGCTGCGGCCGTTGCCGCATGCCTTGTCGGCTACCAGTGGTCGGTCACCTTCGGATCGATGGGTTCGAGCTATTTCGTCGCGGCTGCGACTGCTCGACTTGACCAGGCAGATGCCGCAGATTTTGCGCTGCGCACCGGCATCGTGCTCGGGATCACCGCCATCATTTCTGGGCTTCTGCTGCTGACACGCGTGCAAAGGGCACGCGGCGACATGTGGCGCATGCTCGTCATCGGCGGGATCATGGCGACAACACTGGGATTGGTCGTCCTCGTGCAGCCGGCGCTGGGCTCGATCGCGGCAGGATTGGCGGGGCTTGCGGCGTGCTGGTGGCTGCTGCCAGGTCGCGGCGACCAGCGTCCCTCGGGCGGTCATCTGGTGACGGCAGCACTGCCCTATATCACGCTGACTGGCGCGGCCGTCATAGGGTTCGCATTTCCGCCGGTGCGGACACTGTTTGACCGGGTCCCGGAGTTGGCACCGGTCTTACCGGGGGCCGCGGCCGCGTTCGGCTATGTCACTCCCGACAGCGCTGTGTCTCCCATCTTTCGCCCACTGCTGCACCCGCTGCCCTACGTCATGCTGGCAGTAGTCGTCGCGTTGATCGCTTTCCGAAGGAAAGGATGGTGGCACCCAACCATGACCCACCCTGCTGCCGTCGCGTGGCTCGTGCGAGGACGCGGGGTATCGCTGTCGATCCTGGGTCTGACGGTCCTGTCAGCCATCATGACTGACGCTGGCATGATCGCAGCGTTGGCCGATTCGCTCGCTTCGGCACTCGGGTTGGGATTCCTCGCTGTCTCGGCACCGTTGGGTGGCTTGGGCACGATTTTGACAGGGAGCACGACGGCCTCGAACGCCTTGTTCAGTTCGTTGCAAGCCGAGGTGGCGGCAATGCTCGCCATCGCCCCCGCGATCATGCTCGTGGGTCAGACTGCCGGAGGCAACGTCGGCAACACACTCGCACCTGGGATCGCAATGGTTGGCGCAGCCGCAACTGGCGCGCCCGAAGCCGTCGGCGACACACTGCGGCGCAACTTTTCAGCCGCCATCATCCTTGCTGTCGCGGTCACCTTGATGCTCGCCGCGCAGGTGTGGCTCTTGCGCTGACGCAAGCAGCCGAACATCTTGCTCGCTTCGGCCGCACCCCGCGCAATCAGGCGTGAGCTGCGTCGGCGACAAGTCCGTCGAGTGCGATATCGACCATGTCATCGAAGGTTGTCTCACGCTCGTCCGAGGTGGTCTGCTCCCCCGACAGCACATGGTCGCTGACGGTCAAGACCGCCAGCGCGCGCACACCAAACTCGGCGGCAACACCGTAGATGCCGGCGGCTTCCATTTCGATCGCCAAGACACCCATTGCTTGCATCGTGGTGGCAAGACCGCGCGGGTCGTAGAACAGGTCGGCGCTATGGACATTGCCGACACGGACCTCAACGCCTCGTTGATCAGCAGCATCATGGACGGCACGCAACAGCGCGAAGTCGGCGATGGCAGCAAAGTCGAGCCCCGCATAGCGCGCCCTGTTGACGCCAGAATCGGTGCAGGCCCCGGCTGCCAGGATGACATCACGAATACCGAGGTCATCTTGCAACGCGCCACACGATCCGACCCGCACAAGGCGCTTGACCCCGTATTCGGTCACCAGCTCTTTGCAGTAGATCGAAGCCGACGGGATGCCCATGCCCGTGCCGAGTACCGATACCGGCATCCCGCGGTACGAGCCCGTGTAGGCCAGCGCGTTGCGGACCGCACTGACCTCGCGTGCGTCGTCAAGGCTGTGCTCGGCGATGTGCTTTGCGCGCAGTGGATCACCGGGGAGCAACACCGCTTCGGCGAAGTCACCTGGTGCTGCACTGATGTGGGGAGTAGCCATGGGTGTCTTCCTCGTGGTCGGCAGCCGCACACCAACGTTAGCGACCTTCGTCGTCATCGAGCCAAGCGAGCAGATCGGCGTCGTGCTCTCCGAGGCGTGGCGGTGGTTGCGCGTCGTGGCGACCGGAACGTGACCAGCGCAGCGGTGATCCAGGCAGGTCGATGGGGCCGGCTGTCGGATGTTCGACACGGTCGACAAGCCCGAGATGGGCAACTTGCTCCCAGCCGTAGACCTGATCCATGGTTCGGATCCGGCCCGCTGGCACACCGGCCTCGTTGAGCCGGTCCATCCATGCGTCGACGGATGCACCGATCAGCGCAGCATTGATATCCGCCTCAAGCGCCTCGACGTTGGCAACACGATCGCCGTTGGTCGCATACCGGCTGTCGGCAACGTCCAGTCCGACCGTCGGGGCAAACCGTCGCCACAGGCCCTCTGAACCGACTGCAATGTTGATCCAACCGTCCGAGCACGTGAACGCCCCGTATGGCGAAATGGTGGCATGCCGATTGCCGCCCAAACCCGGAACCTCGCCACCGATCGTGAAACGGGTCCCTTGATAGACGTGCACACCGATTGCCGCGGCCAACAGCGAGGTCGAAATCCGCTGGCCCTTCCCGCTTGATGCGCGTTCGTGGAGGGCAGCAGCCACGCCGTAGGCGCCGAACATCCCTGACAGGATGTCGGTAATCGGTACCCCGAATCGTGTGGGCGGGCCTCCGAGATGGCCGGTGACTCCCATCAGCCCGCCTTCGCCTTGCAGGATCTGGTCGAACCCGGATCGAGACCCGTCGGGTCCGCCCTCGCCAAATCCGCTGATCGACAGGACCACGAGCCGTTCGTTGAGTTCTTCGAGTTCAGATGGCGACAGACCCAGCCGATCCATGACCCCCGGCCGAAAGTTTTCAACCAGCACATCAGACCGAGCAATCAGTCGACAGAGACGTTCCAGGTCCCTGGGGTCTTTCAGGTCGAGCCCGATCGACCGCTTCGACCGGTTGACCGACAGGAAGTAGACAGACTCGCGTTCATCGCCTTCACCGACGAACGGTGGCCCCCACCCACGCGCATCGTCGCCGCCGTCAGGACGCTCGACCTTGATGACCTCGGCCCCGGCGTCGGCCAACATGAGTGTCGCATACGGGCCCGCCAACGCCCGCGACAAGTCCACAACGCGGATCCCAGCGAGCGGACCTTGGCCGCCAGTGTGCGACGCGCCTGCCCGGTCGGCAATTGCGCCGTCACCTGACACGCTCGGAGACACGTCCAAGGATCCTGCTCCCGTCGGGGGTTCGACATACCTGGTGGAAGGAGAAGTGGCGGACGGCGAGGCCAGCCAGTGCACCATGGTAGTGCCGCGGACCCTGTTCCTTGCCCGTCCGCACAATGCGGGACATGTCTGTCAGGCCCCCACGATCCCCCAATTCCCTGCGCTCATCGTCGGATGGCGCGTTGAAGATCAGCGCGAAAGTTCGGTCGCCAGATCGTCCAGCACGGCCTTGGCATCACCGAAGAGCATCACCGTGTTGTCCCGTTCGAACAGTTCGTTCTTGATGCCGGCATAACCCGGTGACAGACTGCGCTTGATAACAAACACACGACGCGCCTGGTCCACGTCAAGGACCGGCATCCCGGCGATTGGGCTGCCAGGGTCGGTGCGAGCAGCCGGGTTGACCACGTCGTTGGCGCCGACGACGATCACCACGTCAGTGTCGGCAAAGTCCTGATTGATCTCACTCATTTCGTGCAGGAGTTCGTAGGGCACCTCGGCCTCTGCCAGGACGACGTTCATGTGGCCTGGCATGCGGCCTGCGACGGGATGGACTGCAAAGCGGACGTTCACACCTTGTGCAATGAGGGCTTTGGCAACGTCGTGGGCCGCGTTTTGCGCTCGTGCTGCCGCCAGGCCGTATCCGGGAACGATCACGACCGACTGTGCAACTTCAAGAACCATCGCTGCCGACTCAGCGTCTGCCGAGATCACCGGGCCGTATTCGTCGCTGCCAGCGGTAGCACCTGACGTATCGCCGAATCCGCCGACCATCACGTTGACCAGCGACCGGTTCATTGCCACACACATGATTTGGGTCAAGATCAACCCTGCCGCGCCGACCACCGTTCCGGCAATGATCAGGAGTTGGTTGCCGATGGCGAAGCCGGTCGCTGCCGCTGCCAGGCCTGACAGCGAGTTCAACAGGCTGATGACGACGGGCATGTCAGCGCCGCCGATCGGGAGCACGAGCACCACACCCACCAAGATGGCGACGACAACGAGGCCAGCCACACTGGCAGCCGCGGTCGCCGGCACGTTGGCGACGAACATCGCCGCGATACCAAGCGCGATGCCCCCGAGAGCGAGGACCCCCATGGCCACGGATCGCAGCGGGATCGATGGAGTCCCTGAGATCACGCCACGCAACTTGAATTCAGCCAGCACACTGCCTGACAGCGTGATCGATCCGATCAGAATTGACGCCACGAGTGTCGCTGCAGGAATCGATCCAAGAGTGGCGGCCACGGTGATGTCCAGGCTCGCTTCGATCGCAACCGACCACACGAGCGACAGCGCGACCAGCGCTGAAGCCGCACCACCAAAGCCGTTGAAACGCGCCACGATCTCGGGCATCTGCGTCGCTTCAGCTCGCACGACGATGGCAACACCCACCGCCCCACCGAGAACCAGCCCGAGGGCAATCCATCGGTAATCGACCAGGCCCATCTCGACCAGCGTGATGACCACGGCGACGAGCATGCCGGCAGCCATCAGTGCGTTGCCCGACCGCGCTGTGCGGACCTTCGAAAGGCGCTTGAGCCCCACGACGAACAGCGCGATGGACACCAGGCCGGCAAGGGCCGTCATGTCGGCAGTCATCAGCGTCGACCTCCGAACTTGGCGAGCATCCGGTCGGTGACCAGGAATCCGCCGACAACGTTGATGGTTGCTAGGACCAATGCGGCAAGCCCCAGCAACACGCTCGTCGTCGCCGCTGCCACCCCGACGAGCGCAAGTGCACCGACAATGGTGATGCCCGACATCGCATTCGCACCCGACATGAGCGGGGTGTGCAGCATTGGCGGCACCTTATTAATCAGTTCGAATCCGAGGAAACCTGCGAGAACGAACACATAGACGCTGATCAGCACCTGACCCATCAGTCGCCACCTCTCTCTTCGACGAGTGTGCGCACTCTGTCATGGACGATCTGCCCGTCATGGGTCGCCAGCGCACCGTCGACGACTTCGTCGTCCCGGTTGACTGCCACCGAGCCATCTTCACCGACGATCAGATCGAGGAAGGACGTGATGTTGCGGGCGTAGAGCGCACTGGACTCACGCGGCATGGCGGACGGGAAATCCTGACCCGGAATGATCGTCACGCCATCCGATTCGACAATCCGAGCAGGGTCGGTCAGTGCGCAGTTGCCGCCGTCGGCGGCGGCGAGATCGACCAGCACCGCCCCAGCGGGCATTGCGGCGACCATCTCGGCGGTGACCAACCGAGGAGCCGGGCGCAACGGAATCTGCGCGGTTGCGATCACCGCATGAGCGGAACTGATCGCGTCGGTCAGCGCCGCACGCTGGCGCGTCAGGAAATCTTCGCCCACTTCCTTGGCGTAGCCACCCGCATCGGTGAGATCCTCCGCATCGGGCACGTCGATGAATGAAGCGCCGAGTGACGCGACTTCGGCTTTGGCTGCTTCACGAATATCCGACACCTTCACGATGGCGCCGAGCCGTTTTGCGGTGGCGACGGCCTGCAAGCCTGCGACACCGGCGCCCAATACGACGATGGTGGCCGGTCGAATTGTGCCGGCGGCGGTCATGAACAGCGGGAAATACTTATCGAGGTGGTAGGCGGCAACAATGACGGCGCGATAGCCGGACAAGTTCGCTTGACTCGACAACGCATCGATCGACTGCGCCCTGCTGATGCGAGGAACCAACTCCATCGCCAGCGCGCTGACTCCGGCAGTGGCGAGTGCGGCAGTGACCTGTGGCTGTCGGTGGGGAGCGAGAAACGAGATCAGCACCGCGCCCCTGCGCATTGCGCTCGCAACCTCGAGGCTCGGGGGCGCGACGGCGACGACGATGTCGGCATCACCCAGGGCACCATCATCGCCAAGGGTTGCACCGACTGCGGTGTAGGCCTCGTCACTCCAACCGGCGTGCTCGCCGGCTCCCCGCGCGACGACGACCTCGATCCCTTTGCCAACGAGCCGCTCAACCGTCTCCGGAGTCGCGGCTACTCGGTATTCACCATCTGCTTCTTCCCGAGCGACGAACAAGCGTGCCATCGCGTTCTCCTGGTCGACCAGTGGCGGCCACGCGCCGCGTGATCCAATGTCCACGTTGTCGCGCACCGTAGTCGGCCACCACGGGAGTGCGCGTGCCGAAAGTCAGATAAGCCGAGGCCGGACGACCCTGCTACACGCCTATCAACGGTGCTACGTGTCGTACGCGGTCTCACCAACCAGGCAACGTGTCGTACGAGCTCGATGGGGCACGATGCGATGCACGATGCGATGGTGGATAGAACCCGGACTGTCCCTAGCGGCCTGCGTCCCATT
>JBBDSU010000020.1:154693-158392 GCA_040904825.1 Nitriliruptoraceae bacterium | reverse complement strand
GCACGATGCGATGGTGGATAGAACCCGGACTGTCCCTAGCGGCCTGCGTCCCATTAGGATTGAGGCGAACGGGTTGCGTCCGATGACGTCATGCTGACCAACTGCCAGACTTTGACATCATGCGCTGCCAATAACGGTTTCCCAGTCGATGACCGCATCATCACTGGCCCGATGCGACCGCCGGCAAAGAGCGTTCGCCCACCCTGCCGCTATGCCACCGAGGAGTTCCGATGGCCACCGTGTTCTATGACAACGACGCAGATCTCGACATCATCCAGAATAAGAAGGTCGCCGTGCTCGGATACGGCAGCCAAGGCCACGCACACTCGCTGAACCTTCGGGATTCGGGCGTCGACGTGCGCGTCGGCTTGCGCCCAGGGTCCGCCTCCCGTGCCAAGGCCGAAGAAGAGGGCTTAAAGGTGCTTGACACCAACGATGCGGCAGCCGAAGCCGACGTCGTGGTCGTGCTGGCACCCGACACCCACCAGAAGGGAATGTGGAACGGGGGCCTGTCGGAGGCCGTCACCGACGGCAACGCACTGGTGTTCGGACATGGATTCAACATCCACTTCGGATTCGTCACGCCGCCCGAGGGAGTCGACGTGCTGCTCGTCGCCCCGAAATCCCCAGGCCACATCGCACGCCGCATGTATGAGCAGGGTCAGGGAGTCCCGGGCCTTGTGGCTGTGCACCAGAACCCCACCGGAACCGCCCTTGACCTCGGCAAGTCGTATGCGTCCGCCATCGGCCTGACCCGCGCTGGCGTGTTGGAAACCACCTTCAAAGAGGAGACCGAGACTGACCTGTTCGGTGAGCAGGCAGTGCTCTGCGGTGGTGTTAGCCATCTCGTGCAGGCCGGCTTTGAAACGCTCGTGGAGGCTGGCTACGCCCCTGAGGCCGCCTACTTCGAATGCCTGCACGAACTCAAGTTGATCGTCGACATGATGTACGAAGGCGGCATTTCCTGGATGCGCTACTCGGTGTCTGACACGGCCGAATACGGCGACTACGTGTCGGGTCCCCGCGTCATCAACGACGAGTCAAAAGCCGCGATGCGCCAGATCCTCACCGAAGTCCAGGACGGAACATTCGCCAACAACTTCATGAATGAGATCGAAGGCGGCGGCGAATGGTTCAAGGGCCGCCGTGCAGCCGGTCACGACCACGCCATCGAGGTCGTCGGTCGTGAACTGCGCGCGATGATGCCCTTCATCGACCCGCCAACCGAGATGGACTGATCCCACCCGGCTGACGCCGCCACAAGTCTGGCAACTGATCGGCCAGTGCCTCGTCACGCCGCTGTGAGACGGGTCACTGGCCGGTGATGGCCGCGGCCATGCTGTCAGGTGTCGTGACCACCATGCCTGCCCCGGCCTTTTCGAGTTCATCGCGATCACCTGCGCCCCATGTGACGCCCATCGTGTGGACGCCGTGGTAGCGCCCCGCATCAATGTCGTGGTGCCGATCGCCGACCATGACCGTTTGCCTGACGATGTCGTCGTGGTTCCCACCGATCTCAGCCAGCGCTCGCGCAAGTGTCACCGACTTAGGTTCATCAAGATCTTCCGGCTTTGGCCCGTGGACGGCCACGAAATACGGCGACAGGCCCAGGTGCGCGATGATCGGCTCAGCGAATGGCTTGGGCTTGCTGGTCACGACACGCAGCTCGCAGGCAGACGTGATTGATCGGAGTGCTTCGGTGATGCCGCCGACAAGCTTTGTCTCAGTCAGTGAAGCGGTCGCATACCGCTGCCGATAGAGCGCGATGGCTTCGTTGCGCAGGTCGGGCGCAGCGCCAGCCTCTGCGAGCAGGGTCGAAAACGCCCCTGAGAGTGGCGGTCCGATGAAGCGGCGAAGCTCGCCCACTGGTCGCGGCGGCAACCCCAAGGTGATTAGAGCGTGGTTGACACAGCCAGCAATCGCATCAGTCGAATCGACCAGGCATCCATCCAGGTCAAACATGCCCCAGCGAAGGGCGTCGGTGTGCCACGGGCTCTGCGGGCCATCAGCAGCACCGTGGACGTGCGCGCGACGGGAGTCGGTCACCACGACAACTCCCCTGCAGCAGCCCCGCCCTCAGGCGCGACTGGGACCAGCCCCATCAGTGACCAGGCGTCGATCACCGTCGGATCGTCGTTCGTCCACGGCCCTTTGATGGCCTCGTTCAGCGTCGACACGATGGCCGTATCGGCCAGCGTCCGACCGACGAGGTCGGCCACGACCCGTCCGTCAACAATCGCCAGCGCGCCGAGACCTGCCAGGTAGTCGCCGAGCGACATTATGGAGGGTCCGTCGGCAGCGAGCACTAGGTTCCCGCTGGTTGCTTGAGATCGGGCATCGTCAAGTGCGGCGAGCAACTCGACGAGGTCTTCGATGGCAACCGGCGCAACGGGCGTTGATAGCGCGTCGGCATCCAACCCAGCCGTCACCAGTGCGTCGATCACGTCGGGATGTCCCACCACTGACGTGCGCACGACGATCGTCGGTACCGGACACTGCTCCAGCATGGCCTCAATGCGCCCATATGCCCGTCGTAGGGGATCGTCAGCTTGCAAAGAGGCGCCAGCGATCGACAGCGCGATGATCCGAGCGACCTGGGCGTTTGTTGCGGCCGTCACCAGCGTTGCAACCTCATCAATGGAACGTGCAGGATCAGCCGTGAGCAGCCCTTCGCCAAGATGGACCACGGTGTGGACGTCGGTCAAGGCGGCTTCGAGGCGCCCTTCGTCGTCGGCTTCCCCCGTTGCCACCATGGCGCCCTGAGCTCGCAGGGACCCTACGTCGCCTGATGCGTACGCCCGCACTTCGCCGCCATGGTCCAGCAGGCGCGCCACCACAAGGCGCGCCTGCGGTCGTTGCGAAGACGTGACGAGCACCGGCATGCGTGGCAAGGTAGTGGCCGCCCACTCACCGATACGCTGCCCAGGCGTACGAGGGGAACTCGGTGAACCATCGTGAGTTAGATGATCGGGCGCTGTTGACGCTCGCCCGTGATGGCAGTGCCCCTGCGTTCGCTGTTCTTGTCTACCGGCACCTGCCCCGCGTGGACCATCTGATTGAGCGCGACGATGACCTCTTCAAAGCACGCAAGAAAGTGTTCGTCCACGCCATGCGGAAGCTCGACGCCGCAACGGAACCTTTTGGCGAGTGGATTGAGGACCTGGCGGCATCAGCCCTGCCAGTGACTCCGCACGCAGATCGCACCCGCGCCGCAACCGACACCCCGGATACCTCTGGCGACTCAGACGCACCCCTGACCTCAGGCGCAACCCACACCCCAGACGCAACCCACGACTCAGACGGACCCCACGTCTCAGGCGCAACTCGCCATGAACGCGAGATAGAACCGGATGCTGTCGAGCGCGGCACCGATGTACCCGCTGGTACACCTGCCGATATCGACTCCTTGTGGCGCGAATTGGCGCCGAGATGGCCCAACGGCAGACGGCCTGTGCAGGTGCCGACCATCGTTGGATGGCTGGCCACTCTTGTCGTGACAATCGCACTGAGCGCTGCTGTGCCATGGATCACACTCGGCCAGTTCGACAATGACCAGCCCATCCCCGCACTCCGGGCCTTCCCTATCGATGCTGATATCGGCGTGGCGACGCCAGATGACGACGAGGAAGAACCGGACGAGCCTGAACCTCTGCCGACCTACGAGTTCCCAGTACCTCCCGAGGAAGACGTCGAGCCCGA
>JBBDSU010000020.1:144371-154593 GCA_040904825.1 Nitriliruptoraceae bacterium | reverse complement strand
CCCGAGGAAGACGTCGAGCCCGACGCAGATACAGCACCCGACAGCACGCCTACCGATGAACCTGCGGGCGACGACGAAGCGACGAACGAAGCGGACGCCGGGGACGCGACGAACGAGGCCGACACGCCAGCGGACGGCGGAGGTGGCGGCGGTGGCTGATAAGCCCCCACCGGCGTCGCACGGGCGTGCCGATTCGCGGTCAAACACGCCGCCTTCAGGCGGCCAGAGTTCAAGCGGCCAGAATTCGAGTGGGCAGGCCAGCGGCGGCGAACAATCACAGGCTGCGCTTGACCCAGCCCAATACGGCAGCGGCGACATGGATGCCGAAGCATTTCGACGACACGGCCGCGACGTCATCGACTGGATCGCCGACTATTTCGAAAACGTCGGTGACCGACCCGTACTGGCTCAAGTCAGTCCAGGCGAGGTTCGTGCACAGCTTCCCGACCACGCTCCAAACGAACCTGAGGCCTTCTCATCCATTCTTGGCGACGTTGATCGCATCGTCATGCCCGGCATCACGCACTGGAACCATCCTGCCTTTCACGCGTACTTCGCCATCACCGGCTCAGGGCCGGGCATCCTGGCCGAAACCCTCATCGCAGCGCTGAACGTCAACGGCATGCTGTGGCGCACATCACCGTCGGCAACTGAGCTTGAGGAGCTGGTTGTCGACTGGATGCGCGACATGATGGGTCTGCAGGCTGATTGGCGTGGCATGATCACCGACAGTGCGTCGATGTCGACGCTGGTGTCACTCGCAGCCGCGCGCGAAGGAGCCGGTTTCGACATCCGCCAACGGGGCATGACAGGGCGTAGCGACCTTCCGATGCTGACGGTGTACGCCTCCGAGCAAGCACACTCGTCGGTCGAGAAAGCCGCCATCACGCTCGGGCTCGGTCGCGACGCGATGCGGCATGTGCCTACCGACGCGAGCTTTCGAATGGATCCGTCTGCCCTTGAGGCGATGATCGCCGCCGATATTGCCGCAGGCCACCATCCGTTGGCGACCGTGGCGACGGTTGGCACGACCTCGACCACGTCGATCGATCCGGTGCCTGCTATCGCCGATGTCCACGACCGTGTTGCCGCAACTCACGGGAGACCGATGTGGTTGCACGTCGACGGGGCCTATGCCGGGGTGGCAGCCATCCATCCCGACCACCGATATCTGGTTGACGGCGTCGATCGCGCCGACTCATTTGTGACGAACCCGCACAAGTGGCTGTTCACCCCGATCGACGCCAGCCTGTTGTTGGTGAAGGATCCTGCCGCACTGGTCAACGCGTTCGCGTTGAGTGCGGAGTACCTCACCACCGATGACGATCAGGTCACCGACTACATGGATTGGGGTGTGCAACTCGGTCGTCGATTCCGTGCCCTGAAATTGTGGATGGTGCTGCGCTATTTCGGTCGTGATGGCATCGCCCGACGCATCGCGGAGCACATCAACCAGGCAGCCGAGTTTGCCGAACGCGTCAAGCGACATCCAGACCTGGTGCTGGTCGCACCAGTCCCCCTGTCAACCGTGTGCTTCCGTGCCGAACCATCGTGGGCAGGCGATGATCCTGCTCAGATCGATGCCCTCAATCGCACCCTTCTCAGCCAAATCAATCGATCGGGTGAGGCGTACCTGTCGCACACCGTTGTCGCCGAACGCTATGTGTTGCGCCTTGCTGTCGGCAACCTGCGGACGACCTCCGAGCGGCTTGACGCGACGTTCGGTCTCATCACTGCGACTCTTGATGCTCTCCGCGGCGCGCCAGCCTGGCAATGACCGCATCCACAGCATCATGGGGAGAAATTGCGCCATCGACCAGACGATCTATGACCCGGTCAATGTCCGCGTCGAAATCGCGCGCCGTGCCTGGGTCGGTAGCGCGATCAGCGTCCACACGGGCAGCACCACCAATACCCGAACCGCCAGCGCGACCAACGTCAGACCCAATGCCGTCGTCAACGTCGTGGCCCATGTCGTGGTCAATGCCGTGGTCAATGTTGCCAGCAGGGGCTGCTGTGCTGCGTTCGGGGTGGCTTTCAGCACGCTGGCTCGACGATGGGTGACGCCTGACGCCTTGCTGACCTTGCAGTAGCGAGCGCACCTGGTCAATCGCCAGCGTCTCAACCAATTGGATGGCGCGGGCCCGCCGACGGGCGTCGTGATAGCCATGCGACCGCAGCCAATCGAGGTGCTGCTTGGCGTTGTCGAGCAGGTCGCCAACGCCTTCCGATCTGACTGCCACAACCCGCATGATCGGGGGCAGACGATCGTCGCTGTCGCCGCCAGGCGATGCAGCATGGCCAACTTCCAGCATCGTTGTCAGCGCAGATTCGACTTGTCCTGCACCCGCAAGATCGGCCTTGTTGATCGCAAAGATGTCCGCGATTTCGAGAATCCCCGCTTTAGCAGCTTGCACCCCATCACCTGCTCCCGGAGCAAGCACCACGATGGTTGTGTCAGCGGTCGCAGCGATCTCCAGTTCGGACTGCCCGACACCCACGGTCTCGACAATCACAACATCGAAACCCACCGCTGCCAGCACTGACACCGCCAGGGGGGTGGCCGCAGCGATGCCTCCCAGGTGATTACGGGCCGCCATCGAACGAATGAAGACACCAGGATCCCCATAATGGTCTTGCATGCGAATCCGATCACCCAGCAGCGCACCACCGGAAAAAGGCGATGACGGATCGACGGCAATGACCGCGACACTCGATCCTCGGCGTCTGAATTCTGCGATCAGCGCTGCAACCAGCGACGACTTGCCGACGCCTGGTGCCCCAGTGATACCGATGATCCATGCAGTTTCTGATGCTGGCCGCGCTTCCGCCGACAGAATCCGCACGTCGTTGTCATCGGCACGTTCGACGAGGGTCATCAGGCGCGCGATCGCCCGGCGATCACCGGCCCGGGCCGCAGTGAGCAAGTCCACTGGGTCGTGGGGGTTGGGAGCGGCGCTGGCCGTCACCCGACCGTGACAATCATCGCATCGCCCTGGCCCCCGCCGCCGCACAACGCCGCGGCGCCACGCCCGCCACCACGTTGTCGCAATTCGTCGACCAGGGTGACGACCAGGCGAGCGCCGGAGCATCCGATCGGATGCCCGAGCGCGATGGCGCCACCCCGCACGTTGACCACCTCTGGGTCAATACCCAAGGCGCGTGTCGACGCCACCGCGACCGATGCAAAAGCCTCGTTGATCTCGTAGCGATCGAACCCCGAAGGATCGACGCCGAGCCGGCCAGCAGCAGCAGTAATCGCTGCCGACGGCTGGAAGTGAAGTGACGGATCTGGGCCGGCAACCGTCGCCCATCCGTCAATCACGGCGAGCACATCAAGTCCTCGCTGATCAGCAAATCGACGTGTTGTCACCACGACGGCCGCCGCACCATCAGAGATCTGTGACGCGTTGCCTGCGGTGATCGTGCCGTCATCGACAAACGCTGCCCGAAGTCCTGCAAGGGTTGCGGCATCGGCATCATCGCGGATGCCTTCATCGGACGTCACCGTCGCCGGCTGACGGCCGGTCGTGGTGACCGGCACGATCTCTGTGTCAACCGCTCCGCTGTCACGCGCCGCTGCAGCCCGAGCGTGCGATCGAGCCGACCATTCGTCTTGGTCGCCACGAGAAATATCCAGCGCGTGGTCACGCTGATATTGCTCGGTTGCCTCACCCATCGAACACCTATCGATGGCGCACGTCAGCCCGTCGTGCAACAGGCTGTCGCGCACTTCTGCGTGCCCGAACCGGTAGCCGAATCTGGCTCGGTCGAGGATGTAGGGAGCCTGCGACATCGACTCCATGCCACCTGCGACCACAACCTCGGCATGACCCAATGCAACAAGGTCGCGGGCGCGCGCGATCGCGGTCATGCCGGACAGGCACACCTTGTTGATCGTTTCGGCGGGAATCGCCATGCCAAGCCCTGCGGCGATCGCCGCCTGACGCGCAGTGATCTGGCCTTGGCCCGCCTGAAGGACATGCCCCATCACGACATGTTTGACGTCGGTCGGATCGCATCCGGCGCGCTCGACCGCGCCGGCGATCGCTGTCGCGCCGAGATCAACCGCGCGCAACGATGCCAGCGTCCCGCCAAGCCGGCCGATGGGCGTCCTGGCAGCACCAACTATGACAATGTCATCCTGCACGGTGAACTCCAGAATCAGTCCCCAGCATGGTAGACCGCGAGGTACGTCGCGCCGGTTGATGACACGATTGCCGCCTTGACGTGATGTCCGCTTTGTTGTCAGGAGTCAGATGTGCAGGTGACACGCATCGATCAGATCGCCATTGCAGTCGAAGACCTCGACGAGACGCTCTCTTTCTACGAGCGAGCGTTCGGATTGGTGCCACGTTCTCGTGAAGTCGTAGCGAGCGATGGCGTTGAGGAAGCCATGCTCGATGTGGGTGGTATCAGCATTCAGCTGATTGCACCCACATCTCAGGATTCTCCGGTGGCGAAGTTTCTCGCGCGCCGGGGCCCTGGGCTCCACCACCTCGGATTCGGTGTCGGTTCCTTGGACAGCGCCATGGACCACCTGCGAGACGAGAACATCGCGCTGATCGATGATGAGCCCCGTCAAGGAGGTGGCGGCCATCGGATTGCTTTCGTTCATCCCAAAGGAACCGGAGGTGTCCTCATCGAGTTGATCGACGATTCGTCGGCCGAGTAGTCCCTGCCGCGTTGACATCAGGACGGACTTCGGCAGCGTCGATCCCATGCAGCGCTCGATAGCCTTTCAACGCAGGCACCATAGAGCATCACACTATGAGCAAAACGACGAGGGACATGTGGCCGCGTTCGACCGAATCAAGCGATGGATGCGTGGCGACCAGGCCAGCAGCGCTGGTGAGGCGGCAGCGCGGTCCGGCCGCGGTGAGCCCGCCAAGACCGGCCAAGGGCGGGGCGTACCAAGTGACGTAACCCGCGATCTGACTGAATTCGCCAAGTCGCGCCGCGGTGTCGAAGGCTATGTCGAACCTCGCACGAAGATGTACGGCACATCGCTGCTGTTGGTTGCTGACGACGGTGAGCACCTCCGCCGTTCTATCGACTCCCCTGCGGACGCGGCGAAGCTATGCCAGCGTCTGGCCGTTCCTGTCTATGACGCGAGCAAGGTCGGCTATCCGCGGCGGATGCGCCACTATGTGCAAGGCCAGCGGCCACCCAGCGTCGAACTGTCGGAGCTTCCGCCATGGCCTGGCGATGACGCTCCTAAGAATGACAATTCGGGCCAATGACCCGGCACATCCCGGCAGGTCGCCAACGTGTACCGAAGCCCTGACGAAGAAGGCTGACGGACGTCCCAAAGCGACGATCAGGGAACTTGACGCCCTCCCGTTCCCGTTGCCGGGATGACAGGCATCAGCCCTCGACGATGTCGATCGTGCTGATGACGACGTCTTCTACCGGACGGTCCCGCCCGTCAGTCGCCGACGTGGCGATGTCATCGACGACATCCAGCCCGTCGATGGCCTGGCCGAACACCGAGTACTGCGGCGGAAGTCCGTAGTCGGCATGCATGATGAAGAACTGTGAACCGTTGGTGTTCGGCCCGGCGTTCGCCATCGCAAGGGTTCCCATCCGGTACCCACGTGATCGGGAGGCGTTGAGCTCATCGTCGAAGCGGTAACCGGGGCCACCGGTCCCGGTACCGGTGGGATCTCCCCCCTGAATCATGAAGTTTTCGATGACACGATGAAAAATGACGCCGTCGTAGAACCCTTCTTGCGCGAGAAAGACGAAATTGTTCACTGTCTGCGGTGCGTCCTCGGCAAACAACTTCACGGAGATGTCACCACGATTCGTAGAGATCGTTGCGGTGTACGTCGTCGAAGGGTCGATCGTCAGATCGGGAGGGTTCTGATACGAGGTAGCCACGGGTAATCCTTCTCAATCAGTCAGCAGGCAAGGTCGGTCAACAGCTCAGCGTTGAATCGCGGGAAACGGTGTCGTGTTCATCGGCACGCTGCCGACATTCCAGGCTGCCTCAGGCGTCGAACCGTCAGGCCGCTGGTCACGACATCACTGGTCACGACAACAATTGTGTCAGCGGGACGGCCAGCAGTGACAATGCCATGAGCACCGCCATGAAGATGACGACCGTCTTGTTGCGGGCCGCGCGACGCTCAAACGCATCGCGGGGAGGCTGGCGCCCAGATTTGGGGCTGTTGCGGTCACTGGGGGGCATGTCAACCTCACGGGCGCGCTCACTGTCGCACTCACTGTCGCGGATATCACAGGCCGTGCGACGCTACCCGGTTCGGCCTCTGCCCGCGGCCACACGCCAGCAGTGCAGATGCCAGTGTCGGCGGTCGTCGACATACTCAATCGGCCAGGCGACGGTGTGGCTGACACCTGTGACGACGTCATTGTGGCAGCCCGGGCATCGGTAGGATTTAGTGGCACGGAATGCTGGCACGAAATGAGCTTCGTAGCCTTCGAGTCGCGGCACGAGCGGATGAGAAGCCTCGACCATCCTTGACCTCCCTGCCCGCGTTCTTTTCCGCATTTCGTCTACATGACCGCCGCTGGCCAGGTCGCGGCACTGGTCACGAGGTTGCTCCAGCAGGGTACGCATCATGACGTGGCCGCCTGAACGTGACCGGTATCCCGCCGCCCATCCCACCGCTCACCACGTCGCTTCATGCTGCGACACGACACTGGCACCCCGTGTTGGAGATAATCGAGGGTTTGCCTAATGTGGCCGGTCGGTCGTTGACGGCAACGGCCGAATTCCCCCGCAGGAAGGTGTCGCGACGATGATGTGGGCCTACCGCCTTGACGGACCTATGAGTTTCCGACGACTCGAAGTCGACACTCCCACTGAAGAGGAACTGCCCGAAGGGCAGGTGATCATGCGGTTCCTGTCGGGCGGCATCTGCGGCAGCGATATTCCTCGATGCTGGAACGGACAACTCAACGACGAGCCGGGTGATCTCGGACGCTCGCTTCACGAGATCGTCGGTGAAGTTGTCGCTACCAGCAGCGATATTCCCGTCGGCACACGGGTCGTCGGCTGGGTGTCCGACCCGCACGGGCTGCGCGAATACGTCGTGTCCCGAGCAGACGAACTGGTGCCGTCCCCTGCCGACCTTGAACCGGCCCATGCTGTGGCCCTGCAACCGTTGGCCTGCATCCTGAGCGCGCTCGAAGGCGTCCCCGGCATTGAGGGCTGCCGCGCGGCTGTTATCGGCCTTGGCCCGATTGGCCTGTGGTTCGCCCACGCACTCAAAGACAAGGGAGCCTCCCACGTCACTGGCGTCGACATCGTCGACCGCTCAGACGTAGCGGCGACGTTCGGTGTGGACGAGGCTGTCACCTTGACCAGTCGCACATGGTCACAGTCGACGACGGACCGTTTCGACATCGTGATTGAGGCTGTCGGCCATCAAGTCGGCACGCTCGACGACGCAATCAGCGTCGTTGACCACCACGGCACGATCATCTATTTCGGTATCCCCGATGAAGCGGTGTACCCACTGCGCATTGGGCCATTGATGGAGCGCAACGTGTCACTACGCTTCGGTCGCACACCCAAGACCGGACGCCGCGAAGCGTTGCACGAAGCGATCGCCTACGCGGCGCGTTACCCAGGGATCATGAGCAACTACGTCACGCACGTCCTTCCGACTAACCGCACCGAGGAAGCCTTCCGGCTGGCCGCACGGCCGGCGGTCGGGCGCCTGAAAGTCGTGCTCGACGCCGACGCCTGACCTTGCCGGCCGGTTAGGCGAGGTCGAAGGGAATGTCGAACTCGTCACATGCTTGCCGGAACCAGTCGACAACTTCGGGATGCAATGGAATCCCGCGCTCTCGCCGCTCCTGCTCGGTTTCAACCTCGATCAATCCGGCGTAGTACACGCGCTCGGCGCCAGCCATAGGTTTCGAGGTCCGCAGCCGGCCCAGCATTCCGTCCATGTTGCGCTTGAACTCGGATGGTTCTCCGAATGCCGCGACATCCCACGCGGCAACAAAGTGCCCGCCGCGGTCGTCGGCCAGTGTCGAATAGCCAGGTGCGAACGACAGTTGCCCGCACAGGATGTCGACGATCATCGCCATGCCGTAACCCTTGTGGGAGCCCAGCTCCCGGGTGCTGCCCAACGGCAGCTGGTTCGGCTTGCCTTCGGTGGAGAACTTTTCGATCGGCCCTCCTTCAAGGTCAGGCGTCCCGTCAGCGTGAGCAACCCATCCGCCCTGCAACGGTTTGCCCATCCGCTTGGCGAGTCCGATCTTGTTGCCAGCAATCGTCGTCATCGCGGCGTCGAACAGGAAGGCAGCCTCTTTGTCAGCGGGCGCGGCAAACGCGATCGGGTTAGTCCCGAGCAACGGCTCGGCGCCATACGTCGGCAACATCGACTTGGAGGCGCTCGAAACAGTCATGCACCACCCGATCATGTCCCGCTCGAGTGCGAGCCGTGCGTGGTATCCAGCCGCACCGGCGTGACCCGCGTTGCGGATCGAGACCATGCCCGATCCAACCTTGTCGGCCTTGTCCATTGCGATGCTCATCGCCTTGGGGGCAATCAACAGCCCCAGTCCCCCATCTCCGTCGATCACCGCCGTTGAGGCCGTCTCGGTCACGATGGTCCAGTTGGGCGTTGGGTTGAGTACGCCCGATTGAAACTTGGCGGCGTAGTCGCGCAGCTTGTTCGATACGCCGTGGGTATCGATGCCTGCCAGATCAGCAAACATCAGCGCATCTGCGCCGAGCGCAGCATCGTCGGCTGGCACGCCACACTTGAGGAACACAGCCTCGGTGGCCGCCCTAAGGCGATCAAGGGGCACCCTTACTGCGATGTCCTCTGGAACTTTGAAGTGGTCGAACACGGGCGTCTCCCAGTGGTATCAGGCGCGATGACTCGCGCGCGGTTGGTGCGGGAACTTCCCGCCCATCACAGTCCGTAGACCGAAGCAGCCCATGGAATGACAGTGGCACCACCAATGGCGTCGGATGGCGGCTGGTTCTCCCTGCTCATCACAGTTCGTGGACCGAGGCGGCCAGCGGCATCGCGCGTCCTTGCCGCACGACCCATCGAGGAACGATCAAGTGCTCCAGCCGTTCCACTTCGCCTTCAGAATCCTCGAGGTCCCACGCTCCTTCCAGGATCTCAACAATCGTGACGTCGGCTTCGCGACCAACTTGGAGCGAGCCGATCACCTCATCACGTTGCATCGCCTTGGCGGGACGGTGGGTCACTGACGCAACGATGTCGGCCAAGTCCATGCCCAAGTGGAGCATCTTGGACATGGTGGTGACCAGGTCATAGGCAGGTCCGTCAGCGTTGTAGACGTGGAGATCGCTCGACACATGATGCGGGGTGACACCTGCCGCCATCGCCGTGCGGGCGACGTGATAATTCAGTGCGCTGCGACCATGCCCGACATCGAGGAGCACTCCGCGATCGAGAGCGTCGAGAACGAAATGCTCGACTTCGTCCTCGGGCGTGAGAATCCCCCCACGCTTGCCGTGATAACAATGGGTGACGACGTCGCCGTAGCCCAAGGTCGCCATGATGTCGGCCAGTGGCAGGGTCGCGTTGGTGATATGCACCATCAGCGGCAGGCCAGCCTCGGAGGCGACGGACTTGGCCGTTGCGAGCGCCAGCCGAGTATCAGGATGGCCCGCATTGCGGGTGCCGACCCGCAGTTTGATGCCCACGATCTCGTCGGGGTGGGCGGTGGCGACCGCAAGGGCCTTGTCGGCAACAAGGAAACGGGGGTCTTCGAGTTCGCCGGCTTCCGGCGCGAGCATCCCCGTCGTCGAGATGTTCAGATACGCATGCAGACCGGTCGCCGCGCTATCCATGATAAAACGCTTGAAGCCTGCGAAGGTTTGTGCGCCGGCTGACCCTGCATCAACGGCGTTGGTGACGCCGCGCTGCAGACAGTAGGTGTCGGCGTCGATCCCGTAGTGGGACACACCTTCGAATACGTGGACGTGAAAATCGATAAGTCCAGGAAGTACGAGCATGCCGGTGGCGTCGATGACCTGTGATGCTGTCGCCATGCGAGCAGCGACATCACCGCTCGTCGCTCGATCTCTGCTGGCGTCTCGTGGCACGACCTCTGCCAGCCGGCCGTCGTGCACCATGACATCGGCGGCGGCGTCGACAGCTGACGCCGGGTCGATCACTCGCCCGCCGGTGATGGCCAGATCCGTGGCGAGGGTGGCCGTCACCCGCGCACCTTCACGATCCCACCTTCACGATCCCACCTT
>JBBDSU010000020.1:94305-144271 GCA_040904825.1 Nitriliruptoraceae bacterium | reverse complement strand
CCACCTTCACGATCCGACGTGCGCCATGACCCTCATCGGCTTGTCGACAGCACGAACGGCGAGTCAGATCCAACGTGAGCCCAGACCGCGTCACCGATGGCAACGTCGCTGTCGCCGTCCAGTGGCCCAGTAACCCGCAGTTGTCCATCAAAGAAATCCGCCATGACGATCAGCCGGCTGTCGTCGGGCGATGACCATGAGCGCGTCCATGAATAGACCCGACCTTGTTCCTCCAGTGGCTGGCGTTCGACCTCCCCGCTATGCCCACACGGCATGAGGTCAAGGATGGGCAGCATCCGGTAACCGCAGATCGGGCAGATGCCGATCTCTGGGTGCTGAGAGCTCATCATGATCGGACTCCTTGGGTCGACCACTGTCGGACACGATCAACACCCGTGTCCGACGCGACGATCCGCCAAGATCGGGCACCGGTCATCACGAGGCATCGGCCGATCACTTGCTGTCGGGCCAGTCGGGATAGGCGTACACGCTCTTGCCGCCACAGACATACAGAACCTGGCCGGTGATGGCACGTGCGCGATCCGACGCGAGAAAACTCGCGGCGTGGGCGATGTCGGCAGTGCTGCCGAGACGTCCCATCGGCACGCTCGTGAGCAACCGCTCGAGCGCCTCTTCGCTGCGATTGCGCAGCATCGGGGTGTCGATCAGTCCCGGAGCGATCACATTGACACGCACTCCTCGCGACGACATCTCGACGGCAAGTGCGCGACTCATGCCCACCACGCCCGCTTTGGCGGTCGCATAGGAGCTCTGGCCCCACCACCCCAGCCACGCACGCGACGCAATGTTGACGATCGACCCGACACGAGCATCCCGCATCTTCGCCAACGCACGCCGCGAGCAGTAGAACACGCTCGACAGGTCGATCGACAGGACACGATCCCAGGTTTCGTCGGTGATGTCACGGATGGCGGCGTTGCCGCCGATCCCGGCATTGTTGACCAAGGTGGTGACCATGCCGACTTCATCTTCGACGCGGTCAAACATCGCGTCGATCGCCGCTGAATCGCTGACGTCGGCAACCACCGGTGTGCCGCTGCCCCCAGCGGCTTGGATCTCAGCGACAATCGTCGCAGCACGATCCAGATCAAGATCGTTGACGACGACATGATGGCCATCCGCTCCCAGCTGGCGACTGATAGCGGCGCCGATCCCCTGTCCTCCACCAGTGACCAGTGCGATGTTCATAGCAACGCGACTCCCAAATCTGTGATCAAGCGTGATCGTCAAGCGGACATCGACGAAAAGACCTGCCGGCCACTGTCGACGAACAGGACCTGCCCGTTGAGATACCCGCCTTCTTCGCTGAGAAAGAACGCAACGGCGTTGACGACGTCGATGGCTTCGACGGCCTGCTTGAGAGGGCCACGGTGGACTCCGTCGCGATCGAACAGCCCATCAGGGATCGCAACGACGTTGGCGCGGCCACTGGCATCGCGCCGGGTCGCCATGGACCGCATGGTTGCCACCGCAGCGGCTCCTGCCACCGATGCACCGACATCAGCGTGATCGGTACCGAGATATCCGTCACCGACAACAGCGACAACATCGAGATGTTCGTGATCGCGCAGCGCAGTCACCGACGCCACAACGTCGGCAGCCGCGTGGCCGGCAGCGACTGCAGCATCAATGACAACTACCAGCGCGTCGTGTCCTGACGAACGCTGCGATGCGAGTGATGAAAGGTCGTCGAGGGTCACGACGTCATCAACAGCGAGTTGGGCCGCAACCTGTTCGGACAGACCCTCAAGGCTGGCTGGAAGTCGCTTCGGCCACACCATCAGTCGTTGCACCATGCAATTCACCTCATTGGCTTGTCACGCTCAAGTCCGCGGGCAGGATCCGCAACCTGGCTCGGTTTCGATCAGTCGGCGGTCACGATGGTCACACAGCACGCTCCGTTGTCGAAACCAGAAGCGCCGCCACCGGTGACGTGCGCCAGACCAACGCGAGCATCTTCACGCTGGCGCGGTCCCGACCTGGTGGTTAGTTGTTCGACGAGCTCAACAATCTGTGCAGCTCCGGTCGCTCCAATCGGATGCCCTCGACTGAGCAGTCCACCACTGGGATTCACCACGGCCTTCCCCCCGGAAGCCAAAGATGCGCTGGCGCCTGACCGGAGGAACTCAGGGCCTTCACCGTCGTCGCACAGGCCAAGCTCTTCTGTATAGATCAGCTCGGCAATCGTGAAGGCGTCATGGAGTTCCACGACATCGAGATCGTCGGGGCCGATACCAGCCTGTTCAAACGCAGCCTCCGCGGCTCGCATGGTGATATCAGGACGAGTGATGTCACGTGAAGCCATGCTGAATTTGCCCGAACGCACTTGGGAGGCGCGCACAATCGGGCCGCCCAGGCCCGCCGCAGCTGCGCGTTGGCGAGTCATGATGACCAGCGCCGCCGCACCGTCACTCTTGGGTGAACACTGGAACATGGTCAGTGGGTCGGCAATCGGGCGCGAACCGAGCACTTCCTCGATGGTCGTGGTGGCCCGCATCTGAGCGATGGGATTTTGGCTGGCAAACGCTCGCGACTTGACAGATACCGCGGCAAGATCTTCGATCTGCGCGTTGGTCTCATGCAGATAACGCTGCGCACGCATGGCGTAGACAACCGGGTTGGTCACACCCGACGCGCCATCCCATTCGGTCTCTTGGACTGGCAGGGCGCCCTTGCCAAGACTCGACAGCTGGTCAACCCCGACGACGAGTGCGCATTCGGCGTTGCCCGCAGACAGCGACCGGAATGCCAGATTGAACGCGACGGCGCTACTGGCGCAGGCATTTTCGACGTTGTACACCGGCATGCCATGGCCAAGTCCAGCAAACCGCAACGCCCGCTGACCGATGAGGCTTCCACCCTTGGCCGTGCCGACATATGTCTCGTCAATGAGTCGGGCGTCCATGCCGCTTTTCGCCAGCAACGTCCGAATAGCCCGCGCGGCGATCTGATCAACGCTGCCGTCGATCTGTTTGGCGAATGGGACCATTCCGGTAGCCACGACGACGACGTCCCGATCGTTGTCCACAGTCGCCTCCTGGGTGTTGGCAGGCCCCCAACACGATTCCTCGATCATCGACAACCTTAGCGAAGCGGCTGATCGTGGCGCATCTCGGTCCGTGGCCACGGCACACTGTTGGCATGCGGGCGTCGATAGACGAAAGGTTGCGGGGTGCTTGAGATCTTGCCGACGATCAGGCAGTGGTGGTCAGACGGTCACCGTGTCGCGCTGGCGACGGTCGTTGCAACGCGACAGAGCACGCCCCTGCCGGCTGGCGCTGTGATGGCCATCAACGACGAAGGCGCGGTGGTCGGCAACATCTCAGGAGGGTGCGTCGAAGGCGACGTCCACCGCATTGCCATGGACGTGATCTCCGACAGCATCCCGCGCATGGTCGACTACGGCATCACCGATGACACCGCATGGTCGGTCGGTCTGATGTGCGGCGGAGAACTCGACGTCGTCGTCGCGCCAATTGAAGCCAACGACGCCGCCATCGCCGCGATCATCGCTGCGACCGAGGAAGAACGTGCCGTCGCGCTCGTGACGAAGTTGCCCTCACAAGCGCCAGACCTGGCGCACGGGCAATCCGGTGATGCCGTGGACCAGGTCTGTCGCCTTGCCGTGTGGGCCGACAGTGCCGCTGGCAGCCTGGGCGACGCGGGTCTGGACCATGCGGCCATTGCAGACGCGCGAGGGATGCTTCAACAAGGACTCTCGGGCATTCGCCACTACGGCCCTTCCGGTCAGCGGCGAGCAGATGACGTCGCGGTCTTTATGGGGTCGTTCGTCGCTCCCGCCGCGATGTACGTGTTCGGCGCGATCGACTTCGCCGCCGCCCTGTGCCGCGTCGGCGGACATCTCGGCTATCGCGTCACAGTCTGTGATGCACGTGAGGTTTTTGCGACGCGCGAACGCTTTCCCGATGCAGATGACGTCGTCGTCGATTGGCCCCACCGCTTCTTGTCGTCAGCGCCCATCGATGAACGCACGGTCGTGTGCGTGTTGACCCACGATCCAAAGTTCGATGTCCCAGTCCTCGAAGTCGCATTGCGCTCGCCGGCTGCCTATGTAGGTGCGATGGGATCACGTCGCACGCATGAAGACCGCCTCGCGCGCCTGCGCGAAGCAGGTCTCGACGACAAGGAGTTGTCGCGTCTGCGTTCCCCGATCGGCCTCGACATCGGTGCTCGCACTCCCCAGGAGACCGCGGTGTCGATCGCTGCCGAGATCATTGCCGAACGGTGGGGAGGAAGCGGCCGTCCACTTCGCGCCACGGACGGAGCGATCCACCGGGACCGTTGATCGGCCTGACGGCTCAACCATCCAGGAGCCGGAAGATCTCGCCGCCAGCCGTGACCTCTGAGTTATCCGATACCGGGGGCGTCCAGGCCGACAGGTGCGACAACGAGGCCGATACCCGGGTTGACGAGACTTACAGTCGCACGACGAGATGCGCCAGCATGTCCCACATCTCCAACATGTCCTCAAACCGGTCGAACGCGAGCGCCAATCCCAGTGAGGTCGCGTTGAAGACGGCATGCACCATGATCGGCACGATGAGCGATCCGCTGAGATGGAATGACGCTGCCAAGATCATCGACAGCACGAACATGCCCACCAACGCCAGCGGCTGGCTCATGATCACTTCAACGTGGATTGCGCAAAACACCACCGACGACACCGTCGCAGCGAACCAGAAGCCCAACCGCCGGTCGAGGCTCTGGAACAGGATGCCACGAAACACGATTTCCTCGGTCACAGGCGCAAGCAGCACGATCACGATGGCTGCGAGCACCAACGAACGGCCGCCGCCAAGGGCATCCTGCAACACCTGCTGGACTACAGGCGCTTCAGGTCGAAAGACCAGCACCAGCATCGCATTGACCGTGTAGGTCGCAACGGTGGCAACAAATCCGGCCGCCACTCCGATGACGATCTTGAGCGCGCCGTGGCGTCCCCGTCCAAACAATCGCCGGTCCAGGCGCTGGCGCACCGCCAGCCATCCGATCGCCATCGCGGTGCCGACCAACGCCGAAACGATGGCTACGGCCAGCAGCGTCTCGGATGAAAATGCTCCGACGGCATCGATGCTGCCGGACCGCGTGACGGCTCCGACGGCCAAGGCGATACCGGCGCCAACTCCGACGATGAGCTGACCGACGAAGAAGAGCAACAGGGCCATGCCCGCGTCGAACACAGTGAAAGGCACATGACCGGCGCGACGAGCACTACGAGCGCTGCCGCCGCCCGCGCGCTGTGGTGGCGGCATGTCGCGACGCCTCTCAGGAGGAGGCGGCGGAGGTGACGACAGCTGGCTGTTCATGACCGGTCCCGATAGGCAACAGCAGCCAGGATGAGCACGAATCCCAGGAGGCCAACAAGCACGGCGGGATGGACTGATGGGAACATCCAGCCGGACTCGGTGTCATCTTCCGGTTCGACGGCCACCGGGGGCGCTGGCGGTGGCGGAGGTTCTGGCACGTTGACCGGCACGGGGGTGCCAAACTGCGCACCTTCAAGATCGACGCCCCGCACCATGACCAAGTAGTCACCTGGCGGCACCGCGCTTCCGCTGGCATCGTCAAACTCCCACGTGAACGCGTGCACTCCATGGTCGACGATGCCCAGGTAGCGGTCCAGCACCAGATCGCGACCAATGTCGAGTATCTCCATCGTCAAGGCGACTGGCTTGTTCACGGCGACTTCCACCGTCGCCGCGCTGGCTGTCCCGTATCCCTCGACAAGTCGAGTCGGGGAACCTTCCAGTGGTTGATCATGCCCACGTGGAGGGATCAGACTCCATGCCCCATCGACACGGTCGATGCTCCACGTACCCATAGTTGCCGCCACGTCAAGGTCTCCAACGGCGAGCGAGAACACGCCATCGCCGATCACCTGGCGAGGCATCGACAGGGTCATTCCGACACGGATGCGCTCAGGAACGTCGGCGGCGTCTTGAGGCATGAGTCCGCCGTAATAAGTCGCGAGGATCTCCTCATACGTTGCGCCGTCTTCGGCGCGTCCGAACGCGCCGAACTGCCCCATCCCCACTCCGTGTCCCCAACCGCGGCCGTTCACCACGACCTCGTCGTCGCGTACCTCGACGGAAAAGCGCGACGACGGCATGGCAGCCGGCAGGGTGCCTTCTCCGTCATCAGTAGGCCCCGGATACTCGTTGGGATACATCTCAGCGGCCATGCGGGAAACAAAATCCCGGAATGCGACAGCCCCAACCTGGGCGGTCACGCCAGTAGTGCTGGTCACCCGAATCATCGCCTGCTGGTCGGTGATCTCACCCATCCTTTCGACGCTGGCGATGGGGACGACCGCCGACAGTGTGGCGCCCCGAGCCAGAATCTCGTCGAATTGTTCTCGGGTGAATCGCGCGGTCCACGTGTGCAGTGGCGACGCCTCGTCATATGGGTCGTCGATAGCGAGCAAGTAGGGGAACGAGCCGGATGAAGGAAACACGTCCTCGTTGGCGTAGGTCCGCCCGCCTGAGGTCGAGAAGTAGCGGGCCAAGATGGGTTGTCCCTGGTCGTCCAACAGGACTTCGTTGCTGGTTGCGCGCACCGCTTCGCGCCATCGCTCGCCTGTCGACGAATCGAGCACGACACCGGCGCCGCGAAAAACCTGGCAGGCGACCGTCGCACAGATGTCGTAGCCCGGGTAGCGATCGGAGCGCAGAGTTCGCCAGGCGTAGGTTCGGGCCGCGACCGCCTGTGCTTTGAGGGCCTCCATCGGCCAACGGGTTGGCATCTCTGCAAGTCCGGCGATGTAGTCATCCATCGTCAGGTCATTGATCATCAACACCGATGCTGCATCCGGAACCAGTTCCAGCCGGTCGTAGAAACGCCTCCCATCGTCGAAGGTCAAGACCCCAGGGTCGGCAATCGTCAAGACCAGCGTCCCCGACGCCACGATCGGCTCCGGCTCAGGAGATGGGAACGGGTGTTCGACTGACGCCTCAAGGTTGTCCATCGTCACAGCGTCGTCGGAGTCCGCTGTCTCGCCTGCCGGGGCCCCAGACTCGTCAATCACCTCGCCGTCGGTGTCACCCTCGGCACCGCGGTCGTCGACAGCCAGGGTGTGCTCAGGCGCTGTCTCGGCGACGGCTCCGGTCGGGAGGAACACCATCGACGCCAGCAACCAGGTGGCCACAGCGATGGCAGTCACCTCTGCCGGCATGCGCCGAAACCGCCTGACACGGTTCACGAGTCTGCCGCTGCAGGCACACGCTCGATGTCTGCACCAAGTTGTTGCAGTCGCAGAACGAAATTGGCGTACCCGCGATCAATGTGGTGGACGTCGGTGACGACCGTTTCTCCGTCCGCAACCAGCCCTGCCATAGTGGCCGCAGCACCTGCCCTGACATCCAGACTCGTCATGCGATGGCCCTGTAGTCGGGTGGGGCCATGGATGAAGGCATGATGGCCGTCGATGCGAATGTCGGCGCCCATCCTGGCGAGTTCATCAACGAAGGCAAACCTCGACTCGAAGACGTTTTCAGTGCAGCGACTGACCCCGGACGCCTGGGTCAGCAGCACCATCAGCTGCGGTTGCAGGTCTGTGGGGAACCCTGGATACGGCAGCGTGACAACATCGATCGGACGCAAGTCACCTGCCTTGACGGCGATCCAGTCGTCACCTTCTTCGATCGTGACGCCGATCTCGCGCAGCTTCAACAATGGCAGGGTCAGATCGCTCGGCCGTACCGTCTCGATGCGGACGTCGCCGCCAGTCACGGCGGCAGCCATCGCGTAGGTTCCAGCTTCGATGCGATCGGGGCAGGTGGTCCACGTCGTTCCGGTGAGGCGTTCAACCCCGGTGATCGTCAGTGTCGCCGAACCGATGCCATCGATTATTGCGCCCATGCTGACCAGCATGTTGCACAGGTCGCGGATCTCAGGCTCACGTGCGGCGTTGTCAATGACGGTGACGCCATCGGCAAGTGTCGCGGCCATCAGCAAGTTTTCGGTCGCACCGACAGACGGGAACTCAAGTGTGATCTGCGCGCCTGTCAGTCGGGGACATTGCACGTCGACATGGCCGTCTTCCACATGCACGGACGCGCCCATGGCTTCCAGTCCGCGCACATGGAGATCGATAGTTCGGGCACCGATCCGATCACCACCGGGCAGTGCCAGTCGTGCGCGACCCACACGGGCGACCAACGGCCCCAGGCAACTGATCGATGCTCTGATCCGAGTCGCGGCAGCGGCCGGGGCGCTCCAGCCAGGATCTGCGGCGTGCAGCGTCACCGTGGCTGCCACAGGATCAACATCGACCGTGACGCCGAGGCCTTCTAACACCTGTTTCATGACCTCGACATCGGAGATGTCTGGGACCGAGGAAAGGTGCACTGGACTGTCAGCCAAGAGTGCAGCCGCCATCAACTTCAGCGCCGAGTTCTTGGCCCCGGTCAGTCGCACGGTGCCGCACAGGCTGCGCCCACCACGAACCAGCAATCGGTCATCGGTGGCGGGCGAAGTCTGCATCGGTGAGATCGTATCGGCAGGCACCTGTCAATCGGACGTAACCATCGGACAGCAACCGAAGTGCAAGACGACGTATCGACCGAGCGCAGGTCAGTCAGTCGACTCTGCGAGTGTCAACCGAAGTTCCTGCTTGCGAAGTGACATCTGTGATGCCGCGTCGTCAGGATCGTTGGCCAGGGTGTCGAGTGCCTGTTGCCGACGGATGCGCGCACGTTCGACATCAATCTCGTCAGACAGTTCAGCGATGTCAGCGAGCACGACGGCACGCGAATCCTTGTCCACGAACAACATTCCACTGTGCACAGCGATGGTCCACCGGTCGCCGTCGGCCCCAACAACACGGACAGGACCCACGTCGAGGCCGATAAGTGCTGGCTGGTGCCCCGGGAGAATCCCCAATTCGCCTTCGACCGAACGTGCATAGATCTCTGTCACGTCGGCGCTGAGCACATGGCTCTTCGCCGAGACGACCTCGAGGTGCATTGTCGCCAACGCCGGTCCTTTCCATCTGCCAGGTCGTCGTAGTCGACGCACTGGTCATGCGTGGGTCTCACCGGACCGGATGCAACGCTGGCATTCGGCCCATCGGAGGGTGGTCGGTGGATGGGTGGTTGGTCGGTTGTCGGTGGGCACCGCTGGCATGCAGTGCGCCCACAGTTCTTCGGTCAGCCAGAGAGTTCAGCCGCCCGGCGCTGGACGTCGTCGACGTTGCCGGCATACAAGAACGCCTGCTCGGGGACTTCATCAAGGTCGCCATCGATAAGGGCCTTGAAGCCTTCAATCGTCTCCGACACTGGAACATAGACACCCGGGTTACCCGTGAACTGCTCGGCGACATAAAAGTTCTGGCTGAAAAAGCGCTGAGCTTTGCGAGCCCGTGCGACCGTGACTTTGTCTTCTTCAGACAATTCGTCAATCCCGAGGATCGCGATGATGTCCTGCAGGTCCTTGTACCGCTGCAGCACTTCCTGCACACCGGTCGCAACGGCGTAGTGCTCCTCACCGACGATGGTCGGGTCGAGGATCCGTGAGGTCGAGTCGAGAGGGTCGACCGCCGGGTAGATACCAAGCGACGCAATGTCACGCGAGAGCACCGTCTGAGCGTCGAGGTGAGCGAACGTGGTGTGCGGCGCCGGGTCGGTGATGTCGTCAGCAGGGACATAGACCGCCTGCAACGAGGTGATCGACCGGCCCTTGGTCGAGGTGATCCGCTCCTGGAGCTGGCCCATCTCATTCGACAACGTCGGCTGGTAGCCCACCGCCGACGGCATGCGGCCGAGCAGCGTTGAGACCTCGGACCCAGCCTGGACGAAACGGAACACGTTGTCGATGAACAGGAGCACGTCCTGGCGCATCTCATCACGGAAGTACTCAGCCATCGTCAGCGCTGACAGCGCCACACGCAGTCGCACCCCCGGCGGCTCATCCATCTGCCCGAAGACGAGGGCTGCCTTCTCCAGAACGCCGGAATCCTGCATCTCGAGCATGAGGTCGTTGCCCTCGCGCGTCCGCTCGCCGACGCCAGCGAACACCGACACACCACCGTGCTGTTGCGCGACACGGTTAATCATTTCCTGGATGATGACGGTCTTGCCGACACCGGCGCCACCGAACATGCCGATCTTGCCACCTTGCACGTAGGGCTCGATCAGGTCGATGATCTTGATGCCGGTCTCGAACATCTTGGCCTGTGGCTCAAGTTCGTCGAACGGTGGCGGGTCACGGTGAATCGGCCAGCGGGTGTCGGCCTCGATGCTGTCCTCGTCAACGTCCAGCGGTTGACCAAGCACGTTGTAGATGTGGCCAAGGACGCCCGGGCCGACCGGAACGGTGATCGGCTGTCCGGTGTCCACCACGGTCGCGCCACGCACGACACCGTCGGTCGGCTGCATGCACACAGCGCGGACCCGGTGATCACCCAGGTGCTGGGCAACCTCGGCAGTCACGGTCACCGTGCCATCTTCGGCCTGACGCTCGAACGTCAGCGCGGTATTGATCTCGGGAAGGTCGCCTGGAGGGAACTCGACGTCGACGACGGGGCCGATGACCCGGACGATTCGCCCGTCAGCCGCCCGTCCAGCGTCCTGGTCGTTCACCACGGTCTGCGTGGACATCTGGTGCTTCCTTTTCTTCGTGGGCGCGGTGATCGTCGGTTGCGAACCGCGCCTCGAACGTTGGTCGTCAGTCGCCGAGCGCTTCAGCGCCGCCGACAATCTCGGAAATCTCTGTGGTGATCTGCTCCTGGCGGGCCTGGTTCATCACCCGCGACAGTTTGCCGGCCACTTCCTTGGCATTGTCGGTTGCAGCCTTCATCGCCCGCTGGCGGGCGGCGTGCTCTGACGCCGATGACTCCAGCAGTCCGTGGAGGACTTTGGCCTCGACGTACCTCGGGATCAGCCGCTCAAGCAGTTCGTTCTGCGAAGGTTCGTAGATGAATTCGGGGGCGATCTCTTCACCACCGCCGAATTCCTCGGGCTTGACGGGCAGCAACTCCATCCGTACCGGAGCCTGGGTCATCGATGACTTGAAGTCGGTATAGACCAGCCACACCCGATCGAGTTCGCCCGCGGCGAATCGGGACATCACCGTCTCGGCGATGATCGCGGCGTCATCGATCTCGGGGGCATCGGACACGCCCTCCCACACTCGCTGAGCCCGGCGGCCCCGGTAATTGAAGTATCCCGTGCCCTTGCGGCCGATGACGTAGAGGTCAACGTCGTGGCCGGCCTCTTCTTCTTGGCGAATGGTGCGTTCTGCAACCTTGAGCACGTTGGCGTTGTATGCACCAGCCAGACCGCGGTCGGAGGTGTTGACGATCACGGCCGTACGTTCGACGTCCCGGATCGTCAACAATGGGTGTTGGCGAACCTCGTTGGACACCGCCAAACCCTTGATCACTTCGGTGATCTGCTCGGCATAGGGACGGGCGGCACGCACGCGAGCTTGAGCCCGCACGATCCTCGACGCGGCGATCATTTCCATCGCGCGGGTGATCTTCTGCGTGCTCTGGACCGAACGGATCCGCCGCTTCAGCTGCCGGATCTGGCCACTACCTGCCACTTCGTCCTCCTCGGGAAGTATCAGCTGCCAAGGTCACGGCCGACACCTCCTTCATCACACCGTCGTCACGGCGACATTGCCAGACGGCTCGCTGTGTTGCTGTCGTCAGTCGACGCTTTCGCTGCTCGCAGCCATCGCGTCCCATCCCTCGTCGACTTCTTCGGCCTCGACAACCTCTGAGGGGGTGAACGAGGATGCGAAGTCGTCGATCGCCGACTTGAGAGCCTCCGACAATTCGTCGCTGAGCTTTTCACGCGCCAATTTGCCGAGCAGGTCACCGTGTCGCGACGACAGGTAGTCGTGCATCTCCCGCTCGAATCGACGCACGTCGCTGACGGGAAGCTCGTCCATCGTTCCCGAGGTCACAGCCACGATCGACGCGACCTGCAACTCGACCGACAGCGGTGCGTTCTCCGACTGCTTGAGGATCTCAACAACCCGCTGTCCGCGCGCGATCTGCTGCTGCGAGGCCTTGTCGAGGTCAGATCCGAACTGGGCGAACGCTTCCAGCTCACGGAACTGTGCCAACTCGAGGCGGACGGTGCCGGAGACCGACTTCATCGCCGGACGCTGCGCCGCACCACCGACTCGCGACACCGAGATGCCGGCGTTCATAGCCGGACGGACACCCTGGTAGAACAGGTCAGACTCGAGGAAGATCTGGCCGTCGGTGATCGAAATAACGTTGGTCGGGATGAAGGCCGACACGTCATTGGCCTTCGTCTCGACGATCGGCAGCGCAGTCATCGACCCGCCGCCGAGCTCGTCGGACAACTTGGCGGCCCGCTCAAGCAATCGGCTGTGGAGGTAGAAGACGTCACCGGGATAGGCCTCACGACCAGGAGGACGACGCAGCAGCAGCGACAACTGGCGGTAGGCATCGGCCTGCTTGGACAGGTCGTCGTAGACGATCAGAGTGTGCTCACCTTTGTACATCCAGTTCGCACCGATGGCTGCGCCGGAGTATGGCGCAATGAACTGGAACGGCGCGGGAGCCGATGCAGGCGCGGAGACGACCGTGGTGTACTCCATGGCGCCGTAGTGCTCAAGGGTCGCCACGACCTGGGCGATCGTCGAGCCCTTCTGCCCGATGCCTACGTAGATGCACTTGACGGCTTCGTCGGTCCCCCACAGCGATTTCTGGTTGATGATCGTGTCGACCGCGATCGCGGTCTTGCCGGTCTGACGGTCACCGATGATCAGCTCGCGCTGGCCACGACCGATGGGGGTCATGACGTCGATGACCTTGATGCCTGTCTGCATCGGCTCGCTCACCGGCTGACGATCGACAACACCTGCGGCCTGGACTTCCAACGGCCGCTCACCATCGACGCCGGCCTTATCGAGCGGACCTTTGCCATCGATGGGCCGACCCAAGGGGTCGACCACACGCCCGAGCATGGCGTCACCAACTGGGACTGAAAGGACCCGCTCGGTGCGCCGCACCGTCTGGCCCTGGTAGACCGTGGAAGCATCGGAGAACACTGCGGCGCCGATGTCGTGCTCATCGAGGTTCATGGCCATGCCGAACACGCCATCGCCAAAGTCGAGCAATTCGTTGGCCAAGGTGCCCGGGAGGCCGCTGATGGTCGCGATGCCGTCGCCGGTGGACAGCACCCTCCCCACCTGTTCAGCGGCGAGATCCGGCTCGTAGCCGTCCAGCATCCGCCGGAGTGCGTCAGCGACGTCCTCGGATCGGATCGTCAGATCTGCCATGTCGGTGTCTTCCTCGTGTCGTGAACTTCGCGCACCGGTAAAGGCGACGCGGCCAGGGGTGGCGTCAGACGCCTGCGCGGGTCTTGAGTTGGGTCAGTCGCCGCAGGACCGATCCGTCGATCACGGTGTCGCCAATACGAGCGCGAACACCGCCAACGACCGACTGATCGACGACAACCTTGAGGTCCAGCTTGCGTCCTGTCGCCTTCTCAAGCGCCGCTTTAAGCGCCTCGCGGCGCGACTCGTCGAGTTCGACGGCGACAAAGACCTCCGCGACCTCTGCGTCGCGGGTTGCAGCGGCTCGTTCGGCCACTGCCGCTGCGATGGCCGAGAGGTCACCTGCGCGATCCGCGGTGATCAGCAGTGCCAGCACGGCCCGGGTCGTCGGGTGCGCAGCAGCCAGTACATCGGCTTCCAACACCTTCAAGCGCTGGGCAGCCGGCAGGTGGATCTCCGTCAGCTTCTGACGGAGATCCTCATGTGCGTCGACAGCTCGCGCGACAGACAGCAGCTCGTCCTCGACGGTGTCGAGCGCGCCCTCAGCTTGGGCGAGTGCCACCACTGCCTGCGCGTACGCGCTGGTGCGGTCGTCAGTCGTCATCGTGTCGCCTCATCGGTCTCGCATCACTGCCGGTATCCGGCAGGACGCGTTCAGCCGAGTCGACCTCCAACCTGCGGCCATGTGGTCGCATCAGTCGGGGGCCTGCTTCGGTTCAGTTCTTGCTCGACAACCGCTGGATGTAGTCGTCGACCAGATTCTCATGAGTGGCGGCGTCCAGCTCGCGCTCAACAATCCGCGAAGCAAGCTCCACAGACAGTGAGCCAACCTGGGTGCTCAATTCCTGCAGCGCGCGATCTCGCTCTGAGGCGACATCGGCTCTGGCACGCTCAACGATCGCCGACGCCTCGGCTTCCGCCTTGGCAACGATGTCAGCGCGGACCTGGTCGGCAGCCGTCTTGGCTTCCTCAATGATCTTGTTCGCCTCACCACGGGCGTCGGCAATCGACGCCTCGTAGGACCGCCGGGCCTCTTCGGCCTCGACCAGCTTATTGTCGGCCTCTTCCATCTTGCCCTGGATGGCCGCGCGCCGTTCGTCCAGCGCGGTGTTCGCCTTAGGAAAGACGAACTTGGTCATGAAGCCCAGGAGCAGCAGAAAGGCGACCAGACCCCAGATCAACTCCGAGGTATCGGGGAACAGCTGAATGCCGCCCCCGTCCGCCGCCGCCGTGAAGACCATGTTCATGGTCACTCCTCAGTCCTAGATCGCGAAGGCGAGCACGAAGCCGAGCAGTGCGAGTGCTTCGACGACGGCAATGCCGATGAACATCGTGGTGCGGACCTGACCTGCGGCCTCCGGCTGACGAGCCATCGCTTCGATGGCCTTGCCGATCAAGATGCCAAGACCAATGCCTGGTCCAAGCGTCGCGAGGCCGAAGACCAGCCCGTTCCCGAGGTTCTCCATCTGGTTCCTCCTTGCGGCGACTCGTCGTCGCCTGTTGGGTCGTGAACTAGTGAGCCGGCTCCACCGAAGAGCTGATGTAGACGGCGGTAAGCATGGTGAAGATGTATGCCTGCAACCCGATGATGAGCAGCTCGAAGCCGAACACCAGCGGGCCAATGGCCACCGCGAACACGCCTAGTGCAGTCCCGGCAGGCCAGGACGGCAAGAAGATGTGCGCGGTAACGAGCGTGATCACGACGAGAATGTGGCCGGCAACCATGTTGGCGAACAACCGCACCGCGAGGGTGAAGGGCCGCAACACGAGGTTTGAGACCAACTCAATCGGCGTGAGGATGACGTACAACACCTTGGGGACTCCGGGTGGGAACGCCAGTTCTTTAAAGTAGTGGAGGAAGCCCTGCTCCTTGATGCCTACCCCGATATAGACGAGCCAGGCGATCCCGGCCAGGAACAGCGGCCAGGCAGCCCGAGACGTTGGTGGCAGCATCAGGAACGGCGTGATCTTTGCGACGTTCATGAAGAAGACGAATACGAAGAACGTCGTCAGCAGCGGCACGAACTTAGCGCCCTTGGGGCCGATGATGTCGGTCGCGATGCCGCGAACGAAATCGATCGCAATCTCTCCGATGCTCTGCAGCTTGCTCGGCAGCACTGACGGCCGGCGAAACGCAAACAGGAAGATGGTCGCGCACAACAGCGTCATGAACCATGCGATCAACACGGTCCGGTTGATCGACAGGTCAACACCGAGAAGGCTCAACTCCCAGATTGCCGGGAAGTCGAAGAGCGCGTTGATGTCGTCAAGGACACCGTCGAACTCTCCACCCCATTCGGCGGCAGCGAAGACGTGGGTCACAGCGATCAGCTCCGTGTAGCGGATGGGACGGGCCCGTCTGGGGTCGACGCATCGACCCAATACAGGCGCGGCGTCCGAGCGAGGGCACGCATTTCTTGGACAAGCGCGATGGCGATGGCGACACCGGTGGCGATCGCCAGACTCGGTCGATGGATGCCTTCGACGCGGGCCAGAGCGACCAGGGTCGAACCATACACGGCGAGTCGTACAAACGCCCCACCGACGAGGACCGCCAAAGCCATCGATGGGTTGCGGCTCACCGTGATGAGCAGCAACCCGGCAGACCCGGCAAACAACACGAGGACCAGGCCGACGCCGATGAGCGCGCCGACGACGCCAGCGGTCCCTGCGACGAACCCGGCGACAACGGCGACGATCGTGGCGGTGACCGACAACGTCACCACGGTTCCCACCAACAACGAGCGCACGGCGCCGCGTGGGTCACCGATTTGGGCCTCCCCAAGGGAAGTCGCGGGCGCGGACGTCACGTCAGCCGACACGGGCGACCTCCGCCTCGGGGGCGGCCGCAACATCCAGCCGATGCTGGTCGCGAGCACGGTCGTCGGCGGCCGACATCCTGCTGCTGCGCATCCAAATCAGGTAGATCCCGGCGGCGTTGCCGAGCAGTGCGCCAGTAGCCAGGAACCACGGGTCGGTGCCAAGCCAGCGATCGAGCAAGTAGCCGATGCCAGCCCACGTCAAGATGGCCGCCATCAGCTCGACACCCATGATGTGGGCCTGATCGATTCCCTTCCACAGACCGGCACGGCCGACCATCTCAGACGAACTACGCGCATGGCGTTCGTCCTGAACTCGTGGTGATGGGGGCACGGTCGCTAGTCCTCGGCGTCGGGCTGACGGCGTTGTCGGGTCCTACGCCACCTCGCGGCACGTACTCGGGCGGCAGCAACCGTCACGTGGACGGCGGGTCACGCCCGGATGTGTCGTCCGACGTGAACGACCGAGGCCCGGTCGAGGAATTTGTCGGCACACCTAAGCGCGGTGGCGCGAACGCTACCAAGCCCCACAGCAGACCGCCAAAGGCGCCCCAGCATTCGGCCCCGGAACTCAATCCTCGAGGTCCTGCGCCTCGTCAGACGGTCTCACCGACAGCGGACGACGCCTGCGGCCAACGATGGTCGCCGTCGCAGCGACAGCGATCGCCGCACCCAGCGCGATCAAGAATTGATCGCGCTGCAAGAATGTCGGGCCGGTGGATGCAAACGCAACGACACCCGACCACAGGTACAGCACGCCCACAGCCCGACGATGCGAATGGCCCGACGACAACAGCAGATGGTGCAAGTGCCCGCGGTCTCCCACCGCTACCGGACGTCCGGTGAGCACGCGCCTCACGACAGCGAAGAACGTGTCGAGGAACGGCACGGCCAAGACCAGGACGGGAACCAACAGCGGAATGGTGCCGTAGAAATCCACTGCGGTTGGTGCCGCCGTACGCCCTACATAGGCGATCCCTGCGGATCCCAGCAAGAGCCCCAGCAGCATCGATCCGGTGTCACCCATGAAGATCCGCGCGGGGTGCCAATTGTGGACGAGAAACCCGAGGCTGATGCCGACCACGATGGACGCCACCAGTGTCGCCGAGGTCGGAACCGTCGCCACGATGCCAGCAGGCTGGCTGCGGACGGTGAACACGAAGAAGGCGGCGGCCGCGATCGCGGCGACTCCTGCCGCTAGCCCGTCGAGTCCGTCGATGAGATTCATCGCATTGATCATGGCCACCAGGGCGATGATGGTCAGGGGAAATCCAAGGTCCGCCGACAGCGCGATGATCTCGATCCCGGGCATCCAGAAATGAACGAGCTGGATCCCCAAGACCACGACGGCCAGAGCAGCCACGATCTGGCCCGCCAGCTTGATGGCGGGCGGCAGCGACACCAAGTCGTCGACAACGCCGACGATGACGATGATCACCACACCAACGACCAGTGCCAGGGGTTCCGAGCTGGAGGCGAACAGTGGCACGAAGGCCGGGACCATGGAGGCGACACCCAGCGACACCACGAATCCGGCGGCCATCCCCAGGCCGCCGAGTGTTGGCACACGACGTGCGCGCCTTTGGACACGACCGGCCGGACTCACCTCGACCGTGTGATCCAAAGCCCCGATGCGGCCTGCGAGCCGGGCAACGAAAGGAGTGACGACTGCGGTGACAACCGCAGCGACCAGCGCTACCGCAAGATGCGCGATCACGTCACCCGCCGCCCTTCTGTCCGGCCGGCCACAACGCTGGGCATCAGGTCCGCGGATACGCCGGGAACGTTGTGACCAACTCTGCGACCTGCGCGCGCACCGAGGCCACCTCATCCTCGGAGCCCGTCAGCGCCTGATCGATCAACCCTGCGATCTGTGTCAGCTCGCCGGGACCCATGCCTTGGGTAGCAACACACGAGGTACCCGCTCGGATGCCGGAGGCGACGGCAGGCGGGTGAGTATCGAATGGGATGGCGTTCTTGTTCAACACGATGCCGGCAGCGTCACACCGTGCTTCAGCTTGCGCACCAGTCAGGCCCTTCGAGGTGACATCGGCCAGGAACAGATGGGTATCGGTGCCACCGGAGGTGATGCGATATCCGTGCTCAGCCAGACCGTCAGCCAGTGCACGTGCGTCGTCAAGAATGTGGCGCGCGTAATCACCGAACGACGGATCCATCGCCTCCTTGAGCGCGACCGCCTTGGCTGCCACGACGTGTTCAAGCGGCCCGCCTTGGGTGCCGGGGAACACCGCTTTGTCGATCGCGGTCGCGAACCGTTCGTTGGTGAGGATGATCGCGCCGCGCGGCCCTCGCAGGGTCTTGTGGGTGGTGAAGGTGACGATGTCACACCACGGCACCGGCGACGGGTGCACGCCGCCTGCAACGAGGCCGATGAAGTGCGCCGCATCGCACATCAGGACCGCGTCGACCTCGTCAGCGATCGCGCGGAATGCCTCGAAATCAAGCTGTCGCGGATACGCCGACCAGCCAGCGATGATCAGCTTGGGCCGGTGTTCGCGAGCCAGGGCTGCGACTTTGTCCATGTCGATGGTCTCGGACGTTTCATCCACGCCGTACGAGACGATGTTGAACCATTTGCCGGAGAAGTTGATCGCCATGCCGTGGGTGAGATGACCTCCGTGAGGCAGGGACATCGCCAGGACGGTGTCGCCGGGAGCGACCGTGGCGAAGTAGGCGGCAATGTTGGCGCTGGCTCCCGAATGTGGTTGCACGTTGGCGTGGTCGGCGCCGAACAGCTCCTTGGCACGATCGATCGCCAACTGCTCCAGCGGGTCGATCGCCTCTTCGCATCCACCGTAGTAGCGGCGACCCGGATAGCCCTCCGCGTACTTGTTGGTCAGGACCGACGCCTGCGCCGCCATGACCGCAGGTGACGCGAAGTTTTCCGATGCGATGAGCTGAAGTTTCCCGCGCTGGCGTTCCAGCTCGGTCAACAGGCCTGCTGCGACCTGCGGATCTGTAGCGCGCAGCTCATCGAAATCCGGACCCCAGAATGTGTTCACGCAGCACTCGATACGTCGACGGACGACTGGCGCTGCGAGGCTATCGGCCACAGCGCCCTACCTCCCCCGATCATGTAGCCGTTGACGCGGTCCACCGGGCTGCTGCTTCCAGCGGATCCAAGGCGCCTTCGGCCACCGCGGTCACATCATTATCGTCAAGATCACCACTCCGCAGGATCATTGCCGTGCTCCGTGTCAGGTCGACCACGGTCGACGCGGCTCCACCTTCTCGCGGACCACCATCGACATACACCTCAACGCTGCCGCCGAGCTGGCTGATCGCTTCGGCGATGGTGCGGGCTGGCGGGCTTCCCGAAGTATTAGCGCTGGTCACCGCCAGCGGCCCCAACTGCCGAATGACATCGAGCGTGATGTCATCGAGCGGCATCCGCACACCGATCGTCCCTTCGTTGCGTCCAAGATCCCATTGCATGCCAGGTTGCGCTGGCACCACCAGCGTCAACGGCCCTGGCCAATACGCCGCCATAAGCCGCTCTGCCGCTGGCGGCAGGTCGGTGCACAGACCGAGCAGTTGCTTCGGCGAGCGCACCAACACCGGCAGCGGCAGTGATCGTGACCGCTGCTTGGCGGTGAAGATCCTGGCCGTGCCTTTCTGATGGAACGCATCGGCGGCAAGTCCATAGACGGTGTCGGTGGGCAGCACGACCAGCTCACCTGCCCGCAGTGCGTCCGCAGCAGCTGTGATGGCATGCTCGCGGTCATCGATCGCATCCACGACCGTGGGTGGGTCCGCTCCATCGTCGTGTCCTGACGGTGGCACCTGCTCCATGGCGTTTCCTTTCGGCAAGCGGTCACGCGACCCGAGATTGCGGTCCTCTCAGCAGGATGAATCGTGGCCGACCCGTCAGGTCGTCAACGACCTCGATGTCGCTCCACCCCACCGATCTGGCCAACGCGACGACCTCATTAGCTCGGCGGGTGTCGATCTCCATCATCACGACACCCTCGGGTCGCAGCCACTTGCGCGCGTCGTGCATGATCCTGACCACCGTCTCATTGCCGTCAGGCCCTGCTACCAGCGCTCCGGGTGGATCATGATCACTGACTTCGGGCATCCAAGAGCCGACGTCCGAGGCAGGCAGGTAGGGCGGGTTGGCCACCACCACGTCGACTCGCCCGGCGAATGCCGGAGCAACGGGGGTGAACAGGTCGCCTCGCAACACCTTGATCGTTGCAGCATGGCTCGCGGCGTCCAGCGTCATCATCGCGTTGTCGCGGGCCAAGGTGACGGCAGCTTCGTCAACATCGGTCGCCACGATCGTCACGCCGGGCACGTGAGCGGCAACGGCGCAGGCGATGGCGCCGCTGCCCGTACATGGCTCGGCGACGATCGCGGCGTCGCGCTCCAACGCCGCCGCGATGGCCATCTCGGCAAGCATTTCGGTCTCGGGACGTGGGATGAACACTCCGGGCCTGCATGCGATGGTCAGATCGAGGAACGCGGTCGACCCCACGATCAACTGCAGAGGCTCGCGCCGTGCACGGCGTGCTACCGCCTCGGCGAGCGCGCAAGTCAGCGTGACCGGCGTGTCTGGTGATTGCCACGGGTCGACCTTGAGAAACGATGCGATGAGCCAGCGAGCATCGACGTCGGCGGCGGGCACCGCAGCAACTGCCAGTTGCGCCGCGACTTCCTCGGCGACGTCACCGGCCGTGCGTGGCTGCGTCTGAATCATCACGTTGTGGCCTCGGAACGATCGGCTTCGTCGCCGATCTCTGCCAGCTTCTGCTCTCGTTCGGCACGTCGTAGCGCCGCGATGATGTCGTCGAGCGACCCTGAGAGCACGTCGGCCAACGCGTGAGTCGTAAAGCCGATGCGATGATCGGTCACTCGCGACTGGGGAACGTTGTAGGTCCTGATCTTCTCAGAACGGTCACCCGTGCCGATCTGGCCTCGGCGGGCATCAGCGCGAGCGCTGGCCTGACGTTCCTGTTCAGCCTGCAAGAGCCTGGATCGCAGGATCCGCATGGCCTTGTCACGATTCTGATGCTGCGATTTTTCGTCTTGGCACGCCACCACCACACCGGTAGGAAGGTGGGTGATGCGCACCGCCGAATCGGTGGTATTGACGCTTTGGCCACCAGGACCCGACGAGCGATAGACATCGATGCGCAGATCTCCCGGTGCGATGTCCACCTCGACATCGTCGGCCACAGGCAACACCGCCACCGAAGCTGTTGACGTGTGGATGCGCCCCTGCGATTCGGTAGCCGGTACACGCTGGACCCGGTGGACGCCCGATTCATGCTTCAGGTGGGCGAAGGCGCCCGTGCCCTTGACCTCAAGAATGGCCTCTTTGACCCCGCCGATGCCTTGCAACGACTGTGACAACGAAGTGACCTGCCACCCACGGGCCTGCGCAAACCGTCCGTACATGTCACACAGCTCGCCCGCGAACAGGCCAGCTTCGTCGCCACCCGCTGCGGCACGGATCTCAATGATGACATCGCGATCGTCGAGCGGGTCGGTGGGCACCAGATGATCACGCAACCGGGCTTCGAGGACAGCAATCTGCGCTTCGTAGTCGGTGATCTCACTCTCGGCCAGCGCACGATCATCGCCGAGGGCCTCACGCGCCATTTGGCGGGCAACCTCGAGATCGTCCGTGGCCTGACGCCAGTCGCGGTAGTCGGCGACAATCGGCGCGAGCTCGGCATGCTGGCGCGCCAAGGTGGTATAGCGAGAAGAATCCTCCATGGTGGCAGGATCGGACAGTTGCCGTTCGATGTCGCGGAAACGTTCCTCAACTTCGGTCAGACGTTCGAACACGATGGGCTCCGGGTACGCAGGCGGACAGGGGCGCCATTGAGCGCTAAGCCCCGTCGTGCCGATCGTCAACCCCGGTCGTTGCCGTTGGCTGACTATCACCCTCGTGGCCGGCGGGGACCAACTGAGCGTCGGTCAGTCGGACCGGAAGCCCGTGAGCGGCCAGCGCCACAGGACTGGCCAGCCCCGTCGCAACGCGGCCTTGCAGATCTTCAGCCGGCACGACCGCCTCGAACGACCGGATGGCGACTTCGATCTGATCACGGTCAGGTGGTCGCGTGGTGATCAACTGCAACCACAGCCCGGGCTTCATGATGGCGCGGACCAACACATTGTCGTAGCGCGCACCGACCCGCAGACCTTCATATGCAAGGCCTGCCACCACCGGCAGCAGCACCAGCCGCAGTACGACGTGGTAGAGGACCGCGCTGTACCAGGCAATGCCTTCCGGGGGAGGCACCAACAGGCCTCCGGCTGTGTAGACGACGATCGCCAGCAACATGACCAGGATCAGGAAGTTAGTCCCACAGCGCACGTGCAATGTCGAGTAGCGGTCAACGGTGGACGGTTCGAGGCGCTCGTTGTGTTCCCACGCCGCGATCGTCTTGTGCTCAGCACCGTGGTACTGGAAGACACGCTTGATGTCCTCCATCAGTGAGATCGCCCACAGGTAGCCGAGGAAGATGGCGATCCGCACCACGGACTCGACGATGTGGAACCACACGCCGTCGCCCATGACATCACCGATGAGGCGGTCGATGCCTTTGGTTCCCGCCGACGGCAGGAAGATGAAGACACCGACGAACAGCACCAGCGCGATCGCCATCGAAATCCCACTGGCGACTGAGCCGAGCTCTTCCTCGTCCTCGTCGGCGGCCTTGGCAGCCGCGATGTTGAGCGCTTTGAAGCCAATGGTCAGTGAATCCACCAGCGCATAGCAGCCGCGAATCAGCGGCCACTTCAGCCACGAACGACGGTCGGGAGCGTCGGAAACCGGATGGCATTCCAGCCAGATCGAGTCATCGGGGCGACGCACAGCGACCGCCCAGCGGTCGACCCCGCGCATCATCACACCTTCGATGACCGCCTGTCCCCCGTAATACCGAGGAGCCGTTGAGTCGGAGTTGTCATCGGACTGGTGTGCCTGGCCAGGGTCTCGCTGGCCGTCAGCATGCAGGTCGGACGAACCGTCGGCCGACGGTGACTGACCAGGTGCATCCTGTTCGGTCAGGATCCGGCCTTCTCAAGGCGCCGGCGGAAGCGGTCTACACGACCACCGGTGTCCACCAGCTTCTGCTTCCCGGTGTAGAACGGGTGGCACTGGTTGCACAGCTCGACGCTGACCTTGTCAACGGTCGTGCGGGTCTCAAAGGAGTTTCCGCACGAGCACGTGACGGTGGTCATCGTGTATTCGGGGTGAATGCCCTGCTTCATGTCGTCTCATCTCCGTCCCGGTGGCAACCGGTGATCGGGCTGGATAGCGGTGATACGCAATGGCTTGTGGCGCCGCACCGGAATCCGGCAGCGTACCGGTCACTGCAGGTTGGACTTGGCGATCATCTGAAGGAACTGGCTGTTGGACTTCGTCGCCTTGAGCTTGTCAATCAGCAACTGAAGCGCCGCTTCGGAGTCCATGGTGGACAACAGCCGGCGAAGCTTCCAGATCGTCGACAACTCATCCGGGTCGAGCAGCAGCTCTTCCCGACGTGTGCCGGACGCCTGAATGTCAATCGCCGGGAAGATGCGCTTCTGCTCCATGCGACGGTCGAGACGCAACTCCATGTTGCCGGTGCCTTTGAACTCTTCGAAGATGACTTCATCCATCTTCGAGCCGGTGTCGATCAGTGCACTGGCAATGATCGTCAGGCTGCCGCCACCTTCGATGTTGCGGGCGGCGCCAAAGAATCGCTTCGGTGGGTAGAGCGCCGCCGAGTCGATACCTCCAGACAGGATCCGGCCGCTTGCCGGGGCCGCAAGGTTGTAGGCGCGGCCGAGCCTCGTGATCGAGTCGAGCAAGATCACCACATCGAGGCCACGTTCGACAAGGCGCTTGGCGCGCTCAATCGTCAGTTCGGCCACCTGCGTGTGGTCCTCGGCCGGACGATCGAATGTCGACGAGATGACCTCGCCCTTCGTTGAACGCTCGAAGTCAGTGACCTCTTCGGGGCGTTCGTCAACGAGCAGCACCATCAGGTGCACCTCGGGGTTGTTTGCTTCGATGGCGTGCGCCAACTGCTTGAGCACGGTCGTCTTGCCGGCCTTAGGCGGTGACACCAGCAGACCACGCTGGCCCTTGCCGATCGGAGCGATCATGTCAACCAGACGCATCGCGATCGGGGAGTTCGATTCGACCTCAAGCCGCAGCCGTTCATCTGGGAACAGCGGCGTGAGATCCTTGAACTCGACGCGCTTGGCAGGCGCGCCCTCCTGCGAGACTTCCTCGCCTTCGACGGTGTCGACCCGCGCGAGTGCGGGGAACTTGTCGTTGTTCTTGTTGCGTCGGATCGGCCCACCGACACGGTCGCCCCGGCGCAAGTCGAAGCGGCGCACGAACGACTGTGATACGTAGACGTCCCGGTTGCCTGAGAGGTACCCGGTGACGCGCAGGAACCCGTAGCCCTCGGGAAGCAGGTCGAGGACGCCCTCGCGGACTTCCGCGTCGTCGAAGTTCTCCTGCTGCTGATGGCCTTGACCTTGGCCTTGGCCCCCGCGCCCCTTGCGACGCCGGTCACGCTTGTTGCGGTTGCCCGACTGGTCATCGCCACCTTGGCCGCCGCCGGAGTGACTGCCACTCTGGCCGCCCCCTTGGCTGCCTCGCTGACCGCCATCGCCCTGGCTGCTTTCGCCCTGGCCGCCACCTTGGCGATTGCTGCCTGACTGGCTGCCGTTGTTGGCGCGCTGGCCGCCACGCTGCTGCGAACGATCATCGCCCCGGTTGTCGCCGCCAGGACGGCCTGCACGCTGCCTGGCATCACCATCGGAGTCGGTGCCGCCACCATCGCGTTGTGACCGATGCGATCCGCCCTCCTCACCAGATGCGTCAGTGGCGAAACCGCCAGCGGACCGGTCCTCGCTGTCGTCCGACTCGTTGCTCGCCCGCGACGATGCGGCCCGCTCACCGGCCCTGACACGCGTGCGTTGCCTCGTCGCGGTGTCGCCACCGTCACGACCCTGACCGTCGTCATCCGACGTGCCGTCAGCCGACCTTCCATCGGCGCGGCCGTCGTCGGCGCCACCGCCGCGGCGACGAGCCCGGAGCCGCTCGGCATCATCGTGGTCCTCGGAGATCGTCGCCGTAGACCCCGATGACCCGCCAGACCCGTTGGTGCGAGCGCCGTCGGCAGCCTCATGATCGCCGTTTGCCGAGTTGCCGCTGGCTCCCTCAGACGTCGTTGCCACGACGTCGTTGAACGCAACCTGCGAAACAGCATTCCCTCCCTGGTCGATGATCAGATCAACCAGGTCGGACTTGCGCAGGCGTTGATAGCCCGGCAGTTCGAGAGTCGAGGCGATAGCGCGGAGTTCGGTCAGCGCCTTCTTCTCGAGCACGCTGCGATCCATGGATTCTCCCTGTCTCGTCGCCCCACGCGGGGCTGACGGGTGATGCGAGGTCAGTGGTTGTTCGGTGAGGACGTCGCTGCTTTGTAGGCATCCCAGTCAGCGAGGAATCGGGCAAGTCCCGAATCGGTGAGCGGATGGGTGACCATCTGGTGGAACACTTTGGCTGGCAGGGTGGCGATGTCTGCACCAGCCTGCGCTGCCTGAACGACGTGCTGTGGATGCCGAAGTGACGCCGCGAGCACCTTGGTCTCGTAGCCCTGGACGGCGAACACATGGCAGATCTCTTCGAGAAGCCCGATTCCGTCGTTGGCGATGTCATCAAGACGACCCAAGAACGGCGACACGTAGGTGGCGCCTGCCCGAGCCGCCAGGATTGCTTGCGTCGGAGAGAAGCACAACGTGACGTTGGTGCGGACGCCTTCTCGCGCCAGTTGCGCACAGGCACCCAATCCTGCCGGAATCAATGGCAGCTTGATGACCACGTTATCGGCGATCTTGCGGAGTTCGCGAGCTTCAGCCAGCATGCCATCGGTATCGATCGACACGACCTCGGCACTGACATCACCATCGACTTCAGCGCAGATCTCGGCGATCATCTCGTTGAAGTCGCGCCCTTCGGCAGCGGCCAACGACGGGTTGGTCGTTACCCCGTCAAGCACCCCCCAACTGTTGATCTGGCGAATCTCGGTGATGTCGGCAGTGTCGAGAAACAGTTGCATCGCTGTGGCTCCGATGTTCGTTCCTGCTCGGTGTGAAAATCGTCGTATCACGGTTGCGTGTGGTGGTCGCCCCAAACTCCGGTCACGACGCTCAGTCGGTGACTTTCTGTCACGGGTTTCCTGGCCGTCCGTTCGTGCTGAAGCCCTGGCAGCTCGCGGCGTGCTCATTCGCTCTGACCGCGGCCAAGACCTGGAGTGAGCGGGATACGGGTGACGTCTGCCGATGCGACCGCATCGGGGTCAGGTCACGGACGTCGGCGTGCGGACGTTTAGATCGCGGCGCGCAGGTCCTGATCCGGGGTGAAAGCCTGGGGCGTGAGCAATGATGTCCACGGTCGTGGCAGAAACCCCGCATTATCCGGAGGCAAAGATTCGCTGGTCATGGGCAACGTGCTCGGACGACGTCGTATTGACCGGTGTCCGCGGACCGACTCTTCGGTCACGGCACTGCTGCTGCATGACGGGACGCAGACCATGCTCCCGGGATGACGACCTGCGTCGCGTACGACGCGGTACGTCACCATCATACTGCGTTCCGTGGACACTGCACGCAAGTTCCTCCTGCGGCGATGGCGCAACCACCATCAGGACAGGCGATGGTCCCCGACAGATCAACACCCCATTCGCTGGTCACAAAGCCTGCAGCGCCCGCCTCGGCTTCGACCATTTCGACTGTGGCGAGGTTGGATACGGCAGCAGCGATCGACGGGCCAGCGCCCGACAACCACGCATGGATGCCTCGGCTTCGCAAGTTACCGAGCAATGTGGCGGTCTCGGGCATCACCGCGAGCCGCGGCGGTTCATGGAGCCGGTCACCCGCCAACGAGGCATCCGCTGACCACCACCCGGCGAACGCGCCGAGCACGTGTCCAGCGCGTGATGCCTGGGTGACCACATCGGCCCGTGTGACTTGTTTGGCGAGGACCGCCCTCGCAGCGTTCGTGGCCTGGCGATGCGCGGGCACACACGCCAGAAATCGTAACGCCGGGGCCGGGTTTACCCGACGAATGACAATCTCCCCATCGTCGTCGGCAGCGCACGCCACCAGCCCCCCCAGCATTGCTGGCGCGACGTTGTCAGGATGGCCTTCGATCTCGGTCGCGGCGTGCACCACATCCTGGTCGGTCACGGCTGCTCTTGTCAGTGCACGGGCCATAGCCAGGCCCGCCACGATCGCCGACGACGACGACCCCAGGCCCCTTTCCGGCGGGATGTGGTTGATGACCTTGAGTGCCACGTCAGGAACGTCGACATTCCATCGCCGGCACCCGTCCACCAAGGAACGCCAGATCAGGTTGTCATCACCGGTCGGGAGTTCATCGGCGCCCTCGCCTGCCGTCATCACCCGCCAGTCGGCCTGCCCACGAGGCCCGCTGGTGACAATCAGGTGGCGCCGAAGCGCGATGCCGAAGGCATCAAACCCAGGTCCCAGGTTGGCGCTGGTCGCCGGAACCCTTACCGCATGGTGACGAACCTCGTTGATGTGGCTCATCTGACTGGCCGGCTCATGACAGCTCCAGCGCCCGGGCAATCGCGTCGATGTCGGCTGCCACCGTTTGCGGCGCCGCAGCACCGGCGATCGCCCACTCGGGATCTTTGAGTCCGTGACCGGTCAGCACACACACGACGACCTGTCCGGGCTCCACTTCACCGGATGCGTGCAACTGCAGCAGACCTGCGACCGACGCCGCAGATGCGAGTTCGGCGAACACACCGTGCCGGGCGATCAATCGAAACGCCGCCATAATCTCACGGTCGGTGACCGCCCTGATCGAACCTTCCGACTCCTCAGCCGCCACCACCGCCTGATCCCACGACGCAGGATTGCCGATCCGGATGGCGGTCGCGATCGTCTGGGGTTTCTCGACAGGATGGCCTTGCACGATCGGCGCAGCGCCTGCGGCCTGGTAGCCGCGCATGACGGGCAGGCGATCGACCAGACCGTCTGCGGAGTATTCGCGGTATCCGCGCCAATAGGCGGTGATGTTGCCGGCGTTGCCAACGGGGATCACGTGCACGTCGGGAGCGCGCCCCAACTGGTCAACGATCTCCCATGCCCCTGTGCGCTGGCCATCGATGCGATACGGGTTGACCGAATTCACCAGTTCTACCGCGTGGGTTTCAGCCAGTTGCCTGCAGGCCTTGAGTGCTTCGTCAAAATTCCCGTCGATCTGAAGGACGGTCGCCCCGTGGACGAGCGCTTGAGCGAGCTTGCCGAGCGCTATTTTTCCTTTGGGCACGACCACCCCGCAGGTCACCCCGGCTTTGGCGGCGTAAGCCGCAGCAGACGCGGAGGTGTTGCCGGTCGATGCGCAGATGACGGCCTCAGCTCCAGCTTCGACCGCTTTTGTCATCGCCACGGCCATGCCGCGGTCCTTGAATGATCCTGTCGGATTGGCTCCGTCGTATTTGAGGTGCACCTCGCAGCCTGTCATTTCAGACAGATGCTCGGAATAGATCAGAGGCGTGCCGCCTTCTCGCAAGGTCACAATCGGCGTACTGTCGTCCACCGGCATGCGATCGCGATATTCCTCAATGATGCCGCGCCAGACGTGTGCCCCGTTAGCAGCCATCAGGACAGCACCTCTGACTCGACACGCAGGACACTGGCCACCCTGCGCACTGACGGGACGGCAGCCAGCGCTTCGACCGTCGCCTGCAGGTCCGACTCGCGAGACCGGTGCGTGATCAACACCAGTTGAGCAGCGTCATCGGAACCTTCTTGCCACACCTGCGCGATCGACACACCGTGGGTACCGAAGGTGTCGGCGACGGCTGCGAGCACTCCAGGGCGATCATCGACGTTGAGAAGTACGTAGTACTGGGTCGACAAGGCTTCCATCGGGCGGATCGCCAGCGCGCGATGGTGCGTTTCCAACGCTCCCCTGGCAGTTTGCAACAGGTTCCGAGCCACATCGATGACGTCGCCCAAGACAGCTGAACCGGTAGGAAGGCCGCCCGCTCCGCGCCCGTAGAACATCAACTCCCCGGCCGCCGACGCCTGCACGAACACCGCATTGAACGAATCGCGGACGCTGGCCAGTGGGTGATCTGCAGGCAAGAACGCAGGGTGCACCCGTACGGCGACCTCATCGCCGATCCGACTGGCGATCCCCAGCAGCTTGATGACGTAGCCCAATTGCGTCGCAACACGAATATCGGTCGCCGTCACCCGCTCGATGCCTTCCCGGTAGACATCACTACCGTGGACAGCAGTATCGAACGCCAACGATGCCAGGATCGCGCACTTGGCCGCAGCATCGTGGCCACCGACGTCTGCGGTCGGATCGGCTTCCGCGTAGCCGAGAGCCTGTGCCTCCGCCAAGACCTCGTCGTAGCCCACACCGTCTTCGGTCATCCGCGTCAAGATGTAGTTGGTGGTGCCGTTGAGGATGCCGACGACCCGCTCAATGCGATCGCCAGCCAACGATTCCTTCAGCGGCTTGATGATGGGAATCGCGCCCGCAACAGCGGCTTCGTAGGCAAGGTCGACGCCTGCCGCGCGTGCAGCAGCAAACAATTCGGGCCCTTGGTCGGCCACAAGCTCCTTGTTGGCTGTGACAACCGGCTTGCCGAGCTCAAGTGCCCGGCGAATCAGCCGGCCAGCCGGGTCAACTCCGCCCATGACCTCGACGATCACATCGATCGACGGGTCTTCGACGACGGCCCACGGATCATCGCCAAACACAGAGGCTTCGACAGGAAGTCCCCGGTCTCGGCTGAGATCACGGACCGCAACGCGCGCGATCTCGAGTTTGGCGCCAGTTCGTGCGGTGATGTCGTCGGCTTCACGGTTCAACAATGTCACGACACCGCCGCCGACGGTGCCGCATCCCAACATGCCAAGGCGAACTACGCGATCCACTGCCGTCAAACACCTCTCGGAGACATAGCGACGAGCCTACCGGCCAAGCGATGACGATCCGGGTGCCCGCCGGCCGCGGGACAAGCTGACCTCAATGGCAGGCCTGATCGATCAGGCCACCTATCTCGCCAGGTGGACAGGCTGGCACCGGCCGGGGTGTGCAACTCCAATTGAATCCCGGCACCGCTGCAAGCAGTGGCTCAATTCAGCGGGACGTCCCGGCGAATCACATCGTCAAGCGTCTCACGGCGCAACAGCGGGCGAACCTTGCCGTCGGCGACGAGCACAGCCGCCGGTCGAGGCAGGCGGTTGTAGTTGGATGCCATCGACTCGGTGTAGGCGCCGGTGGCGGCAACCGCGAGAAGGTCCCCCACCGCCACATCGGCGGGCAATGTGCCACGCTCGCGGACAAGATCGCCCGACTCGCAATGCTTGCCGACGACGGTTACCGCATGCGGATCTGCGCCGCTGTGGCGACTGACAAGATCGATCTCGTGCTCCGCTTCGTACAAAGCGGGCCGGATGTTGTCGGACATACCACCGTCCACGCTGACCCAGCGGGTCAGGCCTGGCAGGTCCTTGACCGTGCCCACTTCATAGAGTGTGATCGTTGACGGGCCGACGATGGCCCGGCCAGGCTCGATGAGGAGCCGAGGACGCGCCAGGCCCAGATCCGCACACCGGGCGTTGACCGCCGCCAGCACGGCCGCTCCCGACTGCTCTGATCCCACCGGGCGGTCTTCGTGGGTGTAGGCGATGCCCATGCCGCCGCCGAGGTTGATCTCACCGAGCACGATGTCGTACTCGTCCCGCCAGCGAGCCAGCAGATCGAGGGCCACCTCGGCGTTCACGACGAACGGATCGACGCCGAAAATCTGCGAACCGATATGCGCGTGGATGCCGAGAACGTCGACATGCGCCAGCTCGCGCGCGGTGAGGATCGCACGGTCAGCGAGGCCCAAGGACAGCGTGAAACCGAACTTGCTGTCGTCGTGGCCTGTGCGGACGTACTCGTGAGTGTGCGCGTCGATGCCGGGGGTGATGCGAAGGTGGCAGGCAGCCACAACATCGCGTGCCTCCGCCAGGCGCTGGAGGCGGTCGAGTTCATCGAAGGAGTCGATGACGATGCGTCCGACACCCACTGCCAAGGCACGGTCCAACTCGTCAGCGGACTTGTTGCTGCCATGGAAGATGAGCTGGGCAGGGTCGATCCCAGCGTTGAGCGCGGTATGGAGTTCGCCGGCTGAGGCAACATCGACGAACAGTCCTTCCTCGTCAACAATCTGGAGGATGCCGGTCGTGCACCACGCCTTGGCGGCGTAGGCGACATCGACACCGGGGAAGGCATCGCGATGCTCACGGCAGCGTGCGCGGATGTCGGCCTCATCAACGACCCACAGCGGCGTGCCATGCTCACGGGCCAGATCGATCACCGTGATACCCCCGATCCTGAGCACACCATCTGCATCGCGCTCAGCCGTCATTGGCCACGGCCCGGCAAGCGGACCAGGCATCTGTGACGTGCTCGTCATCACTGCGCAACCTCCGTTGCCAGCATGGTCACCGGCATTGGTCACATCCGTTCAGGAACGCTGACACGCAACAGCCCCAGCGTGTTCGCCAGCACTTGCTTGGCGGCGACGGCAAGCCAGTAGCGGGCACGAGCCAGACGCACCGCACGATCGTCGGATCCATCGAGCACCCCGTCATCGAGAATCCGGCACTCCGCGTAGAACCGGTGAAACGTTCCCGCCAGCTCTTCGGCGTAACGAGCCAACCGCTGGGTCGCCCTGAGCTCGGCGGCATCAGCGACAGCCAAGGGCATCTGCGCCAGCGCGGCAAACAGCTCTGCCTCTGCGGGATGGTCCAGCAGGCTGGCATCGACATCCGTCACCTCGCCGGCAACAAAGCCACGTTCATCAGCCGTGCGGATCAGCGAAGCGATGCGCGCGTGCGCGTACTGGACGTAGTAGACGGGGTTTTCCATCGACTGCGTGGCAACCACCGCCAGGTCGAAATCGACGGTCGTATCCAAGCTCTGGCGCAAGAAGTGGTAGCGGGTGACATCCACGCCGACCTCATCAACTACTTCGTCCAGATCGATCGTCTCGCCCGCGCGCTTCGACATCTTCACCGGCTGCCCATCACGCAGCAGGTTGACGAGCTGGCCGATGCGGATTTCCACCTTGTCGCGAGGAATTCCCAGGCACACCGCAGCAGCATGCAGCCGCGCGACATACCCATGATGGTCAGCTCCCAACAGGTAGAACAACCGGTCCGCGCGTGACCACTTGTCACGCAGATAGGCGCAGTCGGCCGCGAAATATGTCGGACGGCCATCACTGCGAACGAGCACGCGATCCTTGTCGTCGCCGTGATCGGTGGTGCGCAAGAACAGCGCGCCTTCCGACTCGTAGGTCACCTCGCGAGCAACCAGCTCTTCGATGGTGGCGTCGATGGCGCCCGACTCATGGAGGCCTTCGCGCTCAGAAAACCACACGTCGTAGGCGACACCCATCCGCATCAGCACGTCGCTGATGCGGCGGCGCATCGCCTCCACAGCCCGACTTCCGATGATCTCGGCACGTTCAGCCAACTCGTCACCATCAAGGGCGCCTTCGAACAGCGCGGCTTGTGGACCGACCGCCAGTTCTTGTGCGATCTCACCGATGATGGCGCCCCGATAGTCGTCGTCCCCTAGCGCTTCCCCACGTCCGGCACGCAAGACCGACAAGCCAAACCGCCGGATCTGTTCGCCCGCATCGTTGACGTAGTACTCGCGCACCACGGTGTGTCCGCTGGCCTCCACGAGCGCTGCGATCGCGTCGCCAGTGGCGGCCCAGCGGCCTGCACCAACATGGAGAGGCCCGGTCGGATTAGCCGAAACGAACTCAACGTTGACGGTCTCGGTGTCGGCAGCAGCCTCGGTCCGGCCGAAGACATCGCCGGCGGCAACGATGCGACGGACGAGGCCGGTCGCATAAGCCGAACCCAGGCGAAAATTGACGAAACCCGGGCCTGCGACCGAAACCTCGCTGACCCACTCGCCGGCATCAAGATGCTCAACGATCGCCGCTGCGATCTCGCGTGGATTGAGACCGGTCGGCTTGGCCAGTCGCAGGGCAAGGGTTGTGGCCCAGTCCCCGTGGTCGGGCTGGCGAGGACGTTCAAGGGCCGGGTCCGCGTCGGGCAAGCCGGCGCGGTTCAGCGCATGCACGAGCCGATCATGCAAGTCGGCAAGCGCAGGATCATGATGGTCGGGACGTGCCATGGAGCGGTCCAAGGAGCGAAGGTGAAGCGGGGCCTTCGGCGGGCTCCGCGGTGACGTCAGGCCATCGACGAATCGTCGACGAGCCGTGGGAAGATGCAGCGTAACGCCACCAGCGGCCCAGAATCGGCGCCGGGCGTGCGTGGTACGTTGCCTTGCGTCGCTCGTCGACGTTCCTGCCCCCGTAGCTCAGTGGATAGAGCACTGGCCTCCGGAGCCAGAAGCGTAGGTTCGATTCCTACCGGGGGTACCGATTCCGACGGCCTGACGACACACGCGGGTCCGATCGATTCGGTGGGAGCCTGCAGCGATCCGGCGGAGTCGCAGACACGTCGTTCCGCTGACGAATCGAGCACCGCGATGACCAATGCTGCTCCCCAGGATGTCGGCGACGTCGATCCTCAGGCCTTCGAACGAACTGCCGGCGTCGGCGAAAACCGCGCAGAGTCGCCACCGAACCTGCGCGACGGTCGGGGACGCGAGATCGCGCCCGACTTGCTGGCCTTGACAGGCGAAACCCCGCTGATGGCACTTGAGCGCCTGTCACGCGACGTGCCACCCACGCTCGTCGCCAAGCTAGAGATGTTGAACCCCGGTGGCAGCGTCAAAGACCGCATCGGCATTGCGATGGTCGAAGCGGCAGAAGCTGGCGGGCTGCTGCGACCTGGCGGAACGATCGTCGAACCAACGAGCGGCAATACGGGAGTTGGCCTGGCGATCGCTGCTGCGCGCAAGGGCTACCGCTGCGTGTTCGTCGTGCCGGACAAGGTCAGCAGCGAAAAGATCGCGTTGATGCGCGCCTACGGTGCCGAAGTCGTCGTCTGCCCTACCGCAGTCGAACCGTCCGACCCTCGCTCTTATTACTCAGTGTCGGACCGCTTGGCCGAACAACCCGGAGCGTTCAAGCCCAACCAGTACTTCAATCAGGCCAACCCCTACGCCCACACGCTGTCGACCGGTCCCGAGATCTGGCGGCAGACGGCCGGGTCCATCGATGCGTTCGTCTGTGGTGTCGGTACTGGCGGCACGGCAACTGGAGTGGGCCGTTACCTCAAGGAACGCAAGCCGGAGGTCGTCGTTGTCGGCGCCGATCCTCAAGGGTCGCTGTACTCGGGCGACGAGATCCATCCCTACCTCGTCGAAGGAATCGGCGAAGACTTCTGGCCACCGACGTTCGATCCTTCCGTGGTCGATGTCTGGGAACGCATCTCCGATCAGGAATCGTTCGCCATGGCACGCCGATGCACACGCGAAGAGGGGCTGTTGGTGGGGGGATCGTGCGGAACGGCGCTGGTTGCTGCGTTGCGCTACGCCGCTGGCCAGCCTGCGGATGCCACCATCGTGGTGCTGCTGCCCGACTCGGGTCGCGGCTATCTGTCCAAGCTCTACGACGACACTTGGATGATGGAGCATGGCTTCGTCGAGCACACCTCTGGACGCGGCACGGTGGCCGACGTGCTGGCGACAAAATCCGCAGCATTGCCGAGGCTGATCCACCTGCACCCATCGGAGACTGTCGCCCAGGCCATCCGGCTGCTGAAGGAATTCGGGGTCTCGCAAATGCCGGTCTTCGCAGAAGGCGTGCACGACGACGTGGAGATCGATGCCATCGTCGGATCGGTGCGCGAGAACGCGTTGTTGGACGCAGCGCTCAGAGATCCCGACGCGATGACCCGTCCGATCAACGACATCCTTCAACCGCCGCTGCCGGTCGTTGAAACCGATGATCCCCTCCACCGGGCTCTGGCCGCACTGTCATCCGGTGCGCCGGCCGTGCTGGCCACCGACGGCGGCCGCGCCATAGGTGTCCTGACCCGCGCGGACGTCCTCAATACGTTGGTCGACACCATCGCCTGACCGCTCTGGCTGCAGTGAGACGCTACGGAGCGAGACGCCACAAGGAGGCAGGGTGGAATTCGACACGAGAGCGATTCACATCGGCCAGGAACCCGACCCTGCGACGGGCGCAGTTGCCGTCCCGATCTACCAAACATCGACGTTCGTGCAGGACGGTGTCGGGCGCCATCGCGGCTATGAGTACGCCAGGACCGGCAATCCGACGCGCACGGCCCTGCAGGAATGCCTGGCCTCCTTGGAAAACACTGACGAAGCGGTGTGCTTCTCTTCTGGATTGGCCGCTGAAGACGCGGTCCTTCGCCTGTTGTCCCCCGGTGACCACGTGCTGATGTCACGCGATGTCTACGGCGGCACGTGGCGACTGGCATCCAAGGTCCACCAGCGGCATGGGTTGGTCATCGACACCGTCACAATGACCGACCTTGATGCGGTGGCTGCCGCGATGGGCCCAACGACGCGAATGGTGTGGGTTGAATCGCCATCGAACCCGCGCTTGGACATCCTGGACATTGCGGCCATCGCCGAGATCGCTCATGCCCATGGCGCGTTGCTCGTTGCCGACAACACCTTCGCAACGCCCTACCTCCAGCAGCCAACGTCCTTGGGGGCTGATCTCGTCGTGCACTCGACGACGAAATACCTCGGCGGCCATTCCGATGTGGTCGGTGGCGCGGTGTGCACTGATGCGGCGACGGCGCGGGACCTCGCCTTCCTCCAGAATGCTGTCGGCGCGGTCCCGGGTCCCTTCGATGCGTGGCTGACGTTACGAGGCGTCAAGACCTTGGGGATTCGGATGGATCGGCACTGCAGCAACGCCCAGCAAGTTGCCGAATTCCTGGCAGGTCATCAGGCCGTCTCGCAGGTGCTGTACCCGGGCCTGAGCGACCATCCTGGCCACGACCTAGCTCGTCAGCAGATGAATGGGTTCGGCGGCATGGTCTCGTTTCGCGCACGTGGCGGACGGGCAGCGGCAATCTCTGTAGCGGAGCGCACGAGACTCTTCTTCCTCGCTGAATCGTTGGGGGGCGTCGAGAGCTTGATCGAGCATCCCGGAATCATGACCCACGCCTCAGTCACAGGCACCGAACTGGAGGTCCCCGACGACCTGGTCCGCTTGTCTGTCGGCATCGAAGCGGTCGAAGATCTGATTGCAGACCTCGATGAGGCTCTACGCGACTGACCGTCACAACGCCGCTGGCGCTGCTGTCAGTTCTGCGCACACCGCTTCAATACGCACCGCGGCGTGCACTCTGCGCGCAGGTGGTCTGGCGTCAGCCGACAATTGGTCGCAAACCCTTGACGGAACGCAGCGCACCGTTACCGTCTACATCGTTCGAGAAATTGTTCACAAGCGCTTGACCCATCGCATTCACGTCACGCTGACAGCGTCGGGTACGCAGGCGCGGTCGCACCGGACAACACGTTGTTCGTCCCACCGACCCAACGCGTCGCATGTGATCCAGCCATCACACAGCCACCGACGTCATGAAGCCACCATCGCTTTGACGACCGTTGCCTCTCACCAGGCAGTGGGCACACCCCCGCAGGAGCACCATCATGGATTGGCGTAGCCGCGCCGCATGTATTGACGAGGACCCCGAGCTGTTTTTCCCTATCGGGACGACGGGTCCCGCGATCGACCAAGCCGACGCAGCCAAGCGCGTGTGCGCACGTTGCGAGGTTCGTGAAGAGTGCCTTGAGTACGCGCTCGCATCGAACCAGGACGCTGGCGTGTGGGGTGGCCTCACCGAAGACGAGCGTCGCACGCTCAAGCGCGCGCGCCAACGTCGCCGTCGCATGGCCAGCTGAGCGCTCTGCTGCTCGCGATGCTGGCCGGCGCTGCTCTAGATTCTCGTCGATGACATCGCGGCATCCCGATTAGCGGTTGGCAACGGCAGGATCGCCTCACAGCGGGTCCCGCCGGCAGTTGACGCCCTGGTGACCTCGAGCACGCCTCCGAGTTCCGACTCCACCAGCGTCAGTGCGATACGCAACCCGAGTTGGGCGTCAGATTCCAAGCTCCACCCTTCGGGCAGCCCGACGCCATCGTCGCGCACGACAACACGGAGTCGTTCGTCCTCACGATGCAGTTCGACGACTGCGGTGCCGGCGTCCTTGGCGAATCCGTGTTCGACCGCATTCTGCAAGAGTTCCGAGACAACCAGCGCAAGTGGCGTGGCAACGTCGGCGGGGAGTTCACCCGCGCCTCCCTCCACTTCAATCGTGACCGGCCGTTCAGGGTCGGTCAGCCCGCTGGCCAGCATCTCGATAAGTCGCTGGGTCACTTTGTCGAATGACACCCGCTGCCGGGAATCTTGCGACAAGGTTTCGTGCACGAGGGCAATCGACGCGATGCGGCGGACAGACTCTGCCAGCGCATCACGAGCTTCGTCGGACGTCAGACGGCGTGATTGGAGGCGTAGCAACGAGGCAACGGTCTGGAGATTGTTCTTCACTCGGTGATGGATTTCACGGATCGTCGCGTCTTTGTAGAGCAGCATGCGCTCGTGCCGGCGAACCTCGGTGACTTCCTTGACAAGCATCAGCCCGCCCAGGACTCGATGGGCGCGCGTCAGGGGAATCAGTCGCCGCAACACGACGATGCCCCTGGCCTCGACCTCGGACTCGATCGGCTCGCCATCAGCCAATGCTTCCAGCAATTCGCTGTCATCAAGTTGATCGTCGGCGAGGTTGCGTCCCACAATGTTGTCGACGACACCGAGCCGGCGATATGCGCTGACGGCGTTCGGTGAGGCGTAGGCGACCACTCCTGAAGGATCGATCCTCATCATGCCGTCTCCAACCCGGGGGGTCGATCCGCGTTCCCGACGATCGCCCGGAAACGGGAACGAACCTTCCAGAATCATCGTCGACAGGTCGCTGGCCGCTTGGAGGTAGGTCAACTCCAACTGCGAAGGCGACCGCACCATCGACAGGTTCGCTTCACGCGAGATGACCGCAATGATCTGGCCATCGAACTGGACGGGCACGGCATCCACACGCACCGGCAGCCCCGAAGACCAGTCGGGGTCGGCTTCCCCGACGATCTCCGCGTTCTCGAAGGCACGCGCGACCACAGGTCGCTCACTGGCGCTAAAGCGGCGTCCGACCAAATCTTCGTTGTAGATGGTCTGAGCGGTATACGGACGCATCTGCGCCACCACGGTGAGCTCGTCGCCAGCCTCATTGCGGAGGAACATCAAGAGGTCGGAAAACGACAGGTCAGCGAGAATCTGCCAGTCCGCCAAAATCGCATCGAGCGTGTCAACCGCCGCGTCATTCAGGTGCGCCAATGGCTCGGCGAGTTCGCGGAGCGACGACACTTCAGCGGTCGAGGAATCGCTGGAGCTGTGCCAGCGGCACCACTTCGCGAATGTGAGCGAAGGCCCGCTCTTCGATCTCTCTTGCTTCACTCAACGACAGACTCAGCGTGCGGGCGGTGTCGGCAAGATCATGAGGGTGGCCGTCGACAAGCCCCATCCTCAACTCAAGTACTCGCCGCTGCGTCTCTGGGAGGCGCGCCAAGACCCGCTGCAGCGGTCCAGCCAGCTGCGCCACGGTTTCATCGATCCCGTCTCGGCGCTTGCCTGACCGGTTCGCGCCACGCTGGGTTCCTTGAGGAGTCCCGCCCTTTGACTTAGGCGACGACGCTGACCCTCCGGTGCCACGCTGCTGCCCACCACCCGATCGAGGCTGGCGACGGCGCGGAGCAGAAGGGTTGGCCATGAGGCAAGACTATCGGTGCCCTCGGATCTCGGATCGACACCGGCGCGAGCGCTCGTTAGTCAAGGCGCACGATGCCAGCGTCAACCAGCTCAGCGAGCATCTGTGCCGATGACGACGAGCGGGCCGCTGCCAGCGTCTGGATATCTTCCTCGCGCACCGACAACCATGCGCCATTGAAGTCACCGCGGCGGGCAATGACGCTGCTCGCGAATCGATCGACATCACGCCATGCTTCCTCGCCAGCTGCCAGCAGGCGCAGACGTTCGAGGTCGAGGGTCACCGCGTCTTCCCCGACAGGTGCGATAGCCGTAGTTGCAGATGCTGCAGCATCTAGGACCTGGGCTGGGGTCAACCCATACAGCCCGGCCAACTCAAGCATTCGCACTGCGGTGATGTTGCGATCTCCCCGCTCATACGAGCCCACCACCACCGCCGTGAAACTGCCTTCGGAGTTCCGTTCGACATCGGCCAACGACCACCCCAGATCTCGCCGCACCCGACGAAGGTTGGCCCCGATCCCCTGCGCATCGCTCATCGGCTCGCCTTTTGTGCAGCCCACTCAAGTGTCGACGCCAAGCCTTCTTCCAAGGGTGTCCATGGCTTCCACCCCAAGTCGCGGCGAGCCTTGCTCGCGTCCACGCTGCTGTGGCGAATTTCACCGGGACGTTCCGGTCCCCACACGGGCTCATGGCGATAGCCCGTCGCAGCGGCCAGCGCCCTAAACAGCTGCACGATCGGTGTCCTTTCCGCGGTTCCGATCAGGTAGCGGTCTCCGTCACCGCGTTCAGTCGCCAGCACCAGGGCGTGAACCACATCATCGACGAAGACGAAATCGCGCGTCTGCTGACCATCCCCAAAAATCGTGCAGGGCTGGCCTGCAAGCATCCGATCAGCGAACACAGCGACAACTCCTCCCTCACCCGTAGCCGACTGATGCGGGCCGTAGACGTTGGAAAACGTCAAGATCGTTGACTCCAGTCCGAACAATTCGCGCCACGTCGCCAGGTACTCGATCGGCACACGCTTGGATACCCCGTAGGGAGAAAGTGCGGGGGCATCGAAGCTCTCGTCGATCGGCAGGATTTCCTCGGGTGGCTCGCCGTAGGAACCAATCGACCCGGCGTAGACAACTTTGCGAACCTCAGCTCGCACGGCCGCATCGAGTACAGCAATTGTGCCGAGCACATTGATAGACGCGTCGGTCGCCGGATCCTCCACCGAACGGCGCACGTCAACTTGCGCCGCGAGGTGCACCACCACACCGGGACGGGTCTTGTCCATCAAAGGAACAAGCCCACCGCTGCGGACATCCATACGGGTGAACTCGAACTGGCCTGGATGCCGATCCCGCGCGACGGCCAAATTGGCCAGCGAACCCGAGGACAGATCATCGACACCGATGACGCGGCGACCGTCCTCAAGCAATCGTGATACCAGGTTCGAGCCGATGAACCCGGCAGCGCCGGTCACCAAGACGGGATGATCAACCATGAAGAGATCCTTGTCCACGGTCTGTGGTGGTATCAATGTCATCAGCCAATACGCGCTGAATGCGATCAAGGAGACTCGCTGGCGCGTCTTCGACGCAGTCCCTGCGCACGATCGCGCGCAGTTGCTCATCAAACGATGCACGACCGGTGCACGGGTAACACGCAGCGAGGTGCTCGCGGATTTCCTCCAACTGCTCGCCGGGCAATTCCCCATCGAGGTAGGCCTCGAGTTGAACGAGAGCCTCCTGGCACGTGGCACCGTCCACGCATTTGCCGTCGGTATTCATCCGGCCACCTCCACGTCGTCATTCAACAGCCCCCGCGCTCGCGCATAGTCGGCCAACGACTTCTGCAGCGCGCGACGTCCGCGATGGAGTCGCGACATCACCGTCCCGATCGGCACGTCAACGATGTCGGCGATTTCTTTGTAGCTAAACCCTTCTACGTCTGCGTAGTACACGGCGAGCCGGAAACTCTCAGGGAGCTCAGCCAGCGCATCCTTGACCTCATCTGCCATCAGCCCATCCAGCACTGCGGATGCGACCGGGTCGAATCCACTGCGACGGACATCGTCGTACAGCGAGAACTCGTCGATGTCGTCCTGCAGCGATTCGGCCGGGCGTCGGCCTTCACGCCGGTAGGTCGAGATAAAGGTCGTGTGCAACACACGATAGAGCCATGCCCGCAGATTCGTGCCGGGCTCATATTGATGAAAGGAGCGAAACGCCTTGACCATCGCCTCTTGGACCAGGTCTTCAGCCGTGACGGGGTTACGGGTATAGCGCACCGCAGCGGAGTAGAGCCGATCAAGGTATGGCAGCGCTTCTTCGTCAAATCGGCGACGCCGTTCGTCGTCAGTCAGATCTCGCCGGGTCGATGACGACGTCACGAAACTGGGCAATCGGTCACCGGCACGCGTCACACCCCTGTTCATCCTGCGAAGCGACAGCGTAACGGCGCCAATGCAGCTGACCTGCACGGTCCCACGCTCACGACCACAGGTGGAGAGATATTGGGATTGCATGAAATGACTTGAAAGGTATAGTCACATTATGGGACGCGGCAACAACAAGCCGCTCATATGGGGGACCGCGATGCATGACGAACCATGGCCAGACAACGATCACACCAGGCGTCCGACACCGAAACCGTTCGTGATAGCCATCGCCGTGCTGCCCTGGATCGTGGTGGCATTGGTAGTCGCACGGTCCGGTGATGACGACCGCAGTGCCGCGATATCGCCGTCGGGACCGTTGTGGGCGACCGATGCTGCCGCTGATCCTGCCAACGGAGCAGTCGATTCTCCGGGTGACAGCCACACCGACATGCACACGACGCACGTTCATCCCTCAGATGCGTGGCCGCCGACTTCAACGGGGCCAGTGGCGCCGACCAGTGCGGTCCACCAAGCAGCCGGAGCTGCCGCAACCGCCATCGCACGTGCGTGGATCACCGGCATCGATCCGCAACTCGGCATCAACGGTCTCGAACCTGCCGGTGACTCCTGGTACGTCGAACACCTAGCTGTCGAGGCGATCGAGGCATACGACAACGACATCGCAGTCATTGCTCTCATTGCAATCGTCATCGGCGGTCCGCCCGAAGCGTTGACGGCAGACGTCAGACGTGTCGCGGTCCCGATGTCGGTGCGTGGAGTTCCTCGCCCAGCTGGAGTGCCATGGTGGCTGCCCGAACCTCAATGGGACGTGACACCACCGGTTTCGCACCTTGTCGAAGACCCAGATGCGCAACAGCGCGCTGTCGAAGCGCTCCGGCATGCTGGCTACACCGACGTGCAGCTGGTCGAGCTCCACCGATCCGATGGCTGGCCATGGCTCGCTCACATCCAAGGGCGAACACACGCCGGCCAACCGGTTGATGGCCAGATCATGCTGTATCGGGCTCGCGATCGATTTGTCGTGGCAGGCTCGTCGCACCTCGACGACCCAGCGTGGACCTCAATCCCCACCACAACGCCGCGCAACGGGCACGCGTCGACAGGGCACGCACCGCAGGCCGAGGCAGGCCGATGAGTTCGTCTCCCGCGCAATCAACCAGCGGTCAGCGTCGGCATCTTGACGCCCGTCAACCAGAGCATGCTCGTCCGCCACGAGACCCGCGCGGGTCCCGAACTCCCGATCCCGCACGGCTTGCCCAACTCTTGGTCGCAGCGTGGATGGATGTGCGCGACGGCATGCGTCCCATGGGGCAGATCGACGCCCTGCTCTCACCGGCGTTGCGGCTGCGTCTGACAGCCCAGGTCTCGCCCGCAGCCCGCCAACGTCGAGGTCCGACTCCACGCATCCGTACCGTCACCAGCCAACAACTCCGATCCGATGCCTGCGAGGCCGTCGTCCTCGTCACAGTGGGCCAGCGTGTCACTGCCGTGGCTGTCCGCCTTGAGATCCACGCGGGATCATGGCGCGCCGTGGAAATGACGGCACCGGAATCCGGGCTTCCTGCCGCACGAACGGCGTCGAGCCGGCAAGCGATCCGAGCTCGTGATGCGTTTGACGACCTGCTCGAACCTGAGGAGATCGCTCGGATGGACCAGGTGCTCGCCGCGGAACACAGCGGGCTCAGGCTCCGTGGCAGCGCTTGAATTTCTGTCCGCTGCCACAGTGACACGGATCGTTGCGCCCGACCTTGCCTTCAGCCGTGTAGGTCGCTCCTGCTGACACCCGTCGCACGGTGGTGCCGTCCTGCCGCCGCTCAACCTGCCGACCTTGCCCATCGGTCGCCGCGGGGGCGCTACTGGCCCCACCCGGAGCAGCGGCTTGGTAGGTCAGCCGCTGATCGGCTGGCGCACCAAGCGGGATCGCTGCGGCAACTTGCTCCTGAGCGTCGACCGGGCCGTCAGCTCCGGCCACTGCGGGGGCGTCGACCGGCGGTGACTCACCGTCGGTGATCGGGGGTGGCTCAGCGACGGTGATCGGAACACGGAAGAAGTAGGTGACTGCCTCTTCCTTCACTCCGCCCATCATGGCCACGAAGGAGTCGTAGGCCTCCCGCTGATATTCGGTCAACGGATCCCGCTGCCCCACCGCCCGCAGTCCGATGCCATCGCGCAACGCGTCCATTTCATACAGGTGCTCGCGCCACTTGCGGTCGACGATCGACAGAATGACACGCCGCTCAACCTCACGCATGACATCCGGGCCACCGATAGATGAGATGCGCTGTTCATACGCCGTCGCGCCATCAGCCTGTAGTGCATCCACCAAGTCCGCGGATTCGATCGCCTCAAGGTCGATTGATGAGAAATCGAAGGTGTGGTCCCAGATCTGCTCAACCCTGGTTGCCAGTCCGTCGAGGTCCCATTCCTCGGGGAAGACCCCTTGAGGGCAGTGCTCGTCGACCAGTGCCTCGACGGTGTCGTTGCGATAGTCGGCCGCCAGCGCCTCGACAGCGTCCGGGTCACCCTCGATGAGCCGCTGGCGTTGGCCATAGACAACTTTGCGCTGCTCGTTGAGCACGTCGTCGTACTTGAGCACGTTCTTGCGTCGGTCGAAGTTGAGCGACTCGACCTGCCGCTGCGCGTTGGCGACGGCTTTGGTCACCCATTTGTGCTCGATCGGCATGTCGTCGGGAATTCGCAACCGCGTCATGATCCGATCAACCGCGGCAGCATTGAACAAGCGCATCAGATCGTCTTGCAGCGACAGGAAGAAGCGACTGCCGCCGGGGTCCCCTTGACGACCCGACCGGCCTCGCAACTGGTTGTCGATCCGTCGAGACTCATGGCGCTCAGTGCCCAGCACATACAGGCCACCGAGCTCCTTGACCTTGGCGCCCTCCTCCGCACAGATCGCTGCGTACTTTTCCAACGCAGCTGCGAACGCCTTCTCGCGACGCTCCTCGCTGACGTCACCAAGCTTGCGGGCGTCTGCCCGGGCCATTTCCTCGGGATTTCCACCGAGAACGATGTCCGTGCCTCGCCCCGCCATGTTGGTCGACACGGTCACAGCACCCAGGCGCCCAGCCTGCGAGACGATCTCGGCCTCCCGGGCATGGTTCTTGGCATTGAGCACCTCGTGTGCGATGCCCATGCGGGTCAACTGGCGCGCTAGTCGCTCAGACTTTTCGACCGATGTCGTACCGATGAGCATGGGCTGGCCCGCTGCGTGTCGCTCGCTGATCTCCTCGGCCACCGCCTCGAACTTCGCGTCCTCAGACTTGTAGATGAGGTCCGCGGCGTCGTCACGGACCACCGGACGGTTCGTCGGAACTTCTACGACACCCAGGGAGTAGATCTCGAGGAACTCGACCTCTTCTGTCTTGGCGGTACCGGTCATGCCGGCGAGCTTTTCGTAGGTGCGGTAGTAGTTCTGCAGCGTGATGGTCGCCAGGGTCTGATTCTCTTCCTTGACCTTGACGCCCTCTTTGGCCTCGATCGCCTGGTGCAGGCCTTCGGAATATCGACGTCCCTCCAGCACACGGCCGGTGTTCTCGTCGACGATCTTTACTTCCCCGTCGACCACGATGTACTCGCGGTCCTTGCGATACAGATCGCGCGCTCTGAGTGCATTCTGAAGGTGATGGATGAGCGGCGTGTTGACCTGTTCGTACAGGTTGTCCACTCCCAGCAACTTCTCGACCTTGGCCACACCCAGCTCGGTGACAGCCACGGTGCGTTTGGCTTCGTCGACGAGATAGTCGCCAGTGCCCTCGCCGGGCCCGTCTCCCTCAACGCCGCGCTCCATGTTGGGAACAACTCGTCGAGCGAAGATGGCGTACAGATCGCCCAACTGGGCCGTCGGGCCCGAAATAATCAACGGTGTCCGGGCTTCGTCGACCAGAATCGAGTCGACTTCGTCCACCAGAGCCATGTAGTGGCCCCGTTGCACCTGCGATGCTTTGTCCCACGCCATGTTGTCGCGCAGATAGTCGAACCCGAATTCGTTGTTCGTCCCGTAGGTGATGTCTGCTCGGTAGGCGGCTCGTTTGTCGTCTTTGGTCTGGCCCGAATGGACCACCCCGACCTCCAGGCCCATGAAGCGATGCACCCGACCCATCCAGTCGGCGTCACGCTTGGCCAGATACTCGTTGACGGTAACAATATGCACGCCTCGTCCGGTCAAGGCGTTGAGGAACACTGGCATCGTCGAGGTCAGAGTCTTTCCCTCACCGGTCTTCATTTCAGCGATGTTGCCGGCATGCAGCGCTGCCCCTCCGAACACCTGGACGTCGTAGGGGCGCTCCCCCAGCACGCGCCACGCCGCTTCTCTGACAGCAGCAAAGACGTCGAACTGCAACTGCTCGAGGGTTTCGCCCGCCTCCAGGCGCGCCTTGAACATGGCGGTCTGGCCGCGCAACTCATCATCAGACAACGCGGCGAATTCGTCAGCGCGCGCCTTGACAGCGTCGACGACGACCTGCAGCGTCTTGGCCTGCCGACCTTCGCCAGCGCGCAGGATTTTGTCGAGCACACTCATGGATTCCGCTTCCCTCACACAGCGCGCAACCGTCGGTCACGCTTTAGCGCCGATGGTACGCCAGGGAATCGGATCGCCACGTGGCCGTATTCGACTGTGCCCACGCAGTTGCCGGTGTGGCCGTCAAGCGTGACGCACAGATCGGCTTGTTCCCGCAGCTACCAGTCGTGGGCGCTGAATCCGGCGAGTCTTGAGTTTGCGGACCTGCCGGGTGATCTTGGCTTCCGCCCGGTCGATCGCAGCATGCACGTCGGCCCCGTATGCCGAGGCGGTCAGCGACGTTCCTTTGGCCTGGAGGACAACCTCGCAGCACACCCGATCGGTGGCTCGTCGATGCGGCTCATGACTGATGACAATGTCCATGTCGGTGAAATGATCAAACAACCTGCGGACTCGTGACAGTTTGGTCACGGCCTCATCGCGAATTTGATCGTTGACGTCGAAATGTCTCCCATTGACGATGATGCGCATGGCGCCTCCACGGTGGCCATCCGCGCCCCGGCCGGACGCGGCACGGATCTGAAACGATCCGCCGATCCCGTTCGGGCGGCGCGCAGGACCTCGGCGCGCCGCTCCATTGCGCCGCAACGGCGCGCGGCGCAATGCCCGACTGAGGCCGCCAGCGCTACGGGGAAGACGATCCCCAGCCACCATCGACCGTAGCATCGCGATGTCGGCATGGGGCCGAATTAGCTCCATCCGGTGGCACTCGCAATCGGCATCCATGGAGTGGCCGTCGATCCAGCCTTGCAACGATCACCCGGGCACACCTGCCACATGCAGGTCGTGACGACCTGCTCGTGCGACAACCCCGAGCGTGACCGTGCCTGCACCGGCAGATTTCAATGCCTGCGCGGCGCCGGATGCTGTCACCCCCGTGGTCAAGACGTCATCCACCAAGAGCACGTGAGTCCCGGGCAAGCGAAGCTGTTTGGTGACCCTGAAGGCGTCAGCCCGGCGTCCTTCCATCACGTCCAACAGTCGAACGCATGGCAGGTCCAACACGCGCCCCACAGCATCGGCCAGCAACTGCGCGTGGTCGAAGCCCCGCCGCTGGGCGCGGCGACGCGACGTCGTCACCCAGGTCACGACATCCGCGTCAAGGGTCACAGCAGCCGCGACTTCAGCGAGCTGGGAGCCCATTGCCTGCCAGCCCGACCACGCACCACCGAGCTTTGCCGTACGAATCGCAGCTGCTACAGGTCCGGTGTAGTCGAAGGCTGCCACCGTCCTGTCAACCGGTGAGGTTGCCGGCCAACAGCGGTGGCCGGCAACCTGACTCCCCGCGCAACGACGACAGGGCGAAGGCACCGCTCCTACCTGTCCAGCACAGGGGACGCACCAGGGTGGCGACGCCCGCCGACGACACCCCAAACACCGTTCAGGTGCGAGCAACTCGATGATGCCCTGCCCCAGTCGGTGCGCGATCGGCACGCGGTCCCCCATAGCTTTCCCCATTGCCGCCGAGAACCCCTGAGAACCTGCTCACTTCACATCCCGCGGAGATCCCACGTACGTCCCTCGTACATCCCCGGGACCGCCCCCATGTCCCCTGCCGGGCAGCTGTCGCTAACCCCTTGCGGCGACACGCTCATTCATCGTCGTCGAGCAGCATGATGGGAATGTGTTCCCGCACCGGATATTGCCGCGAGCACCCGTCACAGACGATGACCTTCCTCCGGTCCTTGTACTGGACGCCGGCGCGGCACGCTGGGCACACCAGGATGTCGATGAGCCGCTGGTCGAGCGCCATGTCTGCGCCTTTCGTTCATCGTGGTAAGAGCGCCATCACCTCATCGACGAGGGCTTGAAGCGTCGCGTCGTCGCGAGCTTCGGCGTTCAGCCTCACCAATGGTTCAGTGTTGCTTGAGCGAAGATTGAACCACGCTTCACCCAGATCAACGGTCAGTCCGTCAAGATCATCGAGATCGCCGCGTGACGCGAAGGCCTGAGCGACACGTTCACGCAGAACATCCTGGTCGTCCACTTCAATATTGAGCTCACCAGAAGCGTGGTAGCCAACGTAGCGGGCAGCGAGTTCAGACATCGGGACATCAGCGACAGCCAGCGCTTCGATCAGCAGCAGCGCAGTAATAACCCCCGAATCGGCCCGGTAGTGATCCCGGTAGTAGTAATGACCCGAATGCTCGATAGCCATGACTGCGTCAGTCTCAGCCATCAACGCTTTGATGTAGGAATGGCCAACCCGGGTTCTGATAGCGGTGCCCCCGGCTTGCACGATGCGCTCGGGCACCGTGCGGGAACAAATCAGGTTGTGCAGCACGACCCCGCCGGGCTGCCGCTCAAGCATCCGCTCAGCGACAATGGCGCCGACGATGGACGCCGACACGGGCGCACCCCGTTCGTCGAGGGCAAAGACGCGATCAGCATCGCCATCGAACGCCAGGCCAAGATCATGCTCGCCTTGCTCCAGAGCATGCGACAGATCGATCAAATTGTCGGGATCAAGCGGATTCGCGGGATGATTGGGAAACGTGCCGTCAAGCTCGAAGAACAGGGGCGAGGTGTGCAGCCCCAGCCCTTCTGATACCAACGGCCAGACATGACCGGCCATCCCGTTGCCCGCGTCAACGACGACACGCACGCCGCCAACTCCCGTCGCATCGATGAACGACCGCACGTGGTTGCCGAACTCGGCGTCGACATTGCGCACCTGTGTCTGCCCACGCCGCGACGCTGGCTGAACATGACCGATCGCGTCCCGAACTGCGGCCAGCCCTGTGTCGATCGCCACAGGCGCCGCTTGGCGACGACACAACTTGATGCCGTTGTAGGCCGCTGGGTTGTGGCTCGCCGTGAACATCGCTCCTGGCGCATCCAGCATCCCAGAGGCGAAATACAACTGATCCGTGGAGACCAATCCCACATCGACCACGTCCACCCCAACCTCATTGAGGCCTTCTGCGAATGCGGCGGCCAGCATCGGCGACGTCGGTCTCATATCGCGCCCGACGACGAACCGTCCCGTGCGATCCGCAAGCACCTGGCCGCAGGCGGCGCCAATTTCCTGCACCAGTTCGCTCGTCAGTTCGCCATCGACAAGCCCGCGGACGTCATAGGCCTTGAAAACACGCTGCAAGATGTCGGGATCGAACGTATTCACCCGCGCCTCCGTCGGTCTGGCTGGGAAGGAAGATCTGGAACGACGACCTCAGGCTCTTCACCCGGCAGATGACGACCGACATAACTGGTGCGCGTCCTGCCACCTTGCTGCCAAGTCGCATACCAGTAGGGGCCGTGAGGACATCCCTTGCAATTCGGCTTGCCGCAACGGATATGACGCTGGCGGTAGGTGACATCGACCGGCAGGTCTTGATCCGCTTCGGGGGGACCATCGGCGTGTACCAACAGACCTCTGACCAGGATCATCAAGCGCCTCAGTTCGTACTCGTCCAGACGGCGTACCCGACGCGTCAATTCGCGGTCAAGCGGCATGCATGCCCCTCAAGACTCCAGGCCCGGAACAACCAAGGAAGATCTTTCCATGCTAAGAAACAACATACTCCCCCGTCCAGGCTGGAGACGACAACTGCCTCGTTGCATGCGACGAGCCAACCAGCGCCTATGAGCAATCATCGCCTGACAACCTCAAGCGGTTGAACACAGCGATAACACGGCACCACCGTTGCCCGGGCGCCGTGACAACCCGACACGGACATCGTTCGCGGCGTTGTCCCGACACGGGGCTTTCCACGGCGACGCTGCTCGCGCTGCGGGGATGGCCCGCAGCGACGTCATCACGCGGGCATCACCATTCGGTCGCGAACGCAGCCCGTTGTCCGCCGAGGCGATGAGTAGTCCGAGGCCCTGATACGCCTGCCGCAGTGCGGGAAACCGGCCCCGCTTCGCCGTCAGGTGGCCCATGGCTGGGTTGAGGCGCGTCAAACCGACGGTGCTCATCGGTGCGTTCATCGCCCGTGGATCCAGAGCCAGAGGCCTGGCCTCGATCATCACCCCTGTCCGCGCTGGCGACTTCATCGCGTTCGACTGGTGGTTGAGGATGATCGCCGTCTCCATCGGCAACGTCCAGGCCAGCCGCATCTGCCGGAAGATCAGGAACAACCCTGAGCCCGGCCGCGGCCGGGGGGGGGGGGGCGC